>DATJZP010000001.1:0-5883 GCA_035498875.1 Myxococcota bacterium
GTGGTTGCGATCTCGAAGCCTCCCGGTGATCCGCCCAACGCTCCTGCGAGCCCGGGGGCACCTCTAGAGTCTAGATCTGCGGCTCCTGGAGTTGGTCGCCGTGCCCGGCGGCCTGGGCACACGGTCCTGCAGGTGCCTCGCCAAGCGCGCTAACCGCCCGAGAAATCGACGGGGAGTGCGCAGGTGGGGTGGATGACGGGATTCGAACCCGCGACCCGCGGAACCACAATCCGCTGCTCTACCGACTGAGCTACATCCACCGTGCGCGGAGCCGGAAAACCGGCAGGCGCGGGGGCATCTTAGACGATCCGGCTGCCCCCGCCATGGCGCTCCCGGGGCTTTGACAGGGGCCCTCCGGTGCTTTCCTTCGACGCACCATGGATGTCGAAAAGCTGACTCTCAAGAGCCGGGAGGCTCTCGCTTCTGCGCAGGCGATCGCCTCGGAGTACGGCCACACCGAGGTCGATGCCGAGCACCTGCTCGCAGCGCTCGTCCGCCAGGAAGGCGGGCTCGCGCCGCGGCTCCTCGAGAAGATGGGCGTGCCCGTCGAGCCGTTCGCCGCGCGCGTCGAGCGCGAGCTCGAGCGCCGGCCGCGCGTGTCGGGCCCTGGCCGGGAAGCCGGCAAGGTCTACGTGACCCAGCGGCTCGAGCAGGTCTTCGTGCGCGCCGGCGAGGCCGCCAAGCAGTTCAAGGACGAGTACGTCTCGGTCGAGCACCTGTTGCTCGCTCTCGCGGCCGAGCCGACACAATCTGGTGTCGGGCGCGTATTCGCAGAGTTCCGCGTCGACTCGGACCGCGTGCTGAAGGCGCTGCAGGAAGTGCGCGGTGGCCAGCGCGTGACGAGTGCCGATCCCGAGGGCACCTACGAGGCGCTCGAGAAGTACGGCCGCGACCTCGTGAAGGCCGCGAAGGACGGCAAGCTCGACCCGGTGATCGGCCGCGACGACGAGATCCTGCGCACCGTGCGCATCCTGTCGCGGCGCACCAAGAACAACCCCGTGCTGATCGGCGAGCCGGGCGTCGGCAAGACCGCCATCGTGGAAGGCCTGGCGCAGCGCATCGTGCGCGGCGACGTGCCCGAGGGTTTGAAAGACAAGAAGGTCATCGCGCTCGACCTGGCCGCGCTCGTCGCCGGCGCGAAGTACCGCGGTGAGTTCGAGGAGCGGCTCAAGGCCGTGCTGAAGGAAGTCACCGACAGCCAGGGTCAAATCATCCTGTTCATCGACGAGCTCCACACGATCGTCGGCGCGGGCGCGGCCGAAGGCGCGATGGACGCCGGCAACATGCTGAAGCCCATGCTCGCGCGCGGCGAGCTGCACTGCATCGGCGCCACGACGCTCGACGAGTACCGCAAGCACATCGAGAAGGACGCCGCGCTCGAGCGCCGCTTCCAGGCCGTTCTGGTCGAGCCGCCGAGCGTCGAGGACACCGTCTCGATCCTGCGCGGCCTGCGCGAGCGCTTCGAGGTTCACCACGGCGTGCGCATCCAGGACGGCGCGCTCGTCGCCGCGGCCCAGCTCTCGGACCGCTACATCTCGGACCGCTTCCTGCCCGACAAGGCGATCGACCTGGTCGACGAGGCGTGCGCGACGATCCGCACCGAGATCGACTCCATGCCGAGTGAGCTCGACCAGGTGAACCGCCGCGTGCTGCAGCTCGAGATCGAGGAGAAGGCGCTGCAGAAGGAGACCGACCCGGGCTCGAAGGCCCGGCTCGCCGACCTGCAGCGCGACCTCGCCGAGGACCGCGAGAAGCGCGACGCGTTGAAGGCGCAGTGGGACGCCGAGAAGGCGGAGCTCACGCGGCTGCAGGGCATCCGCGCGCAGATCGAGAAGGCGCACCACGAGATCGAGACCGCCGAGCGCGCGTACGACCTGAACAAGGTCGCCGAGCTGCGCCATGGCGCGCTGCCGAAGCTGCAGGCGCAGCTCGCGGCGGAGATCGCCAAGCTCGAGAAGTCGGCCGGCGGGAAGCGGCTGCTGCGCGAGGAGGTGACCGAGGCGGAGATCGCCGAGATCGTCTCGCGCTGGACGCGCATCCCCGTGTCGAAGCTCGTCGAGACCGAGCGCGAGAAGCTGCTCCACCTGGACGACGTGCTGCACCAGCGCGTGATCGGCCAGGACGAGGCGGTGCGCGGCGTGGCCGACGCGATCCTGCGCTCGCGGGCAGGCGTGCAGGACCCGCGGCGCCCGATCGGCTCGTTCATCTTCCTGGGTCCCACGGGCGTCGGGAAGACCGAGCTCGCCAAGGCGCTGGCCGCGGCGCTGTTCGATTCGGAAGAGAACATCGTGCGCATCGACATGTCGGAGTACATGGAGAAGCACGCCGTCTCGCGCCTCATCGGCGCGCCGCCGGGCTACGTCGGCTACGACGAGGGCGGGCAGCTCACCGAAGCGGTGCGCCGCCGGCCGTACTCGGTCGTGCTGTTCGACGAGATCGAGAAGGCGCACCACGACGTGTTCAACGTGCTGCTGCAGCTGCTCGACGACGGGCGGCTCACCGACTCGCACGGGCGCACGGTCAACTTCCGCAATACGGTCGTCATCATGACGAGCAACATCGGCTCGCCGATGTTGCTCGAGGGCCTGAACTCGCGCGGCGAGATCGAGCCCGTCGTGCGCGAGTCCGTGTTCAAGGAGCTGCGCGCGCACTTCCGGCCCGAGTTCCTGAACCGCGTGGACGACGTGATCCTGTTCAAGCCGCTGAAGCTCGCCGAGATCAAGGAGATCGTGGGCCTGCTCGTCGCGCAGCTGCGCGGCCGCCTGGCGGAGCGCAAGGTATCGCTCGAGCTCGAGGAGCCTGCGCTGGAGCTGATCGCGAAGGAGGGCTTCGATCCGGTGTTCGGCGCGCGGCCGCTGCGCCGCTTCATCCAGCGCGAGGTCGAGACGCGCCTGGCGCGGGCGCTGCTCTCGGGCACCGCGACCGAAGGCTCGGTCGCGCGAGTCACGGCCAAGGGGGGAGCGCTCGACGTCGCGATCGTTCCCGCCGGGAAGTGACTGGAGCGCAAATCGCCGCCCGGCGGTGATCGAGTTCTCGCGGCGGCTTCATCAGCCGCTAGGGCGCGGTGCCGTAACGTGCTCTGGTGACCAAGCTGCCCGCGATCACTGCCGCTTTCTGGCTGATGAAGATCTGCGCCACGACCCTGGGCGAGACGGCGGGCGATCTCCTGTCGATGACGCTCGGCGTCGGCTACGCGGCGAGCTCGCTCATCCTCGTGTCGCTGTTCGCGTTCTCGCTCGCCGCGCAGCTCGCCGCGAACCGCTACCACCCGCTCTTGTACTGGACGGTCATCCTGGCGACGAGCACCGCGGGCACCACGATGTCGGACTACATGGACCGGTCGCTCGGGCTCGGCTACGCGGCGGGCTCGCTCGTGCTCGTGTCCTGCCTGCTCGCGATCCTGGCCTACTGGAAGCGCACCGAGCCCTCGCTCGCGGTCGATCGCATCGAATCGCCGCGCACCGAGGCGCTGTACTGGACCGCGATCCTGTTCTCGAACACGCTCGGCACCGCGCTCGGCGACTTCCTCGCCGATGACTCCGGACTGGGCTTTGCGCTCGGCGCGCTCGTGATCGGCGGCTTGCTCGCGACGATCCTCGCGGCGTACTTCTGGACGTCGGTCTCGAAGGTGCTCCTGTTCTGGTGCGCGTTCATCCTGACCCGCCCGTTCGGCGCGAACGTGGGCGACGTGCTCACGAAGCCCGCCGCGAGCGGCGGCCTGGCGCTGGGCACGTGGGGCGCGACCGCGGTGCTCGGGCTCGTGCTCCTGTCCGCGATCCTGCTGGCGACACGAAGAGAATCGGCCGCGCGAAGTCTCTGCTAAGCTCGCGCCATGCGCGCGCTCGCGATTGCCGCCGCGGCACTGCTCGGTGTAGCCCTGCTCGCGTACGCGTGCGGCCTGGGCGTGTACGCGATCGCGTCCGCTCCGTCGCCGGTCACCACCGAGCCGCACGACGCTCAGGAGGCCGAGGTCGTGGTGGCGCGGCTCGGCTTGAGCGGCGCGTACCCGTTCGAGCACCGCTTCGCGCTGACTCCGCACGGGCGCATGCACTACGCGGACGTGGGCTCGGGCAAGGTCGTGCTGTGTCTGCACGGGAACGGCAGCTGGTCGCTCGCGTGCGCGCGCCGGCTCGCCGAGCGGGAGCCCGGCACGCGCGTCATCGCGCCCGACCTGATCGGCTTCGGCCTGTCCGAGAAGCCGCCATCGCAGCCGATGTACGTGGTCGACGCGCACGCGGCCGACCTGGCGGCGCTCGTCGGCCAGCTCGACCTGCACGACGTCACGGTGTCGGCCGCCCCGTCGACCGCCGCGATCGCCGCCGCGCTGCAGAAGCGCGTGCCCGACCGCGTCGCGTCGACGGAAGCGCGCGAAGGGGAGCTCGCGCCGCCCGCCGGGCTGCTTCGCCTGACCCAAGCGCCCGTGCTGGGTGAACTCCTCGTGCAGGGGCTCGGCGCCTTGTCGCCGGGCGGCGCGCGCAGCCCGTTCGGGCGCGTGCAGTCCGACTGGGATCAGCGCGCCAGCGCGCTCGCGCTCGCACGCGCCACGGGCTCGTAGCGGGCTCAGCCCACCACGAGCTCGTACAGCCCGTGCATGACCGGGCCGACCACGTAGCCGAAGCCCCACCACACCGCGAAGAGCCCGATCAGCGCGAGGCCGGGCTGCCGCAGCGCCTGCTTGAACCGCAGCGCCGCGCCCGCCGGCAGGAACAGCGTGATCGCGCTCGCGCCGTCGAGCGGCGGGAAAGGAACCAAGTTGAATAGACACAGAATGGTGTTGAGCGACAGCATCATGGACAGGAAGCGCCCGAGCCCGTCGACCCAGTCGACGGAGCCGGCGACCATGTGCGCCGCGGTCACGCGCAGCGGCACGGTGAAGAAGCCCTCTGCGAGTCCGAGCTTCAGCACCGCGAGCGAGAGGGCCCCGAGCGCCAGGTTCGCGGCGGGCCCGGCGGCGGCCATCCACGCCGCGCGGCGCGGATAGCGCTGCTCCCAGCGCGGGTCGAAGGGCGTGCTCGCCCAGCCGATCGGGAAGCCGTTCGTGAGCGCGCCCAGCACGGGCAGCACCACCATCCCGAACGGCTCGCGCCGCATGTGCGGAAGCGGGTTGAGCGTGAGCTGGCCGCCGAGATACGCCGTGCGGTCGCCGCCGAGATAGGCGGCCGCCGCATGCGCGGCCTCGTGCGTCGTGACCGAGATGACGAACACGATCAGCCAGACGACCGGCGCGAGCTCGGTCAACGGAACCAGCCCTCGCGCTGCGCCAGACCTTCCTCGACGAGCAGCGCGATCTCGTCCTTCACGCGCGCGACCTGGCGGCCGATCGCGTCGTCGTCGTCGTTCGGGTCGCCCTCGAGCCGGATCGGCTCGCCGAAGTGCAGCCGGTACTTCACGGGCAGCGGCAGGAAGCCCAGCAGCCCGAGCCACGGGAAGAACCACGTGATGGGGAAGGCGGGTGCGCCGATCCAGCGCGCCAGCGCCTTCGAGTCGACCAGGCCCGGGCTCTGCTCTTCCGAGCCCACGATGCCGACCGGCACGATCGGCGTGCGCGTCGCCAGCGCCAGCCGCGCGAAGCCGGTGCCGAAGCGCTGCAGCTTGTAGCGTTCCGAGAACGGCTTGATGAAGCCGCGCGAGCCCTCGGGGAAGACCATGATCGCCTCCTCGCGTTCGAGCAGGCGCGCGGCGTTCTCGGGCGTGCCGACCACCGCACCGCCGCGGTGGATCAGCTCGCTCCACCACGGGATACGCGGCAGGTAGAACTCGGCCATGGCGCGCACGAAGCGCGGCGGCTCGGCGTCGAGCAGCATGGCCATCGCCAGCATCACCCCGTCCATCGGCAGGGTGTTCCCCGCGTGGTTCGCCACCAACAGCACGCGCCCGTCCGGC
>DATJZP010000002.1:0-1203 GCA_035498875.1 Myxococcota bacterium
AACGACAGCGAGGCGCTCGGCTTCACCGAGGCGCCGGACTCGCTGCAGACGCTCTACCGCCAGCGGTTCCGCTGGACGTTCGGCACGCTGCAGTGCCTGTGGAAGCACCGCGATGCCATGGGCCGCTACGGCTGGTTCGGCGGGCTCGCGCTGCCGACGCTGTGGCTCTTCCAGATCGTGTTCCAGATCCTCTCGCCCGTGATCGATCTTCAAGTCCTGATCACGCTCGTCTCGGTCGCGCAGAGCTACCTGACCCGCGCGCTGCTCACGCAGGACTGGCAGCCGCTGCCGCAGGCGGTCGAGGCGCTCTCGGCGGTGGGATTCCTCTACCTCTTCTTCTTCCTGCTGGAGCTGCTCGGCGGCACCGTCGGCGTGCTGCTCGATCGCGAGAAGAAGCGCCTGCTCTTCTGGCTCTTCTGGCAGCGGTTCGTCTACCGCCAGGTGATGTACGCCGTCGTCTGGCGCTCGCTGCGCACGGCGCTCGTCGGCCGGCACGCCGGCTGGGGCAAGCTCGAGCGAAAGGGCACCGCGACGATCGAGGTCGCCGCCTGAACGCGAAACGCGGCGGCGCCCGGGTGGGCTCCGCCGCGTGCGCGTGAAGACGTCGCTACTTCTGCATGACCAGCGCCACGCGGGCCTCGCCGCTGCGCGCGCGCGCGATCAGGCGAACGTGGTCGATCGTGCGGCCGTCGCGGAAGTCGAGCAGCGAGTAGAGACCCGGCCCGCGCCCCGCGCGGCCGAAGTCCACGACCTGCGTCTCGCCATTGCCGAAGACCACCTCGGCGAAGTCGAACTGGACGCGCCCGCGAACCACCTCGAGGTAGAGCTTGTCGCCGCGCTGGTTCGAGTCGAACATCGTCTCCGCCCAGTCCTCTTCCGGATAGAGCGTCTCGGCGTCCTGCCAGACGAGCGCCGCGCCCACGGGCCGCGCCACGACGACCGGATGCCAGATCACGACGGGCAGGTAGCGCAGCGGGCGGACGCGCACGACGACCGCCGGACGGCGGACGACCACCATCGGGAGCGGGCGGTGGATCGGATAGCCCGGGCCCACCACCACGCGCACGCGATGCGGTCCGGCCACGACCGCGACGCGCGCCGCATGGGCGAGCGCGGGCACGAGCAGGAAGAGCGAGAACAGCGAGTAGAGCAGCATCGAGATCGGGCGCTTCATCGAAGACCTCCATGTGGGGAGCGGCCGGG
>DATJZP010000003.1:0-71025 GCA_035498875.1 Myxococcota bacterium
CCTTGGCCACCGCCTCCGCGCCCGCGGCGTCGCTGTCCGAGATCAGCACCTTGGCCCCCTCGCGCGCGAACGCGAGCGCACAGGCGCGACCGATGCCCCTCGCCGCCCCGGTCACCAGCGCGACCTTGCCCTCGCAGAGACCCGCGCCGCGAGTCATTGCAGCTCGAGGCCTTCCAGGTTCCCCTCGTCGCGCCAGTCCTTCAGCATGTTGAAGAACAGGATCGAGCCGCCGCCGAAGAAGCCGTTCTGCGCGGCCAGGTTCGAGAGGTTGCCCTCGTTGTTGTAGTAGCCCGGGGTGCACGACTCGAGGAAGTCACGGCCCATGCGCGAGAACGCGATGATCGTCTGCACCCACTGCTCCTCGCCCGCCTCCGAGGCCTCGAGCGTGCGCGCGCCGCGCTCGTTCGCCTGGGTGATGAGATAGGCGATGTGCTTGGCCTGCTCGTCGAGCATGTGCGGGTAGTTGACCGTGAACGCGCTCTGTTGCGGCCCCATGATGAAGCAGTTGGGGAAGCCGCGGCTGTGCATTCCGTGCAGCGTGCGCAGACCGCCCGACCACTTCTCTGACAGCGTGAGTCCGTCGCGCCCGTGGATCTCGTAGCCCGCGCGGCGCGTGTACTCGGTGCCGACCTCGAAGCCGGTGGCGAATATCAGACAGTCGAGCTCGTACTCGACGCCGTTCGCGACCACGCCCTTCTCGGTGATGCGCTCGACGCCCTTGCCCTCCGTGTCGACCAGCGTGACGTTGGGACGGTTGAAGGTCTGCAGATACTCGTCGTGGAAGCACGGGCGCTTGCAGAACTGCCGGTACCAGGGCTTCAGCGCGGCGGCGGTCGCGGGATCCTCGATGATCGAGTCCACGCGCGCCCGGATCTGGTTCATCTTCTCGAAGTCGGCCAGCTCCATGGTCTTGCCGACGTCCTGAGCCGCGCCCTGGTCCTGCTGCACCATGATCAAGAGCTTGCGGATGATGTCGGTCCAGCCGTCGCTGACCAGGTCCTCCTCCTGGAATCCGCCCGAGACCAGGACGTTGAAGTTGTCCATCCGGTGCTTGTGCCAGCCGGGCTTGAGTGACTCGGCCCAGCCCGGGTCGGTGTCGCGGTTCGCGCGCACGTCGATCGACGACGGCGTGCGCTGAAACACGTACAGCTGCTTCGCCGCCTCGCCCAGGTGCGGCACGCACTGCACCGCGGTGGCGCCGGTGCCGATGATGCCCACGCGCTTGTCGCGCAGCTTGTCGAGCTTTCCGTCCGAGTCACCGCCGGTGTAGCCGTAGTCCCAGCGGCTGGTGTGGAAGGAGTGACCCTTGAAGCTGCCGACCCCCGGGATGCCCGGCAGCTTCGGCCGGTTCAGCGGCCCGTTCGACATCGCCACGAAGCGGGCCTTGATGGCGTCGCCTCGGTTGGTCTCGACGATCCAGCGCGCGCTCTCCTCGTCCCAGCGCATGCCGGTGACTTCGGTCTGGAACAAGGTGCTGCGGTACAGGTCGTATCTGCGTCCGATCGCCGCGCTGTGCGCCAGGATCTCGGGCGCGCGGGTGTACTTCTCTTTGGGCACGTAGCCGACTTCCTCGAGCAGCGGCAGATAGATGTAGGACTCGACGTCGCACATCGCGCCCGGATAGCGGTTCCAGTACCAGGTTCCGCCGAAGTCACCGCCCTTCTCGATCAGCCGCAGGTCGTCGATGCCGGCGTCGCGCAGGCGCGCGGCGGCCAACAAGCCCCCGAAGCCGCCGCCGATCACGATCACCTCGACCTCGTCGTGGAGCGGCTCGCGCTTGAAGCCGGGCGCGACGTAGGGGTCGTCGACGTAGTGGGCGAACTCACCCTTCACCTCGACATATTGCTCGTTGGCGTCCGCGCGCAGGCGCTTGTCGCGCTCGGCGCGATACCTGGCGCGCAGGGCATCGGGATCGAAGGCGGGGGTCGTGGTCTGGGTCTCGTTGGAATCCATGCCCGTATTGTGGCGGGTCGATCCGCGCGATTCAAAGCAGCCCAGGCGCGGTTTAGAATCGCGGCCCTCGGAGGTGGTGGATGTCGGTCGTCGGTCGTGTCTTGCTCGGCTGCCTGTCACTGACCTTCTGGATCGCGGGCGCCGCCCAGGCCGGCAGCGGCAGCGCCACGGTCAAACGGGTGGGGAACGCGCTCAAGATCGAGGCCGACAGCGCGATCTCGCTCGACGTCATCGGCGACTCGACGCTCGGGCACGTGGTGGTGACCGGCAACAACACGTTGTTGAACGGCCAGAGCTCGCCGCTCACGTTCGACGGCATCGACAGCATCGGCCTGAGCGCGAAGTTCTCGGCCCTGGTGGAGTTCGACGACCTGCAGCTCCGCAAGGGCATCTCGGTCCAGGCCAAGGACGCGCCGCTCGACCTCGACTTCAACGACTGCAAGCTGAGTCAGAGCCTCAGCGTCTCGAGCAACGCCGGCATCACGCTCGGCTGCGACTCCAACACCGTGCTCGAGGGTTCGCTCAGCGTGAAGGGCGGGCCGAGCAACGTGCTGCACATCTCGTGCGTCGTTGCCAAGTCCATGACGCTCGCGCTGGGCGACGGCGGCAACGACGTTCAGTTCGAGAGCGGCGCAGATGCCACGTCGCTGTCGCTCACGACCGGCGACGGCAACGACACGGTTTCGTTCGACGCGATGATCGTGACGAAGAGCGTCAAGCTCGATCTCGGCGCGGGCTCCAACCAGGTCGACGTCGATCAGAGCTCCCTGACCGACCTCGGCGTGAAGACCGGCGCCGGCCACGACTCGTTCTCGGCCGAGTTCTCCACCATCTCGGGCAAGCTGAGCTTGGCGCTGGGGAACGGAGACAACAGCGCGACGCTCGACAACGTCTTCGCCGGTGGCAAGTCACTGACGGTGAGCGGCGGCTCGGGCAATGATACGTTCGACTGCACCACGTGCATCGCGGGCGGGAACGCGAGCCTGAAGCTCGGCTCCGGCAGCAATCACACCACACTCTCGGGATCGGTCATGGACGCGAACCTGTCGGTGAGCGGCGGCTCTGGCGACGACGTGGTCGAGTTCGCCGATGGCACCCTGGTCGACGGCAAGACCCACTTCAGCCTCGGCGGCGGAAACAACACGACTCCCTGATTCGCCGCCGGGAGTAGAATCTCGGCATGCGTATCTGGTGGTGTGTCTGGGCGGTCGGGCTGTCACTTTTGCTGGCTGTTCTCCCCGCGCGCGCCGGGAACGTGAAGGCGACTCAGAAGGGCGGCACGCTGACCCTGAAGGGCGACGGTCACGGCGCGGTGCTCGGCCTCTCGGGTGCGCTGCCGATGGACGTGGGCGTCGCCGGCCAGGTCGTCATCACACCGATGTCCGGCACGACCGTGAACGCCACCACCGGGCTCGAGCAGTTCAACGGGGTAGCGAACGTGAACCTCGCCTTCGGCGCGCACGGCGACAACGCCGTCAGCGTCCAGCTGCTCACCCTCGACGGGTCGATCACCTACAAGGGCGGAAGCGGCTCCGATCTGTTCTCGGTGTCGGGCTCGCAGCTCATGGGGAACCTCACGGTCGCTGCGAAGGGCGCGCTGGGCTTCAGCTGCACCACCAGCTCACAGGTCGGCGGCAAGCTGTCGGTGAAGGCCGCCGCCGCGGACGATTCGGCCAATCTCAACTGCCCGGTCGGGGGCGGAGTGAGCGTCAGCCTCGGCGACGGAGACAACGCCGTCTCCGCGGGCGGAACCCTCGGAGACATCGTGATCTTCGACTCACTCCAGCTGAAGACCGGCCGCGGCAGCGACGACGTCACGCTCTCGTTCCTGAACCTCTTGACGTCGGGCAAGCTCGACCTGGGCAGCGGCTCGAACGTGCTGCAGCTCAAGTCCGTCGCGCTCCCGGGCGACTTGCAAGCCAAGGGCAAGGCGGGATCCGACATCGTGATCACGAACAGCCTGACCGTGGGCGGCGACGTCAACTTCGCCCTGGGTGACGGCAACAACCACACCCAGCTCGAGAGCACGGAGATCGACGGCGCGCTGTTCATCTCCGGCGGCAGGGGCGACGACGTCGTCCTCTTCGTCAATCCACCCACGATCGGGCATGGGCCGTTCTACCGCCTCGACGGCGGAAACAACGAGGTGCCCTGACTCGCGTAGAATGCGCCGCGTGACCCGATTCGATTCGCCCGCGCTCGCGTCCGGCTTGCTCGCGCTCGGGCTGGCCACGACCGCATACGCAGGCAACGTGCAAGTCACCCTGAAGCACGGCACGCTGCAAGTCAGCGGGGACAAGGACGCCGCCTCGCTCAGGCTGTTCGGGAATCTCGCGAACGAGCTGGCGAACGTAGGCTTCGTAGACGTCCACCCGAATGCCGGCACGGTCAATGGCAGCGGCCAGGACGCCACGTTCACCGGCGTGCTGAACATCCGTGTCTCGGTCAAGAACGGCGGCAACACCCTCGCCTTCGACCAGCTGCAGCTCTCGGGCGGCATCCAGGTGAGCACGGGCTCCGGAGACGACGAGGTCACCGTCACGGACACCACGCTGAGCGAGGACCTGTCGGTGAACGGCGGCAACGGTGTGCTGACCTTCACCTGCAGCGAGTCGGTGATGGGTCGCGACCTGGTAGTGAAGAGCGGCGCGGGCGACGACGTCGTGGACGTCGACTGCGGGGCCGCCCGCAACGGCAAGATCTCGGTGGGCAACGGCTTCAACGCAGTCTCGGTCACGCTCGCCCACCCCTTCTCGTTCACGAATCTCTCCATCCAGGCCGGGAACCGCGCCGACCTCGTGCTCTTGTCCGACAGCGGCAGTCACACCTCGGTGACGGGCGACTTGAAGATCGACCTGGGGGGCGACGGCAACGAGGCGCAGGCGAGCCGCTTCCAGGTCGCCGGCAATTTCTCCTACAAGGGGGGCGGCGGGGTCGACGCGATCCTGGGCGACCCGCTCGCGGTGGGCGGCGACATGCGCCTGTCTCTCGGCGGCGGCGACAACTCCGTCCAGCTCACCGACTCGCACGTCATCGGTCAGCTCAGGGTCAGCGCCGGGGCCGGCGACGACACGGTGGTGTTCATGGGCACGACGACCGCGGGCTCGACGAAGTTCCAGCTCGGCGGCGGCGCGAACCAGCGCCCGTGAAGGAGGGTCGAGCGATGCGTCCGGTTCGGATCATCTCCGCGGTCCTGATCTCACTCCTGTTCGTGGTGCCGGCGCATGCCGGAGACGTGAAGGCGACGGTTCGGGGCAAGACACTCACGCTCAAAGGCGACGGCCAGGGCGCGGAGCTCACGCTGATGGGCGGCGGGAGTCCCGACAGCGTGTTCGTCGCGCCGTCGGGAGGCACGACGGTGAACGGGAGCTCGTTCACGCTGATGTTCTTCAACATCTCCAACGTCAGCATGTCGTTCGGCGGGAACGGCGGCGCAGACGTGGTCTGCGACAACCTCGAGCTGGATGGGTCGATCAGCTTCAAGGGCGGCTCGGGCTCGCAGCAGCTCGCGATCACGGGCTCGCAGATCGGCGGCAACGTCGGCGTGAACGGCAGCTCTGGGATCTTCGACTTCACCTGCACCGAGAGCGAGATCGGCGGCAAGCTGGCGCTGAAGACCGGAACAGGGCCGGACTTTGCGCGCATCTCGTGCACCGTCACGGGCAGCGTGAGCGCGAACCTCGGGGACGGCGCGAACACGCTGCAAGTGACAGGTGGCGCGGGCACGATCTCGGTCGGGTCCCTCGCGCTGAAGACCGGCCGCGGCGACGACGACCTGACGCTCGAGTCCGTCGGCGTGGAAGCCGCGGCGAAGGTCGACCTAGGAGGCGGAAACAACCACGCGCAGCTCAGCGCGCTGTCGATCTTCGGAAACCTCGCGTTCACAGGCAAAGGCGACGACGACACCGTCTCGGGCGACACGCTCGGGCTCACCGGCAACGTGAGCTTCAGTCTGGGGAGCGGCGCGAACACGCTGAGCCTGCTGAACTCGGTCCTGTTTCACGACTTGTCCATCTCGGCGGGCAGCGGTGACGACCAGGTGGTGCTTGGGCCCGGGCTCACGATCGACGGCAAGAAGAAGATCCACCTGGGCGGCGGCAGCAATCAGCTGGAAGAGTGACTCCTTGAAATCGCTCGCGATCCACGGTGGAGCCCCCGTGCGCACGCGGCCCTGGCCGGCGTGGCCCGAGTTCGGGGACCCCGAGCGCGCGGCGCTGACTCGGGTGCTCGAGGGCCGGAGCTGGGGCGGCTATCCGAGCCCGAACACGGAGGCACGGGCCTTTGCCGGCGAGTTCGCGCGCCTGGTCGGCGCGAGTCACGCCGTGACCTGCGCCAACGGCACGTTCTCGCTGATGCTGGCGCTGCAGGCGGGACGCGTGCCCCCCGGCTCGGAGGTGATCACCTCGGCCTACACGTTCGTGGGCACGGCGGGCGGGATCCTGGCCGCGGGTTGCATTCCGGTGCTGGTCGACGTCGACCCCGAGAGCTACTGCATCGATCCGCGCGCCGCGGCGGCGGCAGTCACTCCGCGAACCGCGGCACTGATGCCCGTGCACCTGGCGTGCGCGCTCGCGGACATGGATGCTCTGGGCGAGCTCGCCCGGCAGCGCGGCCTGTTGCTGGTCGAGGACTGCGCGCATGCGCACGGCGCGAAGTGGCGCGGACGCGGCGCGGGCGCGCTGGGCGACTTCGGCTCGTTCTCGATGCAGAGCACGAAGCTCTTGACCGCGGGCGAGGGCGGCGCGGTCACCACGAATGACTCGACGTTCGCGGCGCGGCTCGCGTCGCTCGTGAACTGCGGGCGCAAGGAGCCGGGCGCGGACGCGTTCCCCGAGCAGATGCTCGGCCACAACCTGCGCATGACCGAGTGGCAGGCGGCCGTGCTGCGCGCGCAGCTGGAGCGGCTGCCCGAGCAGAATGCGCGTCGCGAGCGGAACCTGGCGCGCTTCGAGGGCGCGCTGGCGCGCGTGCCCGGGCTGCGACCGCTGTGCCGCGACCCGCGAGTCACTGCGCGCGCCGCCTACCAGTTCGTACTGCGCTACGACCCGGGCGCCTTCGCGGGCGTGCCGCGCGACCATCTGATCCTGGCGCTGCGCGCCGAAGGCGTGCCCTGCTCCGGCCAGTTCTACACGCCGCTCGCGGAGGATCCGCTGTTCGCGGCCGATCCACTCACGAACCTCGCGGCGCGCTCGGGCGTCCGCTACGACCCGGCCGCGTTCCCGGTCGCGCGCCGGGCCGCGTTCCAGGAGTCGATCTGGCTGCCGCACGAGCTGTTCCTGGGCAGTGACTCCGAGGTCGACGACCTGCTGGCGGCATTCGCGCACGTCCAGGCGCACGCCGGATCGCTGCGCGATCGGCCGCCCATGGGTCCGGTGACTCGGCGCTAGAGCCGGCCTGCCTTGCGATCGGCTTCGAGCCGCTGGTACAGGGCGAGCAGCTCGGGATTGCGGGCGCGCAGACGCTGGCGCTTCCGGAAGTGCAGCACGACCCAAGTCGCCGCCCCGACCAGCGTCAGGCCTGCGGCGATCGCGCTGCCGCCCGACGCTCGAGTCACCAGGTTCGCGGCCGCCAGCCCTTGCGCCAGCTTGAGCAGCACCCAGAGGCTCACGCCCACCCCGCCGAGCTTTCCGAACATCGACTGCATGACCGCGTGCGTGTTCCGCTTGGCGAGCCGGAGCGTCGGATCGAGCAACACCGCGGATTTGTAGGCGAGCGCGGCGTCTTCCTTGCGCCCCTGATTCTGGAGCGCGACGCCCAGGTTGTTGAAGGTCAGCGGCGCGTTCGGATCGAGCTCGAGCGACTTGCGCAGCGCGTGCTCGGCTTCCTTGTAGCGCTTCTGCTTCAGCAGGATGTAGCCGCTCAGCATGTGCAGGTTCGCGTTGGACGGGCCGAGCCGGACCGCGTGCCTGCGCTCGGTGTCGGCGCGGTCCCGGTCACCCAAGAGCTGAGCGGAGAGCGCGAGCGACATGTGACTCGGCCCGTCTTCGGGCGCGAGCCGCACGGCCTCCTCCGCAGCCTTGAGCGCGTCGGAGCCCCGCTTCAGCTCGCGCAAGGAGTGGGACTTGTGCACGAAGAAGTACGCGCGGGGCGACTTCGCGATCGCGAGATCGAAAGCGCTCACCGCCTTCTGGTGCCAGCCCAGCTGCTGCTGCGCGCGCCCGAGAAAGTAGTAGCCGTCGGGCCGCTCCGGATCGGCGGCGATCAGGTCCTGCGCGCGCCGCAGCGCCTCGTTCCAGCGCCGCAGCTCGAGCAACCCCTGCAGCTGGGCGATCTGTTGCGAAACACTCACCGGAGCCTCGTTTCGGCGGCGCGGACCCGTAGACTAACCCCGTTCCCGCGCAGCCACCCGCGCTCGGGTACAGTGGCGGCGATGGACCTACCCGAGCTCGAGCAGCGCTTGGTTCCGTTCGCGCGCGCGAAGTACGCCGACCCCGCGGCGGAGGTCTTTGCCGTGCACAAGATGCCCGGTCACGCCGGCTTCTCGTACGGCTGGAGTGTCCGCTCGCGCGGAGTCACCGAGAGCTGGTTCCTGCGCCTGCCCCCGCCCAACGTGCAGTGGAAGGGCACCGCCGACGTGCTGCGCCAGGCGGCCGCCCTGCGCGCGCTGGACGGCGGACCGGTGCCTCACTGCAGCGTGAAGTGGGCCGGAGAGGAGCTCGAGTTCTTCGGCAGCCCCTACTTCGTGGTGCCCAAGCTCGAGGGCGACGTCCTGCTGATGGGTCCGGGCGAGTGGGCCGAGAACATCCCGGCAGCGCGTCGGAGAGAGATGGCGCGGGCTGCGATGACCGCGCTCGCCCAGATCCATCGCGTCGACTGGCGCGCCAAGCTCTCATATCTGGGCGCGCCGATCCCGTTCGAGGACGACGTGGTGCGCTGGGACCGCTTCGTCGAGCGCGCCGCCGAGCCCGAATCGATGAAGCTCGTGCCCGAGGTGCGCGCGAAGCTCCTGGCCAGGATTCCGCACGACGCGCACGTGGGTCTCTTCCACGGTGACTACAACTGGCGCAACACCTTCTGGGACACGCGCGACGGCCGGCTGCTCGCAGTCATCGACTGGGAGCTGTGCGGCATCGGCGCCACGCTGAACGACATCGGCTGGGTCGCCACCTTCGCCGACCCGGAGGCGTGGGCGAAGGACGGCGTCGTGACTCCTATCTTCGTGCCCGCCGACGAGCTGGTCGAGCTGTATCAGCGCGCCTGGGGCGAGTCGCTCGCGGACGTGAACTGGTTCCGCGCGCTCGCGGCCTACAAGTTCTCGATCATCACGGGCCTGAACCTGGGCCTGCACCGCCGCGGCAAGCGCCACGACCCACTCTGGGAAGTCACCGGCCGGTCGATCGTGCCGCTGCTCGAGCGCGCGCGCGCTCTGCTCGGCTGAACGCGCTCCGACTCAAGCCAGGCCTTGCTTCTTCAGATACTCGAGCAGCTCGTCGTAGACGCCGCCCTCGTTGGCGTACACGGCGTAGTTGCGGGCCGTCTCGAGCCAGGGCCGGGTCGAGGGGCGCAGGTCGCGCAGCGCGCGAGTCACGAGCGCGTGGTCGATCGGCTGGACCGAGCCGGCGTCGACCGCGCGCTCGAAGGCCAGCTCGGCGGCGGCGTTGGCCAGCGCCTCGAGATCGGCGCCGGAGAAGCCCTCGGTGTCTCGCGCGATTCGCCCGAGATTCAGCGACCCGGCGCCGGGCCGGTCTTCGAACTTCAGCGCCAGGATGCGTTCGCGCGCGGGTGCGTCGGGCGCGGGCACGAACACCATGCGGTCGAAGCGACCGGGGCGGCGCAGCGCGGTGTCGACGTCCCAGGGGTGATTCGTCGCGCCCAGCACGAACACGTCGCGGTTGCGGCCGTCCACGCCGTCGAGCTCCGCGAGAAACTGGTTCACCACGTTGCGGCCCGCGGAGTGCTTCAAGTGGGTGCGGCGCTGGCCGATCGCGTCCACCTCGTCGAAGAACAGCACCACGGGCGCCTGCCGGCGCGCGTTCTCGAACAGCTCGTGCAGGTTGCGCTCACTGGAGCCCAGCCACATGTCGAGCACGTCGGAGAGACCCACGGACTGGAAGCGCGCGCCGAGCTCGCCCGCGAGCGCGCGCGCGATGAAGGTCTTGCCGCAGCCGGGCGGCCCGTAGAGCAGGAGCCCGCCGCGCAGGCTCTTGCCGAACTTCGCGAACAGCTCGGGCTGCTTGAGCGGCAGCAGGAACGAGCGGTTCAACCGCTGCTTCACGTCCTCGAGCCCGCCCACGTCGGCGAAAGTCACGGGCGCTGGCGCGGCGGCCTCGGCGTCCGCCTCGGTCACGAGCCGCAGCCGCGGACGCTCTTTCGTCGGCTCGTCCGCCTCTTCGCCCTGGGCAGGAACCGGAGGATCCGACGCGGGGCCGTGCGCCTCGCGCGCGAGCCGATAGGCGCTGGCGCGCGCAGAGTCACCGCTGGCGGCGGCGGCGCGGGCGGCCGCGTCCAGGAGCTCGCCATGGCTGGGATCGAGCGCGAGGCCCAGCTCCGCCTCGCGCAGCGCCTCGGCCGGCGCCTCGAGCTCGAGGCAGCGGCGCGCCAGCGCGAGCCGGAGCTCGGTGCTGTCGCGGGCGGCCGCGGCCGCGCGCAGCGCAACGATGACGGGGTCGCCAGTCACTGGAGAGTCCATCTCTGCAAGCTATCTCATCGGACCGGGGCAACAAACACCTGCTGCTGCATCCTCGAGGCACTGAACTGTTTTTGCTGCATCGATAAGTATTCGAAAATGTGATCGAATCTGACTCGATCCCGAACTTGAATTCGGTTTTGGGACCCCGTATGCTGCCGCGCCATGGCCCGTCCACCCCGCGGCACGATCGTCCGGCTCGAGCGCCCGCGCGGACAAGCGCGCGGCGTGGCCACGCGCCGCCGCGTGCTGCAGGCCGCCGAGTCACTGTTCGCGCGCGGCGGCTACGAAGCGACGGCGATGGCCGACGTGGCCGAGCGCGCGGGCGTCGGCGTCGGCACGCTCTACCATCACTTCCCCGACAAGCGCGCGCTCCTGCTCGCGCTGATCGACGACTGGGGTGACCGCGAGCTCGCGCACCAGCGCACGCACCACGACGTGGAGCGCTTCCTCGGCGGCGATCCGCGCGCCGCGTTCGGCGACGACCTGCGGCGCAGCTACGAGCGGCTGCGGCGCGAGGGCGGCTTCTATCTGGTGCTGCTCGAGCTGGCCGAGCGCGACTCCGATGCGCGCCAGCGCCTGAACCGGATCAACCAGCTCGCCGACGAGCGGCTGCGCGAGATCCTGGCGCTGGGCCAGGGCCGCGGAGTCATCCGCGCCGAGATCGACCCGCTGGCCGCCGCCGTGCTGGTGCGGCGCTCGATCGAGGCAGCGGCCACCGAGGTCTTCGTCCACCGACTCACCGATCCCGCCCCCGAGCGCGTGCTCGAGGGACTCACCGACATGATCTGTCGCTACATTTTCACGGAGGTCCCCCGCTGATGGCCACGCAACCCGTCGCCCCCAAGCTCGACTGGCAGTCACTCGACACCTACAAGACCCCGATGGAGATCGCCTGGCAGTTCGACTACGAGATCGAGATCGAGAAGCTGCGCAACCTGTACTCGAAGGCGAAGCAGAACCAGTGGGACGGCGAGCAGCTCCTGCCCTGGGACACCGAGGTCGACCCCTCGAAGCCGATCGTGGGCGAGGACCGCTTCATTTTCCTGAAGATGCCGTTCATCCAGAAGCTGTCGCAGTCACAGCGCGAGGCCTTCACCGCCCATGCCACCGCGCAGCTCTTGTCGCAGTTCCTGCACGGCGAGCAGGGCGCGCTGATGACGGCGGCGGCGGTGACTCATGCCGTGCCCGACTACGAGGCCAAGCTGTACGGCGCCACCCAGACCATGGACGAGGCGCGCCATGTCGAGGTGTACGAGCGCTACGTGCGCAAGCTCGCGATCGTGTACCCGATCTCCCCCTGGCTGAAGGAAGTCATCGACCTGACGCTCCAGGGCGACCACTACGTGAAGATCCTGATCGGCATGAACATGGTCGTGGAAGGCCTGGCGCTGGCCGCGTTCCACAACATGCGCCGACAGGCCACCTGCCCGCTGCTGCGCAACCTGACTCACTACGTGCTGCAGGACGAGTCCCGGCACGTGGCCTTCGGGAACGTCTACGTGAAGGAGACGATCGCGGCCATGCACCCGGACGACCGCGAGGACATCGCGCAATTCGCGTTCGACGCCGTGAAGAGCATGGTCGACTCACAGGGCGGGGTCGACGGCACCGGCCAGCGCCGCGGGGATCCGGGCTTCTTCAAGGTGCTCGAGCACGTGGGCATCGACCCGGGGGACTTCATCAAGGGCCTGGTCGAGGCCGGCGCCGCGGGCATCAACGCCAAGCTCCCGCCCGGCCACATCCACAGCTTCAGGGATCTGATGATGCCGGCGCTGGTGCGCGTCGGCGCAGTCACCGAGCGCACGCGGGAACTGTACAAGGCGGCCGGCATCCCAGTATGGGAGGATGCGAGCGTGCTGGAGTCGATGGAAGAGAACAGCACCGGCGACATCGTGATCCCGGAGATCCGGAGCTAGGAGCGCATGTCCGAGCACAAGACCACCCTGCACTGGCAGCGTGACGGCAAGCCCTTCACCTACGACGCCTACTCGCGCAAGCACCACTGGCGCTTCGAGGGCGGCGTCGAGCTCGATGCCTCGGCCACCAAGGAGTATCTCGGCGACGCCGCGCTGCCGAACCCGGAAGAGGCGCTGGTGATCGCGCTGTCGAGCTGCCACGCGCTGTCGTTCATCGCGATCGCGGCGCGCAAGCGGCTGGTGCTGGAGTCGTACGACGACGACGCCGTCGGCCACATGGCGAAGAACGCCGAAGGCCGGCTGGCGGTCACGCGCGTCGAGCTCCGCCCGCGCACCGTGTTCTCGGGCCCCAACCCGCCCTCGCGCGAAGACGTGCAGAAGATGCACGAGCAGGCCCACCACGTCTGCTTCATCGCGAACTCCGTCCGGACCGAGGTCACCGTCCACCCGCTAGACTGACTCGGATGAAGCCCGAGTCCGCGAGCTGGAACGGCTACCTGGAAGACACGATCACGATCGACTGGCAGACGCCCGCGATCGTGGAGCGGGCGCGCGCGCTCGCGGGCGGCTCGGCGCAGGACGAAGCCAAGGCCCGAGCCTGCTACGCGTTCGTGCGCGACGAGATCGCGCACACCGCCGACGCCGGCGGCGACGCCCTGACCTGCCGCGCCAGCGAGGTGCTGGAGGCGCGCACCGGCATCGGCTTCGCCAAGAGTCATTTGCTCGCGGCGCTGCTGCGCTCGCTCGGGATTCCGGCGGGCTTCTGCTACCAGGTGGTGCGCCGCGCGCCCGACTCGAGCGAGCGGCTACTCTACGGCTATAGCGGCGTCTACCTGGCGAGCCGGGCGCGCTGGATCGAGCTCGACGCGCGCGGCAACAAGCCCGGCCTCGACGCGCAGTTCTCGATCGCCGAGCCGCGTCTTGCCGTGACTGCCGATCCGGCGCGCGGCGAGTGGGTCTACCCGTGGATCTTCACCCGACCCGCGCCGGTGGTCGTGGACCTCTTGTCGCGGAACAAGAGTCTGTCGCGAATCGCCGAGCACATCCCGCAAGAGCTCCCGGGAGTGACTCGACCCGCGAGCGCTAGCGCCCCTTGAACGCGGGCTTGCGCTTCTCGAGGAAGGCGCGCACGCCTTCCTTGTAGTCCTCGCTCTCGTAGCAGGCGGCGACCGCGGCCTCGACCTTCGCCAGATCGCGGCGCGCCGGATCCTTGGCCAGCTCGCGCGCGGCGATCTTCACGCCGCGCAGCGTGAGCGGCGCGTTCGCGGCGATGCGGTCGACGGTCTCGCGCACCAGCGCCTCGAGCGCGGCCTTGGGCGCGATCGCGTTCACCAGGCCCATCTCGAGCGCCTCGTCGGCGCGGTAACGCCGAGCGGTGTAGAGGATCTCGACCGCGCGCGAGTGACCCACGAGCGCCAGCAGCGGCTCGAGCAAGAGCGCCGAGTAACCCAGGCCGAGCCGCGCGGCCGGAATCGCGAAGCGCGCGTCGTCGGCGGCGAAGCGCAGGTCGGCCGAGAGCGCGAGCGCGACGCCGCCGCCCACGCAGAAGCCGTGGATCATCGCGACCAGCGGCTTGTCCAGGCCCGCCAGCGCGCGGAACGCGAGCCCGGACTCGCGGTCGTACTCGGCCCCGCCCGCGCCGCTCGCGCGCCGCTCCTGGAACTCGGAGATGTCGGCGCCGGACACGAACGCCAGCTCGCCCGCTCCGCGCAGCACCACCACGCGCACGTCGTCGTCCTTGGCGAAGGCCTCGACCGCGCCCGGAATCTGGCGCCACATCTGCGCCGACACCGCGTTGCGTCGCTCGGGGTGATCGAACACGATCCAGCCGATCGACCCGTCCTTCTCGATGCGCACCGTTCCCGCCATAGGGCGCCGAGTCTAACAAAGCGCCCTGCCTGTACACTTTCGAACCTGGCACAGGATGGGTCGCCAGCCTTGGCCCGAGATGTCACTTGTGATTCGTCGGCACCGCCGGATACGCTTTGCAGTCAATGAGTCGCGACGCCTCGCCGAGCGCCGAGAAGCTGCCGGCCATGATCGAGCAGATCTACGGCGCCGCCGTCGAGGGCGCGCGCTGGGCCGAGACTTTTCGGTCCGTGCTTCGCTTCGCCGGCGGCACGCGCGGTGTGTTGGGACTGGGCCTGCCCGAGCAGCCGAAGGTCGAGACACAACTCACACATGAGATCGATCTCATCCTGTTGGGTCGCTTCCAGGAGGAGTACGGCGGCTCCGACCTCTACTACGAGCGCGTGGGCCGTCTCCCGCCGGGGACGGTCTTCCGCGGATGCGACGTGATTTCGCGCGACGAGCTCGAAAGCGACCCGCGCTATCACAGCTTCTACGGTCCGATGGGGGTCGACGACTTGCTCACCGCGATCCTGACGAATGCGGACGGACGAATCGGGTATCTCAGCGGCTATCGCAGCCGCCGCGACGGGCCGTTCAGCGCCGAGCAGATCGTGGCGTTCCGCGCCTTGTCGCCGCACCTGACGCGCGCGGCGCAGATCCACGAGCGGCTGCACCGATCGACGCTGTTCGAGGCGGCGACTCACTCGGTGCTGGCCCTTCTGCCGTTCGGAGTCATGACTCTCGACGGCGCCGGTCGCATCGCCAGCCTCAATCCGGCCGCGGAACGCATCTTCGACGCACGCGACGGATTGACGCTCCAGGGCTCCAGGCTGCGCAGCTCGTCGCCGAACATCCAGCGCGAGCTCGAGCGGGCGATCGGGCGGGCTTGCGCCCGCGCAGGTGCCGCGCGCGAGGGATCGCTGCTGCACGTGCAGCGGCCCTCGCTGCGGCGGCCCTATCTGGTTCTGATCGCGCCACTGCCCAGCGAGCCGGAATCGCTCGCGATCCTGGGCGGTCGCGAGGTCGCCGCGTTCGCCGTCTTCAGCGACCCCGAGCTCGATGCGAGCCCGACCGAGGACAGACTGCGAGCGCTGTTCGGATTGACTCCCGCGCTCGGGCGCCTCGCCGCCGCGCTCGTCGCGGGTAAGACTCTCTCCGAGCACGCGGCCCTGGTGGGAACGACTGAAGGCACGGTGCGCCAGCAGCTGAAGGAGCTGATGGCCCGCACGCGCACCCGCCGCCAGGCCGAGCTCGTCGCGGTGCTGCTGAGCGGCATCGCGCAGTTGAGCTTCACCCTCTCCTGAGACTCTGCCTGTTATCTCAAATGGGAGATGCGGCATGTGGCTGGAGGCACGCATGATCCCGGCCCTGTGCCAAGGAGGGCAATTCATGCGGCCGCGTCTCGCGCTGCTCGTCGTGTGTCTGCTCGCACCCGCAGTGAGCCGGGCGACGAGTTATTCGATCCAAGTCACGAACGGCACCTCTGGCGTCTTCTGCGGCCAGACCTCTGCGACCCCGATCGGGGCGACCGACTGTCCCGGCCGGGGGTCGCCGAGCAGCGCGGTGACCAGCTCCGACGCCGTCCTGCGCGCCGGTGCCACGCTGGGAGTTCAGGGCAGCGTCAACATGGGATCGGGTGGACCGAACGCGAGCATCAGCCTCGGCGGCACCGCATCCTTCGCGGACGAGGACGTCGTGATCACGGGACCGAGCGGCTCCACCGCCACGTCGCTGAATCTGTCGCTTCACGGGAGCCTGGGCACCGGTGAGAACGGCGGCTTCGGACTCTCGTATGCGGGCGTGATCGTGGGCGTCACCATGGCCGACCCCGAGAGCAGCGTCAGCGGCTCTGGATCTTTCTATTTCCGGTTCAATGCCCTGAACGGTCCGCCCGGATTCCCATTCATGCCGACGTTGAGCAGCCAAGGATCAGGCATGCTCGCCAACCTGCAGAGCTCGAGCGGTGACTTCGTGACTCCCTCCATCTCCGTCTCGAACGGCGAGCATGTCCTGATCGGTCTTTCTCTCGGCTTCGACCTCACCTGCGGCTCCGCGCCCCCCAGCTCGGCAGTGTCTTGTGGCGCGTCGGCCGACTACAGCAACACGTTCGGATTCTCGCAGAGCGGTCCGGTGTTCAACTTGCCCGCCGGCTGGACGGCGAACTCCGCCGACGGGCGAATCGTCGCCAACTCTTTTGCGAGCGCGCCGGAGCCTTTCGTCACGCCCCTCGCCCTGCTCTCCTGCCTGGGATTGGCGAGCGTGCGCCGCAGGGCGTGAGCGGGGCGCCTTCCGCCGCCCCGCGGGCCACACGCAACACGTGCGCAGCTTCTGAGACACGCGCGCCTCAAGCGCCTCCGCGCAGCTCCCGATTGCATGAGAATGCGCTCTGGAACGCGTTCATGACCTCCCCTGCGGCGGTCCTCTTGATCGACGACGGCGAGCTCGAGCCCGTGCGGTTGTTGCTCGAGGACTGCGGCGCCGAGGTCGAGCGCATCCAGGCCAGCGCGCATCACGAGGCGGTGACTCACCCGGCGCAACTGCTGGTGGCCAGCGCGGCCGCCGTGCACGCGCTGAAGCTCAACCGCACGCTCGCGCCGCAGCTCCAGCGCGCCATCTGGATCGCGTTCGTGATGGGTGAGTCCAAGACCCAGCGCGCGATGCTGCAGAAGGCGGGCTTCGACTTCCTGGTGCGCGAGCCCGTCCACCCGGCGGCGCTGCGCGTGCTGTTCCAGCGCGCGCTGTTCCGCGGCAGTGACTCGCGGCGCGTCCCGCGCGTCGCGTTCGGCTATCCCGTGCGCTACCGCACCGGCCTGTTCGGGCGCAACGCGATGCTGGTCGACCTGTCGCCGCGCGGCTGCCGGCTCTTGCTGCGCGGCTCGCTCAAGGACCAGTCGGCCATCCGCGTCGAGATTCCGGCCGAGCTCGCGGGCGGCAAGTCGCTGGTGCTGCCCGGTCACGTGGTGCGCGTGTCGAGCTCGTCGCGCGAGGGCGGAGCCGACGGCGAGATCTCGGTCGGGATCCGCTTCGACGCCATGTCGCAGCGCGCGCACCTGCGGCTGCGCGACGTGCTGGCCGAGCGCGTGATCGGCCCGGCCGCGCTGTCGGTGGCCGTGCCGCTCACGCCGGGCGAGCGTCCGATCGAGGCCAAGGCGCCGCCGCGCGGCAGCGCCCCGCCGCCCCGCAAGCGGCGCGTGAACGCGCGCGCCAAGTACGAGAAGACGGTGACCGGCCTCGCCGGCGACGAGGCCTACGCGATTCTGTGTCGGGATCTCTCGGTCGGCGGCATGAAGATCGAGCGCGTCGAGGGTCTGGCGGTGGGCGGGAAGCTGAATCTCGCGATCCAGCTCAACCCGCCGCGCGAGCCGGTGCTCGTGGAGGCGACGGTGCTGCGCGACGACGGCGACGGCTCCATGGCGATCGGCTTCGACTGGCTCTCGGCCGAGTCACGCCGGCAGCTCGAGCGGCTGCTCGCCACGCTGCCCGCGATCGAGGCGCTGCACGAGGACGCGGGCCGCCAGGGCACGATCCTGGCGCGCCGTCTGACCCGCTCGCCGCGCCCCGGCTAGCCGCTACCAGAGCCGGAAGCGCCGCTTCTTCTCGGCCGGGCCCGCCTTCTCGCGCTGGCCGATCCGGGCGCGCAGCTCCTTGCGCTTCTTGGCCACCGCGCGGTCGCGGGTGATCCGGCCCTGCGGGTGGAACACGCGCCGGTCCTCGCGCTGCCGGAAGTCGCAGAACGCCTGGTAGCCGTCGAGCTCGTGCTGCAGCTCGTGACTCACCAGCTCGATCATGATCGCGTCGTCGAGGAAGCCGAGGCCCGGCACGCTGTCCGGGATGATGTCGTCGTGCTCGGTGAGATACGAGAGCGCCGCCAGCACGCGCCGCTTCACGGGCTCGGGAATGCGCCACTCGTCGTCGTAACTCATGGCCACGATCCGCTCCAGCCGGTCGAGGCGCTCGCGCACGTAGTCCGGAGGGTCGACCGCCCGCGCCTTCTCGATCAGCGCCACCGCGGCGGCGGTGATCTCCTGCTCCTTCTCGGTGTTGGCCACGTCGATCGCTTTGGCCATCACGCGCCGGAAGTGTTTCAGGTCGCGCTCGCCCAACGTGAAGCTGACTTTCAGATCCGCCATCGGGCCGGGAGTCTAGCCGCTTTCCAGAGCGCCGGGAACGCGCGAGAATGCGCCCCGTGTTGGGATTGCACCTGCTCTCACTCGGGTTCTGGGCGTTCCTCGTGCTGTCTTCGCTGGCGCTGTTTCCGGTCGCCGTGTTGATCTGGGTGGTGACCGCGCCGTTCGACCGGCGGCTCGTGCTGCTGCACCGCTTCACCTCGTTCTGGGCCTCGCTCTACACCTGGCTGAACCCGGCCTGGCCGGTGACGGTCGAGGGCCGCGAGCACATCCGCGACGGCGTGGCCTACGTGATGACCTCGAATCATCAGTCGTTCGTCGACATCCTGGTGCTGTTCAGGCTGTTCCGGCACTTCAAGTGGGTGTCGAAGATCGAGAACTTCCGCGTGCCGCTGATCGGCTGGAACATGCGGCTCAACCGGTACATCCCGCTGGTGCGCGGCCAGCGCGAGAGCGTCCTGCGCATGATGGCGATGTGCGAGAAGACGCTGGCCGAGGGCAGCTCGGTGATGATCTTCCCCGAGGGCACGCGCTCGGTCGACGGGCGCCTGCGCGCGTTCAAGACCGGTGCGTTCGAGCTGGCGCTGCGCACCAAGGCGCCGATCCTGCCGATCGCGCTCGACGGCACGGCGCGCGCGCTGCCCAAGCGCGGCTATCTCCTGCAGGGCCATCACCCGATCCGGGTGCGCGTGCTGCCCGAGATCGATCCCTCGAGCTACGGCAGCGAGACGCTCGAGTCACTGACCGAGCGCGTGCGCGCGCTGATCGCGCGCGAGCTCCCGGCGGAGTCACAGCCGGCCGCGCAGTCCGCCTGAGTCAGCCGGACTGCAGCAGCAGCACGCCCAGCGCCGCGCACAGCGCCGCGCCGATCCGGCGCGCGCCGAAGCCTTCGCCGAGCAGGCGCGAGCCGATCGCCGCCGCGAACACCACGCTGGTCTCGCGCAGCGCGGCCACGTTCGCCATCGCCCCGCGCGACATCGCCCACAGCACGATCCCGTAGCCCAGCACCGCGAGCAGGCCGCCGCCCATGCCGCGCAGGCCGGCGGCGCCGAGGAACGGCCAGAGCTGGCCGCGCTGGCGCACCAGCGCGAACACGCAGAAGGCGATCGCGGTCGCCCAGCAGTTCCAGGCGATGTAGCTCCACGGGCTGCCCGCCAGCCGCGTGCCCTGCCCGTCCAGAAACGAGTAACTGCCGATCATCGCTGCGGTGACGAAGGCGGCGGCGACCGAGCGCGCCACGTCCGGATGCGCCACGCGCGGGTCGAACGCGAAGCTCGTCATGGCCAGCGACGCGAGCCCGATCCCGCAGGCCTGGACCGTCCCCGGGACCTCGCCCGCGAAGCTCGCGCCCAGCACGGCGACCACCAGCGGCGCCGAGCCGCGCGCGATCGGATACACGAGCGAGAGATCGCCGAAACGGTAGGCGTACAAGAGGAAGAGCTGGTAGCCGAAGTGGAAGCAGGCCGAGAGCGCGAGATAGCGGCGCGCCTCGGGCGCGGGCGCCGGCAGGAAGCAAGACGCGACCACGCCCACCACCAGGCTCGTGAACATGACTCCCGCCAGCGTGATCACCCGGTCGGCGCTCGACTTGGTGAGCGCGTTCCAGATGGCGTGCAGCACCGCGGCAGACAGCACGAGCGCGGCGGCGAGCGGATCCAGGTGCACGAGTGACTCCTAGCTCGGCTTCAGCGCGCTGTGCTCGCGCAGCCACTCGATCCCGCCCTCGGTGCGGGCGCGCTCGTCCTCGAGGAAGCGCGCCACGGCCGCGCGCAGGCGCGGCTCGGCCAGCCAGTGCACGCTGTAGGTGGGCTCGCCGTCGAAGCCGCGCGCCTGCTTGTAGTCGCCGCCGGCGCCGGGCTCGAAGCGCGCGAGCCCCTGCGCGATGCAATGCTCGACCGCCGCGTAGTAACACACCTCGAAGTGCAGGTTGCGCACCTCGCGCGTAGCGCCCCAGTAGCGGCCGTAGAGCGCGTCGCCCTTGGTCACGTTGAAGGTGCCCGCGATCGGCTCGCCGTCCGCCGTCGCCACCACGAAGCAGAGCCGGTCGCGAAAGCGCTCGCGCAAGAGGCCGAACAGCTTGCGGTTCAGATACTGCCGGCCCCAGACCCGCCCGCGCACGGTCTGCAGGTAGAAGCGGAACATCGGCTCGAAGAGTGAGTCGGGGATCGCGGACCCGGCCAGCGTCTCGACGCGCACGCCGCTCTCCGCCACCTCCCGTCGCTCGCGCCGGATCTGGTTGCGTCGCTTGCTGCGAAAGCGCGCCAGCCAGTCGTCGAAGCAGGCGTAGCCCGCGTTCTTCCAGTGGTACTGCACGCCCACGCGCAGCTCGAAGCCCTGCGGGCAGAGCGCGGCGGCCTCGTCGCGCCGGCAGAAGTTCACGTGCACGCCCGACAGGTCGCTCTCGCGGCAGAGCTCGAGCAGGGCGCGGCCGAGCTTCGGCAGCCAGGCCTCGCGCGACTCACCCGGCGCGACCAGGAAGCGCGCGCCGCTGACCGGCGTGAACGGCACGCCCACCAGCATCTTCGGGTAGTACGGAATGCCCGCGCGCTCGGCGGCGTCGGCCCAGCCCCAGTCGAAGACGAACTCGCCCTCGCTGTGCGTCTTCAGATACAGCGGCACCGCGGCCACGATCCGCCCGCGCTCGCGCACCACCAACGGCCGCGGCGCCCAGCCGGTGTTGCCGCCGACGCAGCCCGCCTCTTCGAGCGACGCGAGCCACTCCCACTCGAGAAAAGGCGACTCGCCGCCGACGAGCGCGTTCCACTCCTCCGCACGCAGCTCGCGCACGCCGGAGAGAGTCTCCACCTCCGCCATCCGCTCGAAGTGTACCGCGAGGTGTGCTCGGTTATCCTCCGGGAGTGGCGGATCCACCGAAGAAGCCGCCGGCGGAGCCGCCGAAAGCACCGGAGCGCGAACGCGAGGGCGGCCTCGCCACGCGCGAGCGCCCCAAGGTCGAGCGTCCGAAGCGCTTCAAGGTCATCCTCTACAACGATGACTACACGCCGATGGAGTTCGTGGTGACGCTGCTCGAAACGGTGTTCGGCAAGAGCCCGTCCGAGGCCACGCAGCTGATGCTGCAGATCCACAAGGGCGGCATGGGCATCGCGGGCGTATACGTGCTCGAGATCGCGGAAACCAAAGTCGTGGCGGTGCACCGGAGAGCGGAGGAGCGCGGGTACCCCCTGCGCGCGGGAGTCGAGCCGGAATGAGTCGCTTCAGCCGAGAGCTGCAACTCACTCTGCAAGCCGCCATGCGGGAGGCGGTGCGGCGCCGGCACGCCTACCTGACGGTGGAGCACCTGTTGTTCGCGCTCTGCCACGACGAGCGCGGCGCCGAGGTGCTGCGCAACTCGGGCGCCAACGTGCGCAAGCTGAAGAGCGAGCTCGCCCACTTCCTCGACGAGGAGATCGCGGGCGAGCCCGGCGAGGGCCCGGTCGAGACCGACCAGACGCTGGCCTTCCACCGCGTGATCCAGGGCGCGCTCGCCCACGCCGAGAACGCCGAGCGCGAAGAGGTCGACGCCGGCGATCTGGTGGCCGCGATCTTCCAGGAGCCCGACTCGCAGGCGATCGCGCTCTTGCGCGCGCAGGGCGTTTCGCGCCTCGACGTCCTGAAGTTCGTCTCGCACGGCATCTCGAAGCTGCCCGAGCGCCCGGGCTCCGACGCCAACGGCTCCGGCGGCGGCTCCGCGCCACAGCGCCGCCCCGCCGGCGACGACGACGGCGAGGACATCGCCGACCCGCTGGCGGCCTTCTCCACCAACCTCACCGAGCGCGCCAGCGAGGGAAAGCTCGATCCGCTGGTCGGACGCGACGCCGAGATCGACCGCGTGATCCACGTGCTCGCGCGCCGGCGCAAGAACAACCCGATCCTGGTCGGCGAGTCCGGCGTGGGCAAGACCGCGATCGCCGAAGGCCTGGCCCAGCGCATCAACGACGGCCAGGTGCCGAGTGACTTGCAGAGCGCCGAGGTGTTCTCGGTGGACCTCGGCGCGATGCTCGCCGGCACGCGCTACCGCGGCGACTTCGAGCAGCGCTTCAAGGCCTTCATCGCGGCGGTGAAGGAGCGGCCGAACCCGATCGTGTTCATCGACGAGATCCACACCGTGCTCGGCGCCGGCGCCGCGCAGGGCGCGACCGTCGATGCCTCGAACATGCTGAAGCCGCTGCTGCAGAACGGCGAGCTGCGCTGCATGGGCTCGACCACGTTCCAGGAGTACCGGCACTTCGAGCGCGACCGCGCACTCGCCCGCCGCTTCCAGCGCATCGAGGTGCACGAGCCC
The DNA here is from genome assembly GCA_035498875.1 of Myxococcota bacterium. Taxonomy (GTDB): domain Bacteria; phylum Myxococcota_A; class UBA9160; order SZUA-336; family SZUA-336; genus VGRW01. Next base: position 22,759 of record DATJZP010000003.1, read on the forward strand.
TCGGTCGAGGACGCGGTGAAGATCCTCGAAGGCCTGGCGCCGCACTACGAGAAGCACCACGGCGTGCACTACACCGCGCCCGCGCTGCGCGCCTGCGTGGAGCTGTCGGCGAAGCACCTGCTCGACCGCTTCCTGCCCGACAAGGCGATCGACGTGATGGACGAGGTCGGCGCTGCGGTGCGGCTGCGCAAGGGCGAGAAGCGCAAGACCGTCGGCGTGCGCGACGTCGAGCTCTTGCTCTCGCAGATGGCCAAGATCCCGCTGCCTACCGCGTCGACCTCCGACCTCGAGGGTCTCGAGAAGCTCGAGGGCGACCTGCACCGGATGGTCTTCGGCCAGGACGAGGCGATCTCGACCGTGGTGCGCGCGATCAAGCGCGCGCGCGCCGGGCTCGGCGGCGCCGATCGGCCGGTGGGCTCGTTCCTGTTCATGGGCCCGACCGGCGTGGGCAAGACCGAGCTCGCCAAGCAGCTCGCCAAGACGCTGGGCGTGCAGTTCATCCGCTTCGACATGAGTGAGTACATGGAGAAGCACGCGGTCGCGCGGCTGATCGGCGCGCCGCCCGGCTACGTGGGCTACGACCAGGGCGGCATCCTGGTCGACGCGATCCGCCGCACGCCCTACGCGGTGCTCCTGCTCGACGAGATCGAGAAGGCGCACCCGGACCTGTTCGACATCCTCCTGCAGGTCATGGATCACGCCACGCTCACCGACAACCACGGCCGCGAGGCGAGCTTCCGCCACGTGACTCTGATCATGACCAGCAACGTGGGCGCGCGCGAGATGACCGCGCGCTCGATCGGCTTCAGCGGTGAGTCGCGCGGCAGCGGTCAGAAGGACGTCGAGCGCCTGTTCAGCCCCGAGTTCCGCAACCGGCTGGACGAGGTGGTGAAGTTCAAGTCGCTCTCGCCCGAGGTGATGTCGCGCGTGGTCGACAAGTTCGTGACCGAGGTCGAGTCACAGCTGGCCGAGAAGAAGGTGCAGATCGCGCTCACGGGCGCGGCGCGCGCCTGGCTGGCCGAGAAGGGCTACGACAAGCACTTCGGCGCGCGGCCGCTCGCGCGCGTGATCCAGACCGAGGTGAAGGACAAGCTGGCCGACGAGCTCTTGTTCGGAAAGCTCGCCAAGGGCGGTCGAGTGACCGTGGACGCCGTCGACGGCGCGCTCACGTTCGCATGCGAGCCCCGCGCGAGCTAGCGTCGCCGCCGTCTCGCGCGGGGCTGCGTCGGGCCGTCGCTCGTCGCCGAGCTCGATCCCGATCCCCCCATGAGGGACGCTAGAAGGGCAGCCAGCCTCCGATGCTCACCGCCACGTGCGGCGTGCGGATCGCGAACACGGGCGCCGGGGCCACGACGCGCGGGCCGTAGTACACGGGCGCAGGAGCCGCGTAGGCCGGCGGATACGGCGCCGGGTAGGCGTAGGCGGGCGCGGCCACGTAGGCCGGCGGCGCCACGTACGCGGGGTGGAAGAAGCCGACCGGGACGGGCACCGGCAGCGGGAAGGGCACCGCGAAGTGCGCGTGCCCGTGCGGACCGTGCCAACCCCCGTGGAAATCGTGCGCCGACGCCAGGGTCGGGAACGCCAGGGCGGCGACCGTCAGAGCCAGGAACGCGAGCTTCTTCATGTTCGTAGCCTCCGACCGGTGAAACAGCATCTGCCCGGGGGGGTTGCGTCACGGTGAGGGACGTCACAGGGACGCGGTGTTAGGCTGCGCGCGTGCGTGCGATCCGCGCATTCGTGTTCCTGCTGCTGGCCATCGTGGCGCTCGCGTACGTGGGCCTGCGCTGGCGCTACGGCGGGGGCGGCAGATTCCCCGACCGCAGCGGGCCGGCCGTGCTCGACGGCTCGGCGCTCGAGCTCGTGGCGGACCTCGACTTCCCGCCCGGCAACATCGCGGTGTCGGCGAGCGGGCGCGTGTTCGCGACCTTCCATCCCGAAGGCAACGCGCCGCTCTCGGTGTTCGAATGGGTCGACGGCAAGCCCGTGGCCTATCCGCCCGGCGGGCTGCCCGGCGGACTCACGTACCAGTCCGTGCTTTCACTGCGGATCGACCGCCGGAATCACTTGTGGATCCTGGACTACGCGCGCCACGGCCTGGGCCAGCCGCGGCTCCTGTCGTTCGACCTGGCGACCGACGCGCTCGTGCACCGGCACGACTTCCCGTCGAAGATCGCGTTCGCCGGCTCGCAGCTGAACGACTTCCAGGTGTCTCCCGACGGCAAGCACGTGTACATCGCCGACGCCAGCATCTTCGCGCACGTGCCCGCGGTGATCGACTACGACGTCGCGCAGCAGCGCGGCCGCCGGCTGCTGCAGGGTCACGAGTCGGTGCTGCCGGAGCCGTACGTGCCGGTGGTGCAGGGCGTGCGCATGGAGTTCCTGGGCCTGTTCGCGATCCGGCCCGGCGTCGACTCGATCGCGCTCGACGATGCCGGCGAGTGGCTCTACTTCGCGCCCGTGACCAGCAACTGGCTCTACCGCGTGCGCACCCACGACCTCGACGACGAGTCACTCGAGCGCGAGCAGCTCGAGTCCCGCGTCGAGCGCTTCGCGCAGAAGACGATGAGCGACGGGATCGCGATCGACTCGCAGGGCACCCTGTACCTGACCGATCCCGAGCACGACGCGATCGAGACGCTGGGCCAGGACCGCGCGCTGCACACGCTGCTGCGCGATCCGCGCCTGCGCTGGCCCGACGGGCTGTCGTTCGGGCCGGACGGCTGGCTGTACGTGACCTGCAGCGCGCTCCACCACGTGATCCTGCGCAGCCCCGAGGAGATCCGCGCGAACGCGCCCTACCAGATCTTCCGCTTCAAGCCCGGAGTGAGTGGCGTGCCGGGTCACTGAGCCTTGCGCCGGTCCTCCAGCCGGTCGCAGGCGGCGCGCAGCACCGTCTCGGCTTCGATCCCGCGCGCGCCGAGCGCCGCGGCGAGCGCGACGAGGAAGTCACCCACGCGCTCGGGCGCGGCCGTGCCGAGCTCGGGCTCGAGCTTCGACACGAGTGGATCGCTCGGGGCGAAGACCCCGGCCCGCGCCGCGCGCCGCGCCAGCTTGGCGGCGCGCAATAGCGCCGGCAGCGCGCGCGGCACGCTGCCGTGCGGATCGGCGCCGCGCGCGACGCGCTCGGCGCGCTTGTGCTCCTCCCAGGCGCGCAGCACCTCTTCGGCGTCTTCGGCCGAGGCATCGCCGAACACGTGCGGGTGTCTGCGCACCAGCTTCTGGGACAGCGACTCGACTACGTCGTCGAATGTGAAGTGCCCTGACTCGCGCGCGATCTGCGAATGAAACACCACCTGCAAGAGCAGGTCGCCCAGCTCGTCGCGTAGGTCGGACCAGTCCTTGCGCCGGATCGCGTCGTCGACCTCGTAGGCCTCTTCGATCGTGTACGGCGCGATCGTCTCGAAGGTCTGCTCGAGGTCCCAGGGGCAGCCCCCGTTCGGAGAACGCAACCGGGCCATCTGCTCGAGCAAGGTCTTCACGCGCGCGTGTGTCACGCGGCCATTCTAAGATAAGATCGCCGCGCGACCGCTCCCTTTCGCGTTCGCAGGAGGCACGATGAGCAGCGCCCCGATGCAGTTCCCGCCGGCTCCACTCACCGTACGCGACCAGATCCGCGTGCGGGCGGAGTTCCCCGCGTCGGCGGACAAGGTGTTCCTCATGCACGACGCGCGGCGAGTCACTTATCGGGGCTTTCGCGACGAGTCCTCGCGCGTGGCGCACTTCCTGAACGGCCGGCTCGGCAAGAGCGGCGACGCCGCCCCCCCGCACGTGGCCATGTTGCTCGAGAACCACGTCGAGCTCTTGACCCTGTACGGCGGCTGCGCGGTCGCCGGCGCCACGCTCTTCGGCGTGAACACCGGTCTGCGCGGCGAGACGCTCGCGGGCGTCTTGAACCAGTCGCGCTCGCGGCTGCTGGTGGTCGAAGAGAAGCTCCAGCCCGAAGTCGAGCGGATCCGCCGCGACCTGCGCCAGATCGCGCCCGAGAACCTGATGACCCTGCCCGAGTTCGTGGCCGCGCTCGACGCCGAGGTCGGCCCGGCCGCGAAGGCCCTGCCCTTCCCCGACGCGAAAGTCACTCCGCAGACGAACCTGATGGTGATCTACACCTCGGGCACGACCGGCCTGCCCAAAGGCATCAACAACAACCACTTCAAGCTGTGCGCGACGGGCATCGGCGTGTCGCAGAACACCGGCATGGGCCAGGACACGATCGGCTACGCCTGCATGCCGCTGTTCCACTCGAACTCGATGTTCGTGTGCCTCATGCCGTGCTTCTGGGTCGGCGGCGCGGTCGGTCTGCGCGAGCGCTTCAGCGGCAGCCGCTTCGTGCCCGACGTATTCGAGTACGGCTCGACGGTCTGGAACTACGTAGGCGAGCCGGTGCACTACGTGCTGGCGGCGATCGAGCGCGAGTACGGCGGCGACGAGGCGCGCATCCGCCGCGAAGTCACCGAGCACCCGCGCAACAAGCTGCGCCACGCTGTGGGCAACGGCGCGTCGCCGGTCGACATCGACAAGTTCGTGAAGTGGCTCGGGCTCGAGGACATGTTCGAGCTCTACGGCTCGACCGAGGCCGCGATCAGCACCATGCGGCGCAAGGGCGATCCGCGCGGCAGCGTCGGCGAGGTCACCGACGCTCAGGTGCGCATCCTGCGCGAGGACGGCCGCGAATGCGCGCCCGCCGAGCTCGACGCCGACGGCAAGATCGCGAACTACGACGCCGCGGTCGGCGAGATCTGCCGGGTGAGCACCGACACCGGTCTCTTCCAGGGCTACTTCGACAACGCCGAGGCGAACGCATCCAAGTACCGCGAGGGCACCTATCACTCGGGCGACCTGGGTCACGTGCTGGTGCGCGACGGCAAGCGCTTCCTGTTCTTCGACGGCCGCACCGACGACTGGATCCGCAAGGACGGCGAGAACTTCTCGGCGCTGCAGGTCGCGCGGCTCCTGTCCGAGCACCCCGACGTGCCGCTCGCCGCGGCCTACGGGGTGCCCTGCTCGGTCTCCGACGAGCTGGTGATGGCGGCGATCAAGCTGCGCGAGGGCGCGCACTTCGATCCCAAGTCGTTCTTCGACTTCTGCGAGCGGCAGATCTCGGCGGGCGGCATGGACCGGAAGTGGTTCCCGGACTTCCTGCGCGTGGTGCGCGACTTCGAGTACACCGGCACGCAGAAGGTGTTGGTGCGCGAACTGAAGCGCGTGCACTTCGACCCGCGGCGCGTGAGCGACCCGCTCTACTTCCGCGAGCGCGGTGACTCGTCGTTCCGGCCGTTCACGGCCGCCGACTGGGACCGCTTGCGCGAAGTCTTTCGCAAGGCCGAGCGCCTGAACCTGTTGGAGCGCTGAGCGATGAAGTGCGCGATCGCTGCGTTCGTGGCCGCAGTGTGTCTGCTGGGCGCGGGCACGACTCAAGCGGGGCTCGCCGGCTTCATCTCGGTCAAGGTCAGCGGCACGATCCAAGTGGAGCAGGAGCTGCCGGTCGGCGAGAAGGTGGCGGTCACCAAGCTCACGAACCAGACGATCTTCGACGAGTTCGCCGTCTCGCCCGACGACTACGAGCTGGTGATGACCTTCACCGGCCCGGACGTGCTCGAGCTCCTGCCCAAGAGCCTCGGCTCGAAGCTGCCGACGATCACGGTGATGACCCTCGAAGACCCCACGTTCATCCTCGACACGAAGTCGCGGCAGGAGAAGTTCGGGAGCGGGCTCTCGTCACCGGAAGGCGGCGGCCTCTTCCACGAGCTGGTCGGCGGCACGAACGGCAGCCTCAAATTCGACAAGCAGGGCTTCCCGAGCGGAGTCTCGCTCAGCGCCGTGGGCAGCTCTCAGAGCTCGCAGTCACTGTTCAAGCTCAAGATCAGCTCGCACGGGGTGTTCGTGCAGAGCCCCTAGACGGGCTTGAAGCCGAGGAGGCGGGTCACCGTCTTCCCGACCACGCTCTCGCACCAGGAAGTGACTCGCCGGACCACGTCGAGCAGGTCGCCGTGGCCGGGCCAGTGCGTCTTCACCAGGTCGGGATGCACGTGGTTGATCACGCGCGAGACCGACGCGGCCACCACGACCAGGTCGTCGACGAAGCCGATCGGGCCGAAGATGATCTCGGGCAGGAGATCGATCGGCGAGAGCGCGTAGCCGACGCCGAACACTGCGATCGCCTTCGAGCCGATCGGCACGCGCGGGTCCTGCGCCAGCCGCACCAACAGCACCACCAGGTCGGGCAGGAACAACAGCAGATCGCGCACGCCCGGGCGCTGGCCGGGCTCGCTCGTGACGACGCGTGAGCGCAGCCGGTCGTAGATGCGCTGCTCGCGCGCACGCAGGTCGATCTCGATCTGGTCCGTCACGCCCCCAAGATAGCGCTCAGTTGCAGCTCCCGTCGGCGCCGGCCTGGCAGGCCAGCGGACAGCTGGGGCATTTCGGCTTGGGAGGGTGACCGATCGACAGCCGGAGCTGCGCCGTGTCGGGAGCGCCGATGTTCTGGACCGAGCCGGTGTCGGCGTGGTCGATGTCGAAGCTCGCGCAGGGCAGCGCGCCGCTGGTGCCGCAGCTGTCGCTGGCGCGGTTGTGACCAAGCGCGGTCTTGAACGCGGCGACGTCGGCCGGGTTCACGTTCGCCGAGCCTTGCGTGCCGGGGAAGTCGGCGTCGCAGATGTTGCCGTAGCCATCGCGGCGCCGCCTGCGCCGCCGTTTCCGCCGACTCCGCCGGACGGGCTCGCGTAGGGCGCGCCGCCGGGTCCGCCTGCGCCACCCGTGGCCGTGGCTCCGACGATCAGCTGCTGGAAGGACGGCCCGCCATTGTTCGCGGTATTCGCTTCGGCGCTCGCATTCCCGCCGGCGCCGCCGGTCCCGCCTGGACTCGCGCCGTCGCTGCCCGGCGCCCCGGCAACGTCGATGGATGCGCCCCACGCGCGGGGAGCGGCGATGAGCGTCAGACACAAGAGCGCGAGCGAGACACGACGCGGAGTCATGAGTCATCGTATCACGCATCGCGCGAACGGCTGCACGAGTTTCTCGCCGCGAACGTAGAACGAGTTACAGCAGGCGAAAAGCTCACACGCCCGCGCCGACACTCCGCGCCCAGCGCTCGCGCCGGAACGACCAGGTGAGCCAGACGGCGCGGGTCACGTGGTCGAACACGACCGTGCCCCAGACCCAGACCACGGGCAGGTGCAGCACGTTGGCCACCAGCAGCGCGAGCGGCACGCGAAAGATCCAGTTGCCGAAGATCGCGGACCAGAGCGGCGTCTTGGTGTCTCCGGCACCGCGCAGCGCGCCGGAGAGCGTGAAGTGCAAGCTCAGGAATGGCTGCGCGACGCCGAGCCACACCATGAACGGCTCGAGCGGTGCGATCACCGCGGGGTCCTGCGTGAAGAATCGTGCGAACCAGTCACGCAACAGGATGAACAGCACGAACAGCGGCAGTGCGGCCATCAGCGAGAGCCGCGCCGCGCGCCAGCCGGCGCGCGCGGCCACGCGCACGTCGCGCGCGCCGAGCGCCTGCCCGACCAGAGTCGACGCCGCGATCGAGATGCCGGTGGGCGCGATCCACGAGAAGGCCAGGATGCGCACGCCGATCGTGTAGGCCGCGATCGCCGCGGTGCCGTAGCTCGACAGGACGCGGTAGTAGATGAAGAGCGCGAAGTTGATCAGCAGGCGTTCGCCCGCTGCGGGCCACGACACGCGCGCAGTGTCGGCGAGCAGCTCGCGTGCCCCGGTGAAGTCGGAGCGCGAGATGCGCAGCGCCGCACTCTCCGGGCGGCCGCGGCGCCGGGTCATGGTCAGGAACAGCAAGAGACCTGCCGCCTGCGACGCGAGCGTCGCGATCCCCGCGCCGGCGAGCCCCAGCCGCGGCAGGCCCAGCACGCCGAAGATCAACAGGCCATTCAGCCCGAGCTTCACCAGAGTGACTCCGGTGGCGATCGAGAGCGGCAGCGCCGTGTTGCGCGTGGCGCGGAAGCCGCTCTCCATGGTGAGCGCCAGCGCGAACAAGACACTCGAGCTCATGGTCAGCCGGAAATAGGGGACGGCGAGCTCGACGACCTGTGGCGCGGCGCCGAGCAAGCTCATGGCGGCGCGCGGGAACAGGAGTCCCGCGCTGGCGATCAGCACGGCGCCCACGAATGCCAGCGAGAGCGAAGCCGCGAACGCGTGGCGCGCGCGGGCGGGGTTGCCCGCGCCGATCGCGCGCGCCATCAGCGCCACACACGCGGCCGAGAGCCCGAACAGTGCGCCTTGCGCGAGCTGGTAGTACTGCGACGTGTAGCCCGCCGCCGCGACCGCCTCGGTGCCCAGCCGCGCGAGCATGAACACGTCGACCGACGAGACGGTCGTGGCCAGGAGCTGCGAGACCACCGCAGGCCAGGCCAGCCGCACGATGTCGCGGTCGGCGCGCCGGCGCAGCTCTTCACGCGTCGGCGCGCCGGCCTCGTAGGCGATCGCATCGGTCGGCAACGCCGCCCCGAGCTCGGGCTCGTAAGGCGCCTCGAGCTCGGAGTCGGGCTGCGTCTCACTCACACGCTACAAACTAGGAGAACTGCGCCTTTCGGTACATCGCCACCACGGCGGCCCCGCCGAGGCCCAGGTTGTGCTGCAGCGCGACCTTGGCGCCGGCGACCTGCCGCTTCTGCGCCTCGCCGCGCAGCTGCCAGGTGAGCTCGGAGCACTGCGCCAGACCGGTGGCGCCGAGCGGGTGACCCTTCGAGATCAGGCCGCCCGAGGGATTCACCACCACCTTGCCGCCGTACGTGTTCGCACCCGAATCCACGAACTCGCCGCCCTTGCCGACCGGGCACAGACCCAGGCCTTCGTAGGTGATCAGCTCGTTGCACGAGAAGCAGTCGTGGAGCTCGACCACGTCGACGTTCTCGGGGCCGAGGCCGGACTGCTGGTAGACCTTGCCGGCGGCCTTCTTGGTGAGGTCGAAGCCGACCAGCTTGATCATGCTCTTCTCGTCGAACGTGCTCGGCAGGTCGGTGGCCATGGCCATGCCGACAATCTCGACGGCCTTCGCCTCGAGCTTGTGCTTCTTCACGAAGTCCTCGCTCGCCAGCACCGCGGCCGCGCCGCCGTCCGAGGTCGGGCAGCACTGCAGCTTGGTGAGTGGCCCGTACACCGTCGGGGCCTCGAGGATCTGCTGCAGCGTGTACTCGTCCTGGAATTGTGAGTACGGGTTGTTCACCGAGTGCTTGTGATTCTTCCAGCCGATCTTCGCGAACTGCTCGGCCGTGGTGCCGTAGCGCTCCATGTGCTCGAGGCCGGCGTTGCCGAACATCTGCGGCGCGCCCGGCGCCTTGGCAAAGCCGCGCTCCGCGACCATGAGCTTGAAGTGCTTGTCCATCGGAGTCGTGCGATCGGTGTATTTGATCCCGAGCGACCCCTTCTCCATCTTCTCGAAGCCGAGCGCCATCGTGCACTCGGCCAGGCCGCCCTCGACGAACTGCTTGGCCATGAACAGCGCGGTCGAGCCCGTCGAGCAGTTGTTGTTGACGTTGTAGATCGGGATGCCCGACAAGCCGAGCTCGTAGAACGCGCGCTCGCCGCAGGTCGAGTCACCGTAGCAGTAGCCGACGGCCGCCTGCTCGACTTCCGAGAACGGGATGCCCGCGTCGGCGAGCGCCTTCTGCCCGGCCTCGCGGCCCATGTCCGGGTAGTCCCATTCCTTGCTGCCCGGCTTCTCGAACTTGGTCATGCCGACGCCGACCACGAAAACCTTTCGACCCATGACTGACTCGACTCCTTGATGAGTTACGAACGAAGCGTGATGGCTGCGTTCGAGATGACGGGCGCGTTGCGCTCCTTGCACTTCGCGCTGATCAGGACCTGGTTGCCTTCGCGCCAGAGCGAGGTCTCGATCGTCTCGCCGGGGAACAGCACGCCGGCGAAGCGCGCCTGGTAGCGCGCCACCTGCTTCACGTCGCCGCCGAGCAGGCCGTCGACCGCGGCCTTGCACACGATCCCGAACGAGCACAGCCCGTGCAGGATCGGCTTGTCGAAGCCGCCGAGCTTCGCGAACGCGGGATCGGCGTGCAGCGGATTCTTGTCGCCCGACAATCGGTAGAGCAGCGCCTGGTGCGAGACCGTGGGTGACTCGACCAGCGCGTCCGGCTTGCGGCCGGGCGCCTCGTTGCCGGGCTTGGGACCCGACTCACCGCCGAAGCCGCCCTCGCCGCGCGCGAAGATCGAGAAGCGATTGGTGAAGAGCGGCGCCCCACCCTGCTCCTTGGTCTCGACCTCGACCACGATCAACGCGGCCTTGCCCTTGTCGTAGATGCCGGCGATCCGGCCCTGTGACTCGATCTTGGCGTGGGTCGGGATCGGGCGGTGGATCTCGATGTCCTGCTCGCCGTGCAGCACCAGCGCGAAGTTGATCTGGATGCCCGGCACGCCGGCCATGCCGCCGACCGCGCCGAACACTGGAATCACTCCGTAGCTTGGCAGGACCTTCAGGTCCTTCTCGTAGGTATACTCGAGCTCTTTGGCGTCGGTGGCCTTGCCGGCGCCCGCGCCGATGCCCAGGTGGTACAGGATCACCTGGTCCGGCCCCCACGCGCCCGTCGTCGGCGCCAGCTTCGCGCCGCGCGCCTTTTCCAGATCGATCGGCATGTCCGTTCCTCCTTCAGTGACTCAGCTCATGAGGTCTTTGGCGATGACGCGCATCTCGTCGCCAATGCTCTTGGGCACGATGTAGTTCTTCTCGTCCATGATCTCTGCCAAGTGGTCGCGCACGTCCTCGAGCGAGACCGACTTGCCCTTGCCCGCGAACCAGCCGGGCGCGAGCCCGACGAACACGCGCGCGAAGCGGCCGCCGCCGACCGAGAACACCTCGTGCGTGAGCTCGCAGGCCTCCGACACCAGGTAGCAGGCCAGCGGAGTCACCGTGGTCGGCTCCAGGTTCGAGGCCATGGGGCCGAGCAGGTTCTCGGTGAGTCGCGTCTTGGCGATCGGCGCGATCACGTTCGACTTGATGTTGCTCTTCGCGCCCTCGACCGCGAGCACGTTCGACAGGCCCACCAGGCCCATCTTGGCCGCGCCGTAGTTGGTCTGGCCGAAGTTGCCGAAGATGCCGGCCGCCGAGGCCGTGAACAGGAAGCGGCCGTAGCTCTGGTCCTTCATGGCGCGGAACGCGGGCTGACTCACGTAGAAGGCGCCCTTCAGGTGCACGTCGAGCACGATCTCGAGGTCGGCCGGCTCGAGCTTGGCGAAGCTCTTGTCGCGCAGGATGCCCGCGTTGTTGATCACGATGTCGACCCGGCCGAAGCGGTCGAGCGCGCTCTTCACGATCGCCTCGCCGCCGGCCGGCGTGGCCACCGAGTCGTAGTTGGCGATCGCCTCGCCGCCCGCCTTGCGGATCTCGTCGACGGTCTGGTCCGCCATCGACTGGCCCCTGCCGCTGCCGTCGGCCGCGCCGCCCAGGTCGTTCGCGACCACGTGTGCGCCGCGCCGCGCGAGCTCGAGCGCGTAGGTCTTGCCGAGGCCGCCGCCCGCCCCGGTGATCACGGCCACCCGGCCGTCGAAACGAATCTCCGTACTCACCTTTGCATCTCCTCTGCGTTGGCGCGGCCGAGTGACTCGGAAACGAGGCGTTTCCAGAGCTCGAACAGCCGGCGCCGTTCGGTGTCGTCGTCGCGCAGGATCCGCTGCAGCGCCATCCCGCGCATCACGTGGAAGGTCAGCTCGAGCAGCGCGCCGAAGTCGCGCGCGGCCTGCGAGTCACGGCCGGCCAGCTCGCCGAACAGCTGGTTCATGGCGCGGCCGACCTGGCGCTCGAAGCGCACCAGGCTGTGGCGCAGCTCGGCGTCGGAGCGCGCCGCGACCCACAGCTCGAGCGCGGCCGAGAACAGCGGCCCCGAGAAGCTGGCCCAGATCGCGTCGAGCGCGCCGTCGAGCCGCGCCTCGGGCGTGCCGCCGCGCGGCGCCTCGATCCGCAGCTCGGCGGCGCGGCGCTGCGCCAGGTGCGCGACCGCGGCGATCACGAGCTCGGCCTTGGTCGGAAAGTGGTGGAGCTGCGCGCCCCGCGAGAGCCCCGCGCGCGCGCACACCGCGGTCGTCGACGTGCCCGCATAGCCCACCTCCACCAGGGAAGCGATCGTGGCGTCGAGCAGGCGCTGGCGCGTCGAGGCGCTGCGCTGCTCCTGGGTTCGGCGCACACGGGCGGCGGGAATCGGGGGGGCGGACACGGGGCACGCAGCTTAGGAGCTCAGAAAGAAACAGTCAAACCTGAATGTTTCTGAGCCGGCGACAGGCCTCGTCCAGGTCCGCGTCGGTCTTGCCGAAGCAGAAGCGCCCCAGGCGATGGGCGTCGCCGTCGCGCCAGAAGGCGGTGCCCGGCACGCAGGCGACGCCCGAGCGGCGCAATAGCTCCAGTGCGCGCGCGTCGCCGGTGTCTCCCGGCAGGCGCGACAGATCCGCGAGCGCGAAATACGAGCCCCGGGGCGCGTTCGGCGGGAGCCCGGCGTCGGCGAGCGCCGCGCAGAGCTGGTCGCGCTTGCGCTGGTACTCGGGGCCGATCGCGGCGTAGTACTCGGGATCGAGCTTCGTGAGTCCGGTCGCGCACGCGTGCTGCAGCGGCGCCGGCGCGCACACGTACACCAGGTCGTGTAGGTGCGCGAACGCCTCGCACAGCGGCGCAGGCGCGGCCACCCAGCCGATGCGCCAGCCGGTGATCGCGAAGGTCTTCGAGAGCGCGTTCATGGTGATCGTGCGCTCGCGCAGGCCCGGCAGGCTCGCGGGGCTCAGGTGTCGAGCGCCGTCGAACACGAAGTGCTCGTAGACCTCGTCGGTGAACAGCCAGAGGTCGCGCTCGCGCGCCAGCGCGCCCACGGCCTCGAGCTCGGCGCGCGACCAGACCTTGCCCGACGGATTGCCCGGTGTGTTGATCACCAGCGCACGCGTGCGCGGACCGAGTCGTGACTCGAGCGCGGGCAGGTCGAGCGCGAACTCGCGCCCCGCCAGCGGCACGTAGACCGGCCGGACGCCCAGCGCCTCGAGCGTGTTGCGGTGGTAGCCGTAGTAGGGCTCGAACAAGACCACCTCGTCGGCCGGCTCGAGCAGCGCCTGCGCCGCCACGTAGAAAGCACCGGTCGCACCGCTCGTGACGACGATCTCGGCGTTCGGGTCGTAGTCCAGCTGGTTGTCGCGGCGCAGCTTGGCGGCGAGCGCCGCGCGCAGCTCCGGAATCCCGTCGGAGCGCGTGTAGGTGTTCGCGCCGGCCTCGATCGCCTCCCCGGCCGCGCGCCGCACGATCTCGGGCACCGGCGTGTCGCAGACGCCCTGGGCGAGGTTGATGCCGCCGACGCGCGCGCACTCCACCGTCATGCTGCGGATCGGCGAGGTTCGCGCGCTCTTCGCGCGCTGGCTCAGGGCTCGCGCCAAGGATCACTCGCGGGACGCACGCCGGTCGTGGTATACCTGCGCTCGTTCGTCTAACACCGTTATAGGACTTTCACGCCGTTCCATGGAACCCCAGATCCAGCCCGCCGAGCTGCGCCGCTCGCGGCAGCGCGAAGAAGCGCGCCGCGCGATCCTCGATGCGACGGAAGCGATCCTGCTCGAGGATGGCGAGGAGAACCTCTCCATCCGCAAGCTCGCGCTGCGCTGCGGCTACACGGCGCCCACGATATACCACTATTTCCGCGACAAGGACGGACTCATCGACGCCTTGCTCGAGGAGCGTTTCTCGCGCCTGCTGCAGCGCGTGAAGCGCGTCCAGCTGAGCCGCGACCACGTCGCCAACCTGCGCGAGTACTCGCGCGCGTTCCTGCGCTTCGTGGCCAGCAACCCGACCTTCTACCGGGTGATGATGCGCGGCTCGAGCGACGGCGGCGAGCGCAAGATCCGCGCCGCCGAGGAGAGCCAGGAGCGCATGGCCGCGCCGCTCCTGGCGCTGGCCCAGGAAGGCCGGCTCTGGGCCGAGGACACCGACGCCGCGCAGCAGTCACTCTGGGCGATCCTCCACGGCGTGGTCGCGCTGCAGCTCGGGAACCCGAAGTACGGATGGTCGAAAAACCTGGCTGATGTTGCACTCGAGACGGTGTTGCGCGGGCTGGTCCGCACCGCACCGGCGCGCAACGGAAAAGGCTCGCCGTGAACAAGACACGCCTCGCACTCACCCTGCCGCTCGCGGCTCTGGTCGCGCTCGCCTGCTCGGGCAAGAAGCAGGACAAGGCCGTCGCCGCGCCGAACGTCTCGCTCGGCGATGCGGCGAACGTCGACCTGGACGACCGGATCGAAGCGACCGGCGAGCTGGTGTCTCCAAACCACGCGATGATCGCCGCCGAGGTCGGCGGACGAGTCACCGCGATCTTCATCAACGAGGGCAAGCCCGCGCCGGCCGGCGACCGCGTGCTCGAGATCGACCCCGAGCGCCGCGAGCTCGATCTGCGCGCCGCCAAGGCGGGCGCGTCGGAGGCGCAGGCAGGTCTGGCCGACCAGCAGCGCGCCGCGGACCGTGTGAATCACCTGTTCAAGAGCAACGTGGCCTCGAAGGCGCAGCTCGACACGGCCGAGACCCAGCTCGAGTCCGCGCGCTCGCGCGCCGATGCCGCCGCGGCACAGCTCGGCCAGGCCGAGCGCGCGCGCCGCGACGCCGAGGTGAAGGCGCCGTTCGGCGGCTTCGTCGCCCAGCGCTTCGTCTCGGTGGGTGAGTTCGTGCAGCCCGGCACGAAGCTCTTCGAGCTGGTCGCGCTCGACCCGATCGAGGTCGAGTTCCGCGTAGCCGAGGTGGACTCGAGCCGCGTGCGCATGGGTCAGGTGGTCGACGTGCGCGTGGCTCCGTTCCCGGACGAGAAGTTCCAGGCCACGGTCACCCTGGTCTCACCGATGATCGACCCGGCCACGCGCACGCTGCGCGTGAAGGGGACGCTCGCGAATCCCGACGGCAAGCTCCGGCCCGGCCTGTTCGCGCGCGCCGACCTGGGCGTGTCGCACCGCGAGGCCGTGCTGATGATCCCCGACGAGGCGGTGCTCGAGCGCTCCGACGGCAAGGTGGTGTTCCGGCTCGCGGGCGCGGACAAAGTCGAGCGGCGCGTGGTCAAGACCGGCGTCCATAAGAACGGGAAGGTCGAGATCACCGAGGGTCTCGCGAACGGCGACAAAGTCGTGATTCGCGGTCACACGGCGCTGGTCGACGGCGCGGTCGTGGCGGTGCGCAACGCCGACGGCAGCGTGATCGAGCCCGACGTGGCGAGCGGAGCCGCCGCCGCGCGGCCGCCGGAACGGGCGGAGTGACATGACGTTCTCCGACGTCGCGATCCAGCGCCCCGTGCTCACCTGGATGATGATGCTCGCGCTCGTGGTCGCGGGTGTGTTGGGCTTCGCGCGCCTGGGCGTGGACCAGTATCCGCCCATGGAGTTCCCGAACGTCATGGTCGTGGCCGAGCTCGAGGGCGCGAACCCCGAGGCGATGGAAGAGGACGTGACCGACGTCCTCGAGGAGAACCTGAACACCATCGCCGGCGTGCACGAGCTGCGCTCGACTTCACTCACGGGTATCTCGCAGATCAACGTGGAGTTCCAGCTCGGCACCGATCTCGACCGCGCCATCCAGGACGTGCGCGACGAGGTGGGCAAGGCGCGGCGCTATCTGCCGCGCGAGGTCGAGCCGCCCACGATCAGCAAGGTCAACTTCTCGGATCAGCCGATCCTGTGGATCCCGTTCAGCTCGAACCGCTCGCCGGTCGAGACCTCGGAGTACGTGCGCCGCCACGTGAAGCCGCTGCTCGAGACGATCCCGGGCGTCGGTGGCGTGGTCATGTTCGGCCGGCGCGACCGCGCGATCCGCATCTGGGTCGACGGCGAGGCGCTGCGCGCGCGCGGCCTCGCGGCCACCGACATCATGAACGCGCTGCGCCGCGAGCACGTCGACATCCCCGGCGGGCTCGTCGAAGGCGAGCGCGTCGAGTGGACGGTGAAGACCGACGCCGAGTTCCACTCCGTCGAGTCACTCGAGAAGATGGTGGTCGCGCAGCGGCCGGACGCGCCGATCTTGTTGCGCGACGTGGCGCGGGTCGAGGACGGCGAGGACGACGTGCGCGCCACCGCCCGCTTCCGCGGCGTACAGACGGTCGGCGTGGGCGTGCGCAAGCAATCGGGCGGGAACACCGTCGCGATCTGCGACGAGGTGCAGCGCCGGCTGGATCAGCTGAAGCCGCTGCTGCCCGAGGGCATCACGATCGGCGACGGACGCGGCTTCATCGACTTCTCGCAGTCGATCCGCGAGTCGGTCGCCGAGACCGAGTTCGCGCTGGTGTTCGGCGGGCTGCTGGCCGTGTTCACGGTGTTCATCTTCCTGCGCCGGACGCGCCCGACCCTGATCGTGGCGACCGCGATCCCGGTCTCGCTCATCACCACCTTCGCGCTGGTCTGGATCGCGGGCTACACGCTGAACACGATGACCCTG
Source organism: Myxococcota bacterium (assembly GCA_035498875.1). GTDB lineage: Bacteria > Myxococcota_A > UBA9160 > SZUA-336 > SZUA-336 > VGRW01. The sequence continues at coordinate 39,158 of DATJZP010000003.1, forward strand.
CTCGGCATGGCGCTGGCGATCGGCGTCGTGATCGACGACGCGATCATCGTGCTCGAGAACATCGAGCGGCACCGCGAGATGGGGAAGTCGCCGATGGACGCGGCGCGCGACGGCACGCGCCAGATCACCTTCGCCGCGACGGCGGCCACGCTCTCGGTCACCGCGGTGTTCCTGCCGGTGGTGTTCGTGCGCGGCATCATCGGCAACTTCCTGTCCGAGTTCGGACTCACCGTGGCGGGGTCGGTCCTGATCTCGCTCTTCGTCGCGCTGACGCTCACTCCCATGCTCGCGGCGCGCGTGCCGCACGCCAAGGAGCGTGCGCACGGCAGCATCTACTACTATCTCGAGCTCGCGTTCCAGAAGATCGAAGAGGTCTACCGCGCCGGGCTGCGCTTCACGCTCGGGCACCAGTGGCTCACGCTCGGCTTCGCCTTCCTGTCCTTCGTCGCGATCATCGTCATGTTCGGTCGGGTCGAGAAGGAGTTCTTCCCGCCCTCCGACCGCGGCATGTTCTTCTCGATGTTCGAGACACCGCCCGGCACGGCGCTCGCCGCCACCGAGGCGATGCTCGACGTGAACGAGAAATACATCATGGCCCAGCCCGAGCTGGTGGGCCTGTTCGAGGCGGTCGGCATGGGCGGCCAGGACGGCATCCCGCGCGCCAACCGCGGCATCTTCTTCGCCACGCTGACCCCGCTGCGCGAACGCCAGCGCCGGGTGCAGGAGATCGTGCAGAAGGCGCGCGACGTGCTCGGTGCCGTGCCGGGTCAGAACATCAAGATCATGGATCCATCGGTCATGCAGGCCGGCGGCGGGCAGGCGCAGTTCGAAGTCATGCTGCGCGGCAACCTGGCGCTCCAGGACCTGGACGCGGCCGCGGACAAGTTCATCGAGCGGCTGCGCGCGAAGGGCGGCTTCGTCGACCTCGACAAGAGTCTCAAGCTCGGTCTGCCCGAGGTGCGCGTGCTGCCCGACCGCGAGAAGGCCGCCGAGCTCGGCGTCGACGCCACGCAGCTCTCGCAAGTCGTGCAGCTCTTGATCGGCGGGCTCGAGGTCGGTCAGTTCAAGGACGGCGGACACCGCTTCGACATCCGCATGCGGCTCGACCGCCAGAACCGAGACACTCCGGACGCGATCGAGCAGCTGTACGTGCGCAGCATGGACGGCAAGCTCACCTCGCTGCGCAACCTGGTGCGGCTCGACACCGGCGCCGCGCCCTCGGAGATCACGCGCAGCAACCGCCAGCGCAGTGTCTCCGTGACCGCGAACTTGAGCGAGGACAAGAAGCTCGGCACGGCGATCGACGACGCCTTCGAGGTCGGCAAGGAAGTGCTGCCCGAGGACATCACGCTCGGCCTGTCCGGCTCGGCGCAGTCACTGCAGGAGAGCGGCCGCCAGTTCCTGCTCGCGGTCGGGCTGGGCCTGCTCGTGATCTACATGGTGCTCGCGGCACAGTTCGAGAGCCTGGTCCACCCGCTCACGGTCATGCTCGCCGTGCCGTTCGCGATGGTCGGCGCGCTGGGCGGGCTCTGGGTCACGGGCAACACCATCAACCTGTTCAGCATGATCGGGATCCTGCTCTTGTTCGGGCTGGTGACCAAGAACTCGATCCTGCTCGTCGACTATGCCAACCAGCTGCGCGCGGAAGGCCTCGACAAGGTCACCGCGATGAGTCGCGCGGCGCCGATCCGCATGCGGCCGGTGCTGATGACCGGCGTGGCGATGATCTTCGGCGTGCTGCCCGCGGCGTTCGGCGTCGGGCCGGGCGCCGAGACACGACAGCCGATGGCGATCGCGACCGCGGCTGGGATGCTGTCTTCGGTCGTCTTCACGCTTTTGATCGTGCCGGTCTTCTACGTCAAGCTGGACGACGGCATCGAGTGGCTGAAGCGCCTGGGGCGGCGCCGCTCGCGCTCTGAATTGACAGCGGCTCCGCGCTCCAGCTAGCCTCCAACTGAAATCGATTCTCAATATCGTTTCAGAGGGGAGTGCTGCCGAATGCCGTCGCGCGCCTCGGGGGGCGTCTGCCGCCTCGTCCTGCTGCTGCCGTTCCTGCTCACGCTCGGGGGGCGGCTCGCCGCGGCCGATCCGGCGAGCGATCAGAACCTGTCGCGCGACGACGAGATCGCCGAGCTCAAGCGAGAGCTCTCGACCGTGGTCGACGAGGTCGAGAAACTGCGCGCGCAGGTGGCGGCGCCCGAACAGAGCTACGAGCTCGAGCCCAAGAACGGCTTCGGCCCGGCCGCGGCCAAGATCTACTCGATCAGCAAGGGCATCTCGATCGGCGGCTACGTCGAGGGTCACTACGGCTTTCGCGACCTGGGCGACGCCCGCCAGGACAACGAGGTCAATCTCGACCGCGAGGTCCTGTATCTCGGCTACAAGTTCAACGACTGGCTGGCCTGGAACTCCGAGATCGAGTTCGAGAACGCCACCACCGAGGTCGACGGCTCGGTGACCGTGGAATTCTCGACGCTCGACTTCCTGTACCGCCCGGAGCTGAACGCGCGCGTCGGCGTGCTGCTCCTGCCGATGGGGATCATCAACGAGGTGCACGAGCCGCCCTTCTACTACAGCACCTTCAAGCCGCAAGTGGAGACGGCGATCATCCCCACCACCTGGTCGGACTACGGCGTGGGCCTGTTCGGCCGGATCGGCGAGCAGCTCAGCTACCGCGTGTATCTCGTCGAGGGTCTGAACGCGCAGGGCTTCGACAGCGGCGGCATCCGCGAAGGCCGGCAGGGCTCGTCGAACGCGCTCGGCAACGACCTGGCGTTCGTGGGCCGCTTGGAGTGGGAGCCGCTCTCGGGTCTCTCGGTCGGCACGTCCTACTACCAGGGCAACTCGGGTCAGAACCAGAAGATCGACGTGTCGGGCAGCGACCTGAAAATGCCCAAGGCCCCGGTCTCGATCTGGGAGCTGCACTCGATCTACCGCTGGCAGGCACTCACTTTCCGCGCGCTCTACGCGCAGTCGCACGTGGGCAACGCGGGCGAACTGTCGGCGCTGTTCAGCGAGGCGGGCCACGACGCGCCGGTGATCTCGCGCCGCATGTTGGGCGGCTACGGCGAGGTTGCGTATGATGTCATGCCGCTGTTCAAGCCGGGCTCGGAGATGACTCTCGAGCCGTTCTTCCGTTGGGAGTATCTCGACACTCAGAACAACGTCGCCTCGGGCTTCGTGGCCGACCGGATGTTCAAGCAGCGCGTGTACGTGCCCGGAATCCAGTTCAAGCCGATCCCGAACGTCGTGTTGAAGCTCGACTATCGCAACGTCGACGACTTTGCGGGCAAGGTGGGGGATCAGGTCGATTTTGGCTTCGGGCTGGTGTTCTAGCGCGCTCGTGCTGTGTCTCGCGTTCGCCGCGCCGGTGGCGCGCGCGACCGTGTACGCGACTCAGGAGCAGGCGCTCCACGACGCGTTCCCCGACGCCGACGCGATCGAGGGCAGGAGCTTCGTGCTCGACGACGCCCAGGCCGAGCGCGTGCGCACGCTCGCCGAGACCGACCTCGAGCGCAAGATCTGGACGATCCACAGCGCGCGCAGAGCGGGGGTGATCCTCGGCTACGCGATCCTGGACCTGCGCACGGTGCGCACGCTGCCCGAGGCGCTGCTGGTGGTGCTGACTCCCGACGGCGCGGTGCGCTCGCTGCGCGTGCTGGCCTTCCACGAGCCGTCGGAGTATCAGCCGTCGGAGCGCTGGCTCTCGTTCTTCGAGGGCAGGAAGCTCGACCCGGAGCTCAAGCTGCGGCGTGGCATCCAGCAGATCACCGGCGCCACGCTCTCGTCGCAGTCGGTGACGCGCGCGGTGCGCACCTCGCTGGCGCTCTTCCAGGTGCTGATCGCCGATCCCAAGGGAGCGGGCTGAGCCGTGCGTTTCGTGATCTCGGGCGAGATGGGCCGGAACCGGCTGCTGCAGGTGATCGTGCTCTTGTACTCGCTGTACGTGGGGCTGCTCTGGGTCACGAATGCCCTGCTCTACTTCTCGAAGATGTCGCTCAGCTACGCGTCGGTCGTGACTTACTACCTGGGCTCGGAGCAGCTCTTCACCGAGCCGCGCAGCTACGCCGGCATGCTCGAGATCTCGCACTTCCACCTGTTCGCGATGGGCATGCTGCTCCTGGTGCTGACTCACCTGGTGCTGTTCATCCCGCTCGGGAACCGCGCCAAGATCGCGCTGATCGTGGCGCCGTTCCTGTCGGGCCTGCTGGACGAGGGCTCGGGCTGGCTGGTGCGCTTCGCCTCGCCGCTCTTCGCCTACGCGAAGATCGCGGGCTTCCTCTTGCTGCAGACCAGCCTCGCCGCGCTGGTGTTGCTGTCGGTCTGGTCGGTCACCGCCGGCACGTCGGCGAACTACCGGAGCGGCGAGGATTGAGACGCCGCGCGCTCGGCCTGGCAGCCGCCTGGGCCGTCGCCTGCGCCCGACCCGAGACGAACGCCGCCCCGGACGCGCGCACGGTCTGTCCGGTGCAGCTCTCCGACGGGCAGTACCGCATGGGCACCGTGCTCGAGGTGACGCTGTGCGCGCCCGATCGCGCCACCGGCGAGCGGCTCTTGCGCGAGACCTTCGAGGGCGTGGCCGCGCTCGAGCAGAGCTTCTCGAGCTTCGACCCGAAGAGCGAGCTCTCGGCGCTGAACCGCGCCGCGGGGCGCGGGCCGCAACGGGTCTCGAGCGCGCTCCTGCGACTCACCGCCGACTCGCTGGCGCTCTCGACCGAGACCGACGGCAGCTTCGACGTCACCGTCGGACCGCTGGTGGCGCTGTGGAAGGCGGCGAGTGACTCGCAGCGGCTCCCGCCCGCGGCGGAGCTTCTGGCGGCGCGCGCCCGCGTGGGCGGGGCCGGGGTCGCGGTCGACGCGGCCGCCGGCACGGTCGAGCTGCGCCGCGCGGGCGCCTCGCTCGACTTCGGCGGCATCGCCAAGGGCTGGGCGCTCGACCGCGCCGGCGAGCGCCTGCGCGCCGCGGGAGTGACTCGCGCGCTGCTCTCGTTCGGCGAGAGCAGCATCCTGGCGATCGGCTCGGCGCCCGGCTGGGACGGCTGGGGAATCGCGCTGACCGACGCCTCGGGCGCGTTCGCGGGCACGGTCGAGCTCCGCGACGTGTCGCTCTCCACCTCGGGGAGCCTCGGCCAGTACGTCGAGATCGAGGGCCGGCGCTACGGCCACGTGATCGACCCGCGCAGCGGCGAGCCGCTGTCCCGGGCGCGCGTGGCGGTGGTGCTGGCGGCCGACGGCGCACAGGCCGAGGCGCTGTCGAAGGCGCTCCTGATCCTGGGCGAGCAAGCGGGCGTGGCCAAGGTCGAGAGCGCGGGCGCGCAGGGCCTTCTGCTCGACGAGAGCGGCGCGCACGTCGAGACCGCCGGCTGGGCCGGCGCCAGTCACTACGCTCGCGACTGGCCACCCCGCAAATCCAAGTAACCGCGCTTCATTGCCTGTCCAGCTTGTCGATCCCCCGCAGGTCCATCGACCAGGGCAACGCCGACTGACACCAGATCTGGCGCTTGGGCGCACCGAGCTGCGCGCGCTGGCGGAGCTGGCCGACGCGCAGCGAGTAGGTCGGCGTGTCCCGGAGCGCCGCGGCGTACACGGGCGAGCCGCAGTCGGGGCAGAACGCGTGCGCGCGCTGCCGCCCGCTGTCGGCGGTCTTCACGTAGATCTTCGGCTGGCCCTGCAGCACGAAGCTGGCGGCCGGCGCCTGCACGGTGACTCGGAAGGCCGACCCGGTCAGCGTCTGGCAGTCGCTGCAGTGACAGATGCCGACGGCCTCGGGATCGACCTCGGCCTCGTAGCGGATCCGCCCGCAGTGACAGTGGCCGTCGACCTTCACAGCGCCTCGTAGCCTTCGTTGACCCAGGCGTCGAGGTCTTCCGGCAGGTCGCTCACGGCACCGATCTTGCGCATCGCGTTCGGGCCGACGTTGGCCAGGAACATCTCCTCGAAGTGACCGCGCAGGCGCTCGCTGAACAGCCCGATCGACGCCAGCGTGGGGATCACGAAGCCGCGAATCGGACCGAGCCGCCCGCCCGTGCGCTGCATCTCGGCCACCACCCGCTCGCGATCCTTCATGATCGTCGCGAGCGCCTCCTTCATGTCGACGCCCGCCTCTTCCCAGAGCTTGAACACGTTGGCGCGCACGGTGTTGGCGACGCGTGAGTCGATCAACAGACGCGCCGACTCGAACGCGAAGTCCTCGAGCTCGGCCTTCTCGGCCTCGGAGAGCGTGGGCACGATCGCCGACAGATACTTCACGCCGTAGCCGGTGTGGCGCGCCTCGTCGCGCGACACGTAGGTGAGCAGCTTCTTCAGCAGCGGCTCCTCGGTCTGGTTGCGCATGTCGCGGAAGGAGTAGAGCGCCAGGCCCTCGGCGACGACTTGCATGCCGACCGCCTTCTTCTTCCAGTCCTCGGCGGCCAGGATGTTGTCGAGCAGGATCTTCAGCGCCGGCGCGATCGGATAGACCTCGTCGAGCTTGTGGATGTAGGCCGCGAACACCTCGACGTGGCGGGCCTCGTCGAGCGTCTGCGTGGCCGCGTAGAACTTGCCGTCCATGTGCGGTACCGCATTCACGAGCTGGCCCGCGACCATCATCGCGCCCTGCTCGCCGTGCAGGAAGTTCGAGAGCATGAACGCGGCGCTGCGGCGAGACACTTCCCAGCGCAGGTCGGGCTCGAGTGACTTCCAGAACGCGGTCTCCTGGATCGGGATGCCCGCCAGCGAGAAGGTGCGCGAGAACGCCTCGCGGTCGATCTCGGTCGACCAGTCCAGGTCGCGCAGCGCGATCCACTGCCGCTCGAGCGCGTTGGCGTAGAGCGCGCGCAGCTGGTCGATCTCGGTCTCGTAATTCCAGTTGTACAGCGCCTCGAGCGCGGTCTTCGCGCTCGCGGTGGTGTTCGGGTGCTTCGCGGACAGCTCGGGCACGGGCAGCGGGTTGGCCATGGGCCTCACTCTACCCTTGGGCCCGGACCGGCCGCCAGCGAGCGGCTAGCGCGTGCGCTCGGAGGCGCGCGTGACGTTCGGCGCGCTCGGCACGCCCGCGCTGCGGGTTTCGGGCGACGAGACGTAGGGCGCGAATTCGGGCACGAGCTTGAACACCAGAGTGTCTTCGCCCAGGCGCACGCCGCCCACATAGAAGGCGCGGCTGTTGGCGAGCCGCATGCTGGTGTTCACGACGTCGGGCATCTCGAGCTGCAGGTGGAGCTGGCCGCCGTGCACCGCCACCGGCAGGAGCCGCACCTCGCCGCCCGTGGGCAGCTTCACGTGCGCCTGCTCACCGAGCAGCACCGCCACGGTGCGGTCCTCGATCATCGAGATCGAGTGATACTTCGCCGGCAGGTGCGCGAAGATGTCCTGCGCCTGCGGATCGACGGCGCCGTCGTTCACGCTGGCGCGTGCGATCGAGACCCGGATCTGGATCGGCGGCAGCGCGTGCACCACCGGCGCCGGCTCGGGCGCGAAAGACTGTGACTCCATCTGCGCCGCCGCGGGGCGCGACAGACCGCCGAGCAGCGTGAGTGCCGCCGCCATCGAGAGCGCCGCGGAGTGGGTGCGCGCGAAGACCACGTCGCTCAGCCCCAGCCCCCGACGCCCGTGCGCTGCGACAGGTCGCCTTCGTCGATCAGCCAGAGCGTGGTCGAGCCGTCGCGGCCGTGGAAGACCACCGCGGGCCGGCCCGGCGATACGTCGTACAGGCTGCCCGAGCCGTCGACCGTGAAGTCGGTCGGCGTGGTGTGGAAGGGAATCAGCCCCGCGCCCGAGGTCGACGGCATGGAGGCGCTCTGGTCGGTCAGCGCGGCCGGCTGCACCAGGCTGCCCTGGAGCAGGCCCTTGCCGACGTCGAGCCGCGGCACGATCGCCAGCGCCGCCACGAACGCGAAGGCCGCAGCTGCCGCCAGCGAGGGCGAAGGCCGCAGCGAGAATCCGACGCGCGCCACGAACGACTCGAGCGAGCGCTGCCAGGAGGGCCGCATGCGCCGTTCGCGGTCGATCTCGAACAGCGCCGGCCGGATCGCCGCGATCAGGAACTCGGGCGGCGGCGCCGCGGGACCCTCGGTCCAGGCCTCGCGCACCAGGCGTGCGAGACCGCGCGAACGCGCCACTTGCTCGTTCAATCGTGAGTCACCGTCGAGCTCGCGCTCGAGCTGCTCGCGCTTGGAGCCGCGGAGCGCGCCATCGACGTAGGCACTCACTCGTTTGTCCAGGTCATCGTGCTTCAAACCACGTCCTCAGGCTCGACTCCTCGCGCGACGAGGTAAGCCATCATCTTCTTGCGTGCGTAGTGTAACCGGCTCATCACCGTTCCTTTGGAGATCTGCATCGTCTCGGCGATCTCTTCGTACGAGAGACCGTCCACCTCGCGCAGCAACAGCACTTCGCGTTGACCGTCGGGCAGATGCTGGATGCCCTCGGCCACGACCTCGCGCACCTCGAGCCGGCGCGAAGCCACTTCCGGGCTGGCCGGCTCGGCCAGCACTGCCCGGGGATCGATCTCTTGGGCGATCGCGTCGTCCCACTCCACGGCCGGGGCGCGCTTGCCCCGGCGCCGGCGGTCGAGCGCCAGGTTGACCGTGATCCGGTACAGCCAGGTGTAGAAGGACGAGCGCTCCTCGAACCGCGGCAGCGCCCGGTAGGCCTTGATGAGAGCCTCCTGGAGCACCTCTTCGGCCGCCTGCTGATCCCTGACCACTCGGTAAGCGGCGCGGTAGGCGCGCTCCGAATAGCGCCGCACCAGCGTCTCGAAAGCCGCGTGATTGTTGCCCTGGGCATCGCGAATCAGCTCGGCATCGCTCCGCGCCGAATCCGGCCCGGTGGTCGCCAGGCCCGGAAGCCGCCCAAACGTGACCGCCGCGTCCACGCGTGACTCGTCCTTTCGATCGCGGTTGCTCACGGCTTCGACCATCGCGCGGCCCGGCGCATTCGGCCAGACCCACGGTCTCACGCAGGATTTCTCAGTGCGCAGCCAGCCAGTTCGGCCCGCTGCCGGCATGGACCACCAGGGGAACGCACAATTGCGCGGCGCCCTGCATGCGCAGGAGCACGCAGCCGCGCAGCGCTTCCAGCTCGGCGGGCGCCACCTCGAACACCAGCTCGTCGTGCACCTGCAGGATCATGTGCGCCGAGGGGGCGAGCCCGCCCGCGAGGTCGCGATCGATCTCGATCATCGCCCGCTTGATCACGTCGGCTGCCGTCCCCTGGATGACCGAGTTCACTGCCATGCGCTCCGCGGCCTGCTTCATGACTCGATTCGGCGAGCGCAGGTCGGGCAGATAACGCCGCCGTCCGGCCATGGTACGCGCGTAGCCGAGTTCCTGGGCGCTCTGGATGGCACTGCGGATGAAGGCGCGCACGCCGGGGTAGCGCTCGAAGTAGGCGTCGATCTGCGCGCGCGCCTCGGCCTGGGCGATGCCCAACGTGCGCGCCAGGCCGAAGCTCGACTGACCGTAGATGATCCCGAAGTTGATCGCCTTGGTGCGCGCGCGCTGCTCGGGAGTCACTCGGTCTTCGGGAATGCCGAACACGCGCGAGGCGGTGCGCACGTGGATGTCGGCGCCCTCCTGGAACGCTTTCACCAGCTCTTCGTCGCGCGACAGGTGAGCCAGGATGCGCAGCTCGATCTGGCTGTAGTCGGCCGAGAACAGCACGCGGCCCTCCGCGGGCACGAACGCGGCGCGGATCTCCTGGCCCAGCGCGGTCCGGATCGGGATGTTCTGCAGGTTCGGGCGCGACGAAGACAGTCGCCCGGTCGCGGCGACGGTCTGGTCGAAGCTCGTGTGGATGCGGCCCGTGTCCGGCTGCACGTAGCTCGGCAGCGCGTCGACGTAGGTGCTCTTCAGCTTGGCGAGCTGGCGGTGCGCGAGGATCTCGCGCGGCAGCTCGTGAGAGAGCGCCAGCTCCTCGAGCACCGACTCGTCGGTCGAGAAGCCGGTCTTGGTCTTCTTGGTGGGCGGCAGCGCGAGCTTCTCGAACAGGATCTGCTGCAGCTGCTTGGGCGAGCCGATGTTGAACGGCTCACCGGCCAGCGCGTAGATGCGCTGCGTCGCGGCGTCGAGCTCCTGCTCGAGTCTCTTGCCCAGAGCGACGAGCTTGGCCTCGTCGATGCGCACGCCGCAGAGCTCCATGCGCGCCAGCACGGGCAGCAAGGGCACCTCGATCTCGTCGTAGAGCTCGCGCTGGCCGGTGCGCTCGAGCGCCGCGCCGAGCGCGGGCGCCAGTGCGTGCTCGAGCGCCGCCAGCCCGCCGAAGTGCTCGGCCAGCTCGGCTGCCGCGACCGCGCTGAACGCGCGCCGCTTCGCACCCTTGCCGAAGCGCTCCTCGAGCGACCGCCAGGCGCGCGCCAGGTGCGCACGCGCCAGAACCTCGGGCCGTTCGATCGGCTGCGAGGGATCCACCACGTACGCGGCCAGCGCGTTGTCCCGGAGCTCCCCGCGCAGGGCGATGCCGCGGCGCGCCAGCGCGATGTGAGCCGCCTTCAAGTCACTGCCTACCCACACGCGCTTCGGATCCTCGAACAGCGGCTGCAGCGTCTCGAGCGCCCACTCCCGGGCCGCGCCCAGCGGCACCAGCGTGGCCGAGGTCGGGCTGGCGGCCACGCCCAGCGCCAGGAGCTCGCCGCGCATGGGCAGCTCGGGCTCGAGCGCGAGCTCGAGCGCCAGGAGCGGGCTCGCGGCCAGGCGCTCGCGCAGCTTCTCGACCTCGGCTGGTGACTCGGCGATGCCGAGCGCGACCTCGACCGCCACCGCCTCGACCGGCGGCGCGGGCGCCTCGCCCAGCTGCTCGAGCAGCCGGCGCAGCTCGAGCTCGCGAAACAGCTCGCGCAGCGCGTCGAAGTCCGGCGCGCGCAGCGCCATGGCCTCGCGGTCGAACGCGACCGGCAGATCCTCGCGCAGGCGCGACAGCTCGCGGGAGAGCCGCGCCGAGTCGGCACCCGCGCGCAACGCCTCGCGCGGGCGCTTGCCGGGGATCGCGTCGATCGCCAGGAGCAGCCGGTCCAGTGACCCGTGCGTGCGCAAGAGCTCCGCCGCGCCCTTCTCGCCGATGCCCTTCACGCCCGGGATGTTGTCGGAGCTGTCCCCGACCAGCGCGCGCAGGTCGAGCATCTGGGCGGGAGTCACTCCGAAGCGCGCCTCGACCTCGGCCGGGCCCAGGCGCCGGTCGCGCATGGTGTCGACGACCTTCACCCCGTCGGACACGAGCTGCAGGAGATCCTTGTCGGTGGAGACGATCTCGACTTCGACGCCCTCGCGCTCGGCGGCCCGCGCCAGCGTCGCGATCACGTCGTCGGCCTCCTCGCCCCCGGATTCGACCGTGGCCAGGTTGTAGGCGGAGACGATGCGCCGGATCCACGGGATCTGCGCGCGCAGGTCGTCGGGGCTGGAGTCGCGCGTGGCCTTGTACTCCGCGTACAGCTCCTTGCGCCGCTTCGGGCCGGGCGTATCCCAGACCACCGCGACGAAGTCCGGCGCGCTCTCGCGCAGGAGCTTCTGCAGCATGGTGGTGAAGCCGAGCGTCGCGTGGGTCGGGATGCCCGTGCTATTCGCCAGCGCCGGCAGCGCGAAGAACGCGCGGTAGATGCTGTTGCTCGCGTCGACGAGCAGGAGCTTGGCCATCGCCGTGGATCATAGCTCGGAGAAGCGGCGCACGAGTGCGGGGTCGGAGCGGAGTCTCTCGAGGTCTTCGCGCGTCTTGATCGGGAAGAAGCGGCCGCTCGGGCCGCCGCGCGGCGTGGCCACGTAGCTCGTGTCGACGAAGCGCGAGAGCTCGTTCACCAGTCGCTCCATCTGCACCGCGGTCTTGCCGTCGACGCTCTTCTCGACGTAGAACCAAGTGAGTGGCTGACCCGCTTCGCAGAGTGCGCGCGACAGCGTGAAGGTGTTGGTGGCCAGGAACGGCAGCCGCGAGGCGTCGAAGCCGCGCGGGAAGCGGAAGCCTTCCAGCATCTCGAGCTTGCCGTCCACGAACGCGGGCGCGCCGCCCACGTCGCCGGGCTGGGTCGGCGCGACCTCGGCGCTGAGACCCCGGCCGCGCGCCAGGTGCAGCCCGATCATGAGTGGATCGAGCTCGGCGCCCAGGTTGTCGATGTTCGAGAGCACGATCGTGTCGGCGCCGCGCTCGGCGAGCTTTGCGCTGAGTCCCGAGCGCACCAACGCCTCGGGGAAGTCGCCGTGTCCGGGCGCGTACAGCGAGACGCGGCCCTCGGCGTCGAGCAGCGGCTCGCCCCGGGCAGTGAGTCGCAGCGAGACACCCTGCAGGAACACGTCGACGTCGCGCGCCAGCCCGCGCTGGGCCAGGAACTCGAGCGAGCGCGCGTGAGTCGCGAAGCTGTTCATGATCAGGAACGGAACCGGTCCCTGCCGGCGCGCCTGGCGCAGCTTGATCTCGAGGAAGGTGCGACCGCCGACCGCCTCGACGATGCCCTTCACGTCGCCGCCGAAGCGCGTGGCCATGCCGCCGTTCAGCACCGCCACCGCCACGCGCCCGCGCTGGATCGCGTCGCGCCCCAAGCGCTCGAGCTCGGCGCGCTCGCGCGCGCCCAGGCCCTCCAGCGACTCCACGTGCTCCGGCCCCGCCAGCTCGAAGCGACCGCTGACCAGGTTGCTCTGCTTCGAGAGCGCGCCGGTCGCGATCGCGCGCGCCTGCGACTCGATGCGCCGGCGGTCGAGCCGGAGCGCCGGGTGGTCCGCGACGCCCGCCCGCGCGAGCTGGTCCTCGAAGTCGACCTCGATCGCCTTCCAATCGAACGGCATGGAGCGGCAAATCTCGCCGTCCTTGCGCGGGCCGACAAGGCCGCAACCCTGTCGAAATGCCGCAGCCAGGTTTCGTGCCGCGCTTCACCTTGATGCTGGCGGGCAGCGTGCTGCTCTTTTTCGTGGTGTCGCTGGTCTACTCCTGGCCGGTGATGATGCAGCCCATCCCGGCGGACGCGCCGCCCGACTTCATCACCCAAGAGGTGCGCCAGCACATGGCGGGCAAGACCATCCCGATCTTCATGGTCTCGCTGCTGGTGACGGCGCTCGTGGTGGCCCGGCCCTGGAAGAAGTGAGCGGCCTCTACTTCGCCTACGGCTCGAACCTGGACGAGGTGCAGATGCGGTCGCGCTGTCCTACGGCGCGCGGGCTCGAGCGCGCGCGGCTGCCGCGGCACCGGCTGGCGTTCACTCACTACGCGCAGCGCTGGCAAGGCGGTGCGGCGGACGTGGTGGCCGATGCCGCGGCCTCGGTCTGGGGCGTGGTGTACGAGATGGGCCCGGACGACCTGGCGCTGCTCGACCGCTTCGAGGGCGGCTACGCACGGGTGAGCCTGGCGGTGCTGCTCGACGGCCGCGAGCCGCTCCAGGTCACGAGCTACGCGGTGCGCGAGAAAGGACGCTTCCCGCCGCACCCGGCATATCTCGAGAAGATGCTGCGCTGGGGAGCGCGCTGGCGGCTACCGGGCGAGTATCTCTCGGAGATGGTGGAAAGAGCTCGACCCTAACCCCATTCGAGGGCCGTGGCGCCCCAGGTGAGTCCGGCGCCGAAGGCGAGCAACAGCACCTTGTCGCCGGCGCGGAAGCGGCCGGCGCGGTTGCACTCGTCGAGCAGGATCGGGACCGACGCCGCCGAGGTGTTCCCCAGCACCGCCAGGTTGGTGGGCATCTTCTCCGGCGGGACCTCGAGCCGGTCGGCGACGGCGGTCAGGATGCGCTGGTTCGCCTGGTGCGCGATCACGTGGTCCACGTCGCCGATCTTCCAGCCGACCTTGTCGAGCGTCTCGCGCGCGACCTGCTCCATCGACTGCACCGCGACTTTGAACACCTGCGCACCCTTCATGTGCACGAAGGCCTCGCGCTGGGTCAGCACGTAGGGCGAGAGCGGCATGCGCGAGCCGCCGGCCGGGATGATGATGGCGTCGTGATACTGGCCGTCGGACTTGAGTGACGTGGCCAGCACGCCGCCGCTCGTGCCGTCGTGGCGCTCGACCACGGCCGCGCCCGCGCCGTCCCCGAACAGGATGCAGACCGTGCGCTCCTGGTAGTCCATGAAGCGCGTCAGCCCCTCGCCGCCGGCCAGGAGGATCCGCTTGTACTGACCCGTGCGCAGCATCGCGTCCGCCACGCCCAGCCCGTACACGAAGCCCGAGCAGGCGGCCGAGATGTCGAACGCCGGGATCGAGAGACCCCGGCACAGGTTCCGGTGCACCCAGTTCGCGGTCGACGGCGTCAGCGTATCGGGCGTGCAGGTCGCGACGATGATCAGGTCCAGGTCTTCCGGCCCGAGCCCCGCCATCTCGAGCGCGCGCTGGCCGGCGCGAGTCACCAAGTCACTGGTGGCCTCGCCCTCGGCCAGCATGCGCCGCTCGCGGATCCCGGTGCGCGTGACGATCCACTCGTCGCTGGTCTCGACCAGCCGCTCGAGGTCGGCGTTGGTGAGCGCGCGCTCCGGCAGCGCAGAGCCGGTGCCGGAGATCCGGACGGTCACGCGGCGTTCTCGACGCGCGCCTCGATGTACGAGGTGATATCGGCGACGGTGCGGATGTTCTCCGCATCCTCGTCCGGCACCTCGATCGCGAACTCCTCTTCGATCGCCATCACCAGCTCCACGACGTCGAGAGAGTCGGCGCCGAGGTCGTCGAGAAGATTGGCCTCGGGAACGAGCGACTCCTTCTCCACACCGAGTTGCTCGCTCACGATGGCGTAAACGCGCTCCGCTAGATCCATGTGCTCTCCTACCCCCCTGGCTGGCCTCGAATGGCAACCGCAACCCAAAGGTGACTCTCGGTCACTTTTGGACTCGTTTCAGTTTCATGGACGCCCCCCGGCTTGTCAACGCGAGCCGCCCGGCGGAGCCGCAAGTCCGCGCAGATAAAGCTCGATCGTCTCGCCGTAAACCTTGGCGACGTCGCGCTCCCAGAGCTCGCGCCGGGCCGGCACCTCGAGCGTCTGGATCACGGCGTTCGCGCCCACCCACACCACGTTGGCGGTGAGCCAGGGGTCGCAGGCAGTCAGCTCGCCGGCCGCGATCCCGCGCTCGATCACCTCGGCCAGGAGCCCCAGCGCCTGTTTCCAGACCTCGGTCACCTTGGCCACGAGGTTGGGCGGCAGCTCGCCGATCAGCCGCTGGTTGTCGATCGCCCAGAAGATCCGGAAGTACTCGAGCTGCGAGCTGTAGTGATCGAAGTAGAAGCGCGCGAGCTTGCGGATCTGCTCGGCCGCGCGGTCCTTCGGACTCACCACGCGCCGCATGCGCTCGAGAAAGGTGTCCGCGTTCTGGGCCAGCACCTCGACGTAGAGCTCGGCCTTGCTGTCGAAGTACCGGTAGATCGTGCCCTTGGCGAGGCCCGCGCGGCGCGCGACCTCGTCCAGGTTGGCGCGCTCGAAGCCCTGCTCGAAGAACACGGCCCGCGCCGAGTCGAGGATCTTCCGGCGGCTGCGCTCGCTGCGCCGCGGGGAGACTCGCTGCGAAGTGACTCGGCGCAAGGCCGGCGGTTCAGATCGGATCGCTGCCGTCGTACTGCAGGTGCTCGAAGAGCGCCGTCGACAGATAGCGCTCGCCGAAGCTCGGCAGGATCGTGACGATCAGCTTGCCCGCGGCCTCGGGCCGGCGCGCGATCTCGAGCGCCGCGACCACCGCCGCGCCGGAGGAGATGCCGGACAGCAGGCCCTCTTCGATCGGCAGGCGCCGCGCCATCGCGATCGCCTGGTCGCTCGTGACCTGCACCACCTCGTCGATCAACGCGGTGTCGAGGATCTCGGGGATGAAGCCGGCGCCGATGCCCTGGATCTTGTGGCCTCCCGGCTTGCCGCCCGAGAGCACCGCGCTCTCGACGGGCTCGACCGCAATCGCCTTGAAGCTCGGCTTCTTCTGCTTGATCACCTGGGCGACGCCAGTCAGTGTGCCGCCGGTGCCGATGCCCGAGATCAGATAGTCGACCTCGCCGTCGGTGTCGTTCCAGATCTCGAGCGCGGTGGTCTCGCGGTGCACCGCTGGATTGGCAGGGTTCTTGAACTGCTGCGGGATGAAGCTGTCGCTGATCTTCGCGGCGATCTCCTCCGCCATCTTGATGGCGCCGTCCATCCGCTCCGCACCCGGAGTCAGCACGAGCTTCGCGCCGTAGGCGCGCAGCACCGCGCGGCGCTCCTTCGACATGGTGTCGGGCATGGTCAGGATGATCTTGTAGCCCTTGGCGGCCGCGACCATGGCCAGCGCGATGCCGGTGTTCCCTGAGGTGGGCTCGACGATCGTCGACTTGCCGGGCTTGAGCTTTCCGGCGCGCTCGGCGGCCTCGATCATCGCGATGCCGATGCGGTCCTTCACCGAATTGGCAGGATTTTGTGCCTCGAGCTTCGCCACCACCCGGGCCTTCGCGCCGGCAGTCACTTTGTTGAGCTGCACCAGCGGGGTGTTGCCGATCAGGCGGGTGACGTCTTTGGCGATCCTCATCTTCGCTCTCCTTTTCGTGGGCCCCGGGATGGTAACACCCGTGTTGACCCGGAGTGAGTTCGGGGCGTAAAATACGACGGGGAAGTGGCAGTGAGTCCGGAGGGAGGATTCATGCGTCATCTTTCCACGTTCGAGCATCGAGCGCTGCGCGGGATCGTGCGGGCCGCTGCCACCCTGCTCGTCCTGGCCGCGCTGGCCGGACCAGCCCGGGCCGATCCGCCGCTGGCAATCGTAGTCGGCGATTCGATCGCGCGCGAATATCCGATCGACTACTACGGCTGGAACATCGAGGGCTGGGGCTACTTCCTGGCCCAGCATTTGTCGCAGGGATTGACCTGGCGGAACGACGCCATCGGCAGCCAGAGCACGAAGTCGTTCATCGCCGAGGGCCACTGGGCCAACACGATCGCGGCGCACCCCCAGTACATCTTCATCCAGTTCGGCCTGGGCGACGAGTCCGGAGTCGACGGGCTGGCGACCGACCCCGAGACGGACTTCCGCGCGAACCTCCACCAGATGATCACGGACGCGCGCGGCGTCGGCGCGGTCCCGATCCTGGTGACTCCGCCGGTGATCCGCTGGGCGTACGCGGGCTCGAACGACCTGGGCCGGCCCAACGGCCTCGAGGACTGGGTCACCGCCATGCTGGAGCAGGCGGCGGCCGACAACGTCGGCTTCGTGGACATGCAGGGGTGGAGCGGGCGTGTGTGTGACTCGATGGGGCTCGCGATGTACCAGCAGCTCTACGGCTTCATCATTCCCGAAGGGCCCTGGCCGATCCCCGGCGGCACCGTGGACGAGCTCCACTTCAGTCACTACGGGGCCGACCAGGCGGCGCTCATGATCATCGACCGCCTGAAGACGATCCAGCCCGAGCTCGTGACTCACCTGACGCCGCCGCCGGTGCCAGCGCCCGTCCCCGCGCTTCCTGGCCCGCTGTGGAAGCTCGTCGTCTGCGGCGCGCTGCTGGGCGCGCTCAGCGCGGCGGCAGCTCGAGGTTCGTCTTCTCGACGCGCGCGCCCTTCGTAGCCGCGAGCAGCCGCGCCGCGACCTCGGCCACGAGCGCCCGCACGCCCTCCGAGCGCTCGGGGTGAGTCATGGGGTCGAGCCTCACCGTGGCGCTGCCGCGGTCGTGGAGCGAGATCTTCACGTAGAACGGCTGCTTGCGACCGGCCTCGACGCACAGCGCCTCGAGCAGGAGCGCGCGGCCCCCGGGCTCGAGATACACCTGGTCGGCACGCAGCACGTCCGCGCCGCGCCGCACCACGAGCGGCGTCCAGTCGCGGGCGAAGGCGGCGAGGTCGCAGTCACCCGCGATCAGGGCGTGGGGCACAGCAGTCTCACGGGCTCGAACGAGCGGCGGTGGATCGGGCTCGGCCCCAGCCGGCGCAGCGCCTCGAAGTGCTCGGGCGTCGAGTAGCCCATGTGGCGCGCGAAGCCGTAGCCCGGGTGGCGGGCGTCGAGCTCGCGCATCAGCGCGTCGCGGTGGACCTTCGCCACCACCGAGGCGGCCGCGATCGACGCCACGCGCGCGTCGCCGCCGACCACCGCGACCTGGTGACAGGGCAGGTCCGGCACGCGCCGGCCGTCCACGACCGCGGCGTCGGGCGGCGCGGCCAGCGCCGCCAGGGCGCGGCGCATCGCGAGCTGGCCGGCGCGGTAGATGTTCACGCGATCGATCTCGTCGGCCTCGACCGTACCCAGAGTGACCTCGAGCGCGCTGTCGCGGATCTCGCGCGCCAGTGACTCGCGCGCCTCGGGCCGCAGCTTCTTGGAGTCGTCGAGGCCCAGCAGCGCCGAGCCCAGCGGCAGCACCACCGCGGCCGCGATCACCGGCCCCGCGAGCGGCCCCATGCCCACCTCGTCCAGGCCCGCGATGCGCGCGTGACCGCGCGTCGCGAGCTCGCGTTCCAGCCGCCACAGCCGGGTCACACGCCGGCGCTCTTGGCCCAGGTCGGCGCGCCGCGCCGAGAGCTCGTCCGCCAGCTCGCGCGCGCCGGCGCGGCCGTCGGCGCGCAGCTTCTTGATCACGGTCAGCGTGACCGGGACTCCGTCGGCGGCGTAGCGGCGGCGGAGCTCGGCGATCCCGATCCGCGTCAGGTCCACCGCCTAGTCCTCGCTCTCGACGCCGAGCCGGCGCTCGAGCCGCGCGACCCGCTTCACCAGCTCGGGCAGGCGCTTCGACGCCGCGACCACCCGGGTCCAGAGCCTGCGCTCGATCGCGGGGTAGCCGAGCACCTGCGCGCCCGGCGCGACGTCACTCGCGGCCGAGCTCGCCGCGCCCACGATCGCGCGATCGCCGATCGAGAGGTGACCGGCCGAGGCCGCGCGCCCGGCGAGAAACACGTACTTCCCCACCACCGTGCTGCCCGCCAGCCCGGTCTGCGCGCAGATCGTGGTGTGGTCGCCGATCTCGCTGCCGTGCCCGATCTGCACCTGGTTGTCGATCTTCACGTCGTTGCCCAGGCGCGTGCGCACGTCGGCGTGACCGCGCTTGGGATGCCCCGGGTGCGAGGCGTCGATCGTGGTGTTGGCGCCGATCTCGCAGTCGTCGCCGATCTCGACCGGTGACACGTGCGGGATGCGCATGCGCGAGCCGTCGGCGCGCTGGGTGAAGCCGAAGCCGGCCGCGCCGATCACCGCGCCGTTCTGGATCACCACGCGCTTGCCCAGTCGCACGCCCTCGCGCAAGTGAGTCCCGGAGTGGATCTCGGAGTCGTCGCCGATCTCTACGCCCGGGTAGACGGTCACGTGCGGATGGATGCGCACGCGCGCACCGAGCTTGGCGCCCGGACCGATCACGGCGTAGGCGCCGATCGAGACGCCGGGGCCGAGCCGCGCGTCGGGCGCGACCACGGCCGTGGCGTGCACGCCCGGCGCAGTCACTGGCCGCGGATACAACAACTCGATCGCGCGCGCGAAGTCCGCGTAGGGGGCGCGCGAGCGCAGACACGGCCGGCCGAGTGAGTCGAAGTCGGGCGGCAGCAGGAACGCGCCGCCGCGCGAGGCCGCGAACGCGGCCTGGTACTTCGGGCCGGTCACGAACGCCAGCTCGCGCGGACCCGCGTCGGAGAGCGCGGCCAGGCCGTCGAGCGCGAGCGCGCCGTCGCCCTCGAACGGGAGCCCCAGCGCCGACGCGAGCTCGGCGAGCTTCACCGGACTAGTTCCCGAGCAGCTTGGCGAGGGGCGAGCGGTAGAGCAGCCGCAACAGCTTCCTCAGACGCGCCGCGTCGGCCGCCCGGTACGGATACCAGAGCATCTCGCGCTTCGGGCGCAGCCGCGGCAGCACGATCGACTGCACGTGGCAGTAGCTCTTCAGCCCGAGCTCGCCGTTCACGCGGCCGATGCCGCTCTCCTTCCGGCCGCCGAACGGGCTCTCCGCGATCGCGTAGGTGGTCATGCAGTCGTCGACCACGACGCCGCCCGCCTCGAGCTGGTTCGCGAGCCGCTTCCCCTTCCAGGAGTCACGCGTCCAGACGCTCGCCTGCAGCCCGTAGCTCGTGTCGTTGGCGAGCCGGAGCGCCTCGTCCTCGTCGCGCACCACCTGGATCGGGAGACACGGACCGAAGGTCTCCTCGCGCATGATCGCCATGTCGTGAGTCACGTCGACGAGCACGGTGGGCTCGTAGAAGAACCCGGGATACGCGGGATTGCGCCGTCCACCAGTGAGCACGCGCGCGCCTTGCGCGACCGCGTCGGCCACGTGGCGCTCGATGATCTCTAGCTGCGCGGGGCTGGTGATCGCGCCCACGTCGACCTCGCCTTCGGCCTCGGGGCCCTGGCGCAGCTCGCGCGTGAGCTCGACCACGCGCGCGATGAAGGGCTCGGCGATCCGGTCACTCACGTAGACTCGCTCGGTCGACATGCAGACCTGACCCGCGTTCGCGAACGCGCCCCAGACCGCGCCGCGCGCCGCCCGCTCCAGGTCGGCGTCGTCGCACACGATCATCGGGTCTTTCCCGCCGAGCTCGAGCGTGCAGGGAATCAGCGCGCGCCCGCAGGCCTCGGCGATCTTGCGGCCCGTCCGCACCGAGCCGGTGAAGGCGATCTTGTCGCAGCCGGCCTCGACCAGCGCGCTGCCGGTCGCGCCGTCGCCGGTCACGAGCTGGAACACGCCTTCCGGCAGCCCCGCGTCGGCCAGCAGCTTCGCCAGCGCCTGACCCACGAACGGCGTGATCTCACTCGGCTTCAGCACCACGGTGTTGCCGGCCATCAGCGCCTGCACCGTGGGATTGAGACTCAGCACGAACGGGAAGTTCCAGGGCGTGATGATTCCGATCACGCCCATCGGCCGCCAGGACAGGATCAGGCGCTTGGTCTTCAGTAAGTGGAGACCCTGCTTGCGGTCGCGCAACAGCCGCTTCGAACGCTTGGCGTAGAAAGTGAGCGCGTCGCAGCTCGCCAGCACCTCGGTCGCGAGCGCCTCCAGGCGCGGCTTGCCGGTGTCGCGGCAGATCGTCTCGGCGATCTCGTCGGCGCGGTCCACCAGCAGGTCGCGGGCGCGCAGCAGGTGGCGGCCGCGCTCCTCGAAGCTCTTCGCCGCCCAACTCACTTGCGCGGCTCGCGCGCGCTCGACGGCGCGGCGCACGTCGTCGGGGGTGGCAACCTCGATCTCGCCCAGCGGCTCCAAGGTGGCCGGGCTGAAAACACCGAGCTTTCGCCGCCCGTGCAGCTCGCGCGGTGCATCGACGGGCCGTAGCAACGCCATTCGTTCGCCTCCCCCAACTCCCTTGGCGTCGTTCGTAAAAGATCCCCGGAGGCATGTCAATCGCGGCTTTTTGACTGAGCGGTTTTCGGTGTGAGATAACGCGCGCCGTGAGCGAGCTGCGGCGCGAGCGCCTCCACCCGGTGCCGGTGGACAGTCTCGACCAGCCCGAGCTCGGCTCCGACCTGGTCGACGTCTACGAGGAGGGCGCCGGCCCGCCGGCGCCGTCGCCCCAGACGCTGGGCGTGTTCGAGCTCGCCTGGCCCACGATCCTGGCCTTCGGCACGCAGACGCTGGTGCGCGTGGTGAGTCTGGCGATGGTCGCGTCGCTGGGTGAGTCGGCGGTGGCAGGCGTGGGCGTCGCCAATCAGTTCTTCTGGCTGGCGCAAGCCCTGGGCACGGTCGCGCCGACCGGCATCATCGCGCTGCTCTCGCGCGCGGTCGGCGCGGGCGACGCGAAGCTGGCGGACGCCGCGCTGCGCCAGGGGCTGTGGCTCTCGCTGTTCGTGAGCGTGGCCTCGTCGCTCGCGCTCCTGCCGCTGACTCGGCTCGCGATCGCCGCCTATGGCGTGACCGACGCGGTCGCAGCGCTGGGCAGCGAGTATCTGTTCTGGGCCACGCTCGGCATCCTGCCGCTCAGTGTCTCGCTGGTGTTCGGCGCGGCGCTGCGCGCCGCGGGCGACACGCGCACGCCGCTCGCGATCGGTGCGGGCGCGAACGTGCTCAACCTCGCCCTGGGCTGGGCGCTGATCTACGGCAAGGCGGGCTTCCCGGCGCTGGGCGTGGCGGGTGCGGGCATCGCCGCCACGCTGGCCGTGTCACTCCAGCTGCCCGTCTACTTCTGGCTGTGGTGGAGCGGGCGGCTGCGGGTGTCTCGCGCGGGCGCGGGCGCGCGCCCGGAACGCGCGATGATGCGGCGCCTGCTGCGCGTCGGCTGGCCTGCCGCCTTCGAAGGCGGGCTGTTCCAGGTGGGCCTCTTGCTATTCATGCGCATCGCCGCGCCCTACGGCACCGAGGCGCTCGCCGCCTATCAGGTGGGAACGCAGATCCTGTCCTTCTCGTTCCTGCCCGGGCTCGGCTTCGGCGCCGCGGCGTCGACGCTCGTGGGGCAGCATCTCGGTGAGGGCGACCCTGCGCGGGCGGAGCGCTCGGGCTGGCGCTCGATGATCGGGGCGATCTCCGTGATGAGCGCGACCGGGGTGCTGGTGATCGCGTTCGCGCCGCAGCTCGCGGCCGTGTTCAAGCTCTCGCCGCTCGCGGTCGAGCGCACCGTCGACTTCGTCTGGATCCTGGGCGCGGTGCAGCCGCTGATGGCGATCGAGTACACGATCGGCGGCGCGCTGCGCGGCGCGGGCGACACGCGCTTCCCGCTGCTCGCGATCTTCTCCGGGCTGTTCCTGTTCCGGCTCATGCCGGCGGCGATCGCGGCCGGCGTGTTCCACGCGCCGCTCAACTGGGTCTGGTCGGCGCTGATCCTGGACTACGCGGTGAAGGCCACCCTGCTCGTGACTCGCTTCGCGCGCGGCCGTTGGAAGACGCTCTCGGTGTAGCCCTACCGCTCCGTGGGGAGCGACGCAAAGTAGTGTAGGAGATCGGTCTCGGTGACGATCCCCACGATCTCCTTGCCGTCCACCACCGGCAGACAGCCGATCTTGTACTCGGCCATCGCGCGCGCCGCGTCCTGCACCGACTGCGCCGGGCTGATCGTGCGGGGCGGGGCCGACATGACCTCGGCGATCTTCACGCCCTCGAGAAAGATCTTCTGCTCTTCCGCGGAGATGCCCATCACGTTCGAGAGCGAGGCGCGCATCAGGTCGCGCTGCGAGACCACGCCCACCAGCTCGCCCTTGTTCACCACGGGCAGGTGCCGGACATGAGCGAGATCCATGATCTCCTTCACGATCCAGAGCGTGTCGTCCGCCGAGATGCGCACGACTTTCTTCTTCATCACTTTGCGGACGGAAACCACCGGCGTCCTCTACCACGACGCCCGGGGCCCTGACAATGCAGGGTGCTAACATCCCGGAAATGCCGAGCGATTTCGACGACGACCTGGAGCTGCGCCGGCGCGCCGGCCCGCTCGAGGCCTTCTTCCAGGAAGCGGTGCGCCGCGCCGCGCAGCTCGGGCTGTCGACGTTCTTCAGCACCGAGGAAGCGGTGCGGCGCGCCTTCTCCGAGTCGGTTCCGCCCGACTGGCTCGACTATCTCAACCGCCAGGGCACCGACTTGCGCGGCGAGCTGCTCGAGCGCATGTCGCGCGAGTTCGGCGAGTGGCTGCGCCAGGTCGACATGGCGCAGATCATGAGCAAGCTGCTCGAAGAGCACGACTTCGAGCTCAAGATTTCGGTTTCGGCCAACCGGCGCGGGAAAGAGCGAACGGGCGAGCTGTCTCTCCTGCAGCGGCGAAAGTAGGCCGCTCCGCAGGCGTCTCGCGTTAGAATCGCGCGGCTCGGGAGGACTCTCCATGCTGCGCTTCGCGTATCTCGTCGGCGTGCTCGGGCTCGCGGTCTTCTACTACTACTTCTTCGGCGCCGGCCCGACGCCCTCCGAATACATCGAGGACCTGGAGTGGTGGCGGCCGTGGGGCACCGCCATGCACTGGCCCGTGCTGATGGGCCTGGCGCAGATGGCGCGCGCCGGCCTGCCGCAGGCGCTCGAGCCGATCCTCCTGGGCTGGCTGCCGCCGCTGCTCGTGGCCGGCGTCGGCTGGCGCGTGCTGCGGAGCGCCCTCGGCCGCGCGCTGCTCGTGTTCCTGACACTGCTCATGCTCGTGTTCGTGTACTACGGGCTGCGCGCCGAGCAGGTGTGGCGCTTCTTCGAGTGGCGCTTCATCGCGGTCGCGGCGTCGTTCTGCGCCGTGGTCACCGCGATCGCGTTCGCGGCGACGCTGCTCGACGAGACACTGCGGCGCTCGCGCGCGCTGGCGCTCGTGGCAACGCTCGCGGCACTGGCCGGCATCTTCCTGTTGAGCACGGAAGTCACCGGTACGAACAGCACGATGCAGTTCAACATCAGCCCGTGGCCGATCATCACGCTGTTCGGCTTCCTGCTCGCGGGCGCGACGATCGCGGCGCTCCACGCAGCCTCGGGCGCGGCGCTGTTCGTGAGTGCGCGCATGCCGGGGGCGCTCGGCGTGGGGCTGGGCCTGTTCGCGGCCGCGGCGGTCTCCGCGCTGGCCGGCTGGTTCATCTTCAGCTCGCCGCGCGCGCTCGCGCCGCTGGTGGTGCTCGGGCTCGTGGTGGCGGGGGTGCGGCTCCTGCTCGGGCGGCGCGCCCCGCAGAGCGCGGCGCGCGCCGGCGCGATTCGCTTCGCCACCGGCGTCGTGCTCCTGGTCGCGATCATGGGCTCGGCGACGATCGCCGGCGCGATGCAGCGCCACGCGCGCGACGTGACCGCGCTCCAGGTGCTGGACGCGCTCGAGGCCTACAAGAAGGACAACGGCGGCTACCCCGACTCACTCGACGCGCTGGTGCCGAAGTACTTGGCGCAGGTGCCGCGGCCGCCGATCGGGCTGATCCGCGACGAGGACGACCGCTTCAGCTACTCGAACTACGGTGACTCGTACGCGCTCGAGTTCGCGAGCGTGCTCTGGGTGCAGTGCCAGTACAGTCCGCCCTACGAGTTCGCGGCCTCCGACAAGGACGCGCCCGAGGACGAAGCCGACACCAGCGACTCACCCTACGAGACCGCCAAGCCCAAGACGCCCGCGGTGGCCGCTGCGCCCAAGCAGCCCTCGGAAGAGGACCTGGCGCTGAAGGCCACCCTCGCCAAGCACGGCCTGAACGGCTCTTGGACCTGCCCGAAGGAGCCCCCTAAGCTCTGGTAAGCACGGGAGCATGGGTAGGGTGCCCATGCGGTCACCAGGAGCATGGGTAGGGTGCCCATGCGGTCACCGGGAGCATGGGTAGGGTGCCCATGCGGTCACCAGTTTCGGGGCCCATGCCAGCATCGGACGGGTCTTTGAGTCAGCTAGAGCTCGGACCTCGAGAACGCATCCGCCGCGCAGCACGCACGGGCTCTGCGATCGCGCGCATCTACCTGGGCTACAAGGGGCTGCACTGGCTCGACCGCGGGCCGCTGCGGCCGGTGGTGGGCGCGGCGCGCAAGCGCTGGGATCGGCTGTCCGCCGCGACGATCGACGGCGCGGCGCGCGACCTCGGCGGCGTCCTGCTCAAGGCCGGTCAGTTCCTGTCGACCCGCGCGGACGTGCTGCCGCCCGCCTACGTGGAGAGACTCGCGCGGCTGCAGGATCGCGCGCGCCCGCTGCCCTACGCCGAGGTGCGCGCGGTGCTGTGCGAAGACCTGGGCGCTCCGCCCGAAGCGCTGTTCGCGCGCTTCTGGCGCCGCCCGCTGGCGTCGGCGTCGCTCGCGCAGGTGCACCGCGCGACGCTCTTCGATGGGCGCGAGGTGGCGGTGAAGGTGCAGCGCAGCGACGTGCGCGCCGCGCTGGCCGCCGATCTCGGCACGCTGCGCGTGGCGGCGCGCGCAATCGAAGGGCTGGAGGGCTCGCTCGGCTTCTCGCTCCTGCTCGACCAGCTCGAGCACAGCCTCGAGCGCGAGCTCGACTTCGCGCTCGAAGCCCAGAGCGCGCGCTCGCTGGCGCGCAACTTCGCCGCCGCGCGCGAGGTGCGGATCCCCGAAGTCGTGGCCGAGTTCACCCGGCCGCGCGTCCTGGTCACCGAGTATCTGCCGGGGATCCGCGTCACCGATCGCGCGCGACTCACACGGGCGAGGATCGATCCGGCGGCCGTGGTCGAGGCGCTGCTGCGCGCCTACGCGGCGCAGGTGTTCGAGCACGAGCTGTTCCACGCCGACCCGCACCCCGGCAACCTGCTCGTGCTGCCCGACGACGCCGGCGGCTTCGCGCTCGGCTTCGTCGACTTCGGGATCGTGCAGGAGCTGCCGGCGGGCTTTCGCGCCGGCGTGCTCGAGCTGGCGCGTGCGGTGCTGGCGCGCGACGCGGCCAGCGTCGCCGCGGCGCTCGCGGCGCTCGGCCTGGCCACGCGCGACCCCGAGGCGCGCACGATCGAACGCTTCGCCGAGAAGCTTTTGACTCACCTGGACGGCGCGCGCGGGGCGGTGGCCGCGGAGCGCATCCCCAAGCTGGGCGAGGAGCTCTCGGCGCTCTTGCGCGCCGATCCGCTGGCCACGCTGCCGCCGCACCTGTTCCTGCTGGGCCGGGTGCTGGGGCTCCTGGCGGGTGTCTCGGCGCAGCTCGGCGTGCGCGTGAACCTGGCGCGCGCGCTCCTGCCCGGCCTCTTCGACGCGCGCGGCGCGCGATGAGCGACCTGCACGTCGGCGTCACGCCCTGGCGCAGCGACCCGAGCGGCGGCGCCGAGTCACTCGCTGCGCAGGGCGAGCGCGCCGAGCAGCTCGGCTTCGCCTCGTTCTGGCTGGCCGAGAGTCACTTCGCGCCGCGCGCGATCCCGCAGCCGCTCTTGTGCCTGGCCGCGGTGGCCGGGCGCACGCGCAAGATCGGCCTGGGCACGACCTCGTATCTCCTGCCGATCCGGCACGCCGTGCAGGTAGCCGAGGAGGTGGCCGTGCTCGACCGGCTGTCGGCCGGCCGAGTCACCTTGGGCATCGGCCGCGGCTTCCGCAGCGACATGTTCGCGGCCTTCGGGGTGCCCTCGCGCGAAAAGCGCGACCGCTTCCGCGCCGCGGTCGAGCTGATGGTGCGCGCCTGGCGCGGCGAGCCGGTCGCCTACGACGGCGACGGCGGCCCGGCGGTGCACCTGTCGCCACTGCCGGTGCAGCAGCCGCACCCGCCGCTCTGGGTGGCCGCCTTCGGGCCCAAGGCGCTCGAGCAGGCGGCCCGGCTCGGGCTGCCCTACTTCGCCTCGCCGATCGAGTCGCTCGAGGTGCTGGCCGAGAACTACGAGCGACACCGCTCGGTGTCGGCGGAAGCGCGCGCCGCCTGCGTGCCCGTGATCCGCACCGTGTTCGTGACGGCCGATGCGGCGGCCGCGCGGCGCGTGAGCGCGGCGCTGGCGGAGCAGAACGCGGCGCTGGCGGCGGCGCGCGCGCCGGCGCTGCGCCGTTCGGCGAGCGCCGACGTGGCCGAGGTCGCCCTGGTCGGCTCGCGGGCCCAGGTGGCGGAGGCGATCGCGCGCCACCGCGAGCGGCTCGGACTGACTCACCTGATCGCGCGCGCGCAGGTGCCCGGGGCCGAGCCGGCCGAGATCGAGGCCTCGCTCGAGGCGCTGGCCGAGCTCGCCGCAGCGCTGTGAGTCAGCGCTCGCTGGACTCGAGCGCGCGCAGCGCGCCGTCGAGCTCGCGGCTGTCGACGCGCGCGTCCGTGCGCTCGGCCTCGCGGTAGATCGAGGCCAGCCGGGCGGCGTCGGCGGACTCGAGCGGGCCCGAGAAGTCGCGCTCGCGCAGCTCGCGCAGGATGCGCCGGTTCAGCGGGTCGAAGAAGCGCGCGTCGAAATCGGCGGTGGCGTGCATGATCGACGAGCGGTCGCGCACGTGCACCGCGCCGAACAGGTGGGCGAGCTCGTGCGCCGCGGTCAACACGCTCGCCTCGTCTTCGGCGGCGCAGAGCGCGAGCGCGTGAGTCCCGAGCGGCTCCGAGAGACCGGTGCGCACCGAGCCCAGGCTGAGCTCGCGCACCTGCTGCGCGGGCGCCAGCGCCAGCACCACCCCGCCGGGCGGCGCCGCGAAACGCCGTGAGTCCTCGAGCAGCGCGTCGACGCTCGCCGACCGGGGCCGACCCATCCACAAGATGCGCGAGCCGGACAAGACGATGCCGGCCTCGCGCTCGAAGATCGCGCTCGTCTCCGACACCAGCCGCCTCACGCGCGCCTCGCCCAGCTCGCAGCCGTCGAGCACCACCACGTCGAGCCTGCGCGGCGGCTCCTCGCGCGGCGAGCGCAGGTGCGCATCGAGCCGCAATGCCAGCTTCTCGCTGTCGAGGGCGAGCGCGGCGAGCGCGGCCTCTGGAGCGCTGCCCTCGGGCAGCTCGTCGCGACTCGACACGCGCGCCTCGTACACGCGCTCGGCCTTCGACCAGAGCTCGACGTGGAGCGACACCCGGCCGTCGGCCGGGCCCCAGCGCTCGCGCACGAAGCCGAGCTGCAGCGGACTCACGCTCAGGCTGCGCCACTGCCGGCCTTCGAACACCTCGACCGTCGCGGTGAGCACGAGCGGCGGCGCCCCGTCTTCCGGCCAAGCCGCGGGGTCGCGCGGGTCGAAGTCGACGGGAGTCACGCTGCGGAAGGTGCCCGAGCGGAGCAGGGTCGAGACGACGTCGTCGCGCACGCCGTCGGTGACTGCGCGCTCGAAGGCCTCGTCGCCGGTGTGCTCCACGCCCTCGCGCTCGAAGCCCGTCCAGCGCCAGTGGAAGCTCGGCCGGTAGCCCTCGCGCAGCGCCGGATCGCGCGCGTCGGCGAACGGCGCGACGCCGAGCGCGGGCACCGTGGCCCAGTCGGCGTCGTCGGACGCCGGCCAGCGCAGGTGCGGGTCGAAGGAGTGCGGGTGCACGCTGGCGCAGGCGACGAGCGCGCAGACGGCGAGCGCGGCTGTGAGCTTACGAGTCACCCTCGCCGTTCTCGCGCGTGAAGATCAGGAACGCCATCGACGGGCGTTTCGAGGAGTCGCGCATGGCGAACTGCATGCCGTCGAAGCTCCAGCCCTTGGCGACCGTATCGTTGATGATGCGCTCCAGCGCCTCGTCGGTGACCGACGAGGTCTCGACGACCTTGTAGGCGAGCTCAGCCACGGTGACGCCGTGCGAAGTCCTTCGCGAAGTACGTGATGATGCGGTCCGCGCCGGCGCGCCGGATCGACAGCAGGCTCTCGTCGATCGCGCGCGGTGACTCGAGCCAGCCGCGCTCGATCGCCGCCTGCAGCATGCTGTACTCGCCGCTCACCTGGTACGCGAAGAGCGGCACCGCGAAGCGCTCGCGCGCGGCGCGCACGATGTCGAGACACGGCAGCGCCGGCTTCACCAGGATCATGTCCGCGCCTTCGGCGAGGTCGGTCTCGATCTCGAGGAGCGCCTCGCGCGCATTGGCGGGATCCATCTGGTAGCCACGCCGGTCTCCGCTCTGCGGCGCCGACTCGGCGGCCTCGCGGAACGGGCCGTAGAACGCGGACGCGTATTTCGCGGCGTAGGACAGGATCACGGTGTCCTCGAGCTCGGCGGCGTCGAGCCCGCGCCGGATCGCGCGCACGCGGCCGTCCATCATGTCGCTCGGCGCGACGATGTCGGCGCCGGCCTCGGCCGCCACCACCGAGGCGCGCGCGAGCAGCGGCAGAGTCTCGTCGTTGTCGACCGACGCGCCGTCGTAGACCCCGCAGTGACCGTGGTCGGTGTATTCGCACAGACACACGTCCGCGATCACCACCAGCTCGGGCGTGGCCTTCTTCATGGCGCGGATCGCGCGCGGGATGATGCCGTCCGGGTCGTAGGCGCCCGAGCCGAGCGCGTCCTTGCGCGCCGGGATGCCGAACAGGATCACGCCGCCCAGCCCCAGGTCGGCGATGCGCTTGGCCTCGTCGGCGAGCTGGTCGACCGACAGGCGAGAGACTCCGGGCATGGCCTGGATCGGCTCGCGCACGCCCGTCCCCTCCACGACGAACAGCGCATCGATCAGGTCCGCGGGAGTGACTCGTGTCTCGCGCGCCAGCTCGCGCAGCGCGGGCGTGCGGCGCAGGCGCCGCGGTCGGTGCTCAGGAAAGGCCATCGGGCTCCTCCGCGCAGGCGAGTTCGGTGGCGTCGGCCAGCGCGTTCATCGACGGCCGCGCCGCGGTCTCGAAACGGAGCTCCGGGCGCGCCGCCCGCAGCGCCTCGGCCGTGGTCGGCCCGATGCACGCGAAACGGGCGCGCTCGGCCAGCGCGTCGCCCTCCCTTGGAGTGAGCAGAGCGAACAAGTGTTCGACCGTCGACGGGCTGGTCAGCGCCACCGCGTCGATGCCCGACGCGAGCGCCTCGCGCAGCGCCGCGCCGGCGCCGTCGGGCGCCACGGTGCGGTAGGCCTCGGGTGAGTCCACGTTCGCGCCCCGGCGCGCGAGCTCCTCGGCCAGCGTCTCGCGCGCGCGAGCGGCCCGCGGGAAGACGACGCGGGCGCCTGTCAGATCGCCGACCGCGGCCAGCTCGGCGGCCAGCGCCTCGGGCGAGCCCTCGGCCTCGGGCCGGAGCGAGACGCCGAGCCCGCGCGCCTCGGCCTCGCGCGCCGTGGCCGCACCGATGCAGGCGACGCGGGCGCGCCCGAGCGCCGGCAGGTGCGGTGCCGAGAAGCGCACCGCGTTCGCCGAGGTGAACACCAGCCAGTCACTCTGCGGCACGCGCGCCAGCGACTCGCGCAGCGCCTCGAGCTCCGGGGTCGGCGCGAACGCGAGCAGCGGCACCGACACGGGCTCCGCGCCGCGCCGGCGCAGCTCGTGGGCGAGCTCGGCCGACTGCGCCGCGGCGCGCGGCACCAGCACGCGCTTCCCGAACAGCGGCAAGAGCTCGTACCAGGCGAGCTCCTGCCGGAACTCGACCGTGCGGCCGATCACGACCACGGTCGGGGCGATGACTCCGAGCGCGGTCACGCGCGACGCCAGCTCGTCGAGGCGCGCCGTCACCACGCGCTGCTGCGGCGTGGTGCCGCGCGAGATCGCCGCGGCCGGAGTGGCCGGATCGCGGCCGCCCGCGATCACGCGCGCGCAGATGTCGTCGAGCCAGGCGGTGCCCATCAGGATCACGAGTGTCTCGGCGCTCTCCGCCAGGCCCTCCCAGTCGATCCGATGGTCGAACTCCTCCTTGCCGCGGTGGCCGGTCACGATCGCGACGGAAGAGGACAGGCGCCGGTCGGTGACCGGGATACCGGCGTAGGCGGGCACCGCCAGCGCCGAAGTGACTCCCGGCACGATCTCGAACGGCACGCCCGCCGCGCGCAGCCGCGACGCCTCCTCGCCGCCGCGCCCGAACACGAACGGGTCGCCGCCCTTCAGCCGTACCACGCGCTTGCCGAGCCGCGCCTTCTCGATCATCAGGTCGGCGATCTTGTCCTGCGCCACGCCCTTCGAGCCGTCGCCGCGCTTGCCCACGTCGATGCGCTCGCACGCGGGGTTGGCGAGCTCGAGCAGCGCGGGCTCGATCAACGCGTCGTAGAGCAGCACCTCGGCGCGCTCCAGCTCGCGCAGCGCGCGGACCGTGAGCAGGTCGGGATCGCCCGGACCGGCGCCGACCAGCACCACGCGTCCCGTCACGAGCGAGACTCGATCAGCCGCCGCGCGCCGCGGCCCAAGAGCTCGCGGCCCAGCGTCGCACCGAGCATCTCCGGCGCGTGGATCTCGCCCTCGGCCGAGCCTTCGACCCGCTCGCGCCCGTCGG
This sequence comes from Myxococcota bacterium, assembly GCA_035498875.1. Taxonomy (GTDB): domain Bacteria; phylum Myxococcota_A; class UBA9160; order SZUA-336; family SZUA-336; genus VGRW01. The sequence continues at coordinate 70,596 of DATJZP010000003.1, forward strand.
GCGAGATCACGAGCGCGCGCAGCCGCAGCCGGATGCCGTGGATCGAGGCGAACGCGGCGATCGGGGTGTGACAGTCCCCGCCCAGCTCGAACAGGAACGCGCGCTCGGCGCGGATCTGCGCCGCCACGTCCGAGTCGTCGAGCCGTGACACCATCTGATGTACGTCCTCGTCGTCGATGCGCACCTCGAGCGCCAGCGCGCCCTGGCCGCCGGCGGGCACGTAGCGCTCCGGGTCGAGCGGATCGAGCAGCCGGTCCTCGAGCCCCAGCCGCACCAGGCCCGCGGCGGCCAGGATGACTCCGGCGAGGTCCATGCTCTCGATCTTGGCGATCCGCGTCGGCACGTTGCCGCGCACCGGCACGGGCTCGAGATCGGGGCGCAGCGCGCGCAACAGCGCCATGCGCCGCGCCGACCCGGTGCCCACGCGCGC
>DATJZP010000004.1:0-7993 GCA_035498875.1 Myxococcota bacterium
CGCGCAAAATTACGGTGGACGTGAAAGGCGAAATTCTCGAGCTGAAGAACACCATCAACACCATGGTGGACCAGCTCAACCGCTTCGCTGGCGAAGTTACACGCGTCGCCCGCGAGGTTGGTACTGAGGGGAGGCTTGGCGGACAGGCGAACGTACCCGGTGTCGCAGGCACATGGAAGGACCTCACTGACTCGGTCAACTCGATGGCCGGCAATCTGACGGCACAGGTCAGAAACATCGCGGAGGTAACAACCGCTGTAGCCCGAGGAGACCTATCGCGCAAGATCACGGTCGACGTGAAAGGCGAGATCCTCGAGCTCAAGAACACCATCAACACCATGGTGGACCAGCTCAATTCCTTCGCGTCCGAGGTGACGCGCGTGGCGCGCGAGGTCGGCACCGAAGGCCGGCTCGGCGGCCAGGCCGTGGTGCCCGGCGTGGCGGGGACGTGGAAGGACCTGACCGACAACGTGAACTTCATGGCGTCGAACCTGACGGGCCAGGTGCGCAACATCGCCGAGGTCGCGACCGCCATCGCGAACGGCGACCTGTCGAAGAAGATCACCGTCGACGTGCGCGGCGAGATCCTGCTGCTCAAGGAGACGCTGAACACGATGCTCGACCGGCTGAACTCGTTCGCGAGCGAGGTGACGCGCGTGGCGCGCGAGGTCGGCACCGAAGGCCGGCTCGGCGGCCAGGCCGTGGTGCCCGGCGTGGCGGGGACGTGGAAGGACCTGACCGATTCCGTGAACTCCATGGCGAACAACCTGACGGCGCAGGTGCGGAACATCGCCGAGGTCGCGACGGCGATCGCGACGGGGGACCTGTCGAAGAAGATCACGGTCGACGTGTCGGGCGAGATCCTGCAGCTGAAGCAGACCATGAACACCATGGTCGACCAGCTGAACGCGTTCGCGGGCGAAGTGACTCGCGTGGCGCGCGAGGTCGGCACGGACGGCAAGCTCGGCGGCCAGGCGCAGGTGCCGGGGGTCGCGGGCACGTGGAAGGACCTGACCGACACCGTGAACGTCATGGCGTCGAACTTGACGGAGCAGGTGCGCGGCATCGTGAAGGTCGTGACCGCCGTCGCCGAAGGCGATCTCAAGCAGAAGCTCTCGGTGAAGTCGAAGGGCGAGGTCGCCGCGCTCGCCGACACGATCAACAACATGACCGACACGCTCGCGACCTTCGCGCAGCAGGTCACCACCGTCGCGCGCGAGGTCGGCGTCGACGGCCGCCTGGGCGGCCAGGCGAACGTGCCCGGCGCATCCGGCACGTGGAAGGACCTCGTCGGCAACGTGAACCTGCTGGCCGCGAACCTCACCACGCAGGTGCGCGCCATCGCGGAAGTCACGACCGCGGTCACGAAGGGCGATCTGACTCGCTCGATCTCGGTCGAAGCGCGCGGCGAGGTCGCCGAGCTCAAGGACTACATCAACACGATGATCGACAATCTGCGGCTCACCACGGACCGCAACACCGAGCAGGACTGGCTGAAGACGAGCCTCGCGTCGGTGACCAACATGCTGCAGGGCCAGCGCGACCTCGCCACCGTCGGCCGCATGCTGCTGTCGTTCCTCGGCCCGCTCGTCGAAGCGCACCAGGGCGTCATCTACCAGATGGAGGTCGACGGACCGCCGCGGCTCAAGCTGCTGGCTTCGTACGCGGACGATCCGGCCGACGGCCATCGGCAGGAGATCCCGTTGGGTCACGGGCTCGTGGGCCAGTGCGCGGCGGAGAAGCGCAGCCTGCTGCTCGGCGATCTGCCCGCGAACGTCGTGCCGTTGCGCTCGAGCCTGTTCCAGGCGCATCCGCGCAACGTGATGGTGCTGCCGGTCCTGTTCGAGAGCGAAGTGAAGGCCGTGATCGAGCTCGCCTCGCTCGGCCTCTTCAGCGCCTCGCACATCGCGTTCCTCGAGCAGATGACGGCGAACCTGGGCATCGTGCTGAACTCGATCGAAGCGACCATGCAGACGGAGGCGCTCCTCAAGCAGTCGCAGACGCTCGCCGCCGAGCTGCAGGCGCAGCAGAAGGAGCTGCAGCAAACGAACGAGCAGCTCGCGCTGAAGGCGCAGCAGCTGGTCGAGCAGAACGTCGAGGTCGAGCGCAAGAACCAGGAGATCGAGCAGGCGCGGCGCGCGCTCGAGGAGAAGGCGACCGAGCTCGCGCTCACCTCGAAGTACAAGTCGGAGTTCCTCGCGAACATGTCGCACGAGCTCCGCACGCCGCTGAACTCGATCCTGATCCTGGGCCAGCAGCTGGGCGACAACCCCGAGGGCAACCTGACGGGCAAGCAGGTGGAGTTCGCGCGAACGATCCACGGCGCGGGCACCGACCTGTTGAACCTGATCAGCGACATCCTCGACCTGTCGAAGATCGAGTCGGGCACCGTGAGCGTGGAGGCCGAGGAGATCTTCTTCGGCGACCTGCTCGAAGTGGTGGCGCGCACGTTCCGGCACGAAGCCGAGGCGCGCGCGCTGTCGTTCGACGTGCAGCTCGACCCCGACGTCGGGCACAGCGTCTTCACCGATTCGAAGCGCCTGCAGCAGGTGCTCAAGAACCTGCTCTCCAACGCGTTCAAGTTCACCGAGCGCGGCGGAGTGCGTCTCTCGGTGTCACTCGCACGAGGCGGCTACTCGTCGGATCACCCGGTGCTCTCGGTCGCGAGCTCGGTCGTGGCGTTCGAAGTCTCCGACACGGGCATCGGCATCTCGCCCGACAAGCAGCGCATCATCTTCGAGGCGTTCCAGCAGGCCGACGCCAGCACGAGCCGCAAGTACGGTGGCACCGGGCTCGGCCTCGCCATCAGCCGCGACATCGCGACCCTGCTCGGCGGCGAGATCCACCTGCGCAGCATCCCGAACACGGGCAGCACGTTCACCCTGTACCTGCCCCAGAAGTACGCGGGCACGACGGCCGCCGCCGCGGCGCAGCTCGACGACGGCGTCGAGCCGCGCGAGCTCGCGTTCACGCGCGGCGTGCGCGTCGCCGAGCGGCCCGTGCAGCAGATCCCGGACGACCGCGAGTCGGTCCAGCCGGGCGACTCGGTGCTGCTCGTCGTCGAGGACGACCCGCACTACGCGCGCATCCTCTCCGACCTGGCGCGCGACCGCGGCTTCAAGGTGCTGGTCGCGATGCACGGCGCGGACGCGCTCACGCTCGCCCGCCGCTACCAGCCGACCGCCGTCTCGCTCGACGTTTTCCTGCCCGACATGCTCGGCTGGACCGTGCTCTCGCACCTGAAGCGAGATCCCGCTTCGCGCCACATTCCGGTGCAGATCATCACGCTGGACGAAGACCGGCAACACGGGCTCTCGCGCGGCGCGTTCTCGTTCCTCACGAAGCCGGCGACGACGGACGGCATCGAAGCGGCACTCGCGCGAATCAAGGAGTTCGCCGCACCGCGGCGCAAGCGCCTCCTCGTGATCGAGGACGACGAGGCGGAGCGGTGCAGCATCGAGGCGCTGCTGGGCCACGACGACATCGACATCGCGATCGCCCCGACCGGCACCGACGCACTGTCGAGCATGCGCGAGGCGCCGCCCGACTGCGTGGTGCTCGACTTGCGGCTGCCCGACATGTCGGGCTTCGAAGTCCTCGAGCAGATGCGGGTCGATCCGGTGCTGTGCGACCTGCCCGTGGTGGTGTTCACGGGCAAGGAGCTCTCGCAGGAGGAAGAGACCCAGCTGCAGAGCGTGGCGCGCAGCATCGTGGTGAAGGGCGTCGAGTCGCCGGAGCGGCTGCTCGACGAGACGGCGCTGTTCCTGCACCGCGTGGTGTCGGACCTGCCGGCCGAGAAGCAGGCGATGCTCGAGCGCCTGCACGGCTCCGACGAGGACCTGTTGGGCAAGCAGGTGCTCGTCGTGGACGACGACGTGCGGAACATCTTCGCGCTGTCGAGCGTGCTCGAGCGGCGCGGCATGTCCGTGCTCACCGCCACGACCGGGCGCGAGGCGATCGACACGGTGCAGGCGAAGCCCGACCTCGCGATCGTGCTGATGGACATCATGATGCCCGAGATGGACGGCTACGAGACGGTCCGCCGCATCCGCGAGATCCCGTCGTTCCGGCGCCTGCCGATCGTGGCGCTGACCGCGAAGGCCATGAAGGGCGACCGGGAGAAGTGTCTCGACGCCGGCGCCTCCGACTATCTCGCCAAACCCGTGAACACGGACCAGCTCCTGTCGGCGCTGCGTCTCTGGCTGCACCGCTAGGCCGGGCATGACCCGCAGCGACGCGCTCAACATCCTGCTCGTCGACGATCAGCCCGCGAAGCTGCTCACGTACGAGACGATCCTCGCCGAGCTCGGCGAGAACCTGGTGAAGGCGACGTCGGCGCGGCAGGCGCTCGACACGCTCCTGCGCGAGGACATCGCGGTCATCGTCATGGACGTCAGCATGCCGGACGTCGACGGCTTCGAGCTCGCCAGCATGATCCGCCAGCATCCGCGCTGCGCGAAGACGGCGATCATCTTCGTCTCGGCCGTGCACCTGTCCGACGTGGACTTCCTGAAGGGCTACGAGACGGGCGCGGTCGACTACCTGCCCGTACCGGTGGTGCCGCAGGTGCTGCGCGCGAAGATCCGCGTGCTCGCCGACCTGCACCGCGCGACGAAGGAGCTCACCAAGCTGAACGCCGAGCTCGAGCAGCGTGTGTTCGAGCGCAGCGAGGAGCTGCGCGCCTCCACGCACCGGCTGCTCGCGAGCGAGGAGCGCTTCCGTTCGCTCGCCGAGCGCATGCCGCACATCGTCTGGGAAGCCGACGGCGCGGCGCGCGCGACGTATCTCTCGCCGCGCTGGTACGAGTTCACCGGCCGCGCGCCCGAGAGCTCGCTCGGCGAGCGCTGGATCGACTCCGTGCATCCCGACGACGTCTCGCACGTGCTGCAGACGTGGTCGCGCACGTTCGATCCGGCGACGACCCAGGTGATCGAGTTCGAGCTGCGCCTGCGGCGCGCCGACGGCGTATTCCGCTGGTACAGCGTGACGGGCGAAGGCGTGCGTGCCAGCGACCGCACGCTGCAGAAGTGGGTCGGCACGGCGACCGACGTCGAGGAGCGCCGCCGCGCCGAAGAGAGCCTGCGCGACGCCGACCGCCGCAAGGACGAGTTCCTCGCGATGCTCTCGCACGAGCTGCGCAACCCGCTCGCGTCGATTCGCAACGCCGTGAAGCTCCTGCGCGACGCCGGCCAGACCGACCCCGTGCGCGAGTGGAGCCGCGACGTGATCGAGCGGCAGATCGACCAGCTGACGCGGCTCGTCGACGACCTGCTCGACGTCTCGCGCATCACGCGCGGCAAGATCCAGCTGCAGCTCGAGCCGCTCGACCTGGCCACGATCGTGTCGGGCGCGGTGGAGACGAGCCGCCCGCGCATCGACGCGCGCAAGCACCACCTGGACGTGCAGCTGCCGCGCGAGCCGGTGCTCGTCGCGGGCGATCTGGTGCGGCTCACGCAGGTCGTGGCGAACCTGCTCAACAACGCGGCCAAGTTCCAGGACGAAGGCGGCTTCGTCTCGCTGCGCGCGAGCCGCGAGGCGGGCGAAGCCGTGATCCGCGTGCGCGACCTCGGCACCGGGATCGCGCCCGAGATGATCGGCAAGATGTTCGACCTGTTCGCGCAGGCCGAACGCACGATGGACCGCTCCGAGGGCGGACTCGGCATCGGCCTGTCGCTGGTGAAGAACCTGGTCGAGATGCACGGCGGCAGCGTGGCCGCGTACAGCGCCGGCCGCGGCCGCGGCAGCGAGTTCACGGTGCGCCTGCCCGTGCTCGACGCGGGCGAAGAGCAGGCGAGCCGGGGCGCGGAGGCGACCCTCGCCGCACGGCCCGGCGACGGCGTTCGCGTGCTGGTCGTCGACGACAACCGCGACGCCGCCGACAGCCTGACCATGCTGCTCGCGCTGCGCGGCTACGAGGCGTCGGTCTGCCACGACGGCTCGAGCGCGCTCGAAACCGCGCTCGAGCTCGCGCCCGACGTGATCATCCTCGACCTCGGGCTGCCGGGCATCGACGGCTTCGAGGTATGCCGCCGGCTGCGCGAAGCCGGGCTCATGAAGACGTGCATCGTCGCCGTCACCGGCTTCGGCCAGGACGAGGACCGGCGCAGGTCGCGCGAGGTGGGCTTCGACGCGCACATGGTGAAGCCCGTCGATTCGGACGAGCTCGTGAAGCGCATCAACGAGTCACTCGAAGCGCGCCGCTAGCGCCTCACGGCCAGCCGGCGCCCGGGACGTCCACGCGAACGGTCTCGATCCGACCCGTCCGCTTCGCGACGCACTCGTCGGGGTCGTGCGTCTCCGCCGTGCACACGTAGAGCGTGCGGCGGTCGGTGCCGCCGAGCGCGCACGCGTACGCGAGCGCGGCGCCGCGAACGCGGCGCGACACGCGCCCGCCCTCGTGCACGCGCAGGCACTCGCCCGTGGTCGGCGACGCGACCCAGATCGCGCCCTCCGCATCGAGCGCGATGCCGTCGGGGATCGCACCCCCCTCGAGCGCCGCGAACACGCGCCGGTTCGAGAGCGCGCCGTCGCGCGCCACGTCGAACGCGGTGAGCCGCGCCGCGAACGACTCGCCCACCACGAGCGTGCGCTCGTCGGGCGTGATCACCATGCCGTTCGGGAACATGAGCTCCGTCGCGGCGACGTGCACCGACCCGTCCGGGTCCACGCGCGCGAGCGACGTGGTCTGCTGCGGCGCGCCGCCGACGAGGTCGAAGCCGAAGTTGCCCACGTACGCGCGGCCCTGTCGGTCGACGACCATGTCGTTGGTGTGGAAGGCCGCGATGTGGCCCAGGTCGGCCACGCGCGCGAGCCCGCCCGGATCGAGTCGCAGCAGCCGCCGGTCGTGCATCGACACCACGAGCAGCCGCCCGTCGGGCAGCCAGCCGAGCCCCGAAGGCCGCTCCGGCACCTCGACGACCGTCTCCGCGCGCCCGTCGGCGCCGAGGCGGATCACGCGCTTCGCGTGCATGTCCGAGAACCAGAAGCGCCCGTCGTGCCAGCGCGGGCCTTCGGGGAAGCAGAGCCCGTCGAGAATCGTCGTGGTGTCCGTCATGCGCGCATTCGACACTACTCGCGCGCGAGCAGCAAGAGCGCCCCCATGACCACGAAGGCGGCGCCGGCCACGCGATGGATCCACACGGGCGGGACCCACTGCGCGGCGAGCTCGCCGGCCAGGACGCCGAGCGCGCTCGTCACCACGAGCGCGCTCGCCGAGCCCAGGAACACGGCGAGGCGCGAGTGGCCGCTCGCCGAGAGCGACCAGGTGGCGAGCTGCGTCTTGTCGCCGAGCTCCGCGAGGAAGATGAGTCCGAACGCCTGTGCGAAGAGCTTCAGATCCATGCGCGGCATTCTACGGCGCGCGCGGCGCCAGCTTCACGATGTGCGGGTGACCCGGGAAGAACCAGGCGACCATCGTGTCGCTCCAGCCGTACTTCGCGGCGAACGCGTCGATCACGGCCTTCTCGAGCGCGGGATCGGTCACCAGCTCCGCGCGCACGGGATACTCGACGCCTGCGATGCGCACCGAGATCTCGGGCTTGCGTTCGAGGTTCGGGTACCAGCGCGTGTTGCCCGTGCGGATGAAGCCCTGCGCGCCGGTCACCGCCAGCCACACCGTGGTCTCGTGCGGACTGCCGTCGGGGTTCTCGGACAGGACGACGATCTCGCGCTCGCCGGCGAGCGCGTTCCAGTCGGGCTCGGCCGCCGCGGCGGCAGCCGCGACCGCAAAGACCGCGCACGCGAGCGAGACACTGCGCAACATGCCCGCACGAGTGTATCAGTGGTAGCCTCGACGCGTGGGACTCTCCGAAGTCGTCGCTGGCCAGCTGCGCAAGCCCTCTGGCTGGTTCGGCAGGCTCGTCGTCGCGCGGCTCCTCGACCGCGCGAACGCGCCGCTCGACGAGCTCGCGCTCGCGAAGCTGCGTGCGAGCCTGCGCGACGACGGCCGCCTCGCGGTCACGTTCAACCCGCGCTCGAGCGCCGAGCGCCTGGC
>DATJZP010000005.1:0-52767 GCA_035498875.1 Myxococcota bacterium
GCCTTCTTCAAGAGCACCGACTACAAGCGCTTCGTCGACGGCATACGCGGCCAGCTCGCGTCCCTTTCGGGCCCTTAGCTCAGTGGTTAGAGCAGCCGGCTCATAACCGGCAGTGCCCAGGTTCGAATCCTGGAGGGCCCAGAGTCTTACTGGCGTTCGTTCGGTTGCGGCTCACTGCGCGGCCCTTCGGGCCTTGCAGGCCTCGCTCAGGGCGGCCTTCGCTCGGCCGTCTTCGTGGGTAGGATGTCGATGATGAAGATGATGAATGGCCACCGGTCGCTCGAAGATGGCGTGCTCGTGGCAGGCGCTCGAGGGCTGCGGAGGCTCGACCGACACGGCCACGAGCTCTGGGTGAATCACGAGCTGGCGACCGACGGTGTCGAGCTCGGGCCGATCGTCGGCGATGCGATCCTGGGCCGTGGGCGCTTTGGTGACTCGGGGGAGTGGCGCGGGTTCGCGGTGTCACTCGCGACGGGCGTGAAGATCGAGTGGAACGGGCCGTGATGGCCAAGGCGAAGACCAGCGCGGGGATCCTGCTGTACCGAGTGACTGCAGAGAACGAGCTCGAGGTCCTGCTCGTGCACCCGGGCGGGCCGCTCTTTGCCAAGAAGGACGCGGGGGTCTGGACCGTGCCGAAGGGGGAGACCGAGCCGGGCGAGGACCTGCTGGCAGCCGCCTTTCGCGAGCTCGATGAAGAGACCGGGTTTGCGGCCGATGGTCCGCCGATCGCGCTCGGCCAGATTCAGCAGAAGGGCGGAAAGATCGTGCATGCCTGGGCGGTCAAGGGCGACGCCGACGTGACTCGGCTGCGCAGCAACGAGTTCGAGATGGAGTGGCCGCCGCGCTCCGGCCGCAGGCGCTCGTTCCCCGAGGTCGATCGCGCGGAATGGTTCGACGTGGCCGAGGCGCGCAAGCGGATCAAGCCGGCGCAGGAGCCGTTCCTCGACGCGCTCGAGGGGATGATCGGCGAGGACTAGCTCCGGTAGCGGCTGGCGAGCTGCGGCGCCTGCGCGCCGAAAGCCGCGAGGTCGGCTCGGAAGACCGCGTCGAGCAGCTCGAATTTCTCGACCCCGGGCGCGCACAGCAGCTCGCCGAGCTCGAGCCCGCGCAGGCTGGCAGTCACGACGTCGTCGGCGGACATGCGCGGGAGCTTGGAGAGATCCAGGCCCTGGCGTTCGTGGAACTCGGTCGCGACCACGCCCGGGCAGAGCGCCTGGACGCGGACGCCATGGGGCCGGAGCTCCGCGTGCAGCGCCTGGGACAGCGCGACGCTGTGAGCCAGCGTGGCCGTGTACACGGCCCGGCGCAGCGGCAGCTGTTCGAGCGATGCAGGCCCGCTGAACGCCAGCATGCCGGCCACGTTGACGATCGTGCCTTCCCCTCTCGCCACCATGCCGGGGGCCGCCGCCCGCGCGAGCAGCGTGGGAGTCACGACCTTCACGTGCAGGAGCTCGTGCGCCTTGCTGGCCGGAAGCTCCACGAACGGCATGTAGTGCGCGACGCCGGCGTTGTTGACGAGCATGGTGAGCGGCTCGCGCGCACACACTTCGGCGATCGCCTCGGTGCCGCCGTCCGTGCCGAGGTCGGCGACCAGCGGTTGGACTTTGACGTTCGGGAGTGCGGTCACCAGCTCGTCGAGCCGGTCGCGCCGGCGCGCCACGACGAAGAGGTCGTAGCCCTCCGCGCCGAGCCGCAGCGCGAACGCGCGACCGATGCCCGAGGATGCGCCCGTGACGAGTGCGACGGGATTGTGAGTCATCAGAGCGTCGGCAGGCTGCGCGGCGCGCGCCCGAGTGGGAAGGCCGCCTCGATCTCGGAGAGGTCGGAGTCGGAAAGGTGCAGCTTGCCGGCCGCGGCGTTCTCGGCGGCGTGCGCGGGGTCGCTGGCCTTGGGAATCGTGAACAGGGCGGCGCGCCGGATCAAGAAGCGCAGCGCGACCTGACGCGCGCTGACTCCGTGGCGGCCGGCGACCTTCGCGAGCGCCTTGCCGCCGGCGCTGCTGGGGCTCGGGAAACGGCCGCTGCCGAACGGGCTGTAGCCCACGAGCGCCACGTGGTGCGTCTCGCACCAGGGCAGCACCGCGTGCTCGATGCCGCGCTCCTCCAGGTGGTAGAGCACCTGGTTGCAGACGGGACGGCCGGGCTTGGCGATCGCGCGCAGCTCCTCGAGGTCGTCGGTGTCGAAGTTGCTGACACCCCAGGCGCCGATCTTGCCGTCGCGCTCGAGCTGTTCGAAGCCGGCCACGGCGTCCTGCAGTGGGTGACTGCCGCGCCAGTGCAACAGATACACGTCGAGCCGCTCGCAGCCCAGCCGGCGCAGTGACTGCTCGCAGGCGGCGATCGTGCCCTTCCGCGAGGCGTTCTGCGGCAGCACCTTCGAGACCAGGAAGACCTGGTCGCGCCGCCCGGCGATCGCCTCGGCGACGATCTCCTCCGAGCCGGTGTACATCTCGGCGGTGTCGATGTGGGCCATGCCCAGCTCGAGGCCCCGGCGCAGCGCGGCCACCGCCGACCGCTTGTCACGGCCCATCTGCCAGGTGCCCTGGCCGATCGCGGACACCTCGTGGTCGAGCGAGCCGAAGCGGCGCGCCTGCATCATGGCCGAAGCCTACTGGAAATCCGCTATGCTGACTGTGTGGGGGACGGGGCGCGCGCAGAGCGCGATCTCGCGCAGGTACTCGTGCACCCGGCGGAGGCCGCCGGTGAGCCCGTGCTGCGCGCGGCGCTCGAGCGCCTGCGCGGAGTCGCGTGGCTGGGACTCGCTATCAAGGAGCTGCGAGCCGCGCTCGGGCGCAAGCCGCCCGCGGCGCTCGTGCTCGACGTCTCGCTCGCGGGTCACGACGCGCTCGACTCACTGCGCGAGGCGCGCGCGCGTGGAGTCACGACTCCGGCGCTCGTGATCGCCGAGCTGGGCGATGCCGAGGTCGCGCCGCGCGCCGAAGAGCTGGGGGGCTGCCGCGTGCTGGCACGCCAGAGTCTCTCGCCGGCGCTGCTCGACGCGGCGCTCGCCGAGCTCTTGGGCCTCGAACCCGTGACCGCTCCGGCGCCGGACCGACCCAGCGCCCGCCATGCCCCGGCCATGCTCTGGAGGAGTGACGCGCGTGGCGGGCTCACCCATGCCACGCGCCGGCTGCTCGAGTATCTCGCGCTCGAGGAGAGCGCGGCCCTGGGTCATGGCTGGGTCGAGGCGGTGCATCCCGGCGACCGCGGCGAGTGGTTCGCGGCCTGGGCCGACTGGCTCGACAGCCCGCGCGAGGACACGCTCGACCTGCGGCTTCAGACACGCTCGGGCCCGCGGCGGGTGCGAGTCACCGCCACGCCGGGCTTCGATCCGAGCGGGGCGCTCGAGTGCTTCGTGGGCTCGATCTTCGAGATCGAAGAGTGGGCGGGCGCGCTCGACGCCGCGCGCTTCGAGGCCACGCGCCACGAGAGCACGATCCGCGAGCTGGAAGAGCTGGCCTTTGCCGGCGCGCACGACCTGCAGGAGCCGCTGCGCAGCGTGGAGAGCGAGATCGACGATCTGTTGCGCGGCAAGCCGGGCGACCTGGAGCTCGCGCTGCGCCAGCTGAACCGCATGCGCACGCTGCTGCGCGACCTGGTCGAGTTCGCGATGACCACGCAGGTGCGAGTCACCGCCGAGCCGAGTGACCTGGCGCAGGCGCTGGAGTGGGCGCTCGAGAACCTGCGCGCGGCGCTCGGCGAGTCGAGCGCGCAGGTGAAGGTCGAGGCCCTGGTGCGCGTGCACGCCGATCCGATTCAGGTCGCGCGCGTGTTCCAGAACCTGCTCGCGAACGCCGTGCGCTTCCGCTCGCCCGCGGCGCCGGTGATCTCGGTGGGTGCGAGCGCGCGCGAGCGCGACGCGCTGGTGTTCGTGCGCGACAACGGCCTGGGCATCGCGCCCGCGCACCACGAGTCGATCTTCCGCGTGTTCGAGCGCGCGCACCCCGACGTGCGCGACGGCTCCGGCATGGGGCTCGCCATCTGCCGGCGCATCGTCGAGCGCCACGGCGGGCGGATCTGGGTCGAGTCCGAGCCCGGACAGGGCGCGACCTTCTACTTCACGCTGCCCCGCGCGGACTGACTCGCTAAGTCGCCCGCCCGAAGGTGTCGGCGATCGCCGCCAGGTTCTCGCGCACGCGGCCCGCCGCCACGCCGACCGTGGGCGGGTAGAGCAGCGGCTGCTCGGTGAGTCCCTGCCACTCGCGCAGCCGTTCGCGCGCCTCGTCGGGGCGGCCGGCGATCGCGATCTCGTCGACCAGCGCGTCGGGCACGGCGGCGGTCATGGCCGCGAAGTCGCCGCGCTTGAAGTGACTCGCGATCTCCTCGCCCACGCTGCGCCAGCCGTGCAGGTCGAGCACCGAGTGATAGAGCTTGGTGGTGTAGTAGAAGGCGATCTGCGCGCGCGCCTCGCGCCGCGCCTGCTCCACGTCGTTGGAGACCGAGCAGATCACGTAGGGTGCGAGCGCACACTTCGAGCCGGCCAGCTCGGGCAGCACCGCCTCGCGGATGTACTTGCGCGTGAAGATCGGGTGACCGACCAGGCCGTCGGCGCTGGCCGCGGCCGCGCGGATCATGCCGCGGTTCACCGCCGCGATGTACACCGGAATGTGTTGGCGCGGCGCGGCCGGACGCGAGTACTGGGGGATGTCGATCTGGTAGTAGCGGCCGGCGAATTTCAGCCCCCCGCCCTTCTGCGCGGCGATCGCCGCGCGCACCAGCGCCACCGCCTCGCGGATGCGCGGCGCAGGCGGGTCGTCGAACTTGATCGAGTACCAGCGCTCGTTCATCGAACGCGTGCCGCTGCCCAGGCCCAGGATCATGCGGCCGTTCGAGAGCTCGTCGATGTCCATCGCGGCCGCCGCGGCCAGGAGCGGCGTGCGCATGAAGGCGTAGGCGATGCCCGTGCCGAGCTTCACGCGCGTGGTCGCCGCGGCCACGGCGGTCAGTCGCACGAAGCCGTTCATGTTGAAGAACTCGATCGTCCAGACCGAGTCGAAGCCGCGCGCTTCGGCGTGGCGGGCGGCGGCGATCTGGTCGGCGATGGTCGGAGCCGAGAGGATGAGTCCCAATCTCATGTCACGATTAGAGCACAAGCCGCCGCGCGGCCGGTAAGATGCTGCTCCGATGCCCTTTCGCTGGAGCGCGCGCCTCGCCCTCGCCGCCACGCTCGCGCTGTCGTGCGCCCGGCTCGGCTCCGGGCCGGCGACCCCAGCGGCCGGAGCCGCGGCCCCGGCGCCCAAGCAAGCGCTCCTGCTGCGCGGGGCCAGCGTGATGACGGGTGCGGGGCCGACGCTCGACTCGGCGGACGTGCTGGTGCAGGAGGGCAGGATCGCGGCAGTGGCTGCGAGTCTGTCGGCGCCCGCCGGCGCGCGCGTCGTCGATGTGCACGGGCGCTTCGTCACTCCGGGGATCATCGATCCGCACTCGCACATGGGCGTGTACTCCGTGCCGAACGTGGTCACCAACGCGGACGGCAACGAGATGACCGGCCCGTTCAAGCCCGAGGTGCGCGCCGAGGACTCGTTCTGGCCGCAGGATCCCGCGATCGAGCGCGCGCTCGCCGGTGGAGTCACCACGATCCACGTCTTGCCCGGTTCGGCCAACCTGATCGGCGGCCAGGGAGTCACGCTGCGCCTGGTGCGCGCGCTGTCCGCGCGCGAGATGCGCTTTCCCGATGCGCCGGCGACCATGAAGATGGCCTGCGGCGAGAACCCGATGCGCGTCTACGGGGGCAAGGGTCAGCCGCCGCAGACGCGCATGGCCGAGGTCGCGATGCTGCGCCAGGAGCTCGAGGGCGCGCGCGCCTACAAACTCGACGAGTCGAAGGGCCACGACTTCGCGAACGAGGCGCTGGCCTCGGTGCTGGCCGGCGAGACACTGATCGAGAATCACTGCTACCGCGCCGACGAGATGCTCTTGCGCATCGACCTGTTCAAGGAGTTCGGGATCGCGCCGCGCGCGTTCCATCACGCGGTCGAGGCCTACAAGATCCGGGACCGGCTCCATGCCGCGGGCGTGGGCGCGGTGGTCTGGGCCGACTGGTGGGGCTTCAAGATGGAGCTGCTCGACGCGATCCCCGCGAACGCCGCGCTGCTCGACGAGGCGGGAGTCACCGTGGCGCTCCACTCCGACTCAGCGGACGACGTGCAGCGACTCAACCAGGAAGCCGCCAAGGCGCGCGCCGCCGGCCTGCGCGCGGGCCTCGAGATTCCACGCGAGCGCGCGCTGCGCTGGATCACAGCGAATCCGGCCTGGGTGCTCGGCATCGACCGCCGTGTGGGCACGCTCGAACCAGGGAAGGACGCCGATCTGGTGGTCTGGTCGGGCGACCCGCTCTCGGTCTACGCGCGCGCCCAGCAGGTGTTCATCCAGGGCGAGCTCGTGTATCTGCGCGGTGAGTCGCGCCCGCCGCGCTCCGACTTCGAGCTCGGCCTGCCGGGCACCCCGTGAAGACCCTGCTGGCCACGATCGCGCTGGTCCACGCCACGGTCCACACCGGGACCGGTCCCGCGCTCGAGGACGCCACCGTGGTGATCGAAGGCGACCACGTCGAGGCCGTGGGCGCGAACGTGACTCCGCCGGCGAATGCCACCGTGATCGACGGCCGCGGGCGGCAAGTCACTCCGGGGCTCTTTGCCGTGGCCTCGCGCGTGGGCGAGGTCGACGCCGAGGCCGAGTCGAGCAGCGTCGAGGGCACGCTGCCCGAATCCGCCGATCCCGTGCGCGCCGCGCTGCGCGTCGCCGACACCTACAACCCCGCCTCGTTCACGATCCCGATCGCGCGCGGCGGTGGCATCACCGAGGCGCTCGTGACTCCCTCAGGCGGGCTGGTCTCGGGACAGGCGGCGCTGGTCGAGCTGGGCGCCCAGGGCGGGATCCGCAAGCCGAGCGCGGCGCTCGTGGTCTCGATCCCCGCGCCGCCGTCGGGCGAGGACTCGCCCTCGCCCGCGGGCGGCCGCTCCGCGGCCTTCCTGCGCCTGCGCCAGGCGTTCGCCGACACCAAGCTCTACCGCGCGAGTCACGGCTCGTATCTGGGAAACCGGCTGCGCCCGCTCTCGCTCTCGGCCGCCGATCTCGAGGTGCTCGAGCGCGCGCTGTCGCGCGAGCTCTTGCTTCTGGTCGAGGTCGACCGCGCGGCCGAGATCCGCGGCGTGGTGTCACTGGCCCGCGAGCTCGAGCTGCGGATCGCGCTCGTGGGCGCCGCCGAAGCCTGGGAGCTCGCGCCCGAGCTCGCGCGCGCGAAGATCCCGGTGGTGATCGATCCGCTGCGGGCGCTGCCCGAGAGCTTCTCGTCGCTGCACAACCGCCCCGACGCCGCGCGCATCCTGCAAGAGGCCGGCGTGCCGCTCGTGATTGCCGAGCTGTCGAGCCCGCACTTCGCGCACCGGCTGCGCTGGGCCGCCGGGAACGCCGTGGCCGAGGGTCTGTCGCACGACGCGGCCGTGGCGGCAGTCACTAGAGCCCCGGCGGAGCTCTTCGGAGAGCCGAACACGGGCGTGATCCGCCCGGGCGCGGTCGCGAACCTGGTGCTGTGGAACGGCGACCCGCTCGAAGTCACAAGCTGGGCCCAGCGCATGTGGATCCGAGGCGCGGAAGTGTCGCTCGAGACGCGCCAGGACCTCTTGACCCGGCGCTATCGCCATGTCCCTTGACGTTGCGATCGCCGGCGCGGGCATCGGCGGACTCACCGCCGCGCTCTCGCTGGCCGACGCGGGCTTCGAGGTCGGCGTGTTCGAGTCGGTGCCCGAGCTGCGGGCGCTCGGCGTCGGCATCAATCTCTTGCCGCACGCGGTGCGCGAGCTCGACGAGCTGGGCCTGCGCGCGCCGCTCGAGGCCGCCGGCGTCTGCTGCGGCGAGCTGGCCTACTTCACCAAGCGCGGCGAGCGCATCTGGGCCGAGCCGCGCGGGCTGCGCGCCGGCTACCGCTGGCCGCAGATCTCGATCCATCGCGGCACGCTGCAGATGCAGCTGCTCGCGGCCGCGCGCGCGCGGCTCGGCGCCGACCGGATCCAACTGGGCATGACCCTCGACCGCTTCGAGTCACTCGCGGGCGGCGGCGTGCGCGCCCACTTCGCCGAGCGCGCGCGCGGCGCCGCGAGCCATGCCGTCGAGGCCCGCCTGCTCGTGGCCGCGGACGGCATCCACTCGACCGCGCGCCGGGCTTTCTATCCCGACGAGGGCCCGCCGTGCTGGAACGGCGCGGTGATGTGGCGCGGCACGGCCGAGGGCGCGCCCTTCTTCGACGGCCAGACCATGATCATGGCGGGTCACGAGCGCCAGAAGTTCGTGAGCTATCCGATCACGCGCGCGCACGACTCACGGGCGCAGCTCAACTTCGTGGCCGAGCTGCGCTTCGACGCGACCCGGCTCGACGAGCGCGAGGACTGGAGCAAGCCCGGACGGCTCGAGGACTTCCTGCCGCGCTTCGCCAGCTGGCGGTTCCCCTGGCTCGACGTGCCGGCGTTGATCCGCGCCGCGGGCGCGGTCTGGGTCTATCCGATGATCGACCGCGATCCGCTGCCGCGCTGGAGCTTCGGGCCCGTGACTCTGCTTGGCGACGCCGCGCACCCGATGTACCCGATCGGCTCGAACGGCGCGTCGCAGGCGATCCTCGACGCGCGCGTGCTCACCGGCTGTCTGCGCCACTACCGCGCGGACCCGGAGCGCGCGCTCGCGCGCTACGACGAGATCCGCCGCGCTGCGACCAGCGAGATCGTCCACGCCAACCGCCGCCAGGGCCCCGAGTCGGTGATGCAGCTCGTCGAGTCACGTGCGCCCGACGGCTTCGCCAAGATCGACGACGTGATCGGCGAGGACGAGCTGCACTCGATCGCCGAGAGCTACAAGCGCGTGGCCGGCTTCTCGGTTGCCGAGCTGAACGCGCGCGAGTCACTCGCCGCGCCCACCGCCTGAGCCGGTCGGCTACTCGCGAAGCACTCCGTCGCGCACGAGCTGCTCGATCTGCGTGCTCCCGTAGCCGATCTGCTCGAGGATCTCGCGCCCGTGCTCGCCCAGCGCCGGCGGGCGCCGCGCGGGAGTCTTGGTGACTCCATCGAGCTGGATCGGGCTGTCGACCGTGCGCAGGCCCGGACGCAGGCCCGCGCCCGACATCTCGCGCAGGATGCCGTTCGCGGCGAGCTGTGGGTCGTGCGGCAAGTCCTGGATGCGCTGGATCACGCCGAAGGTGATCTGGTGGCGGTCGAGCTCGGCGCGCCATTCTTTGAGGGAGCGCGACGCGAAGGTCTCGTCCAGGATCTTGGTCAGCGCGGGCGCGTTGGCGCGGCGCAACGGCATCTCCTTGAAGCGCGGGTCCTGCGCCAGCTCGGGCTTGCCGATCGCCCGCGTGAAGCGCTCCCACTCGACCGGCTCCTGCACCATCGCGAGATACAGCCCGCGCCCGCACGAGCACACGTAGTGATTCACGAGCGCGTTGCCCGAGCCCGCGTGAGTGGGCGGCACGTAGGGCTTGGCGCCGCAGAGCGCGGCCTGGATCAGGATCGAGTTCGACCAGGCGCCGTTCGCGCACAGCGACGTGCGCACGCGCCGGCCCTTGCCGGTGCGCTCGCGGTCGAAGAGCGCCAGCGCGATCGCGCCGAACAGCGCCATGGCGCTCGGGTGGTCGCCCATGCCGGCGGTGGCAAGCGCGAACTCCGCGCCGTCGGGCCGAACGGCGTCCATCAGCCCCGAGCGCGCCCACCAGGCGGTGGCGTCGTAGCCGGGCTTCTCGACCTCGCCGCCCTGGTCGCCGTAGCCGGTGGCGTGGGCGTAGATCAGGCGCGGGTTGTCGGGCGCGAGTGAGTCCCAGTCCATGCCCAGCTTCTCGAGCACCGATGGATGCAGGTTGGTGATGAAGACGTCGGCGCGGCGCACCAGCTCGCGTGCCACCTCGCGGCCCTCGGGCTTGCGCACGTCGAGCGCGATCGACTTCTTGCCGCGCGCGGTCAGGATCCAGCAGTAGTTGTCCTCGCACTCCGGCAGCGGCTTCAGCTGCGGCAGCATGCGGTACGGATCGCCCGTCTGCGGGTGCTCGATGTGAATCACTTCCGCGCCGAAGTCGCCCAGGATCGTGCCTGCGGCGGGGCCGAACACGAACGTGGCCAGCTCGACGACGCGGTAACCTTCGAGGAGAGGTCGCTCGCTCATGAGCGAAATTGTACGCCTACGCTTCGCTCCATTCAGGCACGCCCGACCCGAGCGGCAGCGCGGGCCGCGCGAAGTGCGCGGGCGTCTCCGACAGCTCGGCCGCGTGGCGCACGCCGCGCAGCCTGCCGAATCCGGAGTCGGAGTCCTCGAGCCGGTCCTGCACGTCGTCGACGCCGGGGTCCTTTGCGGCGAGGCCTCCGTCGACCCGGCCGAGCCCGAACAAGAAGCGCCCGGTCTGCGCGAGTGACACGCGCACGTGCCAGCTGCCGCCCTCGCGCGTCTGGCGCGCGCGCGCCAGCATGGCGGCCGCGGCCATGAGCTGCCCCGAGCCGTGGTCGAGCGCCTGTGCCGGCAGCTCCTTCGGGCCTTGGACGCCGGCGGCCGCGCCCTCGGCGTGGTTGAAGCCGGTGGCGGTCTGCACCAGTGAGTCGAAGCCGCGCCGCGCGCTCCAAGGACCTGCATGGGAGTAGGCCGAGAGCGACACGCACACGATCCCGGGCCGCAGCCGCGCCGCGTCCGCGGGCCCGAAGCCGCGCGCGGCGAGCGTTCCCGGGCGGTAGGACTGCACGAACACGTCGGCCCCGCGCAAGAGCCGCGCGAGTGACTCGCGGCCGTCGGGGGTCTCGAGGTCGGCCCAGGCCGAGCGCTTGCCGCGGCCGGTGTCGATCACGATCCAGGGAAAGAACGGGAGCTTGGGCGAGGCGATGCGCAGCACGTCGGCGCCGTGCGCGGCGAGCGTGCGCCCGCACACCGGCCCCGCCACCACGCGCGTGAGATCGAGCACGCGCACGCCCGAGAGCGGGCGCGCGCCGGCGCCGAGCGGCCGTGAGTCGGCGTCGCCGATGCGCTCCAGCTCGAACAGCGGCAAGCGCGCCAGGGCCCGGCCCTGCGGGTGCGCGGCCCACTCGTCGGGGCTGCGCATCATGGCCACGACCGCGCCCGCGGCGGTGGCGGCGGTCTCGAAGTCCTCGCCCTTCCAGCCGTGGAGCTTCTCCTGCACCGAATCGCGCGAGTCACTCGCGCCGAGCACGTCGACCAGCGCGCGCCGGTGGTGCGGGAAGTTCGTGTGCAGCCGCACGTAGCGGCGGTCGCCGGCGCGGTACACGCCCGCGATCGTGTCCCACATGGGCGGCAGGTCCATGCCGGTCACCCGCAGGTAGCGCTCGCTGCGGAACTCGATCGCTGCCGCGCGCGCGTCGACCGAGACCCGCTGCGCGCGCCCGCCGCGCAGCTTCCACAGCTCGGCCGCGGCCAGCCCGGCCGCAGCGATCGTCGCCTGTGCGAATTCGCCGACGTGGAACGACGAGGGCAGCACCGGATCGCGGCCGGTCAGCGTGACTCGCTCCAGCGCCGCTGGATCGCCGCCCCCCAGCCGCCAGATCTCGCGCAGCGCGTCCATGGCGCCACGTTCGCGCCGCCGCTCGGCCGCGTCAATCTTGATCGGCGGATCAAGCCTTCAAGAAGTCTTTGACGACCTGGAGGAACTTGTCGAGCTGGTCGTGGTGCACCCAATGACCCGCCTTCTCCACGTTCACCACCTGGGCGTTCTGGAAGAAGCCGGCGCGCCCGTCCTTCGTCGGATCGCTGGCCCAGCTCTCCGTGCCGCGCACCAGCAGCGTCGGGCAGGTGATGCGCCGCCAGAGTGACTGCGCCTCCTCGGAGTTGAAGGCGTAGGGCGAGAACGCGCGCACGTAGTTGTCGAACTTCCAGGAGTAAGTGCCGTCCTCGTTCTGGTTCACGCCGTGCACGGTCAGGTGTCTGGCGCGCTCGGGCGAGAGGTGCGGATTCTCCTCCTGCATGCGCGTGTAGGCCTCCTCGATCGAGGCGTAGCGGCGCGGCGTGCGGCCGGCGAGCTGGCGCATCTGGCCGATCCACTCGCGCATGCGGTCGTGCACCCCGAGCTTCGAGCGCTCGGCGATCATCGCGGGCGGCGGTCCCAGGCCCTCGATCGCCACCAGCTTCTTCACGCGGTCGGGATAGATGCCGGTGTAGGAGAGCGACACCGAGCCGCCCAGCGAGTGACCGATGATCGTGAGCGGCGCCAGGTTCTTCTGGTGGATCAGCTGCGCCACGTCGTAGACGTAGTCGATCATCCCGTAGTTCGCGCCCGTGACCCACTGTGAGTCGCCGTGGCCGCGCAGGTCGGGCGCCAGGATGTGCCAGTCCTTGCGCAGCGCCTGGGCCACCCAATCCCAGTTGCGGCAATGGTCGCGCCCGCCGTGCACGAGCAGGAGTGGCGGCGCGTCCTCGTTCCCCCAGTCCACGTAGTGGAGCCGCAGCCGGTGGCTGATGTAGTGCTGCGACGTCGGGCCCTCTAGTTCGAGCGTCATGCCCCGATCATGCCAGATGTTGTAGCTTCCGATCGTGTCCGGAATGGCGGCGAAGATTCCAGGTCGACTCTCGCGGGCGGAGCTCGAGGAGTCGATCCACGCGGGCGAGATCGAGACGGTCGTGACCGTCGTTCCTGACTTGTATGGCCGGCTCGTCGGGAAACGCATCACCGGTCGCTTCTTTCTCGACGAAACCGCCGACCACGGCATGCACGTCTGCGACTATCTGCTCGCCTGCGACATGGAGATGGACCCGACGCCCGGGTACGCGTTCACCTCCTGGGAGAAGGGCTACGGCGACGTGCTGTGCAAGGTGGACTGGAACACCCTGCGCCGCGCCACTTGGCTCGAGAAGAGCGCGCTGGTCGTGTGCGACGTGCACGACGAGGAGAGCGAGGCGCTGGTGCCGGTGGCGCCGCGCAACGTGCTGCGCAAGCAGACGGCGCGCGCGGCCGAGCTCGGCTACGTAGCCATGGGTGCTTCGGAGCTCGAGTTCTTCGCCTTCAAGGAGAGCTACGAGAGCGCGCACGACAAGGGCTACGACAAGCTCGACACCTTCGGCAGATACGTCGAGGACTACCACATCCTGCAGGGCACCAAGGTCGAGGCGCTGAACGGCGCGATCCGCAAGCATCTCGACCAGTCGGGCGTGCCGGTCGAGTTCTCGAAGGGCGAGTGGGGGCCGGGCCAGCAGGAGATCAACCTGCGCTACTGCGAGCTGGTCGAGATGGCCGACCGCCACGTGATCTACAAGAACGCTTGCAAGGAGATCGCCGCGGGGCTGGGGCTCGCGATCACGTTCATGGCCAAGTGGCACGCCGAGATGGCGGGCAACAGCATGCACGTGCACACGAGTCTCTGGGACCGCGCCGGCAACCAGAACCTGTTCGCGGGCAACGAGTCACTTCCCGGCAGCGCGCTGCGCGCCGCGCCGCTCTTCCGCTGGTGGCTGGCGGGGCTGCTCGAGCACGCGCGCGAGATCGCGCTCTTCCTCGCGCCCACGGTGAACAGCTACAAGCGCTTCGTCGAGGGCACGTTCGCGCCCACGGCGATCGGCTGGTCGGTCGACAACCGCACCGCCGGCTTCCGGATCGTAGGTCACGACCAGGGCCTGCGCAGCGAGTGCCGGATCCCGGGCGCCGACGCGAACCCGTATCTCGCATTCGCGGCGTTGCTCGCCGCCGGCCTCGACGGCATCGAACGCAAGCTCGAGCCGCCCAAGATGTTCGAAGGCAACCTCTACGGAGCCGTTGGCCTGCCGCAGGTGCCGCGCACGCTGGGCGAGGCGATCGGCGTGGCCGAGGGCTCTAGCTTCCTGCGCAAGGCGTTCGGCGACGACGTGGTCGAGCACTACCTGCACTTCGCGCGCGTCGAGAAGCGCAAGTTCGACGCGGCAGTCACCACCTGGGAGCGCGCTCGCTACTTCGAGCGCATCTGAGCGCGTGGCGGGACGGCGCAGACCCACGATCGGAATCACGACCTACGGGCCGTCGCCGTCGACCGACGGCGACCTGCCGCTGTTCTCACTGCCCATTCACTACGCCGACGCGGTGGTCGCGGCGGGCGGGACGCCGGTGCTGCTCGGAGCCACCGCGCAGCCCGCGGAGGAGGTCCTCGAGATCCTCGACGGGCTGATCGTCGCGGGCGGCGGCGACATCGCCCCCGATCTCTACGGCGGCCGGGCGCACGAGACGATCTACAGCGTGAATCCGGCGCGTGACTCGTTCGAGCTCGCGCTGGTGCGCGCCGCGCTCCAGCGCCCCGAGCTGCCGACCCTGGGCATCTGCCGCGGGATGCAGATCCTGAACATCGCCCTGGGCGGCGATCTCACTCCCCACGTGCCCGACGTGTTCGGCGACTCCGTGCAGCATCGCCTGCCGCCGCGCGTGCCCACGATTCACCCGGTCACGGTCGAGCGCCGTGGCACGTTCGGCGAGATCTTCGCGGACGCCGACCTGCCGGTCTGCTCGTGGCACCACCAGGCCGTGCGCACGCTGGGAAAGGGCCTGCGCGCGAGCGCGCACGCGCCCGACGGCGTGATCGAGGCAGTCACTCTCGACGCTCATCCGTTCGCGCTCGGCGTGCAGTGGCATCCCGAGATGCAGGCGGCGGAGGACCCGCGCCAGGCCCGGCTCTTCCAAGCGCTCGTCGAGCGCGCGCGGGCACATCGAGAGAGATGAGTCGCGCCGAGGGCACGGTGATCACCGTCCTGCGCGGCGCGATCGAGGTCGTCCAGGGCGATCGCCTGCAGCGGCTGCGGCTCTCGGGCGCGAACGCGCACCGCGAGCTCGCGCTCGCGGTCGGCGACCGGGTCACGTTCGATCCCGTGCG
Source organism: Myxococcota bacterium (assembly GCA_035498875.1). Lineage (GTDB taxonomy): Bacteria > Myxococcota_A > UBA9160 > SZUA-336 > SZUA-336 > VGRW01. The sequence goes on from DATJZP010000005.1 coordinate 14,804, forward strand.
CGGCGCGCTCGTCGACGTCCTGCCGCGCCGCACGCAGCTCGCGCGCCTGCGCACGTTCGGAAAGCCGCGCCCGCAAGTGATCGCCGCCAACGTCGACCGGCTGGCGATCGTGACCTCGGTCGCGAACCCGCCGTTCAAGTCGGGCGCGGTCGACCGCTTCCTGCTGGCCGCGCACGCGGGCGGGCTCGAAGCGGTCCTGGTCGTGAACAAGCTCGACCTGCTCGGGGCCGAGGCCGTGCTCGACGAGGAGATCCGCGCATACGAGGGAATCGTACCGGTGTTCGCGGTCTCGGCCGCGCGCGGCAGCGGGCTCGAGACGCTGCGCAGCGCGCTCGCCCGCAGCACCACCGTGTTCGCCGGTCACTCGGGCGTGGGCAAGAGCTCGCTCTTGAACGCGCTCGAGCCCGAGCTGCGGCTCGAGACCGGCGAGGTCAGCGCGAAGTGGGACCGCGGCCGCCACACCACCTCGCGCGCCGCGTATCTGCGGCTCGCGGGCGATGCGGTCGTGATCGACACGCCCGGCGTGCGCGAGATCGGAACGGGCCCGGTCGATCCGGACCTGCTCGGGCTCGTGTATCCCGACATCGCGCTGCTCGCGGCCGGCTGCCGCTTTCGCGATTGCCGGCACGGGGCCGAGCCCGGCTGCGCCGTGCGGCTCGCGGTCCAGGAGAAACGGCTGCGACCCGCGCGCCTGGCGAGCTACCAGCGGCTGCTGGCCGAAGCCAGCGCCTGATGATCGCGTGGGCACCCTACCCACGCTCCGACTGAGTCAGCGCGGTGGCGCGCCTTCGGCCGTGGCGCTCCAGACCGTCCACAGCGCCCGCTGGTCGGTGCGTGCGCTGGCCTGGGCGCTGCGGAAGCTGTCGGCCAGGTGACTCGGCCCGGGGTCCTCGGAGTAGGTCGCCCAGCCCCAGAGCACGAACGCCACGTTCAGGTTCGCGCCGGAGCGATCCACGAGATACGCGAGCACACGGCCGCTCGGATCGAGCGGCAGCTCCCCTGGCGTCTCGGGCACGACGTAGAGCGCCCGAGCGCGCACCAGCTCGCTGAGCGCGCGGTTGGCTTCGCCATAGCCGACCTGGCCCGGCCGGGGAGCCGCCACGTTGCGCAGGCGTACGCCCAGTGCTCGTGCGCCGCACTGCAGATCGACGCTGTCGGCGTCGATCGCGCGCAGGGCGATGCAGGGGCCGATCCGCGTGCCGCTCGCGGTCTCCGCGGGTACCGCCTCACACAGGAACGACAACGACGCCGTCAGCGCCAGAGCCAGGGCCCAGATCCGGAGAAATCGCTTCGTCATTCCCGCTGTTAGAGCAAGGCGAATGCCGCGCGGATACGTGCGGGAACACGTTCTCACGGAGCTGTAGTGCAGCCTGTCGCGGCAGCGCTGCCGCAATGCTCTGGCAGTCAGCCCGCTGCGAGCGCCGCGGTGCGCACCCGTTCCGGAGTCAGCGGCAGGTCGCGCAGGCGCAGACCGGTGGCGTCGAAGACCGCGTTGGCGATCGCGGCCGCGGTCGGGCCCTGAGCGGCCTCGCCGGCGCCGAGCCAGGGCTGGCCGGGGCGGTCGACGAGCACCGTCTCGATCTCCGGCACCTCGTCGAAGCGCAGGATCGGGTAGGTCTCCCAGTCGACGCTGGTGACTCGCTCGCGGTCGAAGCGCACCTCTTCGTGGAGCGTCCAGCTTGCGGCCTGCACGAAGCCGCCCTCGAGCTGGTTGGTGAGTCCGTCGGGGTCGACGATCTGTCCGGCGTCGGCGGCGGTCACCGCGCGCTCGAGCCGGATCGCCGCGCGGGCGTCGTCGACCGACAGCTCGACCGCCACGGCGCACCAGCACTTCTGGTTCTTGTAGCGCGCGAAGGCCAGACCGCGGCCGCGTCCAGAGTGACCGCCGGGGGCGCGTGACTGCCAGCCGAAGCGCTCGGCGGCGGCGCGAAGCACGTCGCGCGCCCGCGCGTCGTCCAGGTGTCGCAGCCGGAACTCGAGCGGATCGATCGCCGCGGCGTGGGCGAGCTCGTCCATGAACGACTCGAGCGCGAACACGTTGGCATAGGCGCCGAGCGAGCGCAGCGCGGAAGTGCGGAACGGCGCGCCGGGCAGGAAGTGTTTCACGATCCGGCGCCGCGGGAAGGTGTACAGCGGATCCGAGTTGCGGTGGATGCCCGCGTGACTCGCGAGCGCGGGCCGCGGCACGGGGGGATTCATGGGCGCGGCGCGATGCCAGGCGGCGATCAGGCCCGACGTGCGCTCGCTGTAGGGCAGCGCGCGGCTCACGTGGGTGTAGCTGCGCGTCTCGTGATTCCAGTCGACGACCCGGCCGGCGGGGTCCAGGCTGGCCTCGAGCTCGATCACCATCGCGGGGCCGTACGGCTCCCAAGCGTGCTCGTCCCCACGGCTCCACTGCACGTGCACGGGCCGTCCGGGCAGCGCGCGCGCGACCAGCGCCGCGTCGCAGGCCACGTCGTCGGCGCCGTTGTGCCCGTAGCAGCCCGGCCCCTCCAGGTGCACCACGCGCAGCTTGTCGGGAGTCAGGCCCAGCGCCTGGGCGAGCGCGAGCCGCAGCACCGAGACGCCCTGCGAGTGACTCCAGATCGTGAGCACGCCGTCGCGCTCGTGCGCCACCGCCGCGGAAGGTCCGATCGAGCCGTGCATCAGGAAGGGCCGCGTGTAGATCGCGCGCAGCGTCTGCGCGGCCCCGCTCGGGCGCGCGTGGGGCGCGAGCGGCTCGTCGAGCGCGGTGCCGTCGACCACCGGGTAGCTCTTCGGCTGCGCGGCGCGCATGCTCGCGACGAGCTCGGCTTGCTCGGGCAGCGCCCCGCCCGGCGAAAAGCGCGCGAGCTGGCGCAGGCGCTCGGCCGCCGCCATGGCGCGAGCCGAGTCGTCGGCCGCCACGGCCAGGAAGCTGCCGTCGCGGATCACCGCGACCACCCCGGGCATGCGAGTCACTTCCGACTCGTCCAGCGACTCGAGCCGCGCGCCGGGGCCAGGCGGGCGCACCACGCGCGCGTGCAGCATGCCGGGCAGCACCAGGTCCTGTACGAACACGGCCGCGCCGGTCACGAGTGACTCCATGTCGAGCCGGCGCCCCGGCCGCCCGAGCAGCTGGTAGCGGCTGGGGTCCTTGGGCCGGGCCGCGCCGGTCACTTTGCGCTCGAAGCGCTGGTCGCCGAACAGCGCGAACCAGCTGGTCTCGAGCTCGAGCCCCGGCGCGCTCACCGTGCCGTCGTCGACCTGCAGCGCCTGCGCGGGAACGCCCAGCTTCGCGGACGCGAGCTCGAGCAGGCAGGCGCGCGCCTCGGCTGCCGCGAGCCGCAGCGCCGTGCCGCTCTCTTCGAGCGACATGCTGCCCACCGTGTACAGCTCGTTCGGGCCGTCGGCGGTGTCCGCCATGCGCATGCGGATGCGCCCGAGTGACACGTCGAGCTCTTCGGCCGCGATCCGCGCCAGCGCGGTCTTGATGCCCTGACCCAGCTCGACCTTGCCGGTGTACACGGTCACGGTGCCGTTGGCGTGCACGCGCAGCCAGGTGTCGAGATCGGGATTCCGCTGCAGGCTCGGCGGAATCACGGCCGCGCGCTCGGCGCCACGCGGCGCAGGGCGCGCAGCATGCGCGGGTGAGTGCCGCAGCGACAGAGATGGGGCGCCAGCGCCTCGCGCACCTGCGAATCACTCGGCTCGGGATTCGCGAGCAGCAGCGCCTTTGCCGCGATCACGATACCCGGCACGCAGTATCCGCACTGCGCCGCCTGCTCGGTCACGAAGGCCTGCTGCAGCGGGTCGAGCTCACCGTCCTTGGCGAGGCCTTCGATCGTGACGAGCTCGCGGCCCGCGAACGCCTCGACCGGCGTCGCGCACGACAGCACCTTCTTCCCGTCGCACAGGATTGCACAGGCGCCGCACTGCTCGAGCCCGCAGCCGTACTTCGCGCCCGTGAGCCCCAGTGACTCGCGCAGCACCCAGAGCAGCGGCGTCGAGGGGTCGACCTTCGGAAGGTCGCGAAGCTCTCCGTTCACCCGCAGGCGCACGCCGAAAGCTTACGCTCTCTCCTCGCGAACGAACAGCATCGCCACCAGCCCGAGCAGCAGGAAGATCAGGATCGAGGCGAAGCCGATGCGCTGGCTCTGGAACGCCTCGGTGAAGCCCCGCACCGAGAACGAGCCGATCCACGCCACCGAGGTGCCCGAGAGTGAGTAGATGCCGAAGAACTCGGTCATCTTCTCCGGCGGCGCGATCCGCGCCAGCATCGTGCGCGAGTTGGCGTAGGCCGCGGTGATGAACACGGCGATCAGCGTGACGACGCCGATGTAAACGATTTCCGGGACCGTGGCGAAGAACGGCAGGCTCCAGATCTTCGGCGCCGCACGGTCCCAGGGCACCGCGAAGAACAGCTGGTCGGGGGTGATCGACACGGCCAGCACGAGCCCGAGCGAGGTGCCGCCGATCGAGACCAGGATCGCGCGCTTGCTGCCGAAGGTGTCGTCGAGCCAGCCGCCCACGAAGCCGCCGACCACCGCGAACACCGACAGCACGATTCCGAACACGGTCATCGTGAGTGAGTCCCAGCCGAACACGCCCGACGCGTACACGCCGCCGAAGACCAGCACCGCGGTCTTGCCGTCGTTGTAGATCATGCGCGCGACGAGATACGTCGCCACGTTCCGGTAGTGCCGGAGCTCGAGCAGCGTGTTCCAGAGCTGGCGGAAGCCGGCGCGCACCGCCTCGAGCGCACCCAACGACCCGCGCGCGCGGTCCGGCGTGAACAGGAACAGCGGCACCGCGAACAGCACCAGCCAGCCGCCCGCGATCGGGCCGGTGATGCGGTCCTGCTGGAAGGTCGCGGTGTCGAGTCCGAACAGCGGCGCGTCGGGCACGAAGCTCCAGTCGACGTGACCCGGCAGCGAGAAGCCCCAGAGCATGAACACCAGGATCAACAGTGACGAGGCGTTGCCGAGTGACAGGCCGAGACCGGAGAGGAAGCCGATCCGCTCCGGTGGCGCGATCGACGGCAGCATCGCGTTGTGGAACACCGCCGAGTACTCGAACGCGGCCGAGTTCGCGATCAGCATGAACGCGATCCAGGCGATCGAGAGACCCTGCGCGTCGGGCAGCGCGTACCAGAGCAGCCAGCTGGTCGGCGCCATCACGCAGCTGAAGAAGAGGATCCAGGGCTTGCGCCGGCCGCCCGAGTCCGCGATCGCGCCCAGGATCGGCGCGAAGATCGCGGTCGCGATCCCGCTCCAGCCGTTGATCGCGCCCCAGACCACCTGGCCGCGCACCGGATCGCCCACCACGTGATTGGTGAAGTAGGGCGCGAACAGATAGATCGTGATCAGGATGACGTACGGGTTGCGGGCCCACTCGAACAGCGCCCAGCTCCACTGACCCGCGCTGGACGCGGCCGGAACGCCGGTCACCGCCCGCGGTCGATCGGTGGTGGCGGCGCTCGCGCTCAAGCCACGAGCATACCGGGTCAGTGCGGGGCCGTGCTGTGCGCCCGAGGCAGAGAAGCCAGCGCCGCCAACGAGCAGGCGGCAGCGAGGGCATACACCGGCAAGTAGCCGCCGCGCACGGCCACATGGCCCAGCGCCAGGCTGCCGAACGAGAAGCCCACGTTGAACGCCCCGTTGAACAGCGCAGTGACCTTGGCGCGAACGTCGGGCGTCGCCCTTTCGAGCGCGTGGGCATTGAGCGCCGGATAGAAGAGCCCGTGCGCCACGCCGAACGCCGCGCCGGTGAGCGCGAGCCCCAGCCGCGCCAGCCCGAGCATCGCCAGTGAGGCCACCGCGTAGGCCACGAGCGCGAAGGCAGTCACGCGCAGCCGGCCGGCGCGATCCGCGATCCCGCCCAGCGGCCCGCGCACGAACATGGCCGTGATCGAGTAGGCCACGAAGAAATCCGACACGCGTTCGATGCCGAGCGAGAGCGCGAACGGCTGGTGGAAGGTGAACGCGGACGCGAACGGCAGCCCGGCGAGCGCCGATACCGCCAGCACGCGTCCGAAGCCGGGGCGTCCGAGCGCGGCGCGCAGGCCCGGGATCTCGGGCGCCTCCGGGCTACGAGTCACTCGCTCCTCGCGCACGAACGCGAGCAGCAGCACCGACGCCAGCGCCAGCGCGGCGCAGGCGCCGAACACCCAGTGCCAGCTGGCGCGCCCGGCCAGCCACTCGGCGAGCGCCGGTGCGGCGGCGTTGGTGATCACGAAGCCCGAGCCGTAGTAGCCCAGCACCTGGCCCAGCTTCTCGGGCGGCGACAGGTCGGCCGCGAGCGTTTGAGTCGCGACGAAGAAGAAGGTGAATGCGAGCCCGTGCGCGATGCGCAGCGCGAGCAACAGCGGCCCGAGCCGGTCGACTGCGAGAAAGCCGAGACAGCTCACCACCAGCATCACCGCGCCCAAGAGCGCGAACGGCTGGCGCCCGCCGCGGTCGATCCACAGCCCGGCGAAGGCGACCCCTGCCACGTTCGTGAGCCACATCGCCGACATGTAGAAGCCGATGTCCGAGGCGTCGGCGTGGAGCTCCTGCTCGAGATACTTCGGCAGCAGAAAGAACGCCGAGTGCGCCAGCCCGAACGTGAGCACCGCCGCGAACAAGAGCGCCAGCTGCGCAGGCGTGGGCGCAGGGCGAGCTTCGAGCGGGGTGGCGGGCAGCGCGGCCAAGGGAAGCAGGTGATAGCATGCGCTGGTGGCGCTTGCGCTGTCGGGGCTGCGGATCTGGGACGGTGTGAGTGAGACGCTTCGCCCGGGCGCGGGCGAGCTGTTCGCCGAAGCCGGCCGCTGGGTGGCGAGCGCGCCGCGCGACGCCGAGCGCATCGACCTGCGCGGCGCGGTGGCGCTGCCCGGGCTGTGCGACGCGCACGTGCACCTGGCGCTCGACCCCGAGCGCCGCGAAGTGGCGCAAGACGGCTCTGCCGACTCACTCCAGGCGATGGCGGCGCGCGCGCGCCGGATGGCCGAGGCCGGCATCACCACCGCGCGCGATCTCGGCGGGCCGGACTTCCGCGCGCTCGAGCTGCGCGATCGGATCGCGTGCGGGGAAGAGATCGGGCCGCGTCTCCTGTGCGCGGGCCAGCCACTCACCTCGCCGAAGGGTCACTGCTGGTACTGGGGCGCCGAGGCGCGCGGCCCGGACGAGCTGCGTGCGGGCGTGCGCCGCCAGGTCGAGGCGGGCGCCGACTGGATCAAGGTGATGGCGACGGGCGGCGTGCTCACCAAGGGCACGACGCCGGCGACCTCGCAGTTCGACCAGGAGGAGCTCGACGCGGCCGTGGCCGAGGCGCGCGCGCACGGCCGGCGCACCGCGGCGCACTGTCACGGCACCGAAGGCATCCAGCGCGCGGCGCGTGCCGGCGTGCGCACGATCGAGCACTGCTCCTTCGCGAGTGAGTCGGCGTTCGGCGGCGCGCCGGACCCCGAGGTGATCGACTTTGTCGCACGCTCGGGCGCCTGGATCTCACCGACCGTGAACACCGGCTTTGCGCGCTTCTTCGACGAGCGCGGCGAGCCGAGCAAGTTCGCGCTGCGCATGAGCGAGGTCTACCGCCGACTGCGCGCGGCCGGCGCCCGCTTCGTGGCCTCGACCGACGCGGGCATCCCCAACGTGGCTCACCACCGTCTCCCCGAAGCGCTGCCGATCTTCGCGCGGCTCGCGGGACTCACTCCGGTCGAGACGCTGCGCACCGCGACCTCGGGCGCGGCGCAGGCGCTCGGGCTCGGCCGCGAGACCGGTCAGATCGCCCCGGGCTTCGCGGCGGACTTGCTCGTGGTCGACGGCAATCCACTCGAAGATCTCGGGGCATTGTTGCGGCCGGTCCTGGTGCTCCTCCGGGGCCGGGTCGCCTTGAAGGAGGGATCGTGAAGTTCGCCGGCCTTCACCTGTTCGTGCGCGACCTGGACGAGGCGCTCGCGTTCTATCGTCAGCTGGGTCTGTCGTTCCCCGGTCACCAGGAAGGCGCCGTCTTCGCCAGCGCCGAGGCCGGGCCGGGCATCCAGCTCGCGTTCGGGACCTTTCAGCTCACTCGCGGCTACGATCCGCGCTTCCGCGAGCCGCATGGCGGCCCGACGAACTGCCTGCAGTTCGACGTCGACAGCCGCGCCGAGGTCGACCGCATCCACGCCGAGCTCGCCCGCGCGGGCTATGCGAGTCACCTGGCGCCGCACGACGCCTTCTGGGGCTCGCGCTACGCCGAGATCGAGGACCCGGACGGCAACCTGGTCGGCTTCCAGAGCCCGGTCGATCCGAGCAAGCGCTCGCGCCCGCCCGGACTCTGACTATCGGAGCGGTAGCCGGAAGAACCAGTCCAGGGCTTCGGGAAGAAAGTCCGGCGACGGCCAGTGCTTCCCGCCCTGGTCGACCCGCCACTCCACCGAGTAGCCGGCGCGCTCGAGGTTCGCGCGCATCGGCAGCGCCACGTGCTCGAACGGGAAGATCGGGTCGTGCGTGCCGTACTCGAGCAGCAAGTCGGGCTTGCGCGCGGCGTTCGGGTCGAAGCCGGGCTCGAGCGCGATGAAGCCGGCGGCCCAGGCCATGATCGCGCGGAAGTGCTGCGGATTCGAGAGACCCACCGACAGCGCGTAGCTCGCGCCGTCGGAGTAGCCGAGCAGCGCCTGGCGCTCGCAATCGATCGGGTAGCGCCGGTAGATCAGGTCGTACGCGTACTCGAGAAAGTCGAGGTCGGGGCGCTCGGCGCTCGCGATCAGGTCCCAGGTGGGCAGCACCGAGCGCGGCACCAGGAAGAACGCGCGCCGGCGGTCGGGCTCGTCGCGCACCGCCTTCACCAGCATCTCGTCCTGGCGGCCCGCGCCGTGCAGCACGGTGATCAGCGGGTACGGCTTGTCGGTCTCGATCTCGCTCGGCGTGAGCAGCACCGCGCGCGAGCCGCCGTTCTCGAGCCACACGTGACCCGTCGGCGACGGCTCGTCGCGCGGCTCGGGTGACTTGTGAGTGAGGGCGAGCGCGAGCGAGTTGTCCGCCACTACAAGTCACCGCCGTGCACGGGCAGGACCGTGCCGGTGGTATAGCTCGACGCCTGCGACGCGAAGTAGAGCGCCGTGCCCACGATCTCGCTCGGCTGGCCGGCGCGGCGCAGCGCGATCGACTGCTTGGCCTGCTTCTCGAACGCCGTCATGTCCCAGGCCTTCGAGATGTCGGTCAGGAACGGCCCGGCCATGATGCAGTTCACGCGGACCTTCGGGCCGAACGCCGCTGCGAAGCCCACGGTGATCGCGTTCAGCCCGGCCTTGGCCGCGGCGTACGGCAGCACGTTCGGCGTGGGATGGATCGCGGCCACGCTCGACACGTTGATGATCGAGCCGCCGGCGCCCGCCGCCATGCGCGTGCCCACGATCGCGGTGAGTCGGAAAGGGCCCTTCAGGTTCAGGTCGACCACCTTGTCCCACATCGCTTCAGTCACGTTCGACACCTGGTCGTAGAGCAGCGACATACCCGCGTTGTTCACCAGCACGTCGATCCGGCCCAGCTCGGCGTAGGCGCGCTCGGCGAGTGACTCGACCTCGCCCCACTTGCCCACGTGCGCGGCCAGCGGCAGCGCGCGCCGGCCGGTCTCGCGCTCGACTTCCTTGGCGGTGGCCTCGCAGGCGTCGAGCTTGCGGCTGGCGATCACCACGTCGGCGCCGGCGCGCGCGAACGCAAGCACCATCTCGCGGCCCAGCCCGCGGCTGCCGCCGGTCACGAGCGCGATCTTGCCGCGCAGGTCGAAGAGCTCACTGATCTGGCTCAAGGGGGGTCCTCCGAAAGAGGACCCAGGATACCGGTTCAGGGGCTGGCGTTGCCGGGCAGCTCGCCCAGGTCGCCGATCATGCACTTCACCGAGCCGCCGCCCTTCTTGTGGAACTCGGAGACGTCGACTTCGACTCCGCGCGTGCCGGTGGCGCGCACCGCGGCGGCGAGCTCGCTGGAGATGCCCTGCGGCATGACCAGCAGCGACTCGCCGCGCCGCTCGAGCGCGAACGAGTTGGCGGCGTAGATCGCGGCGTCGGCGGCGCCGATCTCTACCAGGCGCTCGCCGAAGTGCGCGCGCAGCTCCTCGAGTGACTCGGGGTGGATCGCCGGCGGGTAGACCAAGAGGTGCTCGCGGCCCGGACCGAACGAGCACAGGCAGGTGTCGCCGTGGTAGTAGCGCTCGTCGACGAGCTCGACGCGAATCACGCGCTTGCCCAGCGGATGGAGCGCCTCGATCTCGGCCAGCGCGCGTGGATCGCTGCGGAAGCCGTACACGCGCTTCCACGGCGGCCAGCCCAGCCTGGGCACGAAGCGCTGGCGGCGGATGGGGCCGTGCGTGAACAGGTAGGTGTCTCCCGCGGGAAAGAGGTCGGCCTCGCCCTCGAAGCGGGCCTGGATCTCCGCGCAGTGCAGCCCGCGCCGAGTCACCGCCTCGCGGTACCAGGGCTTCTCGCCGGCACGGGTCGGAGTCAGGTTCGAGAGCACGAACACGTCGCCGTGGCGGAAGCCGGCGTTGGCGGGATAGACCAGGCCCGGGTGCTCGGCGTGCGGCGGCATCACTTCCACGTCGACGCCGAGCTCGAGGAGCTTTCCGCGCAGCGCGCCCCACTGCCGGATCGCGAGCGCGCGGTCCACCGTCTTCCGGCGCCCGTACTTGTCGCGCGTGTGCGGATTCGCGCCGCCCACCACCGCGAAGTGGGCGGGGTCGCCCATCAGCACCACGTGACTCACGAGAGGCTCGGGAAGCCCGGGTACCTGGCGGCCGGCCCGGGCTCGGGCACTTCCAGGTTGGCCTGCGCGATCGTGGTATAGAGCGTCGAAGTCACGCCCGCCGGGCGGTCGTTCCCGCTGCGTTTCAGGCCGCCGAACGGCAGCTTCGACGAGGCGCCCACCGTCGGCGAGTTCCAGTTGAGGCAGCCCACGCGCACCGTGCGCGCGGCGCGCTCGTAGGTCGCGCGCGCGCGCGTGAAGATGCTGGCGCACAAGCCGAAGTCGCTGCCCTCGAGCTCCGCGAGGCCGGCTTCGACCGAGTCGACCGCGACCAGGAACGCGTCGGGCACGAAGTGCTCCTCGCTCTGGTAGCGGCTGGCGCGCGAAGTGACCCGCAGGCGGTGCAGGCTCGGCCGCACGTAGTGACCCGGCCGCGGCCCGTCCGCCGGGCCGCCCGCCACCAGGACCTCCGCAGCGTCGGCCTTGGCCCAGGCCAGGAGCTCCCCATGCCGCGCGCGCGCGGCGCGGTTGATCACGGGTCCCATGAACGCGCCCGGGTCGCTCGAGTGACCGATCGCGATCCCGCGGAACAGCTTCACCAGCCGCTCGGCCAGCGCGTCGGCGACCGCGCGCTCGGCGAAGATACGGCTGGTCGAGCTGCAGCGCTGGCCGGCGGTCACGCACGCGCCGAACGCGATCGCGTTCGCGGCGGCGTCGAGGTCGGCGTCGGCACAGACCAAGACGCCGTTCTTCCCGCCCAGCTCGAGCGCGACGATCTTCCAGGGCTGGTCGAGCGTGGCCTCGAGGATGCGCCGGCCGGCCGCGTACGAGCCGGTGAACAGCACGCCGTCGAGCGCCGGATGCGCGGCGATGCCCGCGCCGATCGTGGCGTCGCCCTGCACCACGTTGGCGACGCCCGCCGGGAAGCCGGCGCGCTGACACAATTCGGCGTAGAGCTGCGCCACCGCCGGCGTCTTCTCCGACGGCTTCACCACCACGCAGTTCCCGGTCGCGAGGGCGGGCACCACGTGGCCGTGCATCAAGTGACCCGGGAAGTTGAACGGCCCGATCACGCCGAACACGCCGCGCGCGTTCGCGCGCCAGCGCCCGGTCTGGCCGCCGCCCAGGTCGAAGCTCCGCTCGGCCACGCCGTCGAGCCCGGCGCCGAGCGTGATGTCGAACTTTTGCAACATGGCGCCGACTTCCGTGCGCGCCTCCCAGAGCGGCTTGCCGACCTCGCGCGCGATCAGGCCCGCGAACGTCTCCTGCTCGGCGCGCAGCGCCTCGCGGAAGCGCAGCAGCGCCGCGGCGCGCGCCGCGGGGTCGCTGTCTCGCCAGGCCGGGAAGGCGCGGCGCGCCGCCGCGACCGCGCGCTCGGCCGACTCGGCGGCGAACGGGAACGCGCCCAGCGTCTCGCGCGTGTCTCCGGGGTCGACCGCCACCAGCTCGCCGTCCGGTCGCTCCGGCAGAACGAGTCGCCCGTCGACGAGGTCGCCGCGCGCCTCGAACGGCGACGCGTCAGCCATGGCGCGCCGCCTTCGAGCCGCGCGGCAGCGGAGTCAGTGTCAGCTCGTCGCCCGCCGCCAAGCCCAGCCGCTCGCGCGCTTCCTTGGCGACGCGAATCTCGGCGCCGCTGCGCACGGCGGGCGCGGCCACCGCGCGGAAGCCGGCGCCCTCCTCGCTGGCGACGATCGCGGGCGGCGCGCCTTCGAGCGGCTCGCCCTCGGCCAGCACGCCGCGCGCGGTCTCCAGCACCGGAATGACTCGCTCGATCGGCGCGCCCACGAACGGGCCGCCGTCGAAGGGATCGATCTCGTCCTCCCAGTGCAGGCCCGCGGCCTCGAGCAGCCGCAGCGCGGGCACCGTCTCCTCGTGCACCTGGCCGAGCTGCGCCGCGACCTCGGCGTCGAGCAGCGAGGCGTAGAACGGCGTGTCCGGGAACAGGTCGAGGATGAAGCTCTTGTCGCTCGCGCTCAGCCGGTCGGCTTCGGCGTAGCTCATGCCCGTGAAACGCCGGCCGAAGGCGTCCCAGAACGCGAAGCGGCCCTGCGCGTCGATCGCGGCGCGCATCTCCGCCAGGAGCCGTCGCTCGAAGCTCGCGCGATGGCGGGCGATGTACGCGAAGCGGCCCCACGACAGGAGCTTTCCCGGCCAGCCCGGCTTGCGCCGCGCGTCCGGGTGCAAGATGAGTGACCCGAGCTCGCTCGGGCCGTCGCGCGACGCGCCCAGCTGCAAGGTCGTGTGAGTCACGCGCACGCCGGTGCTCGGCGAATGGCGGGTCTCCTCGCCGACGCGCAGATACAGGTGCGGCATCTCGGGCGTGCCGTGCTTCGACAGCACCGCGCAGGTGCCGACCACGCGCTCGCCGGCGTCGACCAGCGCGAACTGGTACTCGCGCTCGGGGTCGGGCGGGCCCGGGGCGCGGAACGCGCGCTCGGAGCGCTCGAGCCGGCGGCGCACGAAGGCCGCATCGTTGGGCAGGTTCGGGCTGTCGAGATAGCGCGCGAGCTCGAGGATCGCGGCCAGGTCGGCGCTGCCCGCGGCGCGCAGCAGGAACACGCTACGCCCTCGCCCCGGCCAGGCGCGCGAGCGCGGCGCGGTAGAGCGACACGGCCTGGTGTAGCTGGGCGACGCTGGTGTGCTCGTTGGGCTTGTGCACGTTGCCCACCGACCTGCCCGGGCCGAGCACCACGGCCTCGAGCCCGGCCGCGGCGAACAGCCCCGCCTCGGTGCAGGTGGCCTTCGTCTCCACGCGCCCGGGCAGGCCGACCTCGCGCTGCGCGGCCTCGAGCGCGCGCACCAAGGGCGAGTCACTCGGGGTGGCGAGCGCCGGGTTCGCGCGCACCGCGCGCAGCTCGGCGGCGCGCGCCAGCGGCGCGGCGATGCGCGCCGCGTCGTCGCCCGGAATCGGGCGCACGTCGAAGCCGAACACGAGCTGGCCGTCCGCCAGCGACACCTTCCCCAGGCTGGCCACGCTCTCTTCGGGCGAGAAGCGCGCGTCGCTGCGACCCGCGAGCGAGGCCTGCAGCTCGCGCCAGGCGCCCAGGAAGCGCAGCAGCGGCTTGGCCGAGTAGACCGGCCCGTCGACCGGCGCGCCGCGCGAGTCACTCGAGGCCAGCCGCAGCTCGCAGCGCTCGGGCACCACGTTCACGGCCGTCCCGCCCGCGAGCGCGGCGAAGCCGGGCGCGCCGCTCCGCTCCAGGAGCTCGAGCGCCGCCAGCACGGCGTTCCTGCCGAGCTCGGGCGCGCTCGAGTGCGCGGCCGCCCCGCGCAGCTCCTCGCGAGTCACCCGCAGCCCGGCCGCGTCCGCCAGCGGCTCGAGCGGCAGTCGCGCCTCGTAGACCGCGTAGCCCTTGTGCGCGTGCACGATCGCGAGCTCCGACGGCTCGCCGACGAGCGCGCGCGCGAAGCCGTGGGTGAGCCCCGTCTCGACCAGCCAGCGCGCGCCCCACATGCCGATCTCTTCGCCGAACGTGCCCACCAGGCGCACCGTGCGCGCCAGTGAGTCGCGCTCGGCCGAGAGCGCCAGCGCCTTGCACACGAAGTCGACCTTGGCGTCGGCCGAGCCCAGGCCGTAGAGGTGGTCGCCGGCGCGCGTGGGCCGGAACGGGTCGCCGCCGGTCGCGGTCCAAGCCGCCGCGTCCCCGGGCGGCACCGTATCCAGGTGAGTCACGAGCAGGAGCCCCGAGTCGCCCGGCGCGCCCGCGTCGCACAGCACGGCGTGCTGCAGCACGCCGTTGGCGTGCACGCTCTCGACCTCGGCCGCCAGCCCCAGCTCGGCGCACAGCTCGGACGCCAGGTCGGCGATGGCCGCGTTGCCCAGGCGCGACTCCGACGGAGTCGCAATGAACCGCTCCGCCCAGGCGACTAGGTCGGCCATCCCGACCCTGCCATCGACTCGCCTACTTGCCCGCTTGAGCTGCCGGCCCGCAGCACGGACACAGCTCGCGAAGTGATTCGAAGGTGTGGATGCCCGTGTCGTGCCCGTCGCTCCAGCTGAACGCCAGCGCGTAGCGCCCGACGCCGCTGATGCGAACGGGCCGCACGTCGGCGGGTACCGAATCGGGCCGCAGGATCGGCCGGCCGGTGTGCTCGTCGATGCAGTGCGCGCAGCGACAGGCCAGGCGCAGGAGGCGGACCGGGTAGACACTCTCGTGCCCGTCCTTCCAGACGATGCGCAGCGCGTCGGGCCCGGCCTGCGCGATGGACAGGGGGGCGAGATCCATTCCGGAAAGTTAGCCGACGCGTGAGTTAAGATCCGGCGATGGCGAAAGAGAGCGTGGCGATTCTGGGCGGAACGGGGGAGCAAGGTCTCGGGCTGGCGTATCGCTTTGCGAAGGCCGGGCGCGCGGTGCGGATCGGCAGCCGCAAGCAGGAGCGCGCGCTCGAGGCAGCGAAGGAAGTGCTCGCCAAGCTGCCCGGCAGCGACGTCTCGGGACACGAGAACGCGGCCGCGGTGCGCGCGGTGCGCGGCGGGATCGTGATCCTGTCGGTGCCGTTCGAGCACACCGCGGGCACGATCAAGACGGTGCGGCCGGAGCTCGCGCCGGGCACGGTGCTGGTGTCGATGGGCGTGCCGCTCGCGGCCGCGATCGGCGACGTGGCCTCGCGCGTGATCGGCGTGTCGCAGGGCTCCTGCGCCGAGCTCTGCGAGTCACTCGCGCCCGACGGCGTGCCCGTGATCTCGGCCTTCCAGAACGTGGCCGCGCACCGGCTGCTCGACCTCGATCACTCGGTCGAGTGCGACGTGATCGTCTCGGGCGAGAAGGAGCCGCGCGCGCGCGTCATGGCGCTGTGCGACGACATCCCGGGCACGCGCGCGATCGACGGCGGCCCGCTCTACAACGCCCGCTACGTGGAGCAGCTCACTGCGCTCATGATCGGCATCAACATCCGGCTGAAGAAGCCGGAAGGCGTGGGGCTGCGGCTGACTTACATATGACTACATCACGATCCGCATCAGCCCCTTCAGGATCTCGTTCAGCGGGACCTTGGTCGCGATCAGCGGAATCATCGGCAGCGCGGCCGCGAACAGCACCGGAACGATCGCCTGGATGTCGATCGGGATCGGCCGCAGCGCCTTCACTCGGTCGTAGCCGCCGCTCGCCAGGTCGGTGAGCGACGAGGCGTCGGGCTCGCCCAGGAGTGACTCGGCGGCGGCGTCGTCGCGCAGCCACTTCTCCTGGAACGCGTGGTCGTGGCGCGCGGACAGGGCGCTGTACTGGTGCAGCGCCTCGCGCTTCAGCTTCGCCAGCCGTGGCGCGAATGCGAACAGCGGGCCGAGCACGAAGACCAGCGCCACGACACCGAACGATGCGATCACGGGATAGGTGGCCTCGAGCGCGATCCCGCGGTAGACCACATCGTCGGCGAGCACGGCCGAGAGTGAGACCGAGGCGGCCAGGATCAGCATGGCGAAGCCGCCCTGGCCGGTGGCCAGGAAGCCCAAGCCGCCGGCGCGGTCGGGGTGAGTCGGCACGAGCCGCAGGTCGAGCCGGGCGATGCGCGCGAGCAGGAGCGCCCAGAGCACGCCGCGGAACAGCCAGCGCAGGAACACGAACTGGAAGATCGGCACGCTCACGACCGCCGCCCACCAGCCCGCCGCGGTGAAGCTCTTGCCGTCGGGGCCGAGCAACCCCTGCCAGGTGGCCGTGCCGTTGCCGAGCTCGCGCTCGGCCGCCGACCAGCACCCGAAGACCACGAGCGCCAGCACGAACAGCTCTGACCAGACCGAGTTCATGCGCCGGCGGGCGGTGGCGATGGCTTCGACGAATTGTGACTCGCTCGCGTCGCCGACCAGGCGCTCGGCGTAGAACTGCCGGAGCACCTGGCGAAAGCGGCCGCTCGCGAACGCGTCGGACAGCACCAGCAGGGTGACCGAGATCAGGAAGCGCGCGTAAGCGGCGAAGTCGCTCAGGAAGGGAACGCGCACCGACTCACCCGTGGCGAGGCCGTCGCGCAGGGTCAGCACGAGCAGCGGGATCCAGCACAGCGCCGACAGCACGAGCGCGCGGCGCACGAGCGGCTTCGGATCGCTCGGTGCGAGGCCGAGCTGCAGCCAAAGCCGCCAGGCGGGTCCGCCCTCCTCGATCGCGAACATGATCGCTTCGCGCGGAGTCATCGTGATCGCGAATAGTCCGGCAGACCTTCGCGGATCTTCGCCGAGAAGTCCGGGCTCCAGCCCGCCGCCTTCGCGCGTTCGGTGACGTCGCTCTTCGCGCGCAGCTCCTCGAACGGCAGGCGCCGGTCGAACGAGCCGCGCTCGTACATGAGCTGATCGAGATAGCCGTTCGCGAGCATCTTCCACGACAGCGGGACGTTCCCGCCGGCGTGGATCGCGCGGTGCCGTATCGTGGTGGTGCAGTTCTGAGTCAGCGCGTTGTACCACTGCGGCGTCGCGTCGAGCGAGTTCACCTCGCCGAGATAGTCGAGCAGGAGCCGGCGCGCGTTCTCGGCCGACATCGTCAGCCGGTACAGGTAGGTGTGCTCGCCGCGGACGATGTCGCGCACGCCGATCACGTCGCGCTCGTCGGCCACCACGTAGTAGAGCTCGTACTGGCGGAAGAAGCCGAGCAGCGCCGAGTAGGATTCACCCTTCTGCTTGCGCGTCTCGATCGAGATCGCGAGCGGCGGCCCGTCGCTGAACTCCCAGCTCACGATCGTGTGCGCGTACAGCGTCGGGCCCCAGAACGACAGGAACAGGTCCGCGCCCTGGAGCTTGTCGAGATCGTAGCTGCGCGTGTCCCAGTGCTCGTCGAAGTCGGTGTCGCTGCGGTAGGTGAAGTCGCGCACGTTCTCGATCGTGACTCGGCTGCCCTCGATCCGGGCGTGCGCCGTGCGCGCCACCTCGGGCAGCCAGTCGCGGTCGTTGCGCGGCGGGATGCGCAGCCACCACACCATGACTCCGACCGAAAGGATCAGGAGCGCGAGCAGCGCCCGGCCGTAGGGACGCAGCAACACCAGTGACCCGAGCGCGGACAGCGCGAACGCCACCACCAGCAGGACGGTCAATGCCCGGTTCGGCGGACCGTCGATCCAAAGCGCCGCCTCCGCCCACAGACAGAGCAGGATCAGGGGCGGGGTCAGGAGGGCCCAGGCGAGACGGCGCGCGGCACTCACGCGCGGCATCATAGACGCGGGCGCGCCGGGAAAGGAAGCGCGCTCCGATGCTCGCGTGGGCACCCTACCCAGGCTAGTGCGCCCCGAGATCCAGACCCACGGCCCGCATCAGCTCGAGCGCGTTGCCCCGGGCGATCACGCCGTCGCGCAGCCTGTAGTCGAAGCGCAGCACGCCGTTCTCGAGCTGGTCCTCGAAGTGGGCGTTGCGCGCGCGCGGCGCGAGCTCGTCCGCGATCGCGGTGAGTGCCAGGTCGTGAGTCGTGACCAGCCCGACCGCGCCACGGGCGAGCAGTCCGCGCAGGAGCGCCTCGGCGCCGATCCGGCGGTCGTGCGAGTTCGTGCCGTTCAGTATCTCGTCGAGCAGGAACAACACCGGCAGCGGCCCCGCGCACGCCTCGCTGACTCGCCGCAGCGCCAAGAGCTCCGCGTAGAAGCGCGACGCGCCGTCGCGCAGCGAGTCCTGCACGCGCATCACCGCGCCGAGCGCGAGCGGCGAAAGCCGCAGCGCCTGGGCGCGCACCGGCGCGCCCGCCAGCGCCATCACCACCGACACGCCGACGCTGCGCAGGAACGTGCTCTTGCCCGACATGTTCGAGCCAGACACGATCCACAGCGCCTGCCCGCGGTCGAGCGACAGGTCGTTGCGCACGCAGCGCTCGTCGGAGAGCAGCGGATGACCCAGGCCGCGCGCCTCGAAGAGCGGTCCCGCTTCGACGAGCTCGGGGAACGGGTCGGCCGGGTGCTCGTACGCGTAGCCCGCCAGGTCGAGCAGCGCCTCGAGCTCGCCCAGCGCCTCGAGCCAGCGCGCGACGCGGCCGCCGAACCGGCGGCGCCAGGCCTCGAGCGCGAAGGCGAGCTGGATCCGCCAGAGCAGCAGGAACGCGATCGGCGCGAACAGCTGGTTGCGCTGCCAGTCGAGCACCGACACCCAGCGGTGTAGCTCGGCGATGCGCTGCGAGGCCGGCTCGCCGTCGGCCGTGAGCTCGGCCCGCAGCGCCTGCAGCTTGGGCGCGCTGAACGGCTCGGCTTCGATCCGCTTCAGCAGCACGGCCAGCTGGGCCAGGTCGCGCGTCCGCGCCTCGATCTCCTCGAGCACGGCGTGCGCGCGCCTGCTCAGCGCGCCGCCGACGAGCAAGCCGAGCGCGAGCGCGCCGAGCGCCGGCTCGTAGCTCCCGGTCGCGAGTGCCCGCGCCACCAGTCCGAGAATCAGCACACCGGCCACGCCCGCGGCCACGCGCGCGGCCGAACCCGGCAGTCGCGTCGGCGCCTCCGCCCAGCGCACGAGTGACTCGCGGGCGACGCCCTCGCGCAGCTCGGGCCCGAGCGTGAACCAGTCCTCGCGCAGCGCGAGCCGCGGCCGCAGCTCCTGTACCGCGGCCTGGCGCGCGCGGATCTCGACGGGCGTCGCGGCCGCGAGCAGCCAGCGCGCCAGACACTCCTCGCCGCTCTGGGTCTGTGCCTGCGACAGCAGCGCGAACAGCGAGCCGGGCCCGAACAGGTCGAGCTGCGAGGCGTAGGGATGCTCGGGATCGAGCGCTTGCTCGCCGGTGTTGCCCCAGGGCGCGTCGGCGAGCTCGAGCCGAGCCAGGCCGCGCTCGTAGAACTCGACCGCGCGCTCGGCGCGCAGCCGGGCGCGGCGCGCGTGCTCGTGCCGCAGCACCAGCGCCACGAAGGCCGCGGCCAGCGGCAAGAGCCACAGCCCACTCACCGAGCCGCGCCACCAGGCGAGCCAGGCCACTCCCGCCGCGGCGCCGAACACCGCGAGCCGCGCGTTCGAGAGCCAGCGCGTGCGCCGTGCGGCCGCCGCCACCGCGGCGCGCCGCTCCTCGAGCCGCGACGTGTAGCTCGCGCGCGGCTCGCTCGCGCTCGTGACCGGCTCCGCCATCCGCGCCGAGCATAGGCGCCTGGTACGATGCGCGCATGGCGTTTCTGGCATTTCCGCAGGGCTTCCAGTGGGGCGCCGCGACGGCGGCGTACCAGATCGAGGGCGCCGCGCTCGAAGACGGCAAGGGTCTCTCGATCTGGGACGTGTTCTGCCGCCAGCCCGGCAGGGTGCAGAACCGAGACACTGGCGAGGTCGCCTGCGATCACTACCACCGCTTCCGCGACGACGTGGCGCTGATGAAGCGGCTGGGGCTCCAGACCTACCGCTTCTCGGTGTCGTGGCCCCGCGTGCAGCCGTTCGGCGCGGGCGAGCCGAACGCGCGCGGGCTCGACTTCTACTCGCAGCTGGTCGACGAGTTACTCGGCGCGGGCATCCAGCCCTGCCTCACGCTCTACCACTGGGACCTGCCCCAGGCGCTGCAGGACCTGGGCGGCTGGGCCGAGCGCTCGACCGCGCAGCGCTTCGCCGACTACGCGGCGCTGGTCTACGCGCGGCTGGGCGACCGAGTCACCCGCTTCATCACCCACAACGAGCCGATCGTGACCTCGATGATGGGCTACCGCGCGGGCGTGCTGGCGCCCGGCATCCGCGACCTGCGGCTCGCGGGCCGCGCCATCCACCACCTGTTGCTGTCGCACGGGCTCGCGGTCGCGGCCTTCCGCGCCTCGGGCGTGCGCGGCGAGATCGGCATCACCAACGCCAACACCAGCTACGAGCCCGGCGACGCGAGCGAGGAGTCACAGAAGGCCTGCGAGCTGGCGCGCGACTTCGACACGCGCACCTGGCACGGCCCGGTGTACGGCCGCGGCTATCCGGCGTCGGTGCTGCGCTACTACGAGAAGCACGCCGCCGCGCTGCCGATCGAGGGCGACGACCTGCGAGTCATTTCCGCGCCCACCGACTTCCTCGGCGTGAATCTGTACAGCCGCCGGCGCGTGCTCGCCGATTCGAGCCGGGGCGTCGGCTACCGCAACGCGCCGCCCACCCTGCCGCTCCTGCCCATGGGCTACGAGGCGGCGCCGTTCGCGCTCGGTGACTTCCTGCGTTTCGTCTCCGGTGAGTACGGCAAGCCCAGGATCTACGTGACCGAGAACGGCGTCTGCGACAACACCGCGGCCGTAAACGGCGCGATCGCCGACGTGGAGCGCACCGAGCTCCTGCGCGGCTTCATCGCGGGCATGCACGCGGCCATCGCCGACGGCGCGGCCGACGTGCGCGCGTACTACGTCTGGTCGCTGCTCGACAACTTCGAGTGGGCGTTCGGCTACTCGAAGCGCTTCGGCATCGTCTGGACCGACTTCGAGACCCAGGCGCGCGTTCCCAAGCAGAGCGCCGCGTTCTTCAGCGAGCTGATCCGGCGCCACGGGCTGGAGGTGTGATGGACGACGCGGTGAAGGGAGTGCTCGCCGAGTACGACGCGCGCATCGACGCCGAGTGGAAGCGCCTGCGCGAGTCACCGCCCGAAGGCGGGATCGAATCGATCATCGACCAGCTCGTGCTGGCCGTGGGGCCCGACACGGGCCGGCTGCTCAACATCCTGGTGCGGGCGCTCGCGAAGCCGAACGTGCTCGAGCTCGGCACCTCCTACGGCTACTCGGGCATCTGGCTGGCGGAGGCCGCGCGCGCGAGCGGCGGGCGAGTCACGACCTTCGAGCTCGCCGGCTACAAGTCACGGTACGCGCGCGCCATGGCCACGAAGGCGGGCCTGGCCGACTTCATCGACCACCGGGTCGGCGACGCGGTGAAGTTGATCGGCGAGCTCGACTTGCGCCTCGACTTCGTGCTGGTCGACCTGTGGAAGGACCTGTA
The DNA here is from genome assembly GCA_035498875.1 of Myxococcota bacterium. GTDB lineage: Bacteria > Myxococcota_A > UBA9160 > SZUA-336 > SZUA-336 > VGRW01. Next base: position 36,278 of record DATJZP010000005.1, read on the forward strand.
CGTGCAGTGTCTCGAGGCGTTCTACCCGAAGCTGAATCCGGGCGCGATCATCGTAGCCGACAACATGCGGGTGCCGGATCCCGTCGCCGCGCGGCGCTACCAGGATGCCGTGCGCGCGAAGCCAGGCATTCGCAGCATCACCCTGCCGGTCGGCTCGGGGCTCGAGGTCAGCCGGTTCGAGCCCTAGGACGGCTCGGGCTCGAGGCGCAGCGCCAGCGTGCTCTTGCGCGAGCCCGGCATGAGCCAGCCCACCAGCACGTCCCTGGCGCCGTACTTCGCGCGCACGAGCGCATCGATCTCGGCCGTGGCTTCGGGCGCGGGCGTGGCGCGGTAGCGGGTGGTGCTGCCGTTGCGCTCGATCTCGATCTGCGGGTTCGCGCGCAGGCGCGCGACCCAGCCCGACTCGGCGTTGCCAGCGCGCAGCCACGGTTGGCCCTCGCGGTCGACGATCCAGACCAGGGTCTTGTGTCTCGCTCCGCCCGCATCGATCGTAGTGACCGTCACGACCTCGCCCGCCGCCGGGCTGCCGAGATACGCCAGCGACCCGAGCCACGTCACCAGAATCGCGACCAACGCGAGAACGACTCGCTTCACCACGGTCAGCTCCGCGGCTCGCACACGAAGATCGGGATGTCCCGGCTGGTGCGCGCGCGGTAGTCGGCGTAGGGCGCGTAGTGACTGTCGCAGATCGGCCAGAGCTTCGGCTTCTCTTCGGCTCGCGCGAGCCGCGCGCGCAGCTGCATGCGCCGGCCGCGGTGAGTGACCGAGAGCTCGGGGTTCTTCACCAGGTTCCCGTACCAGACGGGGTTCTTCGGCGCGCCGCCCAGCGACGCGACCAGGAGCACGCCTTCGCCGTACGGCACGTACATGAGCGGGATCGTCAGCATGCGGCCGCTCTTCGCGCCCTTCATGGTCACGAAGCAGACGTCGTCGCCCTGCAGGCTGTTGAACCAGCGCCCGCCGGTCAGGCGGTTCAGGAACACGTGCGTGCGGGTCAGGGCCTTGACCGCCCACTTCGGCGGTGCGGCGCCGGTCGGCTTCGGGTCCGTGCTCGTCGTCATGGCCATCCCTCCGCTATTTCCAGGCGAATACGGGCTGCTCGTAGTGAGCCACGCGGGTGGCGCGCCCGTGGATCGCCACCTCGCGCAGCTGGAATAGTACCGCGGCGGTGGGTGCGTGGATGCTGGCGTTCAGCATGGGGATGGGCAGAGAGATCACCGGGCGGTCACTCTCGGGAATGGAGCGGAGCTGCGGGATCTCGGGCCGGTCGAGATCCGACACGGGCACCACGTAGGCGTGCTCGACCTCCGCGGGATTCGGGAAGAGCGCCGGAGTCACTCCACCCCAGACCACGATCGGCGTGATCGCGAAGCCCGAGCGGGTGGCGTAGTCGTCGAGCCGGCCGAGCACGCTGGCGGCGGGCAGCCCGAGCCCGAGCTCCTCGAGCAGCTCGCGGCGTGCGGTCTCCTCCGCGGTTTCGCCCGGGTCGACGCGGCCGCCGGGCAGCGCCCACTGACCCGGGTGATCGCGCAGGCGCGAGGAACGGCGCGTGATCAGGAAACAGGCCCGGCCCTGTGAGTCACCGACCAGCGTGGCCGCGACCGCCGCGTGCGCGAGCTCGTCACCGGTGGCGGCCCGCGGCTCGAAGCGGGCGAGGTTCGCCGCGACCGCCTGTCGCAGTCTCTCGTCGAACGTCGCCAGGGTCAGTCCTTCGGTAGGTGCAAGATGCGCTCGGCGATGATGTTCTTCTGGATGTTCGGCGTGCCGCCGCCGATCACCACCTCGGGCCAGTTCAGGGCGCCGGTCTGCCAGCGGCCGCCGTCGACCGTCTCGGGCGTGCCGGCGCGGTAGGCCGAGGCGCTGCCCAGGAGCTCGAGCGCGAAGTCACCCATGTCGACCTCGAGCTCCGCGCGCAACAGCTTGTTGATCGAGGTCTCGCTCGACAGCGGCTCGCCGCGCAGCTGAAGCGTGAGCGAGCGCAGGCCGTTCAGGCGCATGGCTTCGATCTTGGCCTCGAACACCGCGATCTGCCGGCGCACGCGCGTGTCGCGCGCAGCCGGCGCGCCGTTCTTCTGCGTGCGCTTGGCCAGCTCGACCAGCTCCTCGAGCTTTCTGTACATGGCGGTCACTTCCGCGATGCTCGAGCGCTCGCTCTGCAGCGCGGACACGGTGACCTGCCAGCCCTGCCCTTCCGCGCCGAGCCGGTTCTCGACCGGTACGCGCACGTCGTTGAAGAACACTTCGGCGAACATCGCCCCGCCCGACATGTTCTGGATCGGCCGCACCTCGATGCCCGGCGTCGACATCTCGACGAGCAGACAGGTGATCCCCTCGTGCTTGGTGGTCGAGCTCGGGTCGGTGCGCACGAGCAGGATGATCCACTTCGACCACATCGCGATCGAGGTCCAGATCTTCTGCCCGTTCACCACGTAGAAGTCACCCTCGCGCACGCCCTTGCACTGTAGAGACGCCAGGTCACTGCCGGTGCCGGGCTCGGAGTAACCCGTGCACCACTGATAGGCGCCGTCGAGGATGTCGGGAATGAAGCGCTGCTTCTGCGCCTCGGTGCCGTACTGGATGATCGCCGGGCCGACCCAGGCCAGACCCATGAAGCAGCTGCCGAGCGGCGGCGCCTTGCGCTGCGCCATCTCTTCCTTCAGCACCACCTGCTCCATGATTCCGCCGCCGCCGCCGCCCACCTCTCTGGGCCACGAGAAGCCGACCCAGCGCTTGGCGCGCACCTTCTTGTTCCACTCGGCGAGAAAGCGCGGGTCGAGCTTGTTCACGCCCGCGGGCAGGTTCTCGTCGAGGAACGCGCGCACCTCCTGGCGGAACGCCTGCTCCTTCTCCGACAGCTTGAAATCCATCACAGTCCTCCGAGGCGCGCGACGCGCTCGTAGTGGAAGTCCGAGTCACCGAACACCGGGCGCGCCCATTTCGCGCGCTTGAGATAGAGCTGGATCTCGTACTCGGCGGTGTAGCCGACCGCCCCGTGGAGCTGCACGCCGTCGATGCCGATGCGCGTGAACGCGTCGGTGCCGAAGGCCTTGGCCAGCGACGCCGCGCGCGGCAGCTCGCCCGGACTCTCCGCCACCGCCCAGGCCGCGTAGTAAAGCAGTGACTTCGTCGATTCGAGCTCGACGTACATCTCGGCCAGCGGGTGCTTCACGCCCTGGTACTTGCCGATCGGCGCGCCGAACTGGATCCGGTCCTTCGCGTACTGAGTGGTGAGCGCGTGCGCCTGCTCGGCCGCGCCGGTGAGCTCGGCGGTCACGGCCACGGCGCCCAGGTCGTAGAGTCTCTCGATCGCCGGCCTGGCCTGGCTGGCCGCGCCGAGCAGGGCGCTTCTCGGCACGCGCGCGTTCTCGAGCTTGAGCGTGCCCAGGCGCTTGGTCGCGTCGATCGTCGGATGACCTGCTGCGCTGACTCCCGGGCTGCCGGCGTCGAGCACCGCCAGCGCCAGGTCGCCCGCGCCGGCGCCGGTGCGGAACGCCACCACGAACAGGTTCGCGCTGCCGGCGTCGGCCACGAACTTCTTCTCGCCCGTGAGCGCGAACGCGTCGCCGTCGGGCTTGCCCAAGAGCGCGATCCCGCCGGGCGCCAGCGAGTCACTCGTCTCCAGGAACGCCAGCGTGCCGATGCGCGTGCCGTCGGCCAGGCTGGGCAGCCAGCGCTGCCTCTGCTCTTCGCTGCCGTTCTCGAGCACCGCCGCCGCGGCCAGCGTGGTCGAGACGAGCGGCGACGGGAACAGCGAGCGGCCGGTCTCCTGCAGCAGCACCACCAGGTCGACCCAGCCCAGGCCCGCGCCGCCGTAGGCCTCGGGGATCGTGAGCCCGAGCCAGCCCAGCTCGGCCAGCTCCCGCCACAGCTCGGCGTCGTAGCCCGGCCCCGTCTCGGAGAGCTTGCGCACGCGCTCGAGCGGACAGCGCGCGTCCAGGAACTTCCGCACCTCGGCCCGCAGCAGGTCTTGTTCTTCGCTGAACCCGAAATCCATGCGGTCCCGGATATCAAAGGCCGAGCATCCAATGCAAGCGAACCCCGGGGCGGCCCCCGGATGAAAGCCTCGACATCTCGCAGGGTTCCGCGACCGACCTCCTGGACGGTCCGCCCGGACGCGGCTTGGGGGTTTAATGCAACGCTCTGGAAACCCGTGGAATCTCAACATCTTGGCAGTACAATGACGATACACTCAAGATCTAGTGGCAGGGAGCGTTGACCCCGATCCAGCGCCGGGGTAGAAAAGGTCTCCGGGATTCCAAGGATTCTGACTCGGCAGCCAGGGGGGCTACGGGCGGCCGAGTGGAAGCGGGCGGGCGCTCTGGAGGAGGGTTCCCGTCCCGGGGGCTCTGAAGTACAGGGCCTCTCCTTGGGCCCGGAATTTTGATCTCGCCGTTCGCTGTTCTCGGGGTTGGGCTCAGCGGAGGCAGAGTTAGAGTGGCGGAGCACGAGTTGAACTCGATGAACGGCGCCAACGGCAACAGCAGCATGGGCGATCACGCGGACGAGCACAGCGAAGCAGAGATCCCGATCCGGCGGCACTTCACGCGCGCCGGCAACGATCCGTTCGCGAGCGTGCGCTGGGAGAAACGCACCGCCAAGATCAGCGGCGAGGGCGGTGAGACCGTCTTCGAGCAGCCGAACGTCGAGGTGCCCGAGTCGTGGTCGCCGATGGCGGTCAACATCGTGGCCTCGAAGTACTTCCGCGGTCACCTCGGCGCGCCCTCGCGCGAGTCGAGCGTGCGCCAGCTGATCGGCCGCGTGGTCGGAACGATCCGGCGCTGGGGCCGCGAGGGGAATTACTTCGCGAGCGAGGCGCAGGAGCAGATCTTCGCCGACGAGCTGACTCACCTCTTGCTGCACCAGAAGGTGTGCTTCAACTCGCCGGTCTGGTTCAACCTGGGTGTGGTCGAGCCCGACGGCAGGCTCGTGCCGCAGCAGGCGAGCGCGTGCTTCATCAACTCGGTCGAAGACACCATGAACTCGATCATGGACCTGGCCAAGACCGAGGCCATGCTGTTCAAGGGCGGCTCGGGCACGGGCACGAACCTGTCCACGATCCGCAGCTCGAAGGAGCCGCTGGCCGGCGGCGGGATCGCCAGCGGCCCGGTCTCGTTCATGCGCGGCTTCGATTCGTTCGCCGGAGTGATTCGCTCGGGCGGGAAGACGCGGCGCGCCGCGAAGATGGTGATCCTGAACGCCGATCACCCCGACATCCTCGACTTCGTGAAGTGCAAGGCCGAGGAGGAGAAGAAGGCCTGGGCGCCGATCGACGCCGGCTTCGACGGCCGCTTCAACGTGCCCGGCGGCGCCTACGAGTCGATCCAGTACCAGAACGCGAATCACTCGGTGCGCGTGCCCGACGCGTTCATGAAGTCGGTGGTGAGTGGCGGCCCCTGGCAGACGCGCGCGGTCACCACCGGCAAGGTGATGGACACGCTGCAGGCGCGCGACATGATGCGCGACGTCTCGGCGGCGGCCCACGTCTGCGGTGACCCGGGCCTGCAGTACGACACCACGATCAACCGCTGGAACCCGGTCAAGAACTCGGGCCGCATCAACGCCACCAACCCGTGCAGCGAGTTCATCTTCCTCGACGACACGGCCTGCAACCTGGCGTCGTACAACCTGCTGAACTTCGCCGACGAGTCCGGCCGCTTCCTGACCGCCGACTTCGAGCAGGCGGTCGACACCATGATCCTGGCGATGGAGATCATCGTCGACTTCGCCGACTACCCGACGAAGAAGATCGCCCACAACAGTCACTTGCTGCGCCCGCTGGGCCTGGGCTACGCCAACCTGGGCGCGCTGCTCATGCTGAACGGCGTGGCCTACGACAGCGACGAGGGCCGCAACCTGTGCGGCGCGATCACGTCGCTCATGACCGGCCGCGCCTATCACCGCTCGGCCGAGATCGCGCGCCGCACCGGGCCGTTCCAGGAGTACGACAAGAACCGCGCGCCGTTCCTCGAGGTGATCGGTCTGCACACCGAGTACGGCGACCAGGTGCCGTCGGCGGGCGTGCCCGAGGATCTGCACAGCTCCGCCCGAGACACCTGGCACCGCGCGCTCGAGCTCGGGCGGCGCTGCGGCTACCGCAACGCGCAGGTCACCGTGATCGCGCCCACCGGCACGATCGCCTTCATGATGGACTGCGACACCACCGGCATCGAGCCCGACATCGCGCTGGTGAAGTACAAGTCACTCGTGGGCGGGGGCGTGCTGAAGATCGTGAACCGCACGGTCGCGTCGGCGCTCGAGCGCCGCGGCTACACGCCCGCGCAGATCAGCGCGATCGTCGGCTACGTGAACGAGCACGACACGATCGAGGGCGCGCCGGGCCTCCGGGACGAGCATCTGCCGATCTTCGACTGCGCCTTCACCTCGGCGCACGGCACGCGCTCGATCCACTACATGGGCCACATCCGGATGATGGCCGCGGCGCAGCCGTTCTTGTCGGGCGGCATCTCCAAGACCGTGAACCTGCCCAAGGACGCCACCGTCGAGGACATCGAGCAGGCCTACGTCGAGGGCTGGCGGCTCGGGCTGAAGTCACTCGCGATCTACCGCGACGGCTCGAAGCGCACCCAGCCGCTGAACACCAAGCTCGACAAGGCCGAGGAAGAGGCGAAGCCCGCCGCGGTGGCCGAGCCCGCGCCGCGCCGGCGCAAGCTGCCCGACGTGCGCGATGCGAAGACCCACAAGTTCTCGATCGCGGGTCACGACGGCTATCTGACCGTCGGCCTGTACGAGGACGGCACGCCGGGCGAGGTGTTCCTGAAGATGTCGAAGGAGGGCTCGACCGTGTCCGGCCTCATGGACACGATCGCGGTCATGACCTCGCTCTCGCTGCAGTACGGCGTTCCGCTGAAGGCGCTGGTCGACAAGTTCAGTCACACGCGCTTCGAGCCCTCGGGCTTCACGGGCAATCCCGACATCCCGATGGCCAAGTCGATCACCGACTACATCTTCCGCTGGCTCGGACTCACCTTCCCGTCGGGCGATGGCCTGGTCGAAGACGCCCAGGATTCATACGTCGACGGCAGCAGCGGCGGCGAGCGTGTGGTCCCGATCACAAGTGGCGGCGTCCGCGGCGGCAGCGACGTCGAGCCGCGCCGCACCATCGGCCAGGAAGACGCGCCGCCCTGCAACAACTGCGGCGCAATCATGGTCCGCGCCGGCGCCTGCTACGCCTGCCGCTCCTGCGGAGAGACCGGCGGCTGCGGGTAAGTCGCTCGTAGAAATTCCAGAATTCTCCAGGTGCCCGTTCAGTCGTGGTGCGCTGACGAGAAAGCTCGGACTCCCGCTCCGGTTTGGCCCGAAGCTTGCGACAGCTGGCAGGCATGAGTTCCGGGCGTAGGAAGTCCCGACGAGCCGCGAAGCCGAGGCCCCCACGGACGAGCCCCGACCCGTACTGGTCCGGGCGAGTGACTCGCGGGAGCGACGCGCTCGACCTCTACCCGGGCGTCTTCAGCCTGGCTGACCCGCGCGCGATCGCGCGCTCGCTCAAGCGCTCGGCCGAGCGCAGCCAGCGCCGGAAGGCGCCACCGTTCCGCTCCGCGATGTCGATGCTGATCTTCTACATCAACCGCGCGGGCAAGAACCTGTCGAAGGCGCGCCGCGCCAAGCTCGAGGCCGCGAAGGTCGAGCTGCGCGCGCTGTTCGGCGAACCCCAGCGGAGGATCGCGCGATGATTCGAAAGCTCAAGAGCGGTGAGTACCGGCTGTCCTCGCGCAAGAAGGATCCCAAGACCGGCAAGCGCAGGAACCTGGGCACCTTCAAGTCGCTGGCCGCGGCCAAGAAACACGAGCGCGCGGTGCAGTACTTCAAACGGCGCGGCGGCTGAGGCGATGGGCGCGGAGACCGTAATGCGCTGTCGCCGCTGGCTGCAGTGGCCGGTCGACGTGATGCTGCTGACGCTGGCGCACGAAGACGGGCTGCCCCGGCTCGCGGTCCGGATCCTGGTCGGCTGCTGACACGAGAGCGGTATGCTTGGGGGATGTGCCGCAACATCAAGACGCTCTTCAACTTCGAGCCCCCGGTCAGCGACGACGAGATCCACGCCGCCTGCCTCCAGTTCGTGCGCAAGCTGTCGGGCTTCAACCGGCCTTCGCAGATGAACGAGGCGGTGTTCCGGCGCGCGGTCGACCGCACCACCGACGTGGCGCGCGAGCTGTTGCGCGAGCTGGTGACGACGGCGCCGCCGCGCGACCGCGAAGTCGAGGCCGAGAAGGCGCGCCGCCGCGCGGCCGTGCGCTTCGGCCGGGCCGGCTAGCTCGCGAGCGTGGCGCGTGCGGCGGCGGTGACCGCCGCCATGCCGAGCGCCTCGCTCATGCGCGCGCTGTCCTCGAGCAGGGCGCGGGCGCGCCTCTTGTCGCGCGGGGCGAGACACTGGCCGTGGTGCAGGGCGATCCGCGCCTCGGTCGGCCGGGCACCGAGCGCCGCCGCCGAGACGCGCGCCTCTTCGTAGAGCGCGAGCGCGTCGTCGCGGCGCTCCTGCAGCTCGCACAGCCGCGCGAGCGCCAGGCGCACCGGGCCGCCGTAGCAGATCGCCATGGGAAACACGCCGTGCTGGTGCTCGAACGGCGCGAGCAGCTCGTACAGCGGACGTGCGCGCGCCGCGTCGGCGAGCTCGGCGCACAGGTACGAGAGCTCGACCATGGTCGCGGTCCAACGCAGATTGCGCGGCACGTCGACGAAGCTCTCCGAGGCGAGTGACTCGAAGAGCGTGCGCGCCTCGGCCGCGCGTCCGACCGCGAGCCGCGCCCGCGCCACCCGGGCCAGCACCCAGTGCTCGGGCCCTTCCGTGGCGCCGATCGCGCGCTCGAGTCGCGCCAGGACGCTCCCGAAGTCGCCTTGCTCCCAGCTCACGATCATGTTGTGACCGTTCGCGACCAGGCGCGCGTAGGGGTGCTCCGCGCGGCTGCCGAGCGCTAGGGTGTCTCGCGCGAGCGCCGTGGCGTCGTCCCAGCGGCCCTCCATGAGCGCCGTGCCGGTGTCGTAGACGCCCTGGTTCCAGCGCATCGCGGGCGCGGTCCAGTCGCGCACGATCGCGTCGGCGCGCTCGCGCAAGCGGCGCGCCTCGGCCACGTCGCCCAGCATCAGCCGGTCACTCGCCAGGTCGAGCACCGAGATCAGCGCGCGGTCGCCGCTGCGCGAGCTGGCTGCCACGGCCACCGCCTCGTGCACGAGTATCTCGCGCTCGAGCACGTGATCGGGCCCGCCCAGCGCGAAGTGCAGCACGTAGAGCGCGTCCTGCAGGGCCTCGGGATCGGCGGCGCGCCGCGCCATGTCCACGGCCTCGCGCCCGATCTCGCGCGCGCGGTCGTGCGCGCGCCGGACCTCGAAGTAGGCGAGCCGAGTCAGCAAGCGCGCGCGCTCGACCGCGGCCGAGTCCGCGAGCGCGGCCAGCGCCTCGCCGACGGCGCTCTTCGCGGCGTCGTCGCGCACGCCCCAGTCCTGCAGGTCCGAGAAGGTGATCGCGGCGCGCGCGAGCGAGTCGGTGCGGCCCAGCGCGCGCGCCAGTGACATGGCCTCGGTGAGCACCTCGCGCCGGCGGGTGCGGTCGCCCGACAGCCGGCAGGCCTCGCCCAGGGACAGGAGAGTCTCGAGCCGCGCCTCCGGCTGCACTGGGTGCGCGTGCGAGATCGCCGCGGCGGCCTGCTCGTGGTGTTGTGCCGCCTGCTCCCAGGCGCCGAGCTGCGCGGCCTGCTCGGCGGCGCGCTGCGCGCACTCGAGCGCGCGCTTCGGATCGCCGAGCGCGAGCGCGCGGTGGTGGTGGTGCGCGAGCTCGGCCATGACCGAGTCGGACGCCGGGCCGTGCTCGCGCTCGAGGCGGCGCGCGGCGCGCAGGTGCAGCCGCACGCGCTCACCGCCCGCGATCCGCTCGTAGGCGGCCTCGCGGAAGAGCGAGTGAGTGAAGCGCCAGCTCGCCGCATCGCTGGGCGAGGCTTCGAGCACGCCCGTGCGCGCGGCCTCGTCGACCAGGTCGAGCGCCTCGTCGCGGTCGAGCTCGGCCAGCTCGGCGGCCCCCGCCAGCGTGAACTCACGCCCCAGCACCGCCGCCGCCGCCACCAGCGCGCTCGCCGGCTCGCTGAGTGCGTCGAGTGCGCGCCGGATCAGATCGAGCGCCTGGCCCGGCAGCGCGATCGCGCCGCGCGGCAGTCTCTCGGGCGCGCTCAACACGCCGCGCGCGGCCAGGAGCCGCAGTGCCTCGCGCAGGAAGAGCGGCACCCCCTCGGTGCGCGCGAACATTTCGGACGTCAGATCCGAGGGCGCCGGGCGGCCGATGACCTGCGCCAAGAGCGCCCCCACCTCGCGCCGCGAAAAGCCGCGCAGCCCCAGCTCGGTCGTGCGCTCCTGCTGGCGCAGCACGCCCAACGACCGATCGAGCGGGTGTGCGCGCTCGCGGAACTCGTCGCGCACGGACGCCAGGATCAACAGCGACTCACTGCCGATCTCGAACGCCAGGTGCTCCAGCAGCCGCAGCGAGGGCGGATCCGCCGACTGCAGGTCTTCGAGCACGATCAGGAGCGGCCGGCCGCGGCTGGCGCGCAGCAGCCCGCGCGACACCGCGTCGAACACCAGGAAGCGGCTGCGCTCCGAGTCACTGGCGCGGTGCGTGCGCGGGGCCTCGTCGACGCCGAGCTCGGGCAAGAGCTCCGCCAGCTCGGCCGAGCGCTGCGCCACCTCGCGCAAGAGCGCTCGCGTGTCTTCCGCGTCCGCGAGCTGTCTCAGGATCTGGACCCAGAGCCAGAACGGCGGCACGCCCTCTTCCACGCGGTTCCGCCCGACCAGCACGCGCACGCCGCGCGCGCCCGCCAGCGCCGCGAACTGCTCGACCAGCCGTGTCTTGCCGATCCCGGCGGGCCCCGACACGACGACCAGACTCCCGCGCCCCGTGACGGCGTCCGCGAGCAGCCGTTCGAGCTGGAGGAGCTCTTCCTCTCGGCCCACGAACACGCGCGCCGGCTCGCGCATCGGCTCGGCGCGCGCCGCCGGCGGCAGCGGGGCGAGCTCGACCAACGGCCCCGTGAAGCGGTAGCCGCGCCGCGAGACACTGCGGATCAACGCGCCGCGGTTCGTGTCGCCGATGGCGCGGCGCGCATGCGAGACCGCCCGAGTCAGCGAGGCCAGCGTGACGTTGGTGTCCGGCCAGAGTGTCTCGAGCAGCTCGCGTGTGGGCACGATCCGCGCGCGCTCACGGATCAAGAGCGCCAGCAGCGCCAGCGGCTTGGGCTGGATCTCGATCGCGGCGCCGCGCAGGCGCAGCTCTCCGGCAGCTTCGTCGAGCTCGTATTCCCCGAAGCGGTGCACCATTCAGCTCGAGAGGGTAGACGAACGCCGCGCGCGCTGCTGTGCAGCACCTCTCACTTGCGGGCGATCAGGTACAAGCTGACTGCGTCGCGAGCCAGTTGCCGCAGCTCCACGCTGGCGAAGCCGGCCTCGGCCAGGCGCCGCAGCGCGGCCTCCGAGCTCCACATCGCGCCCAGGCCCGGGCCGCCTTCGGCCAGCGAGACCGACATGCAGTGGAGGCAGGAGACGGTGTAAAGGAAGGGAGCCAGCGGGCTCGGTGTGTCTCCCAGGGGGTGAGTGGTACAGGCGACGTCGCGGATCAGCAGATAGCCCGCGGGCCGGAGCGCCCGCGAGATCCCGCGCAGCACGTCGTCGGTGCGCCAGTGGTCGTGGATCAGGTCCAGGGCGGTCACGCAGTCGAACGCGTCGATGTCCTCCATCCAGGCGGGATCGCGCACCGCGAAGCGCACGTTCTTGAGAACGCGTTCTCGCGCCTCGGCTCGCGCCGTCTCGATGTTGCGGGCGGTGGGGTCGTAGCCGGTGAAGTGACTCTTGGGAAACTGCGCCGCCAGATAGTTCAGCGCGCGTCCGCTGCCGCAGCCGACGTCGAGCAGCTCGATGCCCCGGGTGAGCGCCGCGGTCAGCCCGTTCGCGAGCGGCAATACATGGTTCAGGAGCGTCGCCACCAGTGTCTCGGCGCAGTCGTCCGCGACCACGGAGTGCAAGCGCGCGAAGACCGAGGGCGCCACGCCCCCGCCGCGCTCGAAACACTCGAGGATGCGGTCCTCGATCGCGGCGAGGGCGGGAATCCACTGACAGGTCGCGGCCAGGTTCTCTGGCCGCGACCCTCGCGTGAGCAATGCAGCGTGCTCACGCGGCAGTGAGTAGCGCTCGTCGAGGGGGGAGCAGTCGACGACGCCACTCGTCACCATCGCGGCCAGCCACTCGCGCACGTAGCGCTCGTCGAGGCCGGCCGCGCCGGCGATCGCCTGGCTGGTGGCGGGCTCCATCCGGCTCATCACGTCGAACAGCCCCGCCCGGTGGCCGATCGACGCCATCAGCGCCAGCGCAGCCCCGTTCAGCGCGCCCACCATCTGGCGCTGGAAGCGGTCGACGCGCTCCGAGTCGAGCTCGAGCGCCGGATCGAAGCCCTGGCAGGGCATCAGCGCACCTCCCGCACCACGCTCGCCGGCCGCGTCTCGGGAGAGCGGACGATGCGCGGCACGAACGCCCCCGTCTCCGCGCGCCACTTCTCGTACGGCTCGCCGAGCGCGGCACGCAGGTCGCGCTCCTCGTAGCGCACCGCGATCACCATGTAGGCGGTCCACACACTCGCCAGCAGCAGGTGTCCGACGCTCATCACCGGAGTGGCCCAGAAGCCGACCATCCAGCCCACGTAGATCGGGTGGCGGATCAGCTTGTACAGGCCCGGCGTGGCGAAGTGCTTCTCGCTGTATCCCTTGCCCGTAGCGCGCAGCACCACCTGGCGCAGCCCGAACAGGTCGAAGTGATCGATCAGGAAGGTGGCGTACAAGAGCAGCGCATAGCCGGCGAGAAACAGCCCGGTCATGGTCCAGAAGGCCGCCGTGTTCTCGAACGCCCAGATCTGCTGAGGCATCGGCCGCCACTGCCAGAACAACAGCATCAGCAGGAGACTCGAGACCAGCACGTAGGTGCTGCGCTCGATCGAGTGCGGAATCAGCGACGCGATTGCGCGCTTGAACCCGGGGCGGGCCATGACCGTGTGCTGCACGCCGAACAGGACGAGCAGGAACACGTTCACCGCCAGGGACGGCAGAAACGGCTCGACCGGGCCCGAGTCGATCGACTTGCCGACCGCCACGTTGGCGAGGAAGCCGACCAGATAGAGGAAGGTCAGGAAGAAGGTCAGGTAGCTCGCCATGCCGTAGCTCACGGCGCCGATTCGCTTCAGGGTCTCCATGGCATTCTCCTCTCGCAGGTTGGGAACGATGCGAACCTACGAGGAGATCGGAGCCCGATCCTTACCGTCCTCGAACCGTTTTCGGACCTTGCGTCTTACTTGACGTTCGTTCGCCTGCGGCTCACTGCGCGCGCCTGACCGCGCTTGCGGCCGCACTCAGGGCGGCCTTCGCGCGGCCAACCGCGAGACCGCCACCGCCTGGGCTAAGATGGCGCGGTGACCGCTCTGCGCGAGCGCGATGGACTGCGCCAGCTGTAAGAGAGCGAACCGGGCTGGAGCTCGCTTCTGCAGCGGCTGCGGTAGCCCGCTCGGGGAGCGCTGTGCCGCGTGCGGCGTTCTGTGCGAGCCGGGGGCGCGCTTCTGCGATGGCTGCGGCGCTGCACTCACGAGCCCCGGGGCCGCCGAGAACGGCGTGGCGCGCAAGGTCGTCACGATCCTGTTCGCCGACCTGGTCGGCTCGACCTCGCTGCAGGAGCGGCTCGACGCGGAGTCCACGCGGCGCGTGATGGAGCGCTACTACGCCGCGATGCGCGCCCCGGTCGAAGCGCAGCGCGGCACGGTGGTGCAGCTGCTCGGCGACGGAGTCATGTGTGCGTTCGGCGTGCCGCACGTGGCCGAGGACGACGCGATTCGCGCGGTGCGCGCGGCGGTCGCGATGCAGCAGGCCTTCCGTGAGTTCGTGCGCGAGGAAGGGGCGGTCGTGGGCAGCCTGGGCCTCCGGATCGCGGTGAACACGGGCGAGGTCGTCGTGAGTGACGAGCGGCCGCAGGGCATCGGCGATCCGCTGAACGTCGCCGGACGGCTGCAGCAGGAAGCGCGCGAGGGCGACGTACTCGTGGGCGAGGCCACGCGGCGGCTGGTGGGCGAGCAGGTGACTCTCGAGCACTTCGGCACCTTCGCGCTGCGCGGCCGCGGCGAGCCGGTGCCGGCGTACCGCGTGGTGTCACTCGAGCGCCCCGCGGGCGCGCCGGCGATCCCGTTCGTCGGACGCGAGGACGAGCTGCGGCGACTCACTCTGGTCTACGATCTTGCCCTGGCGGCGCCGGCCGCCCGGCTGGCGACGATCCTCGGCTCGCCCGGCCTGGGCAAGTCGCGCCTGCTCGACGAGTTCGCGCGGCGGCTGGGCGGTCGCGCGCGCGTGCTGACTGCGCGCTGTGACTCGTCCGGGGGGGCGACCTTCGCGCCGCTCGCCGCCGCGATTCGGGCGCTCCTGCCCGGCGACGAAGCGGCGATCGGCGCTGCGCTGCCGCCCGACGAGCCCGAGCGCGCGCGGATCGCCGCGGGGATCACGGCGCTGCTGGCCGGCACGCCCGCGTCGAGCGAAGAGACTTTCTTCGTGGTGCGGCGCCTCCTGACGGCGCTGGCGGCGCAGGGGCCGGTCGTGCTCGCGATCGACGACGTGCAGTGGGCCGAGCCGCTCTTGCTGGATCTGACCGAGCACCTGGTGCAATGGGGCGCGGGCATGCCGCTCGCGGTGCTGGTCGCGGCGCGACCGGAGCTGCGTGACACGCGCTCGTCGTTGACGATGCCCGGGGGCCTGGTCAGCGAGGTCGTGACTCTGGGCGGGCTCGACGCCGGTGCCGCAGCGCGGCTGGCCGCGAACGTCGTCGGTGCGGACGAGCTTCCGGCCGCGCTGGCCGGCCGCGTGCTGGCCACCAGCGAGGGGAATCCGCTGTTCGTCGGCGAGCTCGTGCGCATGCTCGTCCAGGACGGCGCGCTGAAGCGCGACGGCGACCGCTGGACCACGGGCGTCGCGCTCGCCGACGTGGAGATGCCGCCCACGATCCACGCGCTGCTCGCCGCGCGCATCGAGCGGCTTCGCCACGAGGAGCGCACTGTGCTCGAGCGCGCGGCGGTGGTCGGCAGACACTTCTCGCGCGCGGCGGTCTCGGCCCTCCTGCCGCGCGAGCTCGAGAACCTCGACGCCCGCCTCGAGTCACTCCGGCGCAGCGAGCTGATCGAGCCCGACACCGGCTGGTTCCTCGGCGAGCCCGCGCTGCGCTTCCACCACGCGCTGATTCGCGATGCCGCCTACCGCCGGGTGCTGCGCGGCACGCGTGCGGAGCTGCACGAGCGCTTCGCGGACTGGATCGCCAGCCGGGTCGGCGACAGCGTCGAGCACGACGAGACGATCGGCTGGCACCTCGAGCAGGCGCACCAGCAGCTGCGCGAGCTCGGGCCGGTCAACGCGCGCGGACGCGAGCTCGGCGAGCGCGCCTCGAAGGTTCTCGCGGCCGCGGGCCGGCGCGCGCTGGCGCGCGACGACCTGCCCGTCGCCGCGAACCTGCTCGGGCGTGCGCTGGAGCGGCTCGACCCGGCCGACCCCGCCCGCGCGGAGCTCTTGCTCGACCGCTGTGAGTCACTGCTCGCCGCAGGCGACGTCGCGCCGGCGACGGCCGCCATCGCCGAGCTCGCGGGCTTCGGCGCGGGCTCGCCGCGCCTTCGGGCCTGGCACACCTGCTTCGCCGGCCAGCTCGCCGCGCTGACGAATCCCCAGTCACTCGAGGGCACGGCGAGTGCGGTCGCGGCCGCGGCCCAAG
This sequence comes from Myxococcota bacterium, assembly GCA_035498875.1. Taxonomy (GTDB): domain Bacteria; phylum Myxococcota_A; class UBA9160; order SZUA-336; family SZUA-336; genus VGRW01. Next base: position 52,052 of record DATJZP010000005.1, read on the forward strand.
CGCTCGCTGCCGCGGGTGACACCGCGGGCGAGGCCAAGGCGCACTCGGTGCACGCGCTGGCGCTGCAGCGCCTGGGCAAGGTGGGCGCCTGCGAGGCCGCGCTCGACCTCGCCCTTGCCGCCGCGCGGCGCGTGCGCGACCGCCGGCGCTCGAACGCGGTGCTGGCCGGCGCTCCGCTCGCCGCGCTCTGGGGCCCGAGCCCGGTCACGCGCGCGAGCGGCCGCTGCCTCGACGTCGTGCGCGTGCTGCGCATTACGCAGGGATCGCCCGCGGTCGAGGCGGTGGCGCTCCGCTGTCAGGCGGTGCTCGAGGCGCTGCGCGGGCGGACCGAGGCGGCGAGGCGCATGCTCGCCTCCTCGCGCCGCATGGTGGAAGAGCTCGGACTGACTCCGGAGCTGCTCGAGACCGACGTCTTCTCGGGCCTGATCGACCTGCTCGAGGGCGACCCGGTTGCCGCCGAGCGCAGCCTGCGCGGCGCGTACGAGGGGCTGCGCGAGCACGGCCTGGGCATCGACGCCGCGCGCGCGGCGGCGCTGCTCGCGCGCGCGCTCCTGGCGCAGGGCCGCGTGGCCGAGGGCGAGGCGCTGAGCGAAGCGAGCGAGTCACTCGCCGGCGACGATTTGCAGGCGGCGATCTCCTGGCGCGGCGCGCGCGCGCAGGCGCTGGTGCGCCGCGGCGAGCACGCGCGGGCGGTCGAGTTCGCGCGCGCCGCGGTC
>DATJZP010000006.1:0-3716 GCA_035498875.1 Myxococcota bacterium
CTTGTCGGGGCAACTCAAAGCCTCGCGCGGCGGACGCGGAGTATCTTGCCATGAGTGACCAACGCATGCAGCCGAGCGAGTTGTCATGCGCATCTAGCACCAATCGGCCCCGATGACTGGCCGTTGGGAGCGACGCTCAAGTCGTTCTCCCACGAAGTCGGCACGCCGTGGCGCGCACCAGAAAAGTACGCGGCGCTCGCCGCTTGGGCCACGCTCCGCTCCGTGACGCTACGCCCCTGAGGGACCAACGATGGCCACGCTTCACCTGATGGTCGGGCTTCCATGCGCCGGAAAGACGACGCTGGCTCTCAGGCTCGAACGTGAGCACTCCGCCATCCGACTGACGACGGACGAGTGGCACGTGCGCCTCTTCGGTCAGGACGCGGAGGATCCAGAGCACGACGCCAGACATCGTCTCATCGAATCACTCCTCTGGGAGGTGGCCAGCCGAGCACTCGCGTTGGGAACTGACGTGATCCTTGATTTCGGCTTCTGGGCACGCGAGGAACGGGAAGATTTCCGCGCTCGAGCCAAGGCGCTGGGGGCGAGTAGCGAACTGCACTTTCTCGATGTCCCGCGCGACGAGCTGCTGCGGCGGTTGGCGCATCGAAACGCGCAACCCTCGAAGCTCTCGTTCCGAATTCCGGAAGAGATGATGAAGCCCTGGATCGCGCTCTTCCAGAAGTCGACCCCTGAGGAGTTGGGGCGAAGAGACTGACCGACTACGCCTTCGCCGACGGCCGGCTCGACACGTCCTTGTGCCAGCGAGTCACGTTCGTGAGCTCGGGCGGGATGCGGATGTTCACGGGCCGGCCGAAGTCGATCGCGCACAGCGTGGTGATGTCGGCGACCGAGTACTTGTCGCCGGCGATGAACTTGCGGTTGGCGAGCTGTCCGTCGAGCCAGGCGATGCGGTCGAGGGCGTTGTGTTTGCACACCTCGCCGTAGTCGGGTGACTGCTTGATGCGGCCCTTGAAGAAGTCGTGCGTGTTCTGGAAGCAGCCGGTCACCATGTTGAACAGGCCGAGCTCCATGCGGCGCTGCCACATCTCGATCTCGGCGCGCTCCTTCGGCGTCTCGCCGAACAGCGCGGGCTTGGGCTGGATTTCCTCGAAGTAGCGGCAGATCGCGATCGACTCGGAGATGTGAGTGCCGTCGTCGAGCTCCAGCACCGGCAGGCCGCCGTACGGGTTCTTGGTCAGAAACTCGGGCTGGCGGTTCTCGCGCTTGCCGATGTCGACCTGGACGGTCGGCACGGTGATTCCCTTCTCGGCCAGGAAGATGCGCACGCGGCGCGGGTTCGGGGCCATGGCGCTGTCGTAGAGCTTCATTCGGCTTGCCTCCGGTTCGGCGCGATCCTATCCGTTCTGGCATGAACTTGCTGCGCGCGCTGCGCTACGCGCGTTACTACCGCAACTGGCGCGAGCTCGAGCAGGCGCGCAGTGCCAAGCGCAAGCCTGACCGCGCGGTGCTGCGCGACGGCACCGTGTTCGAGGCGGCGGCGGGCGTGAATCCGCTGCGCGTGCTGACTCCCGTGTTCCACAAGCATGTGTACACGCCGCGCGGCTTCGAGCTGGGCCCCGCCGACCACGTGGTGGACGTGGGCGCGAACATCGGCGCGTTCGCGGTCTACGCGGCGCAGCGCACGCGCGGGCGGGTGCTCGCGATCGAGCCGCATCCCGGCAACGCCGCGGCGCTGCGCCGCAATCTCGCAGCGAATCACTGCGCGCGGGCCGAGGTGGCGGAGTGCGCGGTGGCCGACGCGCCCGGCGTCTTGCCCCTGTTTCTCGGCAAGAGCGGCACGACTCACCAGCTCTCTCCCGTGGGGCGTGACACGGCCGACGGTGACTCGATCGAGGTGCGCGTGGCCACCCTGCCGCAGGTGCTGGCGGAGCACGGCTTCGAGCGGGTCGACTTCCTGAAGCTCGACTGTGAGGGCGCCGAGGGAACCATTCTTCCAGCGCTGCCGCAGCCGCTCCTGGCCGGGATTCGCACGATCGCGCTCGAGTTCCACGACGAGCTCTCACCGGTGGCCCATGGCGAGCTCGCCAAGCTGCTCGAGGAGAAGGGCTACCGCGTGGCCCTGGCCTGGGACGGCCGGGCTTCGAACGGCATGCTGTTCGGCCGGCGCTAGGCGTATCATGCGCGCGGTGACCCCCCGCGCCAGCATCATCCTTGCGACTTACGACCAGCCGAAGCTGCTCGACCTGTCGCTCGCCGGCTACTCGATGCAGACCGCGCGCGACTTCGAGATCGTGGTCGCGGACGACGGCTCGGGCCCCGAGACGCGGCGCGTGGTGGAAGCCTGGGCGCGGCGCCTGCCGTTCCCGGTCCACCATGTGTGGCAGCCGCATCGCGGCTTCTGGAAGTCCGCGGCGGTGAACCGCGCGGTGCTCGGCAGCCGCGGCGCGCAGCTCGTGTTCTCGGACGGCGACTGCGTGCCCTCGCGCAGCTTCGTGGCCGAGCATCTCGAGGTGGCGCGGCCGAACACCTTCATCGTGGGCGGTCACGTGCGGCTGTCGGAGGCCGAGACCCGGGGAGTGACTCGCGAGCGCATTGCGACGGGCGCGCTCGAGGCCGAGATCGCGTTGCTCGATCGGGCGCGCCTGTACTGGACTCACTGCAAGAGCCTGGCTTACATCGCGCTGCGCCGCGCGCACAAGCCGCGGCTGCTGGGGCTCAACTTCTCGGTCGACCGCGCCACCTTCTTCGCGGTGAACGGCTTCGACCTGACCTACCGCAACTCGGCCAAGGACGACTCCGACCTGCGCAATCGCCTGTTGCTCGCGGGCGCGCGGCCGATCTCGCTCTGGCACCGCGCGCGCGTCGTGCACCTGTACCACCCGCCGCACCTCGAGCGCACGCTCTGGCGCGAGGCGGGCGCGTACTACCGGCGCGCCGAGCTCGGCGTCGAGGCGCCCTACGGCCTGCGCGAGCTCTTGGCCGAGCGCGCGCGACTCACGGGAACTTGATCCGCTCGGCGCCCGCGTAGACCGTGAGTGACTCGCCGCGCACGAACGCGGCCAGGGTCATGCCGTTTTCGCGCGCCAGCTCGACCGCCAGGCTCGACGAGCCCGAGATCGAAGCCAGGATCGGGATCCCCGCCACGAGCGCCTTCTGAGCGATCTCGAAGCCGGCGCGACCGCTGGCCACCAGCAACGTGCCCGTGAGCGGCAGCCGCCCTTCGAGCGCCGCCCAGCCCACCACCTTGTCGACCGCGTTGTGTCGGCCGACGTCCTCGCGCGTGCACAGCAGCGCGCCGCTCGCGTCGAACAGCCCCGCGGCGTGCAGTGCGCCCGTCGCCCGGAACAACTCCTGCGCCGCGCGCAGCCGCTCGGGCAGCTCCAACAAGACACAGGCCTCGACGCGCGTACCATCCGCATGCAGCGGCCGCGAACGCGCCCGCACCGACTCGAGTGTCGCCTTCCCGCACAGCCCGCAGGCCGCCGAGGCCACGAACGCGCGCGCCTCGGGCCGGGTCACTCCTTCCGCGCCCGGCTCGGTGCGCACGTCGACCGTGTTCCCCTGCGAGTCACAGTGCGCGATCGAGCTCACCACCCCGAAGTCGCGCACCACGCCCTCGGTCACCACGAAGCCCGCCGCCAGCTCCACGTCGTTCCCGGGAGTGCGCATCGTGATCGCGAGCGGGGCGCCGTCGAGCCGCATCTCGAGCGGCTCCTCGACCACCAGCGTCTCGCTCCGCTCCGAGCGCGCGC
>DATJZP010000007.1:0-30906 GCA_035498875.1 Myxococcota bacterium
GTGGCGATGAAAATCGCCACCCCCGTTGCCTTTCAAGTGTCGTAACTTCTGCCGGCGTCCAAGCGTAGTAGGGTCTCGAGGAAGCCGTGCTGATCCGCTTGAACCGCCTGCAAGAGTGTCCCGAGCGCGAGGTGACCGATCCCGCGCTCTACCTGCGCCGCCGCGAGCTCCTGCTCGCAGCCGGGCTCACCGCGGGCGCCGCCTTCCTGCCGGGCTGCGGCAAGGCCGACAGTGACTCGAAGCCCGCGTCCGCCGAAGAGACGCCGCCGCCCGACGAGACGACGCCCTTCGAGAAGGCGTCGAGCTACAACAACTTCTACGAGTTCGGCACCGACAAAGAGGACCCGAAAGAGAGCTCGGGCGCGTTCGTGCCCAAGCCCTGGTCGGTCGAGATCTCGGGCGAGGTCGCCAAGCCCGGCACGCTCGCGCTCGAAGACCTGGTGAAGCCGGCCGACGTGACCGAGCGCATCTACCGCATGCGCTGCGTCGAGGCCTGGTCGATGGTGATTCCCTGGCGCGGCGTGCCGCTGGGTGAGCTGTTGAAGCGCTTCGAGCCGACCTCGCGCGCGAAGTACGTCGCCTTCAAGACGGTGCTGCGCCCCGAGCAGATGCCCGGCCAGCGCCGCAGCGTGCTCGACTGGCCGTACGTCGAGGGCCTGCGCATCGACGAGGCCATGCAGCCACTCACGCTGCTGGTGAACGGCATGTACGGCCGGGACCTGCCCAACCAGAACGGCGCGCCGCTGCGCCTGGTGGTGCCCTGGAAGTACGGCTTCAAGGGCATCAAGTCGATCGTGCAGATCCACCTGCAGGAGACCGCGCCGGCCACGACCTGGAATATCTCCGCGCCCGACGAGTACGGCTTCTACGCGAACGTGAATCCCGACGTCGACCATCCGCGCTGGAGTCAGAAGCGCGAGCGCCGGATCGGCGAGTTCGCCAAGCGCAAGACACTTCCGTGGAACGGCTACGGCGAGCAGGTGGCGTCGCTCTACGCGGGCATGGACCTGCGGGCGAACTTCTGAACGCTCTGCGCCGCCGCGGGACTCACGGGGCGCTGGTATTGCTGGCGCTCCTGCCTCTGGCGGGCCTCGCGCTCGACGCCTGGCGCGGGCAGCTCGAGGCTGAGCCGATCAAGCAGGTCACGCACCTGACCGGCCTGTGGACGCTGCGGCTCTTGCTGGCGAGCCTGACCGTGACTCCGCTGCGCCAGCTCGCGGGGCTGTCGTGGCTCGCCCCGTACCGGCGCACGCTCGGGCTGCTCGCGTTCACTTACTGCACGCTGCACCTCGGGGTGTACGCCGTGCTCGATCTGTGGGGCGAGTGGGGGACGCTGCTCGAGGACATCGCGAAGCGCCCGTACATCACGGTCGGCTTCACCGGCTTCCTGTGTCTCGTGCCGCTCGCGATCACCTCGACGCGCTACTGGATCCGGCGCCTGGGCAAGCGCTGGATCGCGCTACACCGACTGGTGTACGTGGCCGCCGTGCTCGGCTGCATCCACTTCATCTGGCTGGTGAAGAAGGACGAGCGCGAGCCGCTCAGCTACCTGGCGATCCTCTTGGTGCTGTTCGCCGCGCGCGGCCTGGCGCGCTTGCGGCCGCGCTTCGCGGCCGCGACGAAGGCGCGGAAGAGCGCCTCGCTCGAAGCGTCGCCCTGACTCTCGGGGTGCCACTGCACGCCGACCTGGAACGCGCCGCGCGCCGCCTCGATCGCTTCGATCACGCCGTCCGCGCCGCGCGCCGCGACGCGCAGCGCGGGTCCGGGCTCCGCCACCGCCTGGTGATGGCGGCTCGAGACCTCGAGCGCAGGCGCGCCCGCGATCCGGGCGAGCTTCGACCCCGACTCGAACACGACCCAGTGGCGCCGGTCGCCCAGCTGGTGCTCGCCGGCGCCGGCCAGATCGGTCGCCAGGTCGTAGTGGAGCGTGCCCCCGCGCGCGACCGCCAGGAGCTGCATCCCGTAGCAGATGCCGAGCACCGGGATCCGGCGCGCGAGCGCGGCTTCGACGAGCGCCCGATCGAACTCGAGCTGGGCGCGTGGCACAGGGCTGAAGCGCACCTGCGCCGGATAGCGCCGCGGCGGCAGGAAGTCGTCGCCACCCGGCACCAGCAGCGCGTCGACGCGCGCCGCCAGCGCCCGCGGCTCGGCGCCCAGCGGCAGGTACACCGGCACGCCACCGGCGCGTTCGATCGCACGCGCGTAACTGGCGTCGATGTAGTGATACGTCCGCCCGCTCTTCCAGCGGCCCTCGGCGTCGAGGCACAGCGGGATGCCGACGGTCGGAGTCACGCGCGGGACCATAACTCACGACTTCTCGGCCGATCCTTCCGATAGACTGGAGGCGCCATGGCCACGCTCTCCATAGTCGTCCCCGTGTACAACGAGTGCCAGACGCTCGAGGAGTTGGTGCGCCGCGTGCGCGCCGTGGACTATGGCTGCGCGCTCGAGCTGGTGCTGGTGGACGACTGCTCGAGCGACGGCTCGCGCGCGCTGGTGGAGAAGCTCGCCGCGACATACTCGGACGTGGTCGCCGTGCTGCAGGAGCGCAACCAGGGCAAGGGCGCCGCCCTGCGCCGCGGCTTCGCCGAGGCGACCGGCGACATCCTGGTCGTGCAGGACGCCGACCTCGAGTACGACCCGACCGAGATTCCGCGCATGGTGAGTCTGATCCAGCGCGACGTCGCCGACGTGGTGTTCGGCAGCCGCTTCCTCGCCAGCGGCCCGCACCGGGTGCTGTACTTCTGGCACTCGGTCGGGAACAAGCTGTTGACGCTGCTCTCGAACGTCTTCACCAACCTGAACCTCTCCGACATGGAGGTCGGCTACAAGGCGTTCCGGCGCGAGGTGCTGGCGGGCATCACGCTGTGCGAGGACCGCTTCGGCTTCGAGCCCGAGATCACCGCCAAGGTCGCGCGCGGAGGCTGGCGCATCTACGAGGTGCCGATCTCCTACTACGGCCGCACCTACGAAGAGGGCAAGAAGATCGGCTGGCGCGACGGCGTGCACGCGCTGCGCTGCGTGATCCGCTACAACTTGCTGGACCGGTGAGTCACTCGCGTACGAGTGACTGGCTAGCGGCCCTTGAACAGGTTCGCGGACTTGGCGTTCAGCGTCGCGGGCCGGGCGCGCGTGCGCGCCCAGTCACGCAGCTCCTTGATCCGCTCCTCGTAGGTGTCGTAGAGCGGGACGGTGTCGGTGATCGCGTTGGCCAGGTCGTTGAAGCCCAGGTCCCGGCCTTCCGTGAACGCGGTGTAGAGCGCGGCGGACACCACCTGCTCGATCTCGCTGCCCGAGAGCCGCGACGCCTGGAGTGACAGCTCGGCCAGGTCGAACTGCAGCGGGTCGCGGTTGAAGTGGCGCAGGTGGATCGTGAAGATCTCGACCCGCTCGGCCTCGCTGGGCAGGTCGACGAAGAACAGCTCGTCGAAGCGGCCACGCCGCAACAGCTCGGGCGGCAGGCGAGTCACGTCGTTGGCGGTGGCGACCACGAACACCGGCGCCTGCTTCTCCGAGAGCCAGGTCAGGAACGCGCCGAACACGCGGCTGGCGGAGCCGCCTTCGCTGGCCGCCGCGAAGCCCTTCTCGATCTCGTCGATCCACAGCACGCAGGGCGCGATCGACTCGGCCACCGCGGTGGCCTCGCGGATGGTCGCCTCGGGCGTCTGATCCGAGCTGCCGAAGGCGGCGGCCAGGTCGAGCCGCAGCAGCGGAAAGCTCCACTCGCGCGCCACGGCCTTGGCCGAGAGTGACTTGCCGCAGCCCTGCACGCCCAGCAGCAACAGCCCGCGCGGCATCGGCAGGCCGAACTTGCGCGCCTCGTCGCCGAACGCGCGCCGGCGCTCGCGCAGCCAGCGCTTCAGCTCGCCCAGACCGCCCACGTCCTCGAGCCCGGCCGACAGCTCGTGGAAGGTCAGCGCCGGCGTGCGGCGCAGCGCCTGGCGCTTCTCGCGCACGATCCCGGCCACGGCCTTCTCGTTCAGGCCGCCGGCCAGCGCGCACGACTTCCGGAACACGCGCAGCGCCTCGTCCGAAGTGAGTCCCAGCGCGGCGCGGACCGCGTTCTCGAGTATCTCCGCGTTCGGTGACTCGATCGCGGAGCGGAACAGCGCGTCGAGCTCGGGCGCGCGCGGCAGCGGCAGCTCGACGATCGCGGCCTCGTGCATGAGCTCGGTGGGCAGCTCGAGCGCCGGGCCGATCAGCACGATCGCCTGCATGCGCTCGGCCAGGAGCTCGAACAGGTCGCGCAGCCGGCGCAGCGCCACGGCGTCGTGGAGCTGCCGGTGGGCGTCGAGGATCGCGAAGATGGCGGGCTCGGCGGCAGCCGAGATCGCGCGCAGCCCGTCGTCGAGCGAGCCCGCGCCGTGACCGCTGGAGCCCAGCCCCGAAGCCACGGACCAGGTCACGAGCTCGCGCTTGCAGGCCTGCGCCGCGAGCTGCAGCGTGGCGAGCGCGCGGTCCTCCTCGAAGGCTTCGAGCCCGATCAGCCGCCAGCCGGCCTTGACCAAGAGCCCGATCTCTTTCGCGCAGTCGCGACTCACCGATCTAGTCCATGTCCGCGGTGACGCGCACCACTTCGCCGTAGGTGGTCAGGCCCTCGGCCAGCCGGCGCAGCGCGCTCTCGCGCAGCGTCTCCATGCCCTCGACCTTGGCCGCGCGCGCGATCTCGGTGGCGTCCTCGCCCTTCTTGATCAGGTCGCGCACGCGCCGGCCCACGTCGAGCAGCTCGAACACGCCCGAGCGCCCGTACAGCCCGGTGTGCCGGCACTCGACGCAGCCCTCGCCCCAGCGCACCGCGAGCCGCTCGCGGCGCTCGACCGGGACCTTGATGCCGAGCGCGTTCACCTGGTCGGGAGTCAGGTGGCCGTCGACGGCGCAGTGCGGACAGATCTTGCGCAGCAGCCGCTGCGCCAGCACGCCGCGCAGCACGCTCGAGAGCAGGAAGCGCTCGACCCCGAGCTCGGCCAGGCGAGTCACCGCGCCGGCGGCGTCGCGCGTGTGCACGGTGGACAGCACCAGGTGACCGGTGAGCGCGGACTGGACCGCCATCTGCGCGGTCTCGGCGTCGCGGATCTCGCCCACCATGATGATGTCCGGGTCCTGCCGCAACATCGCGCGCAGCGCGGCCGCGAAGGTGAGCTCGATCTTTCGCTGCACCTGCACCTGCACGAAGCGCGGATCGATCATCTCGATCGGCTCTTCCACGGTGGTGATGTTCACCTCGGGCCCGGCGAGATAGCGCAGCGTCGCGTACAGCGTCGTGGTCTTGCCCGAGCCGGTGGGCCCGGTCACGAGGATCAGCCCCGAAGGCGACGTGATCCAGCGCTCGAACTGCTCGCGCTCGTGTGGCGCGAAGCCGAGGTCCGCCAGGTCGGCGAGCAAGATGCTCGGATCGAGGATCCGGACCACCACCTTCTCGCCGAACGCGGTGGGAATGCTGGCGACGCGCAGCTCGATCTCACTCTGCCCGCGCTTGGTCTTGATGCGCCCATCCTGCGGGCGGCGGCGCTCGGCGATGTCCATGCGCGCCATGACCTTCACGCGAGACACGATCGCGGCGTGCACCGCTGCCGGGAACGCTTCGATCTCGTGCAGGATGCCGTCGATGCGGAAGCGCACGACCGCGTCGGCCGCGCGCGGCTCGAGGTGGATGTCGGAGGCGCGCTGCTCGAACGCGTAGTTCAGCAGGAAGTCGACGGCCGCGACCACCGTCTCGTCGTTCGCGGTGGCCAGCTCCTCGTTCGAGCGCAGCTGCACCATCTGCACGAGCGCCGCGGTCGGACTGCGGTCGCCGAGCTCGCTCGCGGCCTGCTTGATGCTGGTGCGCAGCCCGAACACGCGGTCGGCCACCGCCAGGATGTCGCGCTTCGACGAGACCGCGTACGTGAACGGCCGCCGCAGGACGTCCTGCAGTGTCTCGCGCAGCGCCGTGTCGAACGGATCCGCCACCGCGAGCAACAGCCCGTCGGACTCCTGGGCGAGCGGAATCACCACCTGCCGGCGCACGAACGGGCGCGAGAACGTCTTCGAGATCAGCGCGTTGTCGAGCTTCAGCGGGTCGATCTTCAGGTAGCGGAGGTTGGTCGCCTGGGCGATGCACTGCGCGATCGCGTCCTCGTCGAGCTTCCGGTGCTCCTTCTGCGCGTGCGGCAGCGCCGCCGCCGCCACGATCTCGGCCGCGGACACGTCGTAGCGCGCCGCCGCCTGCGAGCGCACCGAGCCTACGCGCTCCTTCAGCACGCGGCTCCGGAGGGTGGTCTCGCGACCTTCGACGTCCTTGGCCTGCGCGGGAGTCAGCAGCTTGGCGCGGGTGAGCAGCTCGCACAGCTCGGAGAGCAGGAGCGGCGGCCGCGGCTCGCCGGTGTTCGGTCCGCTACCCGAGGGTCCGTTCGGAGGCAGCTTCGCTTTGGGATCGGCGTTCGCACTCATCGCGAACCCTATCGGTCAGCGCGCCCCCGAACCGAACGGCGCCGGGCACTTCCAGCGTCGTCCGGCGCGAGCGAAGCGCGCAGCGAGCCGACGGCGAGCGGAGGCCGTAGGGCGCGGCCGCCCGCGCCCGTACACGGCTCAGGATTCAGCGATCCTGAAGGCCTGCCAGATCCAGGAGTAGGGTGGATTCAGGAGCCCCAGCTCGTGGCACGACCGTCGCGTCTTGGCGAGTGAGTCCCGGCGCAACCCGGCGTACACGGGGCTGTTGCGGTAGGCGCTCGCGATCACGTCCTTCGGGATCTGGTACTTGCGCACCAAGCCCGGCGACGGCTCGAGCATGAGCGTCGCCATGTTGCCCAGGATGAGCGGCGAGCGCAGCGCCAAGAGGTTCCGGCGCAGCCAGCCGAGCCTCGGCACGTGGCGGAGCAGGTAGGCGCGCGCGAACGACATGTGCCGCGCCTCCTCGATCACGTGGATCTGGCTGATGCGCTGGGCCAGCGGGTGGCGCCACTGCTTCTCGCGCAGCGCGCGGCGCTGCATCTGGTCGATCGGCTCCTCGCCAGCCAGCACGAACACGAAGAACAGCTCCGGGAAGCGCCGCGCCAGCGCCGGGATGCGGCGCGCGAAGAACAAGAGCGACGGCGGCATGCCGCGCACCGACAGGCCGGTGCGATCGACGAACTCCTGGAACATCATCGAGTGCTGGGTCTCTTCCGCGATCTCGTGGTAGACGTAGCGGAACTCGGGTGACTCGTTCGGGAGTGACTCGGCGAAGGTCAGGAGCCCGCGCTTCAGCACGTTCTCGAACTGCACGCCCACCTTCATGAACTGGGCGAAGCGGTGCAGGCCGATGCGCGCACGCACGGGCTGCGGCTGCGAGCGGTACCAGTCGGTGCCGCCCAGCGGGTCGAGCTCGATCAGCTCGAAGCGCGGGTCCTCGGGGTGGACGGCGTAGTCCGGGTCGTCCCAGGGGACGTCCTCGTACGCCTCGAAGTGCTTCGCGACCGACTGCCGGGACAGCCGGCCGAGGAGCTCGCGCCAGGCGCGCTCGTCGGCGCCGGCGAGCTCGGCGTCGTCGGGAATCTCGGGCTTGGCGGGAAGCAGCGGGAGTGACTGCTCCATGGTCATCGGTGTTCTCCAGGGTTGGGGGTGGTGGCGGACTGCAGCACGGCGAGCGCGAACAGCCGCTTCAGATACTCGAACTGGCGATCCAGGACGGCCGGATCGCTCGACAGGCGTTGCATGATGGCGATGCCGTGCACGCACGAGAGCACGGCTTCGGCGGCGAGATCGAGGTCGGGCACGTCGCGGCCGAGTGTCTCGCGCACGACTTCGGCGATCGCGTCGCGCGCGCTCGACAACAGCTCGTGCAGGTTGGCGCGCGTGGTGGCGTTCACCTGCGCGCGCTCGAGCACGGCACTCAGGATGAGCAGCAGCGTCTCGCTCCGCTCCGCGACCAGCCAGCGCAGACCCGCGATGAAGCGGTCGAGTCGCGCCTCGACGCCGTCGACCTCCTCGACGCTGGCGCGGATCTGCTCGATCCAGGCCTCGGCCACGCGCGCGAGCGCGGCGTCGAGCAGGCCCTCCTTGCTCTCGAAGTGCCAGTAGAGGGCGGTCTTCACGACCCCCGCGCGCTCGCACACGTCGGCCACCGAGGTGCCCGCGAAGCCGCGCTCCGAGAACAAGCCGATCGCCGCCGAGAGGATCTTCTCGCGCGAGACCTCGCCATGGGCGGTCGCAGCGGAGCGGGAGCGGTCTTGCGTCGTCTCATCCATGTGTACGTACCGAACGGTACATTGGACCATGCGGAAACGTATGTCAAGGGGCTACGCGCAGCCGCCGCGGGGATGATTCGCGGGGGCCTAGCGCGCCGCTGCCAGCATCTGGGCGACGCGGGGCTGGCTCCAGCCCTGGATCCATTGGTCGCCGACCATGATCACGGGCACGCCGGGCTTGCCGCCGGTCAGCGACATCATTTCGTCGTAGGCGGCCTGGTCGTCCTCGATGTTCTTGTCGACGTAGTCGTGGCCGGTGCTCTGCAAGTAGGCCTTGGCCGCCTTGCAGTAGGGGCAGGTGGCCGTGGTGTAGAGCACGATCGAGGCGTTCTTCGTGGAGGCGACCTCGGCGACGCTGTCCGTGGCCGGCTCCGCGCGGCGCGGAGTGTGGGGCGCCGAGAGCGAGATGTGGCCGGCGGTCGAACGCTGGCGCTCGGGCACGTCTTCGAGTGACTCGGCGAAGCGCACCTTGCCGGACTCGTCCACGTACTGGTAGTAGCCGTTGCCCGCGCGCAGCGTCTCCTTGGCGCGCCTCGGGGCCGCAGGCTCGCGGGTGCGCTTGGGGGAGGGGGCGGGCTGGGAGGCGGGCTCGGCGCTGACTCCCGCGTCGTCGGACGACGGTGCGGAGCACGCCAGGAGCGGCCAAACCAGCGCCAGCCATGCCAGCTTGCGGACAGTCATCGCCTTTCTGGTTTCGGCAATTCCCGAACTAGGATTGACCGCCGACCTCGGCCTCGAAGGCGGCGCACTCGCGCACCAGCTCGTCGTGCAACTCGCTGCGCAACTTCTCGACCTCGGCAGCGTCGAGGTCCTCGCGCACGCAGCGCGCCGGCAAGTCGCGCCGGACGATGCGGCTGAAGGGCAGCGGCACTTGCAGCCGGTCCCAGCTCGGCGCGCGCCACTTTCGCCGGGTGGCGTACATCGACGGCACCAGCACGGCGCGCGAGCGCTGGGCCATGGCCACCACGCCGGGCTTCAGCTCGTGCCGCGGTCCGCGCGGCCCGTCGACGAGATGGCCAGCGAGTACAGCGGATCCGCGCGGGCACCCTACCCGCGCGTCATCGGGCTCCTTCAGCACCCGCACCATTTGTAGAAGTGCCTTCGCACCGCCGCGCGAGCTCGAGCCGCGCACGACGCGCCAGCCCACCTTCTCGGCCACGCGCGTCACGCGTCCCCCGTCGCGGCTCTGGCTGATCATGATGTACGGCCGGTAGTGTCGCAGGTCACAACACGCGATCAGAAACATCTCATGCCAGCCGTAGATGATCGTGGCGCTCCCGGACGCGAGGGTATCTGCGACGACGTCGTTGTCTTCGTACTCGAAGCGCAGGGTCGCCCCGAGCAGACGCACCGCCATGGCCACGATGCTGGCGAGCATGCGTTCCCAGATGCTTGGACGGTCTTCCACTGACTCCCCGGGCGGCGGGCCAACGGGCCCGCGTGTATCATGCCCTGCGATGGACGAGATGGCTCGGCTCGAGGTCGACGGCAAGACGTACGAATTCCCGATCGTGACCGGCTCCGAAGGCGAGCGCGGGATCGACATCGGAAAGCTGCGCGATCTGAGCGGCCTGATCACGCTCGATCCCGGCTACAAGAACACCGGCAGCTGCAAGAGCGCGATCACCTTCATCGACGGTGAGCAGGGCATCTTGCGCTACCGCGGCTACCCGATCGAGGAGCTGGCCGAGAAGAGTGACTTCCTGGAAGTCGCCTACCTCTTGATCAAGGGCGAGCTGCCCACCGCCGAGCAGTACCGCGCCTGGGCCAACTCGATCCGCTACCACACGATGCTGCACGAGGACCTGAAGCGCTTCTTCTCCGCCTTCCCGAAGGACGCGCACCCGATGGGCGTGTGCTCGGCGGTGATCTCGGCGCTCTCGACCTTCTACCCCGAGTATCTCGATCCGCTCGACACGAAGCAGGTCACGATCTCGGTCGAGCGGCTGATCGCGAAGTTCCCCACGATCGCGGCCTACGCGAACAAGCACTCGCTCGGTCACCCGTTCATGTACCCGGACAACAAGCTCGGGTACGTCGAGAACTTCCTGCGCATGATGTTCGGCACGCCCTGTGAGGAGTTCGTGGTCGATCCGGTGGTCGCGCACGCGATCGACGTGCTGCTGATCCTGCACGCCGACCACGAGCAGAACTGCTCTACGTCGACGGTGCGGCTGGCCGGCAGCTCGCACGCGAATCTCTTCGCCTCCATGTCCGCGGGCATCGCGGCGCTCTGGGGACCGCGCCATGGCGGCGCGAACCAGGAAGTGATCGAGATGCTCGAGGCGATCGCAGAAGAGGGACTCACTGCGAAGCAGTTCGTCGACCGCGCCAAGTCGAAGGACGACACGTCCCGGCTGATGGGCTTCGGTCACCGCGTATACCGCAACTACGACCCGCGCGCGAAGGTGATCAAGCAGGCCGCGACCGACGTGCTCGACAAGCTGGGCGTGAACTCGAAGCTGCTCGAGATCGCGATGGACCTGGAGCGGATCGCGCTCGAGGACGACTACTTCATCAAGCGGCGCCTGTATCCGAACGTCGACTTCTACTCGGGAGTCATCTTCAAGGCGCTGGGCATTCCGGTGCAGGGCTTCACGGCCATGTTCGCGATGGGCCGGCTGCCCGGCTGGATCGCGCAGTGGATCGAGTTACTGGCCGAGGGCCAGGCGATCGGCCGGCCGCGCCAGATCTACGTCGGCGCGACCCAGCGGCCGTACGTCCCGATCTCGGCGCGGCGCGGCTAGCGACTCACCGTGCGCCAGGCGCGCTGGACCGAGTCGGGGCTCGAGATCGCCGAGGTCGAGCCGCCCAAGCTCGCGCCCGGCTGGGCGCGGCTCAAGGTGGCCGCCTGCGGCATCTGCGGCACCGACCTGCACCTGTACCGGCGCGAGCTGCCGCCGCCGCTCGGCATAGCACCCGGCCACGAGATGGCGGGCACGCTGCTCGAGGGCCAGCCCGGACTGCCCGACACGCTGTACGCGATCGAGCCCAAGCACGTCTGCGGCCGCTGCGACTTCTGCATCTCGGGCCGGTCGCAGCTGTGCGAGAAGCTCGAGATCTTCGGCGTGGTGAAGCCGGGCGGCCTGGCCGAATGGGTCGACGTGCCGACCGAGACGCTCCACCCCGTACACGTTTCGGTGTCGCCGGTGGTGGCCTCGCTGGCCGAGCCGCTGGCCGTGTGCGAGCGCGCGCTCGACCTGGCGCGGCTGGAGTCGGACAGCCGCGTGCTGGTGCTGGGCGCCGGCTCGATCGGCCTGCTCTCGGGCCTGCTCGCGCGCGACCGGGCGAAGACCGTGGCGATCACCGCGCGCCATCCACAGCAGATCGACGCCGCGAAGCGGCTCGGGCTCCTGCCCTTGCCCGAGCACGAGCTCAAGGCCTGGGCCGCCGAGGCCCAGCCCGACGTCGTGATCGAGACCGTCGGCGGTCAGGCGAAGACCTTGCTCGACGCGACCCGCCATTGCCGCGCCGGCGGGCGGATCGTGGTGCTGGGAATCTTCTCCAAGCGCGTGGAAGTCAGTGGCTACCAGCTCGCGACGCGCGAGCTCGAGATCGTGGGCTCGAACATGTACGGCGCGAGCCGCCGCGGCTCCCAGTTCCGCGCCGCGGTCGAGCTCCTGCCGCGCTATGCCAGCGAGATCGCCCCGCTGCAGACCCACCGCTTCGCGCTCTCGCGGCTCGACGACGCGTTTGCCGCGGCCAGCGACAAGCACAGCGGCGCAATCAAGGTCACGGTGATTCCCGGCGATGGCTAAGCGCCCCGGACCGGTGCGCCGCGTGGCGGAGGTCGTCGGTCACACGCTGGGCGAGCTGAGTCGCGCCATCTACCGCGGCCCGGTGCGCGCGCGGATCTCGGCCGCGCTGGCGCGGAACCGGGTCGTGACTCGCACGCGGATCGAGCTGGCGCGCGGCGCGGCGGCGCTCGACGGCCTGCGGCTCGTGTTCCTGTCCGACGTGCACGCGGGCAACTACTTCGACGCCGACGACTGGCTGGGCGTGTGCCAGATCGTGGCCGCGGAAGCGCCCGATCTGGTCTGTCTCGGCGGCGACCTGATCAACATCGCCGAGCCCGAGGTGCTCGAGCTGCGCAAGGGCTTCGGGCTGTTGCAGCCGCCGCTCGGGAAGTACGCCGTGCACGGGAACCACGAGTACCACGCCGCGCGCAACCCCAAGCTCTGGCGCGCGGTGCTCGAGGAGTGCGGCGTCGAGATCGTGACCAACCGCGGCCGGCGAGTCACTCGCGGAGGCGCGAGCCTCTGGCTGTGCGGCGTCGACGATTTCCTGCGCGGCCAGCCCGACCTGCCGCGCGCGCTAGAGGGCCGCGGCCCGGAAGAGCCCGCGATCCTGCTCTCGCACCACCCCGACTTCTTCCTGGAGTCGGCGCCGCACGTCGACTTGCAGCTCTCGGGTCACACCCACGGCGGCCAGCTGCTGATCGCCGGCCGCACGCCGCTGCGCCACACCCACCACGGCTTCTGGTCGGGTCAATTCTACCGCGGCGAGGCGCAGCTCTACGTGGGCCGCGGCGTCGGCACGAGCTTCCTGCCGATCCGGATCGGCGCGCCCGGAGAGATCGCGGTGATCGAGCTGGCGCGGAGCTGAGTGACTCAGCCCTTGGCGGTCTTCACCGCCGCGACCAGCGCCGGCACCACCTCGAACAGATCGCCGACGATGCCCACGTCGGCGACCTCGAAGATCGGGGCGTCGGCGTCCTTGTTGATGGCGATGATGAAGTTCGAGTTCTTCATGCCCACCAGGTGCTGGATCGCGCCCGAGATGCCGACCGCCACGTAGAGCTTGGGCGAGACGATCTGACCCGAGCTGCCCACCTGGTACTCGTGCGGCAGCCAGCCGGCGTCGACGACCGGGCGCGAGGCGCCCATCTGCGCGCCGAGCGCCTCGACCAGCGGCTTCAGCACCGCTTCGAAGTTCTCGGGCTTCTGCAGGCCGCGGCCGCCCGAGACGATGATCTCGGCCTTGGTCAGGTCGTGACCGCCGGCGGGCGCGACGCGGATCTCGACGAACTTGGTGCGCCCGTCTCCGCCCACGCCGTCGAGCTTCGAGACCTGCCCCGACTCACTGCCGCTGTACGGCTCGTTCGCGCCGGGCTGCACGGTGGCGATGCGCGGCGCGCCGCTCACGCGCAGGCGCGCGTCGAACTTGGCGTTGAACATGCGGCGCACGAACACGAGCTCGCCGCCGTCGGGCTCGATCCGGATCACGTCGCTCGCGATGCCGCAGTCGAGCTTCGCGGCCAGCGCGCCGGCCACGTCCCAGCCGATGGGCGTGTTCGAGATCAAGATCAGCTCGGGCTTCTCGGCCTCGATCGCCTTCGCGATCGCGCGCGTCCAGCCGTCGAGGTTGTAGTTGGCCAGTGACCCGTCGTCGGCGACGAGCACCTTCCCGCCGCCGCGCTTGGCCAGGTCTTCGGCCACGCCGCCCACGCCGCTGCCGATCACGACCGAGGCCAGCTCGCCTCCGAGCTTGCGCGCCAGCGTCACCAGCTCGAGCGTCGACTCACGCAGCGCGCCCTTCTGAACTTCCGCGACGACCAGTGTCTTTGCCATTACAAAAGCCCCAGCTCCTTGACCTTGCCCACGAACTTCTGCGCGACTTCGTCCTTCGAGCCCGACAGGATCTCGGCGCCCGCGCCCTTGGGCGGGGTGTAGATCTTCTCGATCTTGACCTTGGGCGCCAGCGCGCCGGCCGAGAGACCGAGGTCGGCGAGTGACTTCTTGTCGAGCGGCTTCTTCTTCGCCTGCATGATGCCCTTGAGCGAGGCGTAGCGGACCTCGTTCATGCCGGTCTGCGCCGTGAGCAGACACGGCAGCGGCAGCTTCACGACCTCGAGCGCGCCGCCTTCCAGCTCGCGCTCCACCTCGACCTGGCCGCCGTCGAGCTTCGCCGACACGATCCCGGTGGCATGCGGCACGCCCAGGAGCGCCGCCAGCATGGGACCCGTGAGCGAGTAGTTGGTGTCGTCCGACATCAGGCCCATGAGCACGAGATCGCACTTCTCGGTCTTGGCCACCGCCGCGATCGTCTTGGCGATCGCCAGTGAGTCGGCGCCGGCCAGGCCGTCCTCCCAAACCTGCACCGCGCGGTCCGCGCCCATGCCGAGCGCCGTGCGCAGTGACTGCTGCACGCGGTCCGGGCCCACCGTCACGACCACGACCTCGGTCGCCGCGTCCTTGTCCTTGGCGCGCAGCGCTTCCTCGAGCGCGTAGTTGTCGTAGTCGTTGATCTCGAACTTGATGTTCGCGTCCGCAATCCATTTGCCGTCGGGCGCGAGCTCGAGCCGCGCGTCCTTGTGCGGCACCTGCTTCAGGCAGACGAGGATCTTCATGAGGGGCAAAACTCCGTAAAACCGGTGATCGCATGGGCACCCTACCCATGCTCAGGGTCCGTACGCCAGGCTGCGCTTCGCAGCCCGAAAGGGGGGTCGCGGCGCACTCTAAGGCAGGGGCGCGGAACAGCGCAAGCGCAGCCTAAGGCTGCGGTTCTACGTGCCCATCAGCTCCCGCCACATCTCCAGAGTGGGGATCCGGAGATAGGCGTTCATGCGCTTGGTCTCGGCCATGGTGCGGTGCGGGCCGCCGCCGTAGTCGTGACCGGGGTAGAGCACGGTCTCGTCCGGCAGCGCCGCCAGCTTGCGCAGGCTCTGGTACATCTCGTCGGGGTCGCTGCCCGGCAGGTCGACCCGGCCGCAGCCCTGGATGAACAGCGTGTCGCCCGACACCAGCGAGTTTCGCACCCGGAAACACTGTGACCCGGGGGTGTGACCCGGGGTGTGCAGGAACTCGATCTCGACGTTCCCGATCTTCACCACGTCACCGCTGTCGACCATCTCGAGGTCGCTCTCCGAGACGCCGGTCACCTTCTGCACGCCGCTCGCCTCGTGGCGGTTGGCGTAGATCTTCATGCCCTTCAGCTCGAGCAGCTCCGACAGGCCCTCGATCGTCTGGCCCATCATCCGGCCGCCGATGTGGTCCGGGTGATAGTGGGTGACGAGCGCGCACACCGGCTCGAAGCCCTGCTCGCGCACGTGGTCGACGATGCCCGAGACGTTCCAGGCGGGATCGACCAGCGCCACCTCACGCGTGGCGCGTGAGCCGACGGCGTAGACGAAGTTCTGCATCGGCCCGCACTCGATCTGCTCGAGAAAAAGCTCGTCGTCCATGTGGTGTACCCTGGGGTCGAGGTAGGGGTCATGTCAAACGCGAAGCAGCGCGCAGTGATCGTGGGTGTGGGCCAGGTTCGGAACCGCCCGGGGCTCGATTCCAAGGAGTGGAATCCGATCGAGCCGGCGAAGCTCATGGCCAGCGCGCTCGAGCGCGCGGCCGCCGACGCGGGCAACCCGAAGCTGGTGCGCGAGGCCGAGTTCGTGGGCTGCATCCCGCCCATGGCCTGGTCGTACGACGACCTGCCGGGACGCGTCGCCGAATTCGTCGGCGCGTCGCCGCGCGAGAAGCTCGAGCCCCCGGGCGGCGGCGAAGGTCCGATCCTCTTGCTCGACGACGTGGCCAACAAGATCGCCGACGGCGAGCTCGACGTGGCGTTCCTGGCCGGCGCCGAGTGTGTCTACAGCCGGCGGCGCGCGCGCAGCGAGGGCAGGAAGCTCGACTGGACTCCGGGCGGCGACGGCCTCCCGCGCTTCATGACCAAGATGAAGCCGTTCGCGAACGCGCTCGAGCTGCGCCACGGCATCCGCCAGCCCGTCGACATGTATCCGCTGTACGAGAACGCGCTGCGCGCCCAGGCCGGCCGCAGCATCCCGGCGCACCAGAAGTTCGTCTCGGAGCTGATGGCGAGATACTCCGAGGTGGCAGTCACCAATCCCTACTCGTGGTTCCCCGAGCCGCGCAGCGCGGAAGAGATCCGCACCGTGTCGGCCAAGAACCGCTGGATCGGCTTCCCCTATCCGAAGCTCATGAACGCGATCATGGAGGTCGACCAGGCCGCGGCCGCGATCGTGATGAGCGAGCGCGCGGCCGACCGGCTCGGGATCGCGGCGGACAAGCGAGTCACGTTCCTGGGCGGAGCCAGCGCCAACGACGGCTGGAGCGCGGCCGAGCGCGTCGACCTGGCGTCGAGCCCGGCCATGCGGGCGATCGCGCGCGCGGCGCAGTCACACGCGGGCGTCTCGATCGCGGACGTGGATCTGTTCGACTTCTACTCCTGCTTCCCTTGCGTGGTCGAGTTCGCGCTCGACGCCCTGGGTCTCTCGACGACGGACCGCCGCGGGCCGACGCAGACGGGTGGCCTCGCGCACCACGGCGGTCCCGGCAACAACTACGCCATGCACGGCCTGTGCAACACCGTGACTCACATCCGCCACGGCAAGGGCAAGGTCGGCTGGGTCACCGGCCTGGGCATGAGCGCGACCAAGCACGCCGCCGCCGTGCTCTCGAACGATCCCGAGCGCATCGCCGCCTCGAGCAGCCGCGCCAGCCGCGAGTCACTCCCGCCCGAGCAGTTCGAAGGTCCGCAGCTCGTCGACTCGCCTTCGGGCGCGGCCCAGGTCGAGAGCTACACGGTCATGTTCGACCGCGAGAACCAGCCCGAGCGCAGCGTGCTGTACTTGCGCCTGCCCGACGGTCGGCGCAGCGTCGCGCACGGCGTGCCCAACGCCGCCCTCTTCCGCACGCTGCTCGAGGTCGAAGGCGTCGGCCTGCGCGGCACGGTCAGCGCGGGCGCCGGCGAGTCACCGAACGTGTTCGCGCCGGTCTAGGGCCCGAGCCAGAGCAGCACCACGAGCGGCACGCCCAGCGCGACGCCGCAGACGAGCGCCGCGCGGCTGGTGTCGGTCTCGAGCACCTCGCGGGTCGCGATCACGAGTGACACGAGCACGAGCACCACCGCCGCCCACGCGAACAGGATGCCCAGGATCGGCAGGCTCGCGAGCAGCTGCAGCGCCAGCCAGGCGTACGCGAAGCCGGTGCAGCGGAGCAACTTCGAGAAGTCGACCGGCCCGGCGGTGGCGAAGCGGCCGACGATCCAGACGAGGCCGGTCACCGCCATCCACTGGAAGATCGAGCCGGCCAGGCCCGCGAAGATCGAGACCAGACCGCCGGCGCCCTGACCGAGCGCGACCAGCACCGACGTGGCCACGACCACGGCCATCGCTTGCGGGATGGCGTGCGGGTCACTCTCGATCTCGCGGTAGATCTCGCGCTGGAAGTAGAGCACGCCTTCCAGACGGCGCACGAAGCGGCGCTCCCCGTCGAGCAGCACGCCGATCACGCCTGGCTTGGTCTGCGCCTCAGCCATGCGGACAAGATAGCGAGCTAACCTCGACCGATCACCTCGAGGATGTAGGCATCCAAGTGAGTGAGCGCCTCGGCGCGAATCTCTTCCGGCGTGCGGCCCGTCTTCTTCACGGGCTCGAGACCCGGTCCGGTGTCGGCAATGACGTGCAAGCGCGTCGGTGCGCCGATGCGTCGCAACAGCTCTTCGAGCTTGTCGATGCGACAGTGCGGGTCACGTGCGCCCTGCACGAACAGGATCGGACAGATGACTCGGTACATGTAGTCCACGTCCTGGTGGCTCGGCTTGCCGGACGGGTGCAGCGGGAAGCCGAACGAGAACGCGGCGTCGACCTTGAGCCCTTGAGACACTGCGCGCGTGGCGACCCGAGCGCCGAGGCCGATGCCGCCCACCAAGAGCCGGGCCGGGGCGTTCTCGGGGTCGGACAGCACCGCCTGCACCGCCGCCTTGAACGTTCGGTCGAGCACGTTCAGCGGGTCGGGGCGCTTCTTCTTCTCTTCCGCGAAGGGGAAAGCGAAGCGCAGGGTCAGGTGCCCCTTCGCCGATAGCGCCTGCTGAATGGCCACCAACGAGGGCTCGTCCCTACCACCGGTCGCGTCGTGGGCGATCACGAGCCCGATTCGCTGGCCGCTCGGCCACCACTCCGGCGTCGCCACGATGCCCGTGACCTGGACGTCCGGCATCACGGGGATGCGGATGGTCTCGAACTTCACGTTCGTGTCCATCGGAGGAGTTCTTATAACATACCCGCCAGTCGGCGCCGCACGTGGCTAACGCAGAGAAAGTGCTGATCGTGGGAGTGGCCCGCGGGCAGGGCCGGCTCCTGGCCCGCCGACTTTCTCGCGACCTGCGCGTGGTGGGTGTCGACACCGACGACTGGGAGCGCCGCCCCGCAGGAGCGCCGTTCTACCGCACGGACGTGCGCTCGCGCGCGTTCGAGGACGCGCTGCGCAAGGAGCTGCCGGATGCCGTCGTGCATCTGGGTACCGTACGCCACTTCCGCGGACCCGAGACACAGCGCTTCGACGTGAACGTGCGGGGCACCCGGAAGTTACTCGACCACTGCCGCGCGTACGGCGTGAAGAAGCTGGTGGTGCTGTCCACGAGCTACGTATACGGAGCGCTGCCCGACAACCCGAGCTTCGTGGCCGAGGACCATCCGCTGCTGGCCGGCCGCAACTATCCCGAGATCCGCGACCTGGTCGAAGTCGACTCTCTCGCTACCGCCTTCATGTGGCAGCACCCGGACATCCACACCTCGATCCTGCGCCCGGTGCCGACGCTCGGCTACTACAGCGAGAACTCGATCGTGAACTATCTGCGCGGGCCGCGCGTGGTGGTCATGATGGGCTTCAACCCGATGCTGCAGTTCATGCACGAAGAGGATCTGGTCGAAGCCGTGGCGCTCGCGCTCGGGCGCCGGCTGCGCGGCGTGTACAACGTGACGGGCCCGGGCGAGGTGCCGCTGCGCACCGCGATCCGAGAGACCGGCGGCCAGCCGTTGCCGCTGCCCGAGCCGATCGCGCGGCCGCTGCTCGCGAGACTCTTCCGCATGGGCCTGGTGCGCATCCCGCCCGGCGCGATCGACTACATCAAGTACTCCTGCGGGATCGACGGAACCCGCTTTCAGAAGGAGACGGGTTTTCGGCCCTTGTTCGGTCTGAAGGAGTCGTTCCGCGCATTGCGCCGCTAGCGGGTCCGTCCGTTCCGCGTCACTGACTCTTGGTGAGGTTCCCGATCGAGAGCGCCCGGTGCACGTCCTCGTCGGCTTCGGGCGCAGAGCTGATCTCCCAGGACTCGCGCCGCCAGCTGGCGCTCATGTGCAGACTCGTGAACGCGCTGCCGACCGGCTCGATCGTCCGCTCGGCGCTGCTGAAGCGGCCGACCCAGTAACCGACTTCGAGCATCTCACCGTTCCCGTCGTACGAGGCGAAGTAGAGCGGATAGAGGGTCTGCAGGTCGACCCACAGAACCGAACGCGGTCCGCCGTCGTGCGGCGAAGCTTCGAGCACTAGCGAGCGGCGCAAGTCCCAGCGATCCGATGCCCACGAGAGTCCGGACGGGCCGAAGTCGCGCTTCGAGTCGGCGGGGTAGGCCGGAGTCATCGCGTTGATCGGCGCCAGCACGTTCTCGGTGCGGAGCACGCGAAACGAGTAGAGCAGCGGGCGCAGCTCGAGCCCTTCGAAAGCCCGCCGCCTCGACTCGGGCGCGCTCTTCGCCTCGGCGCCCGAGCCAGGAGTGAGTGCGCCACCCTGACTCGCCATCGAAAAGCTGGGAACGAACACGCCCTCGATCCCCTCCGACGGGAGGTCGTGCACCTTGCGCGTCGTCCTCATGTAGAAGTAGAGGTCGTCGCCCCGCCTGGCGTCGGTGTTGCTCGCGGCGTCGCGCAGCTGCAGCCAGGCGAGGCGGCGCGCGCTGAATGGCTCGAAGAAGCGCCCGCCCGCGGCCCACAGGCGTGTACCCGTATCGGGCACGCGATAGCCGTCATCGGGACGCTCCGCGCGGCGCGCGAGCTCGCGCTTCCAGATCTCTCCCTCGTATGGCTCCGAGTGAACGAGGTCGATGACGCGGAACTTCCCGCGGAAGCCCCCCGCCTGCCAGCGTGACTCCACGTTCCAGGCCCACATGATTCCCGCGCGCGGATCGTCGCGAGCGATCGAGTCTGGTGGAAACGGCAGCCCGGCGACATGATCCGCGAGCCCGCCGTCGTCCTTCAAGGCAGAGTGGCCACGAAACTTCTCGGTGGCTTCGCGAAACGCGGCCGGTGCCGAGTAGTCGCCGAAGCAAGGGCCGACCTCGATCCGCATGCCCGCGAAGAAGAAGCGGTCGCGGTTGTCCCAGATCACCGGCGGGAGGTACCCGCGGAGCGAGTCGACCCGGTCGGCACCGACGACGTCACCCGGGCGGAGCTCGAAGGCGGGCGCATCGGCTTTGGCCGGCAGGATTGCGCTCGCGCAGCCGCCTTCTGGCGGGAGTTCCCACGCCGAGACTGAAGTCTCTGCAGCTGCGCTCCAACTCAGCAGGAGCGCCACCCCGATGGCGAACCCGACCCGCAACATCCTCCCCTTGAGTCGCCCCCGGATGATTTTGGTGTCGGCCGGCTGCGCGGCGTGTTACAAGGTGACCGGCTCGGCCGAGGTGCCGCTGCGCACCGCGATCCGAAAGACCGGCGGCCAGCCACTGCCGCTGCCCGAGCCGATCGCGCGGCCGCTGCTCGCGAGACTGTTCCGTATGGTGCTCGTGCGCATCCCGCCCGGCGCGATCGATACATCAAGTACCCGTGCACCATCGCGGGCGAGCGCTTCGTCCGCGAGACCGGCTTCCGCGCACTCTTCGGCCCCCGGGAGTCATTCCGCTCGCTGCGGCGCTGAGTCGGCGCCGATTGCGTGACGATTCGTTGTGGACTCTGCCGCGCCATAGCGAATCACTTGCCAGTGTGCGAGAAGACAGATTCATGAGTGCACGCTGCGCGCTGATCTTGTGTCTCTCGCTGCTGTCTCGAACGGGATGGGCCGCGCTCGTCGTCACCACCGTGACGGCGGACCCTGGGTCCTGTGGCCTCGTGCTCGGGACTCCGACGTGCACGTTCGCCCCGCCGAGCGGCAGCCTGGCCAGCGGCTTCATGGGTGACTCCTTCGACATCACGGTGCTGTTCTCCGGGAATCAGACGCTGGTCTTGGGTGACCGCACGGGTGTCCAGAGCTCGGGCGCCCTCACCGAGACGGGGCCGACGGACTCGGCCTTGTTCAGCTCAGGGGTCAAGATCGCGTTGACCGACGCCCAGGGCGTCGCCATCACACCGTTCCAGTTGATCCTGGATGTCGGCCAGATCAACTGCCGCGGAACGATCGGCGGCCCGAGCTGTAGCTGGGACATCGTCGGGGGCTTCTCGTATTTCGACTTCCAGAGCGCTCAGGGGGTCCGTTTCCTGCTGACCACCCAGGGCAACCCGGCGCAAGCAGGAGCGGTCAGCCTCGGCCCGCTCTCGTTCAGCGGCGACTACAGCTTCTCGTCGACCTACCCATCGATCGTGCCCGAGCCGGAGCTCGCGTCTCTGCTCGCGACCGTGCTCGTGCTTCTAGCCGGGAAGTCTCGCGCTGCGGACCTGAACGGGCGCGTTCGGATCGTGGACTGAGATACAGCGCGCGAACGCACCGGCGAAATAGCTGGAGTCGGCAGCCGCGCTGTGTCCGGCCGTGAACGACACGCTCCAGCGGTCCGGAAGCCGGTGCACGGTCGCGGCGGCTCCCGGCTCGATCGACGCCTCGGCCACGAGCGTCGGGTCGTCCGCCATCCGGGCCGTGAGCGTGTCGTCCGGACCGTCGTCGAAGCCCAGAGACCGCAAGCAGTGGACGATCGGGGTCGAAGACAGGATCGCGTGGTCCGGCTGGACGGGAAACTCGGCAGAGCAGACGGTCTCGCAGCCGAGCAGGAACGCGGCGAGAAACGGAACGATCGGACGCATGGAGGGGAGCCTAGCGCGGCTGCGGCTATTCTTGCGCCATGCGCACGCGCGTGGCAGCCGCGTTGGTCCTGCTCCTGGCACTCACTGCCGCCGGGGTCCTGGGTTACCAGCGCGGCTGGGTGCGCTTCAACTATCCGAGCGCGAGCCGCTATCCGATTCGCGGCATCGACGTGTCTCACCACCAGGGGAAGATCGACTGGCAGAAGGTGCGCGCCGACGGCGTCGTCTTCGCCTTCATCAAGGCGAGCGAGGGCAAGGATCACGTCGACTCGGCGTTCAAGGCCAACTGGGCGGCGGCGCAGGCCGCGGGGGTGCGGCGAGGGGCGTATCACTTCTTCACCTTCTGCTCGGCGGGCGCAGCGCAGGCCGACCATTTCACGAGCACGGTGGGCCCATCCTTCGGCGAGCTGGCGCCCGTGGCCGACGTCGAGTTCGTGGGCAACTGCGGCGCCGCGCCTCCCGACGAGCAGATCCGCGTCGAGCTCGCGGTCTTCCTGCAGGCCATCGAGCGCGCGAGCGGCAGGAAGCCGCTGCTCTACTTCACGAGCGAGGCGCGCCGGCGCATCCTCGACTCACGCTTCGCCGGCTATCCGCTCTTCCCGCGCAGCATCTTCGGTGAGCCGGTCGAGGAGGGCTGGGCCTTCTGGCAGTACGCAGCCAACGGACGCGTGAGCGGCGTGCGCACGCTCGTGGACCTGGACGCGTTCGCGGGTGCCGAGCTCGAGCCCTGACGCGCGCGCCTCACTCAGCGAAGCCACTCGAGCAAGCGGGCTTCCGTCTCGAACAGGGTCAGCCCCGCGTCGCGCAGAGCCGCGTCGCAACGCGCGTCCCCGCTGGCGAGCGCGAGCACGCGCTTCTTCGACGCGACGCGCGCGGCCAGCGGCAGGAACTTCTCGGCGCGCCCCGGGCTGCGCAGCGCCAGTGCGATCGACTCGGTCCCGGGGTCGTCCTGCCAGAACTCGAGCAAGTCGTTCACGGAGACGTCGGCCCTGCGCCCGAGTGACAGGACGGTCGAGACTCGGATGTCGGCTTCGAGAGCTTGCTGGACGAGCGCCTCTCGTCCAGCGTCGCAGGCGATCGCGAGGCCCCCCGGGCGCGCGGCGCGCGCGGTGCCGGCGGTCCACAGCCAGAGCCCCTGCGCGGGATTCAGCAGGCCCAGTGAGCCGGGCCCGATCGCGCGCATGCCGTGGCGGCGGATCGCGACGCGCAGCTCGGGATCGAAGTGCGCGTGATCGGCTGCGTCCAGACCGTCGAGCGCGCCGAGCAAGAGCGCGTGGACGCCCAGGCTCGCGAGAGTTCCCACCAGCTCGGGGAGTGGAGCGGCAGCGCCCGCATAGACCGCGAGGTCGACGTCTCGGGGCGAGCTGCGCAGGTCGGTGTAGATCGCCCCGGCGAAGCCGTTCGGCTCGAAGGCTCGCTCCGCCCAGCCTCCCACGAGCAGGACGCCGCGCGGCCGGACGAGGCGTGACACGGACTGCACCTCGGCGCGGTGCCAGCGCCACTCGCGCGCGCTGCGCACCGATGCGGTGTCCGCGGTCGGAAACGTCACGCTGACCACGCCGCTCTCCGAGCCGCGCTCGAGGGTATGGCCCGAGTCCGAGAACACGCGGAGCATCTCGCGGTTGTTCGAAAGCGTCTGCGCGACGAAACGAGTCACTCCGCGCGCGCGCGCGAGCTCTGCCAGCTCGTCGAGCAACAGCGTCCCAAGCCCGCGCCCCTGATGCGCGTCCGCCACCACGAAGGCGACCTCCGCGGTGTCGCCGGTCTTCTGGCGGTGGTAGCTGGCGAGCGCGATGACTCGATCAGCAACCTCGGCCACCAGCACCATGTCGCGAGCGAAGTCCACTTGCGTGAAGCGCCGCAGCAGGAACGGCGGCAGCCTCGCCACCGCCGAGAAGTAGCGGTAGTGGATCGTTTCCTCGGAGAGCGAGCGGTGAAACACCTCCAGGCGCGGCGCATCCTCGGGAGTCACGCCGCGGATGCGCGCACTGCCTCCGTCCGCGAGCAGGATCTCGCGTGCTTCGGGCGCAAGCTGGGAACTCGGATCGAGTCTCGCATCCGTCACGGGATGCGCTGCATGCTACCGCGACTCACGAGCTCCCGCGCAGCGCACGCAGCGCGTGGCGCCGGGCAGCGCCCGCAAGCGCGCCACCGCGATCTCGTCTCCGCACTCTTCGCACGTACCCAGGCGGCCGGCTCGCCCGCGCGCCAGGGCGTGCTCGATCGAAGCGAGCCGGCGCGCGGCCAGCGAGGCGAGCGGATCCTCGAGCTCCGAGGCCTGCGGGTCCGGTTCGGGCTGCTGCAGCTTCCCGAGCCGATCGGCGATGCGCTCCCGTTCCAGCTCGAGCTCGCGCAGGAGCCGCTGCAGCTCGTGCACTCGCCGGCGCTCCGCGGCGGGCTCCGGTGACTCGCCGGCCAGCGCGCGCAGCGCATCGGTCTCGGAGAAGATCCCGACCAGATGCCCGGCGCGATCGACCACGGGCAAGCAGCCGATGCGGAACCTCGCCAAAAGCCCGGCAGCCTCGGCCAGACTCGCGCCCGTGTCGATGGTCAGCGGCCCATGAGTCATGACTTCGCCCACCGTGTAGCCGAGCGCATCGTCGTGCTCCTCGACCGTGGGCGGACGCCGGATCGACACGACGAAGGGCAAGGCCGCCCGAAGATCGTCGATCGACACGATGCCGCACACGCGCTTCTTGCGGTCGAGGACCGGAAGGTGGCGCACGCCGTCGCTGATCATCAGCTCCAGCGCGGACACCGCCGCCATCTTCGGCTCCACGGTCGTTGGATCGACCGTCATCAGCTCCGCCACGCTCTTCATCCGTCACTCCTTCTCGGTCGGGCTAGGCCATACGATCAGCAAGGCGGGCTGGTCGGAGCGCGACAGCGCCTTCACCACCGCGCCCGGGCCGAAGTCCGGTCGATTCTGCTCCGCGCCCAGCACCACCAGATCCGCACCGAACTCCCGCGCGGCGCGCACGATCTCGCGCGCGGGATCGCCCCGGCGCACGATCACCTGCGCGGGGGCGGTGGGATCGATCTGCCCGATGCGCGCCGCGATCCCGGCCGACGCGCGCTGCCGCTCGAGCTCGGCGCTGCTCGTCGCCGCCACGTGCAGCGCAATCACTTCGCTGCGCTCGTCGCGCGCCAGCCGCACGGCGATCTCGAGCGACGAGGATTTCGAGCGGGGGCTCTCTTGCGCGATCAGCACGCGCTTGAACTCACCGGCGCTGGTGGTGCGCGTCGTGAGCAAGAGCGGGCAGCCCGGATGATCGAGCATCTTCTCGGCCACGCTGCCCAGGAAGAAGTGACGCGCCCCCCGAAGCCCGCCCGCGCCGAGCACGACCAGATCGGCGTCGAGCTCCTCGCGCAGGGTGACCAGCATCGAGACCGGTTCGCCTTCGATCACCCGCACACGACAGAGACCGGGGGCCCAGCGCTGGGCGAGCTCCGAAGCGCGCCTCTCAGTTGCTTCGAGCTCGACGACGGGATCGGGGGAGATCAGGACGTCGAGTGGCTCGAAGCCGGCCAACGGCCGCAGGCGGGGGGGAAGCACGTGGACCAGCTCGATCCGCGCACCGTCGCGCCGTGCGATCGCCGCCGCTGCATGCAAAGCGGCCTCGGAGCTCGCCGAAAAATCGGTTCCGACCAGGATGTTCTTCGGGGGCCAGCTCATCGCTGCGGGCTGATTGCAACCAGCGTACCCGGCGGCTGGTCTCGGCGAGCGGCCGGAGGTCGAAGCAGGGAGGCGGATTGACACAGTCCTGTGTCAGCACGCCCCGCTCGCGACGCCGCACCCGCTCGGCGCACGTGCCCGCGTCGGGTACGGCCGTTGCACTGGCCACTCAGCGGAATTTGCGGGTGAGTCTTCGATCTAATTCAAACAAGGAGAAATGACATGGCAGAAGAGAAGTCCGTCCAGCGTTGGAACCCGTTCCGCGACGAGCCGTTCGCCGCAGAAGGATGGCTGCGAGAGTGGGAGAGGCCCTTCGAGCGGCTCGCTCGCCGGCTCGGCGCCGACCTCGGCCGGCACCAGGGGGCCGACGTCGCGCCCGTCGACCTGTTCGAGGACGAGAAGTCGTTTCGCGTGACCGTCGAGCTGCCGGGCGTTCGCAAGGAAGACGTCAGCGTGGAGATGCACGAGAACGTGCTCACGATCGGCGGTGAGAAGCACAGTGAGCGCGAAGAGAAGAAGAATCGCGCGCACTGGATCGAGCGGCACTACGGAGCGTTCTCGCGCAGCTTCACCTTGCCGTCGACGGCACTCACCGATCAGCTGAACGCGACGTTCAAAGACGGCGTGCTCACGGTCGAGATTCCCAAGAAGGAAGCCGCGAAAGCACGCCAGATCGCAATCAAGTGAGGCAGCCGGAAGCGCGGGCCGCATGCCCGCGCTTCCGCATTTCGTCACGGGTGGTCGAGGAAGCGGACGTGCCCGGTGGAGAGTTCTTCAGGGAGGGGGATTGTAGTCGAGAACGCTCTGCTCGAAGCGTGCGAGCTGGACCTGGCCCAGATCCACGAGTCCGCGCTCGGCGAACCCCGCATCGGCGTAGTAACGGCGCAGGAACGCGTTCGAAGCCACGCAATCCAGACACAGACGAGTGTGGCCGCGCCGTCGCACCTGATTGCGCGCCCAGTCGAGTAACTTTGCGCCGAGGCCCCGCCTCGCGTGCGACCGGGCCACGACCAACCGGTGCAGATATAGCGCGGTCCCGTCCGACGGCCCCCAGACCGGCGGGTCCTCCTCCGACAAGTCGAGCGAAGCCGCCAGCGCGCCGCCGTCGCGAACCACGAACAGCGAGCCGCGCGCGATGCCGCTGGTGACGACGGCTTCGGGCAGCGCGCCCGGCAGCCACTGCCGGATTCCGCGCGCCGTGAGCCAACTCGCCGCGTCTTCGAGCAACGTCCGAACGGCGGCCTCGTCTCCGGGCCGCGCTCTCTCCACCCGCATGGAAACTCCGGCGTCAATTGGCACGCCCATCTTGCCGAAGACTTGCGTGAGGCGGCACGATGCGGGTTCCCCGAGCACAGGCGCGTTCGAGACCGGTCGCGCTGATCTGGATCGCGGCGCTCTTGGCGGTGGGCGCGGCGACGCTGGGCATCGTGCACCACGCCTCGCTGTCGCGCGTGCGCAGGCGCGCCGGCGCCGAGCCGGTGCGGCCGATCGCGCTGGTCGAGCTGGCGCGCAACAAGCCCGCGCACGCGAGTGACTCGAGCGCCAGCTCGGACGCCTGGCTGGCGGCCGCGGCGGCGCTGGGTCGGACCGTCGAGACCTACAGCGCCGAGAACCTGGCCGAGATCCCGACGCGCAGCTACGCGGTCTGGATCCTGGTGAATCAGACCGAGCTCGACGACTCCGACTTCGCCGCGCTCGACTCCTATCTGCAGCTCGGGGGTGGCGCGGTGCTGGCGGGCCGCACCGCGGCGCAGCCAGTCGACGGACGCACCGCGCTCGAGCGGATCTTCCCCGGCCAGCACTTCGCGGAGCTGGGCAGCGCGGCGACGCAGCTCCGGGTCACCGGCGCGAGCCCGCTGGTGGCCGGCTTCGCGGCGGGCGAGGAGCTCGCGGTCGAGCCGGGCGCGCACAGTCTCGCCGCCAGCTCGGCCGACGCGCTGGCCTGGGGCGGCGACGCCGGCGGCGCGGCGCTGCAGGTGGTGTACCGCGGCGGCGCGGTGGCCTGGCTGGGAGTGTCTCCCGAGCGCGTGGCCGAGTCGACTCACGCGCGCGTGCTGGCCGAGAACGCGCTGCGCTACGCGCTGCGCGAGCCGCTGCTCGACCTGCGCGCCTGGCCCGACGGCCGGCCCTGCGCGGTGCTGGTCGAGAGTCCGAGTCACAAGGACAAGGCGAGCGCTTGCCGCGTGGAGCGTGACGCCGACGCCGGCGAGTCACTGCGCGAGCTGTCGCGCGCGGGCTGCCGCTACGCCTCGGTTCCACCCGACGGCCGCGCGCTGCCGGAGCTGGTGGACGTGGACGGCAAGCCGCTGGTCACGATTCCCGAGGACCGCGCCGATGCCGCGGCGGTCGGCTCGGCGCTGATGCGCGAGCTGCTCGCGGGCTACGAGCGCGCCGAGCGGATCGGCGGCGTCTACTCGCTGCGCGCCGACGCCGGCTGGCGCGCCAAGTCGGGACGCCAGGACCTGTACACGCGCGTGAGTCGCGAGCTGCGCGAGCGCGGTGCCTGGTTCGCCGAGCCCGAGGAGCTGGCGCGCTGGTGGAGCGCGCGCTCGGGCGTGCGTGCCGACCTGGCCGTGCTCGGGCGCGACCGCGTGCGCGTGACCTTCGCCAATCCGGGCAAGGTCCAGGCGCGCGGAGTCACCGCGCGCGTGTATCTCCCGGCCGGCGCCGACACGGCCCGGATCGAGTCCGCGCCGAGCTTCCGCGCCCAGCCGGGGCTGCGCGTCGCAGGGGATCATGGCTGGATCGAGGTGATCGAGCCCGCGCTCGACCCGGGATCGGAAGTCTCCTACACCATCCGCTTCTAAGGAGCGGACCATGGAGAATCCCCTGCTGGCGCCGGCCTCGGACGGCCTGCCGCGTTTCGATGCCGTCCTGCCCGAGCACGTCGAGCCGGGCATGCGCGCGCTGCTCGCGCAGCTGGGCGACGAGCTCAGCGCGCTGGAGCGGAACGTGGCGCCCAGCTGGGCCGGCGTGGTCGAGCCACTGGAGCGGATCGGCGACCTTCTGGCCACGCGCTGGAGCGTAGTGGGTCACTTGATGGGCGTCCGGAACTCACCCGCGCTGCGCGCCGCGCACGAGGCGGTGCAGCCCGAGGTGATCGTGTTCGGGCTGCGCGTGGCGCAGTCGAAGCCCATCTACGACGCCTTGGTCGGGCTCGAGAAGAGCGACGCGTACCGCCGGCTCGACCCCGCGCAGCGCCGGATCGTGACGCTGCTCATCCGCGACGCGCGGCTCGCGGGCATCGGGCTCGAGGGCGCGGCGCGCGAGCGCTTCCAGGCGATCATGACCGAGCTCGCCGAGCACCAGACCGCGTTCTCGAATCACGTGCTCGACGCCACCAAGGCCTGGTCACTCGTGCTGCGCGACCGCGCCGACGTCGAGGGCCTGCCCGAGAGCGCGCGCGAGCTCGCGGCCGAGTCGGCGCGCGTCGCCGGCGAGTCACAGGCGAGCCCGGAGCGCGGCCCCTGGCGACTCACTCTGGACCAGCCGATGCTGATTCCGGTGCTCCAGCACCTGAAGAGGCGCGAGATCCGCGAGCAGCTCTACCGCGCGAACCTGGCGCGCGCGAGCTCGGGCACGCTGGACAACACGGCGCTGATCACGAAGATCCTCGAGCTGCGGCGCGAAGAGGCGAAGCTGCTCGGCTTCGCGAGCTACGCCGAGCTCTCGCTGGCTTCGAAGATGGCGCCCGACGTCGGCGCGGTGCGAAGGCTGCTCGAGGAGCTGCGCGGCGTGTCGTTCGGGGCCGCCGAGCGCGAGCTGGCCGAGCTGCGCGAGTTCGCGCGCAAGAGCGGTGAGTCGCGCGAGCTCGTGCACTGGGACATCGCGTACTGGGCCGAGCGCCAGCGCGAGGCGAAATACGCGTACTCCGAAGAGGAGCTGCGGCCGTACTTCCCGCTGCCCGCGGTGCTGCAGGGTCTGTTCGGCCTGGCCGAGCGGCTGTTCGGAGTCACCATCCGCGCCGCTGACGGCGAGGCTCCGGTCTGGCACGCCGACGTGCGCTTCTTCCGCGTCCGCGACGAGTCGGGCACGCCGATCGCCGCCTTCTATCTCGATCCGTACTCGCGCCCGGCCGAGAAGCGCGGCGGCGCCTGGATGGAC
Organism: Myxococcota bacterium; assembly: GCA_035498875.1. Lineage (GTDB taxonomy): Bacteria > Myxococcota_A > UBA9160 > SZUA-336 > SZUA-336 > VGRW01. The sequence goes on from DATJZP010000007.1 coordinate 29,723, forward strand.
GAGTGTCTGGGCCGCACCCGCCTGTACGCCGGCCACGGCGGCCACCCGCGGCTGCCGATCGCCCATCTGGTGTGCAACCAGACTCCGCCGGTCGCGGGCAAGCCGTCGCTCATGAGCTTCGACGAGGTGTCGACGCTCTTCCACGAGTTCGGCCACGGCCTGCAGCACATGCTGACGCGCGTGGACTACGGCCTGGCCTCGGGCATCCGCAACGTGGAGTGGGACGCGGTCGAGCTGCCGAGTCAGTTCATGGAGAACTGGTGCTACCACCGCGAGACGCTGCTCGGCTTCGCCAGACACTACGAGACCGGCGCGCCGCTCCCCGACGCGCTGTTCGAGAAGCTCGTCGCCGCGCGCACCTACCGCGCCGGCTCCGACATGCTGCGCCAGCTGTTCTTCTCGCTGCTCGACCTGGACCTGCACGACGCCTACGCGCCCGGCGGCGCCGTGACTCCGTTCGACGTGCAGCAAGCGGTGGCCGAGCGCAGCACCGTCCTGCGGCCGCTGCCCGAGGACCGCTTCCTGTGCAGCTTCGGCCACATCTTCGCCGGCGGCTACGCCGCGGGCTACTACTCGTACAAGTGGGCCGAGGTGCTCTCCGCCGACGCCTTCGCAGCCTTCGAAGAGGCTGGCCTCGAGAACCCCGCCGCCCTGCGAGTCACCGGCCGCCGCTACCGAGACACCGTGCTCGGCCTGGGCGGCAGCGAGCCCGCCATGCAGGTGTTCAAGGAATTCCGAGGCCGCGAGCCCCAGACCGCGGCCCTGTTGCGTCACAACGGCCTCGCCGCCGCCTGAGCTCCAGCCAAGCGCGCTTGCGGATTGACCCTTCAAATCACTGAACCGTAGAGTGCGCGCCTGCTGCGGTGACCCGTGGAGTGAAAGTGATCGTTCGAGTGTTCGTGCGCGCGGTTTCAGGTTGGGTGCTACTCCTCGCTGCCTCAGTCGCCCTCGCTCAGGACCTTGGCCCACCGAACGAGCCGAGTGATGACCTGATCATCTCACCCGGCACGACTTTTGCGACGGCGCTTCCGAGCGACTTCACACGCGGTGCTCCAGACAGGCCCCGCGTTCACCCTTGATCGCACGGCCCCGACGGCCACTACGCCCAAGCAGCAGGACTCGGCCGCCGTGAACTTCGCGTCGGGGAACGCCTGGGTGCCGGTCGGAAGCTGGAGCCTCGTGGT
>DATJZP010000008.1:0-92777 GCA_035498875.1 Myxococcota bacterium
CGCGGGCGACCCGGTCGACGCGCCGCACCTGCGCCGCGCGGCCGAGCTGATCCGCGGCATGGGCGGGCTCGAGAGCTCGCGCGTGTTCACGCGCTTCTGGATGGCGCTGTTCGGGCTCTGGTCGTGGGACGACCTGCCGGCGCTGCCGCCCGAAGTGATCTTCCTGCCGCCGGGGTTTCCGCTGAACATCTACGACTTCGGCTGCTGGGCGCGGCAGACGATCGTGCCGCTCACGATCGTGGCGGCGCACCGGCCGCGGCGGCGCCTGCCGTTCCACATCGACGAGCTGCGCGTCGGCGCGCGGCCGCCCAGGCGCGAGTCACTCGACACCTGGGCCGGGCGCTTCCAGCGGCTCGACCGCGCGCTCCACTTCTACGAGCGCCACCCGCTGCGGCCGCTGCGCCGCGCGGCGCTGCGCGTGGGCGCGGAGTGGATCCTACGCCGCCAGGAGGCCGATGGCGGCTGGGGCGGCATCCAGCCCCCCTGGGTGTATTCGATCCTGGCGTTGCACCTGCTCGGCTATCCGCTGACTCACCCCGCACTCGAGAAGGCGCTCAAGGGCCTGGAGGGCTTCACGCTCGACCGCACCGGCAACCGCCGGCTCGAGGCCTGTCAGTCGCCGGTGTGGGACACCGCGCTCGCGGTCGTGGGCCTGAACGACGCCGGCGTGGCGCAGGACCAGCCCAACCTGGTGCGCGCCGTCGACTGGCTGCTGCGCGAGGAGATCCGCGTCCCGGGTGACTGGGCGGTGCGGCGGCCGAAGCTCGAGCCGGGCGGCTGGGCGTTCGAGTTCGCGAACGACAACTATCCCGACATCGACGACACCGCCGAAGTGGTGCTGGCGCTGCGCGGTGCGGCCGGCCACGGCCGGGCCGACGTGAACGCGTCGATCCAGCGCGCCGTGGCCTGGACGCTCGGCATGCAGTCGGCGAACGACGGCTGGGCGGCCTTCGACGTCGACAACACCAGCCAGCTCTGCGGGCAGCTCCCGTTCTGTGACTTCGGCGAAGTGACCGATCCGCCGAGCGCCGACGTGACCGCGCACGTGATCGAGATGCTCGCGGTCGAGGGCAAGTCGAGCTTCGACGCCACGCGCCGCGGCGTCGCCTGGCTGCTCTCGGAGCAGGAGCCCGACGGCTCGTGGTTCGGCCGCTGGGGCGCGAACTACGTCTACGGCACCGGCGCGGCCGTGCCCGCGCTGGTCGCGGCCGGCACGCCGGTCGGCGATCCGGCGATCCGGCGCGCGGTGGCCTGGCTCGAGTCACACCAGAATCCCGACGGCGGCTGGGGCGAGGACCTGCGCTCGTACGTCGACAAGAGCTGGGCGGGCAAGGGCACGTCGACCGCCTCGCAGACGGCCTGGGCGCTGCTCGCGCTCCTGGCCGCGGGCGAGCGCAGCCCGGCCGTCGAGCGTGGCGTACACTTTCTGGTGTCGACCCAGCGCCCCGACGGCGACTGGGACGAGCCCGAGTTCACCGGCACCGGCTTCCCGGGTGACTTCTACATCCGGTACCACATGTACCGGATCGTGTTCCCGCTGATGGCGCTCGGCCGCTACGTGCGGGCGGGGGGCACGTGAGCCCCGCGCTCGGCGTATTCGCGCCGCTGTGGCTCGAGGCCCGGGCCGTGCGCGCGGGTCTGCGCGGAGCGGACGTCGTGCGCTGCGGCATGGGCCCGGCGCGCGCGCGCGCCGCGGCGCGTGACTTCCGCCAGCGCGCCGCGCGGCCGGAAGCGGTGGCGGTGGCAGGCGTGTGCGGATCACTCGACGCCCGACTCGTGCCCGGCGACGTGATCGTGGCTTCCGAGCTGCGCTGCGCGGGCAGGACCTGGGTTCTCGACTCCGCGAAGCCGTTGGCCCGCGCGCTCGAGGCGCAAGGCACCCGGGTCGAGCTCGGGCCGATCGTCTCGGTCGAGCGGCTCCTGCCGCGCGCCGAGCGCGCAGCGCTGCGCCGAGAGGGCGCGCTCGCGGTCGACATGGAGTCCGCCTGGCTCGCGGCCGAGCTCGCCGACTCGCTTCCGTTCGCGGTGCTGCGCGTGGTCTCGGACGGTCCGGGTCACGAGCTGTTCTCGCCAAAGATCGTCCCCAACGGCATCCGCGCGCTGCGTGCGCTGCGCGCAGCCGCGCCGGCGCTCGCCGCCTGGGCCCGTCATCTCAATCACTCGCTGGAGGCACGTTCCTAATGCCCGTCCCCCTTCGCCAGACCCTGCGCATCGGCTCCTATCTGATGAAGCAGAGACTCTTCGGCCGGAAGAAGTTCCCGCTGATCGTCGAGCTCGAGCCGCTGTTCGCCTGCAACCTGGCCTGCGCCGGCTGCGGCAAGATCCAGTACCCCAAGGACATCCTGAAGAAGCGCATGTCGGTCGAGGACGCGCTGCGCGGGGTCGAGGAGTGCGGCGCGCCGATGGTCTCGATCGCCGGCGGCGAGCCGTTGATCCACCCCGAGATCCACGAGATCGCCGCGGCGCTGCTCGCGAAGAAGAAGTTCGTGTACCTGTGCACGAACGGGCTGTTGATGCGGCGCAAGTTCGACAAGTTCCAGCCCTCGACCTACTTCTCGTGGGTGGTGCACATGGACGGACTGCGCGACCGCCACGACGCGTCGGTGTGCGAGCCGGGCGTGTTCGACGAGTGCGTGCTGGCGATCAAGGAGGCCAAGGCGCGCGGCTTCCGAGTCACCACCAACACCACCTTCTTCAGTCACGACGACCCGAAGACGGTGCGCGAGGTGCTCGACTTCCTGAACGACGACCTCGAGGTCGATGCGATGATGATCTCGCCGGGCTTCGCCTACGGGAAGGCGCCCGACCAGGATCACTTCCTGCCCGTCGAGCAGACGCGGCGCATGTTCGGCATGGCCTTCGCCGACGGGAATCGCGAGCGCTGGCGCCTGAATCACACGCCGCTGTTCCTCGACTTCCTCGAGGGCAAGGTCGAGTACGACTGCACCGCCTGGGCGATCCCGAGCTACTCGATCTTCGGCTGGCAGAAGCCGTGCTATCTGATGTCGGACGGCTACGCCAAGTCGTACAAGGAGCTGCTCGAGACCGTGGAGTGGGAGAAGTACGGCCGCGGCAAGGATCCGCGCTGCGCCAACTGCATGGCGCACTGCGGCTACGAGCCGACCTCGGTCTTCGCGACCACTCAATCGCTGAAGGAGTCACTGCGCGCCTTCCGGGAAGTGCTGTAGTGGAGGTCGGGCTATCGATCTTCCCGACGGCGTACTCGATCTCGCCCGTGCGCCTGGCCAAGGAGGCCGAGGCGCGCGGCTTCGAGTCGCTGTTCATGATCGAGCACACCCACATCCCGGCCTCGCGCCGCACGCCCTACCCGCTGGGCGGGAACCTGCCCAGCATCTACTGGGAGGCCTACGACCCGTTCGTGGCGCTGTCCCAGGCGGCCGCGGTCACCACCCAGCTGCGCATCGGCACGGGCATCTGTCTCGTGCCCGAGCACCATCCGCTGGCGCTGGCCAAGCGCGTGGCGTCGCTCGACTCACTCTCGAACGGCCGTTTCATCTTCGGTATCGGCGCGGGCTGGAACGCCGAGGAGCTCGAGAACCACGGCGTGGCCTTCAAGGATCGCTGGGCGGTCACTCGTGAGTCCATCCTGGCCATGAAGGAAGTCTGGACCAAGAAGGACGCCTCCTTCCGCGGCAAGCACGTGAGCTTCGACGCCGTCTGGAGCGAGCCCAAGCCCGTGCAGCGCCCGCATCCGCCGATCCTGATCGGCGCGAGCACCAAGCACGCGATCGAGCGCGTGGCCGAGTACGCCGACGGCTGGATGCCGATCATGGGCTCGTGCGACATCGCGGCGCGGCTCAAGGAGCTCGACGCCGCCTGCGCCAAGCGCGGCCGCGACGCCAGGAAGCTCGACATCAGCGTGTTCGCCGCGCCCACCGCCCCCGGCGAGCTCGAGAAGCTCGCCAAGCTCGGCGTCCGGCGCGTGATCCTGCCGCTGCCGACGCAGGACGAAGCGCGCATCCTCGCGATCCTCGACGGCTACTCGCCGCTGGTCGCGAACCGGCCGAAGTAGACCGCGCTCCGACGGACACTGCGCGGGACCTGCAAGATCTCTTGCAGGTCACCTTCTCGTTGCACAATCACTGCAACCCGCCCTGGACTCGTGGTGTAACGCTGGAGTCCAACTGCAAATGAAGGTCTGGCCGCAAGCCCACTTGCCCCAAGCGTGTGACTTCGCGCGAATTGTGACTGAGCGCAAGAAGTCTTGCACTGTTCACTCGTGTGAATCGCGGCCTAGACTGCGCTCATGAAGACAATCACAGTTCTACTGGCAGTGACTCTGGCAATGAGCGCGCCGTTCGCGAGCCGCGCCGACTCACCGCTCACCGTGACCTACCAGGGGCAGGTGCTGGACACGAGCGGGGGGTTGAGCTTCAGCGCGCCAACGCTCGGCGTCGCGATCTTCTCGGCCGCCACGGGAGGCACGGCCGGCTACACCGAGACGCAGGCCAGCGTGCCGATCCGCAACGGCAGCTTCGAAATCACGATCGGCACCGGCACGAGTCGGACGGGCTCGCTCAAGACCGCGCTGGCCGGACCGAACGCCTATCTCGAGCTGACCGTGAACGGAGAGATCCAGGCGCCCCGCCAGCGCATCGTCTCTGTGCCGTTCAGCTTGGTCTCGACCGACGCCGGGACACTGGGCGGAAAGACTGCCGCGCAGGTGATCGCCATGGCGAAGGGGGCTACCGGGCCCGCCGGTCCCGCCGGCCCGGCTGGAGCCGCGGGCCCCCCTATCACCACCAGCGCGATTTGTACCAACCCGAGCTTGGTGGGTGGAGCCCTTCCCGTCTGCATTGCCGCGCCGACCTGCAGCTGTCCCAGCGGGTCTCTCTTGGTCCAGATGTCGGGGAGCTGCACGGCCGTCTCGACCAGCGGCGCTTGCTCCGCCGGCGTGTGCGGAGACCCCATCAGCGCTCGCGGCACGTGCTGCATCTGTAGGAATTGAGGGAGACGATGATGACTCGACTGGTTTGCCTCACCGTGTTCTCGTGCGCGATCCTGTTCTCGCTCGCGAGTGACTCGCGTGGCGATGCCCCACCGCGCACGATCTTCGTGGGGCGCGCACTCACCTCGAACTTGCCGCTCACCGGCACTTACGCGGTGACCGCTGCTGTATATGATGCCGCGACCGCAGGCACGCTGCTCTATCAGGAGACGCAGTCCAGCGTGCCGATCAGCGATGGCGCCTTCCAGATGGTTCTCGGTGCATCGACGGCTTCGGTCGGCACCTGGGGCCCGACGGTATTCCAGTCCTCCGGGCGCTGGCTCGAGCTGACCGTGAACCAGGGCGTGATGTCTCCGCGGCTCCCGTTCTCGTCGGTGCCCTTCGCGATCACGACGCAGGCCACGACTCACCTCCAGGGCAAGGCCTTTGCCGACATCAAGGCGGCCGCGCCCGTCGGCGATCAAGGCCCGGCAGGAGCCCCAGGAGCGCCGGGACCCACGGGCCCCTCGCTCACCACCACCGGAGTCTGCACGAACGTGCAAGCCACTCCGTGCCAGGCCGTTGCGCAGTGCAACTGCCCGACCGGGAAGACGCTGATCTCGCGAGTGAGCGGCATCTGCCGTGTCGTGGCCACTCACACCCCGTGCTCGGCCGGAATCTGTTGCGTCGGGAGCTGCGCGTCCATTCCCGACCACGCAGGGTCCTGCTGCTTGTGCCAGGACTGAGGAGATCGAAAGTGAGCCATAGAGAGTGTCTCTCGGCCTTGCTCGTTGCCCTGCTCCTTTTCGCAGGGGCTACGGGTCGCGCCTCGGCGGGGATGTCGAGCGCCAGCTACTCGATCGTGAACGACGTCGTGAGCGGCGGTGGCACGGCGAGTGGAAGTCCCGGCGCCTCGGCGAGCTTCATGATGTTCGGTGCCTCGATCGGCCAGCCCAGCCCGATCGGCGACACGCTCGGTCCCGTCGTGCAGCGGATCAATGGCGGGCTCTGGCCTCCGCTGCTGGGCGCTGATGGTGATTCCACGGCGAGCGCCGCCGACAACTGCCCGACGCTCTTCAACCGCAACCAGCTAGACCAGGACGCGGACGGCGTCGGCGACCTGTGCGACAACTGCGTGGCCGCGGCCAATCCACGCGAGTCGGCGGACTACTTGAGCACGCACCCGTGGGCCACCTTGACGGGCGGGCAGCGCGACGACGATGCCGACGGCATCGGCAACGTCTGCGATGCGAAGTTCACTTCGCCCGGGCTCGGAATTCCGGGCGACGACGACCTTGCCGAGTTTCGAGCTTCGAACGCCAAGCCGGTCGCCAACGACGTGTGCGGAACCAACGGCGTGACTCCGTGCGCGATCTTCGATCTCGTTACGACACCGGAAGTGGGCAGCATCAATTCCGCGGATCTCAACCGGTTCCGCCTGCTCCAGGGGATCCTGAACGGTCCGACCTGCTCTGTGTGTCCACTGACTTGTACCGCAGGGCCTCAAGGCCTCTGCCCACAATAGCGAGACATGGGTGAATCATGATTCTTCGATACACGTTGATCGTTTCGATCCTTCTGCTCGGCTCGGCGACTGAGTTGCCGGCGGCCCCGCCGTCCATCTTCGCCTACCAGAGCCAGCTGCTGGCGTCGACGGGGCTGCCGCAAGCGGGGACCGCCAACTTCGTGGTCGGCCTGTATTCGGCGGCGAGCGGAGGCTCGTTGCTCTACCAGGAGACTCAGTCCGGGGTCGCGCTCTCGAACGGCACGTTCTCGCTGTTCATCGGCACGGGCACGAGCAGCAGCGGGTCGATCGCGAGCGCGACCACGGGTCCGAACGTCTGGCTGCAGCTCACGGTGAACGGGGAGGTTCTATCGCCGCGCGAGCAGCTGGCGTCCGCCGCGTTCACCCTGTCCGCAAGCAACGCGACCTTGCTCACCACGCCGACGGGGCTGCAGACGGTGAGTCAGGTAGCCGCCAGTGCCAAGGGAGCAACCGGTCCTGCCGGGCCGACGGGTCCGGCCGGTGCGCGCGGGAGCGGAACCACGTTCTATGCCACCTGTGCGCCGGCCATACAGTTCGGCGGGCTGTTCGTGGAGTGCGACGCCGTGCAATGCAACTGCGGCTCGGGTGCGCTCATACTGCGCGCGTTCGGCCAGTGCTCGACGACTTCACCCTATGGGTCGTGCAACACCGGCCAGGGAGTCTGCACCCCGACCGGCGGCGGCGTCGTCCAGGGCTCCTGCTGCGAGTGCCAGGCGAACTGAGCCCAGCCGCGCAGGCCGCCCGCGCCGAGTCAGTCATCCGGCGCGGGCGGCGCTTTTTCGCTGCGCTACTTCGTGGCGGGAGCTCCGCCCATGGCCTGGCGCACCAAGCCGATGATGACCATCAGGATCGCGCCCCCCACACCGCCACCCGCGACCTGGCTCAGGATCGAGCCGACCGCGCCACCATCGCCAGCCGAGTTGGCCAGAGCCGGGATCAGCGCGGAGAGGACCTGACCGCCGATCCCGCCGCCCACGATGCCCGCGATGGAGTTCCCCAGAGTGCCCAGGTCGTATTGCTTGAGCAGGCTGCCGGCGACGTTGCCGCCGACCGCGCCGCTGATCAGGTCGATGATCAAAGGCAATAGATTCATGACTCACTCCTGTTTCGGGTTGGTGATTTCTCGGTGTGATCTGCGCCCGCGTGTCCTTTCCTACCGCAGCTCAGGTAATCTCTGCGCCCCCCTCGCGTGAGCGCCGCCCCATTCCAGCACATCGCGAGGCCAAACGCGCGCTCGCTCCGGCGTATAGAATGCTCGGACGCCGAAACCGGAGGTCGGAGTCTTGATCAAGCTGTACGAGCACCCGCTCTCGCCCTACGCCCAGAAGGTGAAGATCATGCTGATCGAGAAGGGGTTGCCGTTCGAAACCACGACCCCGATCGGCGCGAACGGGGTCGACCCGGTGTTCGCCCAGGCCAGCCCGCGCGGCGAGGTGCCGATGCTGGTGGACGGCGAGACCAAGATCTTCGACTCGACCATCATCTGCGAGTATCTCGAGGACAAGTATCCCGCGAAGCCGATGCGCCCGATCTCGGCCGAGGAGCGCGCGCGGGTGCGCATGCTCGAAGACACCCTCGACACGATCTACGAGGGAGTCACCTGGGCGGTGTTCGAGATCGAGGGCTGGGGCCGCGCGAGCGGCGAGCTGCGCACGGTCTTGTTGAAGCGTGCCGGCGAGCAGATCCGACAGTTCAACGGCTGGCTCGAGCGCGAGCTCGGCGCGCGCAGCTGGTTCAACGGTGACTCGTTCGGCTGGGGCGACGCCTGCGCCTACCCGTTCGTGGCCGGCGCGGCCGGCCAGGGCAACGTACCGCCGGCCGGCTCGAAGCTCGCCGCCTGGCTCTCCCGAGTCATCGAGCGGCCGAGCGTGAAACGCTGCGTCGCCGACATCGGCCAGGCCTCGGTCGGCATGGGCGTGGAGATGCTGCAGGGCATGCTCAAGTCCGGGCTGTTCAAGCGCGAGTACCGCGACCACCGGCTCGAGTGGATGATGCGCAGCGGGGGCGCGCAGATCGTCCTCGACGGCATGCAGAAGAACAACATCCGATTCAGCAACGAACCCAGTTGAAAGGAAGGCACACGATGGAAGGCACCGCGAAGAAGCCGAGTTACTTGGGACTGTTGAATGCGATCGCGCTGGGCGAAGGTCGCGCGCACCAATACCTCTCCTGCTGGGCGTCGAAGACGCCCGACCAAGACGTGAAGAAGGTGATCGCCACGGTCGCGATCCGCGAGGGCGAGCACTCGCACGCCTTCACCAAGCGCCTGTGCGAGCTGGGATTCACCGTTCAGGATCGCCCGGATCCGCAGTTCGAGAAGAACATGGCGATCGCGAACGCCGACTGCAGCGACCTCGAGAAGTTCGAGGCGCTCGGCTTCGGCGGCGAGGGCCGCAACCCCCGCGATCCGTTCAAGGGCATCTTCGACGACGAGTCGATCGACGTCGCCACCGGCGAGCTGCTCGGCCGCTACATCGCGGAAGAGCGCGACAGCGGCCGCATGCTGCGCGCCTGCTACGCCGTGCTGCGCGAGCGCGCGGGTCACTCGCGCCGGAGCAGTGGCTCGGCGTCGAGCGAGCTGCGCGACCTGCACGGCCGGCTCGACGAGATCTGCTCGGCGATCGGCAAGCTGCAGCAAGAAGTCACCGCACTGCGCCGCTAGCATCCGCCAATGGACGAGCTCGACCCGACCGCCCTCGGCGCGCAGCGCGTGCTCGCGGTCGGCGCGCACCCCGACGACGCGGAGTTCTACGCGGGCGGCACGCTCGCGCGCTTCGCGGACGCGGGAGCGCACGTCTCGCTCGTGGTCTGCACGGGAGGGGGGCGCGGCGGCCGGGGCCTCGAGGACCCGGTCGCCGCCCGCGCAGAGGAGCAGGCGGTCGCCGGCGCCATCGTCCCCTTCCACGAACGCGACAACCTGGGCCGGGTCGACGGCGAGCTCGTGAACGACGACGCGCTGCGCGAGCGGCTGGTCTTCCACCTGCGCCGGGTGCGGCCCGACATCGTCGTGACTCACGATCCGCGGCTGCTGTTCGCGCCGGTTCGCAACCGCTTCCGCCTGTCGCATTCGGACCACCGCGCCGCGGGCCAGGGCTTGCTCGACTCGGTCTACCCGCGCGCGCCCAGCCCGAACTTCTTCCCCGAGCAGCTCGTCGATCTGGGAGTGGTGCCCTGGTTCCCACGCGAGGTCTGGCTGATGGACACCGCCGAGCCCAACGCGCGCGTCGACGTCTCCAAGACGTTCGAGCGGAAGCTTGATGCGCTGCGCGCCCACGCGAGTCAGAATCTGGACGACTCATTGGTGCGCGCCGCGCGCTCGATCGGGCCGAGCGAGGAGTGGGTGCGGCTGGTGCTCCGCCGGGGAGAGTGGCGATCATGAAACGGGCATTGCTTGGGTTGATGACGGGTCTCGTGGTGGGCTGCACGAGCGCGCCCGGAACGAACATCAGCGAGCTGATGGAGCGCCAGGGCAGGGTGCGGACCGCGCAGCCGCCGCCGGGCGATTCACTGATCGTGTTCGTGCGGGCCGACGAGGACCGCGCGGGCACCCAGGCCACGATCTACGAGATCGCCGACGACGGCGACCACTTCGTGGGTGTCTCGTCGGGCTCGACCCGCCTGCAGTGGGCGATGAATCCCGGCACGCACCTGTTCATGGTGCTTGGCGAGGCCGCCGATTTCCTCCGAGCCTCGGTCGCGCCTGACAAGACCTACTACATGCAGGTGATGCCGCGCTTCGGCTTCTTCAAGGCGCGCTTCTCGTTCCGGCCGGTGCGCCGCGAGGAGCTGGGCGGCCCGGAGTGGATGAAGTGGCAGCAGCTCGAGCTGGTGCGCTGCGGCATCGACTGCTCCAGCTGGGTGCGGAGCAACGTGAACAGCATCCAGCGCCACAAGGACGAGGACCTGCGCCAGTGGCTGGGCACCAAGTCGGCGCGCATCTCGGCCGGGCTCCTGCCCGAAGACGGCTGGTAGGTCGACTAGCGCCTGCCGACCAGCAAGATCGCGCCCATCGCGATGAACGCGACGCCGGCGGCGCGCTCCAGCCAGATCGCCGGCACGAGCCGGCCGACCGCTTCGCCCGCCAGCACGCCCAGCGCGCTCGTCGCCACCAGCGCACTCGCCGCGGCCAGGAACACCGTCCAGCGCGAGTCACTCGAGGCCGAGAGCGAGAAGGTCGCGAGCTGGGTCTTGTCGCCGAGCTCCGCCAGGAAGATCGCGCCGAAGGTCGACGCGAACAGCCGCCAGCTCACGGCCAGCCCGCGCCGGGCACGTCGACCTGCGCGAGCTCGATCTTGCCGCTGCGCTTCTCCACGCACTCCTCGGGCTGGTGGGTCTCCGAGGTACAGATGAAGAGCGTGCGCCGGTCGGGGCCGCCCAGCGCGCAGGCGTAGGCCAGGCTCGAGCCGCGGATCCGGCGCGACACACGGCCACCCTCGTGCACGCGCAGACACTCGCCGGTGGTGGGCGAGGCGACCCAGACCGCGCCTTCGGCGTCGAGCGCGATGCCGTCGGGCAGCGCCCCGCCCTCGAGCTGCGCGAACACGCGGCGCTTCGAGAGCGTGCCGTCCGGCGCCTTGTCGAAGGCGGTGAGTCGGCTGGCGAAGCTCTCGCCGACGATCAGGGTGCGGTCGTCCGGAGTGATCACCGTGCCGTTCGGGAACAAAAGGTCGCGGGCGGCGACGTGCGCCGAGCCGTCGGGATCGACGCGCGCCATCGAGGTCGGCACCGGCGCGGCGCCGCCGATCAGGTCGTAGCCGAAGTTCCCGATGTAGGCGCGGCCGCGCGCGTCGACCACCATGTCGTTGGTGTGGAAGCCGGCGATGTGCGAGAGGTCGGCCACGCGAGTGAGTCCGGTCGGGTCCAGCCGCAGCAGGCTGCGGTCCTGCATCGACACGATCAGCAGGCGCCCGTCGGGCGTCCAGCCCAGGCCCGAGGGTCGCTCGGGCACCTCGACCACGGTCTCGACTCTGCCGTCCATGCCGGTGCGCAGCACGCGCTTGGCGTGCATGTCGGAGAACCAGAACCGCCCGTCGTGCCAGCGCGGTCCTTCCGGGAAACACAGCCCTTCGACCAGGATCTTGGTTTCGCTCGCCATCGGCGCATGCTAGCACCGGCCGGATCTCCGGTGCGCCGGGCCGTGGTAGATTCGAAACGGTAGGTGGGCGCTTTGAGTGACTGGATCGGCATCGTGGAGACGGCCTATTCGCTCGACGGCGACTTCGAGCCCTGGCTCGAGAACGTGTTGCGCGCCGCCGGAGGCCTGCTCGGCGACGCGCTGTCACTCACCGCGACGGCGTTCCGGGTCGGCGCGCGCGAGATCGAGCTCGAGCACGTGGTCTCGGTGGGCCGCGACGCGCGCCTGGAGCAGAGCGTGCGGCTCGCGCACGCCTTCGCGGGCCCGCACGCGCTCGACCTGTTGCTGCGCGCCTCGCCGCCCGCGGCCACGCTGTCGGAGGTGCTCGGGGGAGACAGTCTCAACCTGGTGACCGCGCTCTCCGCGCGCGGCAGCGTCTTCGACACGCGCCGCTTCGTGGCGCGCGCCTCGGCCGAGCGCGGGATCGTGTTCGGTGCGCAGCTCGCGAATCGCGAGCAGCTCTCCTCGGCGACGCGCGAGCGCTGGCGGCGCGCGGCCTTCCACCTGGGCGCGGCCTACCGGCTGCGGCTGGGTCTCTCGTCGGCGCGACTCGACGACGAGTCGGTCGAGGCGGTGCTGGAGCCGGGTGGCGAGATCCAGCACGCGACCTCGCCCGCGCAGAGCAAGACCGCGCGCGAGTGCCTGCGCGAAGTGGCGCGGCGCGCCGACCGGGCGCGCGGCGCCCTGCGCCGCGATCCCGACGAGTCACTCGGGCTGTGGGAGGGCCTGGTGCGGGGTCGCTGGTCGCTGGTCGATCACTTCGACAGCGACGGCCGCCGCTTCATCGTGGCGCACCGCAACGACCCGGAGGGCGCGGATCCGCGCGGCCTCGCGGCGCGCGAGCGCGACTGCTCCGAGCTGCTCGGCCGCGGTTTCTCGGTGAAGGAGATCGCGTACGGGCTGGGGCTGTCCGCGATCACCGTGAGTCACGCGCTGGCGCGGGCGCGTGCCAAGCTCGGCTTCCAATCGCAGGCCGAGCTGGCCGCGTTCTTCGCGCCGAACGGCCTGCGCGCCCGCTTCGCCGAGTTCGCGCTGGCGGGGCTCCCGCTGGCGGTCGCGTCGTACGAGCTCCTGGACGGCGCGCGCCTGGACTCACTGTCGGAGGCCGAGCGCGAGATCGCGCTCTTGCTGGTGAGCGGCGCCACGAACACCGCGATCGCGACCGAGCGCGGCACGGCGCTGCAGACGGTCGCCAACCAGATCGGCTCGCTGTACGCGAAGCTCGGCGTGCACTCGCGCGCCGAGCTGGCCGCGCTGTTGCGCCGCGTGACTCACTGAGCCCGGCGGCGTCGGCTCAGGGCGCGCGCGGGGCCAGCCGCACGATGTGCGGCCGCGCGCTCGAGAAGAACCAGGCCACCATGCGGTCCGAGAAGCCGTACTTGGCGCGGAACTCGGCGATCACGCGCCCGCGCAGTGACTCGTCCTCGATCGGCACGGCCAGCACCGCGTACTCGCGGCCCTCGATGCGCACGCCGATCTGCGGCTTGCGCAAGAGGTTCGGATACCACGAAGTGTTTCCGGTGCGGATGAAGCCCTCGCCGTCCACCACCGCGAGCCAGACGGTCGTCTCGTGCGGCTGGCCGTCGGGATTTTCCGACAGCACCTGGATCTCGCGCACCCGCGAAAGCGCGGGCCAGTCAGTGGGCGAAGGCTCGAGCGCGCCTGCAGCAAACACAAGACAGAGCAACGCCGCGGCCAGCATGCGCTTCTTCATCCGCGCACCGTAGCACGGAGGACGCCGCGCGACGGGACTGGGGAGTTGGCGGGTGACTTGCATCAGCGCCCTCCGGGAGGCTCGAAATGACGACGCGCGGTGCCCTTCGCATCGGGCTCTCGGTGGCCGTGCGGAGCCTTGCAGAAAGCGACTCCCTGGCGCCGAGGGAGCGGCGGCGGAATGCGCAGCCGATTGTGCTCTTGCAGGGCTTCGCGTCCTCGAGCCTGGTGCTCTTGCCCCTCGAAGAGTATCTCGCGCGCACGCTGTCTCGCCCGGTGGTTCGCCTGGGCCTCGGCGGTGGAGTCGCGGCGCAGCTGGGCTGCATCAAGAGCTCGGCCGAGCGAGTCATGAGCGCGATCGAAGAGCTGGCTGCGCTCCGCGGCTTCGAGCACGCCGACGTGGTGGGTCATTCGATGGGCGGCCTGGTCGCGGCCTGGGCGCTGAAGGCCCTCGACTCACGGCGCCGGATCCGGCGCGCGATCACGCTCGGCGCGCCGCACGGTGGCTCACCCTTGGCCCTCGCGGGCGCGCTCGTCTTCGGCGCCTTCTCGCGCGCGCTCTGGCAGATGGTCCCCGGCTCGGCCTTCCTGCGCGAGCTCGAGGCGCTGCCCGTGCCCGAGGGCGCGGAGCTGATCGCGGTGGGCGCCGACGAGGACGCGATCGTGCCGCGCGCGTTCGCGCGCGTGTCTCCCGGCCCGCGACATCACAACGCCGTGCTCCGGCGGCTCGATCACCTCGGGCTCCTGCACCGCAGCGAGTCGCTGGCGTTCGTTCGCACGGCGCTCGCCTCCTGAGCTAGCCTGCGGCACGGCGTGATGGACCCGGAGGCGGTGCTCGAAGTCGTGCAGCTGCTCGAAGCCGCCGGGGTCACTTGCTGGCTCGACGGCGGCTGGGGCGTCGACGCGCTGCTCGGCGAGCAGAGCCGCCCGCATCGCGATCTCGACTTGATCGTGCGCGCGGCCGACCTGGGCCGGATCCGCTCGGCGCTCGGGGCGCGCGGCTTCGCGCCCCGGCCGGGCGGGAGCGAGCGCAACGCCGTGTTCCTGGACCCCGCCGGGCGCGCGGTCGACGTGCACGCGATCGACTTCGACTCGCGCGGCTACGGGGTCTTTCGCCTGCCCGACGGCCGCCGCTGGCCGTTTCCGCCGTCCGCGTTCGCCGGTGTGGGACGCGTTCTAGGGCACGAGCTGCGCTGTCTCTCCGCCGAGGCGCAGGTCCAGTGTCACGGCCAGGGCTACGCGCCGTTGGAGAAGGACCTCGCCGACATGCAGCGGTTGCAAGAGCGCTTCGGCGTGGTCTTGCCGCTCGCGCTCTGCCGCCCGCTCTGAGCGCGGACACCGACCGCCGTCTCGAGCGGCCGCGGCCGCCGGATCGCGGCCACGGTCTCGCCGATCTCGTTCAGCGTCCGGCCGGCCTGACACGTCGCCACCGAACGAGTCATGACGTCGGCAACCTCATGAAGCACCTCCCATCTGGGGTCACACGCCTCCGTCACACGCCCGGTGACGGAGTCTTGCAGTGGAATGGCAACGGTCGTGCCGCTCGATTTCCTGGTATGCTAGAAGCGGAGCCCATCCGTGACCCACCCCCGAATGACTCCTCGCGGCGCCCGCCTGTCACTGCGCTTCGGACCGTTCGTATTCGATGCGCGCGAGCCGCGGCTGTGGCGAAGTGATTCGCCCGTCGACGTGACGCACCGGGCGTTGCTGCTCCTGCACCTGTTGCTGGCGCGCGCCGGCGAGCTCGTGGGCAAGGACGAGCTGGTGGCGCAGGTCTGGCAGCGCGCGGCGGTCTCCGATGCGGCCGTCGCGAAGCGGGTGCAAGAGCTGCGCGCGGCGCTCGGCGACGATCCGCGCGCGCCGAGCTACATCGAGACCGTCCACGGCCGCGGGCTGCGCTTCATCGCCGAAGTCACTCCCGCGAGCGACGAGCGCACGGCGCTGGTCGGGCGGGCCGATGCGCTGCGGAGGCTGGTCGCCGAGCTGGGTGCCGCCGAGCAGTCACAACGGCGGCTGGTGCTGGTCTCGGGCGAGGCCGGGATCGGCAAGACGAGTCTGTTGCAGTGGTTCCGCAACGATCCCGCGCTGTCGCGCGCGCTGCTCGGACAGGGTCAATGCGTGCCGCAGGGCGAGGGCCAGCCCTACCTGCCCGTCGTCGCCGCGATCGGGGAGCTCGCTTCGGGCGAGGACGCCGAGTGGATCGCCGGGAGCCTGCGACGCTTCGCTCCGTCGTGGTGTGCGCTGATTCCCATGCTCTGCGGCACACACGAGTCCGCCCACGGAATCAGCCAGCAGCGCATGCTGCTCGAGCTCGCGACCGCGCTCGAGTGGGTCGCGGCGGCGCGCAGCGTGGTGCTGTTGCTGGAAGACCTGCACTGGGCCGACCCGTCGACGATCGCGCTGCTCGATTTCCTCTCGCGCCGAACGACGCGCGCGCGGCTGTTGGTGGTCGCGACCTTCCGCGACGCCGCATTCGGCGCCCAGGCCCGGCCGCTGCGCCAGCTCTTGGCGGGCCGGCTCGGCCGCGAGGGCTGCGCAGAGGTCAAGCTCGGGCGACTGGCCGAGCCCGACGTGCGCGCCTATCTCGCGGCGCGCTTCTCGGCTCCGCTCGCCGACTCGCTCGCGCCCGCGCTGTTCGCACGCACGGCCGGATTGCCGCTGTTCGTCTCCTGGCTCGCCAACGACTGGGTGGAGCGCCGGGCGCTCGTGCGCGACGGCGAGGCGTGGCGGCTGGGCAAGTCAGCGGAGGCGATCGCCGCAGAGCTGCCCGACTCACTGCAGCGCTTCTTCGACGTACAGCTCGCCGCGATGGCGCCCGAGCTGGTGGGCTTCATGGAGACCGCGAGCGTGATCGGACCGTCGTTCGCGCTCGAGGCGCTGGCGCGGCTCATGGGCGAGAACGAGGAGCGGGTGGAGAAGCTGGCGCGCGAGGTCGTGGGCTCGACCTTCCTGCTGGCGCGCACGGGTGGCTCGGCCGAGTCTCGGATGGCGATCGCGCACGAGCTGCTGCGCGACGCGATCTACGCGCGCGTTCCGCTGCCCAGGCGGCGCGCGCTGCACGGCGCCTGGGCGGAGCTTCTGGCGGAGGGCGACGGCGAGCCCGCCGAACGAGCCGTCCACTTGCGGCTCGCGGGACGTCCCGCCGAGGCCGCCTTGCAGCACTTCGATGCGGCGCGGCGAGCCGCCGCCCGACACGCCCAGGCCGAGGCGGCGAGTCACTTCGGCGCCGCGATCGAGCTGCTCGAGCCCGGAGCCGAGCCGCGCGTGCTCCTGCTCGACTCACTCCTGGGTCGCGGTGCGAGCCTGGTGGCTTCGCACGGCTATGCGGCCGCCGAGGTGCGCGATCTCTTCGAGCGCGCCGAGCGGCTGGCGCGCGAGCTCGACGACCCGCGCCGGCGCTTCGCCGCGCTGAACGGCCTGCACTCCTACTACGAGATGCGCGGGGAGCTCGTGCGCACCAAGGAGTTCGAGCCCGCGATGCGCGAGGCGGCGAGCCGGTGCGACGACGCGACCATCCGCGCGCGCGTGCACGCGCAGGTCGGCGAGCGGCTCCTGTACATGGCCGAGTTCGCGTCGGCGCGCACCGAGCTCGAGCTCGCCTGCGCGCTGTGCGAGCTGGAGGAGCCCGATCCACTCACCTACGCGAGCTGGACCGCGGTGGCGGCGGGCGCGCACGGCAATCTCGCGCTCGTGGAATGCGAGCTCGGCCTGGTCGACTCGGCGCTGCGCCGCGTCGCTCGAAACGTGGCCGAGATGACCCGGCGCGCACAGCCTTACAGCCTGGGCCTGGCGCACTTCTTCGGCGCCCTGGTGCGGATCAACCGGCGCGAGCCCGAGGAGTGTCTCGTGCACCAGCGCGCGCTCGGCCAGGTCGCGGCCAGCCACGGCTACGCCGACTTCGCGGTCTGGGCCGACACCATGGCCGCCTATCTCGCCGCGGAGCGGAGCGAGTTCGAGCGCGGGATCGACGGCCTGCGCGCGGGCCTGGCGGCGCTCGACCGGAGCGGAGTGGTGATCACGCGCTCGGGAGTCATGACCGGCCTGGTCAGCGCGCTGCTCGCCGCCGGCCGCACCCAGGAGGCGCGCGAGGAGCTCGAGCAGGTGCGCGTGTTGAGTGAGCGCACCGGAGAATACATCCGGCGCGTGCAGGTGCTGTGTCTCGAGGCCAGCATCGCGGCGGCGGACCTGGAACGCAACGCCGCGACCGCGCACGAGTGTCTCGAGCGGGCCTATCGGCTGGCGCGCGCGACCGGCTCGCTCTTCTGGGAGCTGCGGACGGCATCGGGCGCGCTGGCGCTGGCGCGCGCCACGGGCATCGGCCGCGCGGAGTGGCGCGAGCGGGTGGCGTCGGTGCTGGCGGCGCTGCCGGAAGGCCGCGACACGCCCGACCAGCGCGAGGCGCGCGCCCGGCTCGAGAATTAGCCGTCTCCTACCGACTCTCTACGGGATGAGCCGGCTCGTCGTGTTCACCAAGCTCACTCCCGCCGAGTGTCAGGCCCGGCTCGCGCAAGCCGCCGACACCTATCACTCGGCCGGTGGCTGGCTGCGCGCGATGTTCGGACGGCGCGAGGTGTACGGAAAGGCGACCGAGACCGCGCTCCGCCTGTACCAGCGCCCGCGCTACCGGCGCAACTGCGCGGTGCTCTCCGCGCGACTCACTCCCGAATCCGGCGGCACGGTGCTGCACGCTTCGGTCGGGCTCCAGCGGGTCCAGATCTGGGTGCTGGCGGTCTGGTGCGCCATGTCGCTGGCTGGGACGTGGATCTTCTTGCGGACGCAGCACGCTTCGCCGCTCGATGCGCGCGAGCTGCTCTTCGTGTCGATGCCGGTCGGACTGGTCGCGATCGCGGCCTGGCTTCGCTTTCTCTCGCGCCGCGAGGCGCGCTTTCTCAGCGACTTCGTGATCCGCACGCTGGAAGCCGGTCCCTATCTCGACCCGACGTCCCGCTAGACGGGCGCGCGTCGGCGGGCGTATCTTCGGCACGGGAATCGCCATGCCCCCCGGAAGACAGTGCTCGCCCGCCGCGCCGATGGGTCCGACCTTTTCCGCGCGTCTTTCCGCTCCCTTCATGCGCGTTCTTGCGCAGGGCCATCTGAAGCCGGAGGAGATTGCGCGGCTCACGCCGGCCGACCCCGATGCGCGCATCCCGGTGCACCTGGCGCTGCGCATGCTCGACGGCGCGGTCGCGCTGACCGGCGATCCGGACGTCGGCTTCCGGGCCGCGCTCGAGGCCAACGCCGGCGAGTACGACCTGCTCGAGTATCTCGCGACCTCGTCGGCGACGATCGGCGAGACCGTGCCGCTCTTGAACCGCTTCGTGCGGCTCCTGAATGACGGCCTCGAGATCGCCCTCGAGCGCCAGGCGGGGCGGGCCACCCTGCGCTTCGCCAGCCGCGTGCCGCTGAGCCGCGCGGCCGCCGACTTCCAGCTCGCCGCCTTCTACCGCGGCTTCGCGCCCCGGCTCGAGGGCACTCACCCCGAGGTCTGGCTGATGCACGAGCCGCCCGAGGACCTGGCCGCTGCGCAGCGCGCGCTGCCCCATGCCGCGATTCGGTTTCGCGCTCCCTACGACGCGATCCTGTTCGACGAGTCACTGCTGGCCGAGACCATCCCGCAGGCCGACCCGAAGCTCCACGAGCTGTTGCTGCGCTTCGCCGAGGAGCGCGTGCGCGACATGCCGCTGGGCGAGTCACTGGCGGAGCGCGTGCGCGAATGTCTCGCGGGCGAGCTCGCGGGCGGCGATCCGAGCGCCGAGCACGTGGCACGCGAGCTGCACATGTCGCGGCGCACGCTGGTGCGCCGGCTCGAGCAGGAGGGCACCTGCTTCAAGGCGATCCTCGACGACTTGCGCTCGGTGCTCGCGCGCCGCTACCTGGCGCAGGAGAGCGCCGCGATCGGCCAGGTGGCCGAGCTGCTCGGCTTCTCGGACCCCGCCGCCTTCACGCGGGCGTTCCGGCGCTGGTGCCAGCAGTCGCCCAGCGCCTACCGGCGCGCGCAGCGCACGGGCACCGTCTCCAGCGTCGCGAACTGACAAGAAATCTGGCGCAGCCGGAAATTGTCTCGGACCTCGGGGCCGTGCGGAAATCGCCGGCGTCCGCCGGAGCGGACGGAGGTTCGCCTTGAGTCACAGGATTTTCGGAATTGCGCGCGCGGCCGGGCTGGGCGCGCTCTTGCTGGGCCTGCTCGGAGTCACCGGGCCGGCGGCTGCGCAGAGCGGCTTCACGAAGACCCGATACCCGATCGTGCTCGCGGAGGGGCTCGGCGGGATCGACTTCTTCCAGGTGGCGGAAGCGCTGCGCGCGGGCGGCGCGACGGTCTTCCTGACGACCGTCGACCCCGGCAACTCGTCGACCGTGCGCGGTCAAGAGCTGCTCGATCAGATCGAAGACGTGCTGGCGATGACCGGCGCGTCGAAGGTGAACCTGATCGGTCACAGCCAGGGTGGTCTCGATGCGCGCTACATCCTGGGCACGAAGCCGCAGGTGCTGGCCTCGGTCACGACCGTCGGCACTCCGCACCAGGGCACGCCCGTCGCCGACGTGGCGCTCGGCCTGCAGCTGGTGAGTCCGCTCTTCGTCAACGAGATCACGCTCGCGCTCGCCAACCTGATCACCGAGTTCACGAGCGGCGGCCAGCGCGCGGGCAACACCGAGGCGGCGTTGGTCCAGCTCTCGAGCGCCGGCTCGGCCGCCTACAACCGGCGCTTCCCCGCGGGACTTCCCACGCGGCGCTGCGGCGCGGGTCCGGCATCCGCCAACGGCGTGGCGCTCTACTCCTGGGGCGGCGCGAGCGTGGCCACGAACGCGGCCGACATCAGCGATGGGCTGCTCGCGCTCACCTCGCTCTCGTTCCTGGGCGCGGACAACGACGGCCTGGTGGGACGCTGCAGCAATCACTTCGGGACCGTGCTGAAGGACGACTTCCGCATGAACCACCTGGACGAGATCAACCAGCTGAACGGCCTGGTCGGCCGCGACGATCCGGTGGCCCAGTACCGCGCGCAGGCGAATCGGTTGCTGAACCAGGGCCTCTAGAGTGACTCGCCGGGCGCCGGCGCTCTTGGCTGTCTGCGCCGCGCTCGCCGTGGCGCTGGCGCTCGAGCTCGGCAGGCGGGCGGATCGGACCGGGATCGCGGAGCCCCCGGTCCCTCCGCCCGCGGCGCGGTCGCCGGTCCTCGCGCGGCGCACGAGTGACTTGCCGGCGCAGCCCGGCCCGCCGCGCTGGCTCGCGGGCACCGACAGCGACGGCCGGATCGAGATCGATGCGCACGGTCACTTCGTGCCGACGCGCGAAGCGCTGCGCTGGCTCGACTATCGGGTGCTGGCCGCGGGCGCGGCGCCGCTCGGGGCGACGGAGCGCGCGATCGCGGCCGAGCTCGGCCGTACGCTCGAGCCGCCCGCCCGGCAGGAGGCGCTCGAGTTCCTGGGTCACTACGTGCGGCTGCGCCAGAAGTCGATCGACATTCTCGACGGCAAGACCGGCGCGAGGAGCCAGCGCGAGGGCTTCGAGCAGCTGCGCGCGGCCCGGCGCGCCGAGCTCGGCGAGACGCTCGCGCGCGAGCTCTACGCCGACGAGGACGCGCTCATGCTGCTCGAGCTCGACAAGCAGGATCTGCTCGGGGATCCGAGCCTCGACGCCGACGAGCGCGCGCGCCGGATCGCCGCGCTCGAGGGCCGGCTGCCGCAAGCTCTGTACGAGGCGCGTGCCGCCATGCGCGCGCCCGCGCGGCTGCGCGAAGAGGTGGCTGCGCTGCGCGCCCGCGGCGCCAGCGATGCCGAGATCTTCGAGGCGCGCGCCCGAGCCACCGATCGCGACGCGGCCGAGCGCCTGGCCGCGCTCGACCAGAAGCGCGCCGCCTTCGCGCGTGCGCTCGCGGGCTATCTGCCCGAGCGCGACGCCCTGCTTGCCGACGACTCGCGCTCGCTCGCCGAGCGCGAGTCCGCGCTCGAATCGCTGCGCCGCGCGCGCTTCGACGAGGCCGACCTGCCGCGCGTGCGCGCGCTCGACGAGGACGCTGCCGACTCGCACTGACCCGCGCGCCCCCGGGGGCTACCCTGGCGCGGTGCGCATGTACGGCGAGCTCGCACGCTGGTGGCCGCTGCTCTCTCCACCGAGTGACTACGCGGAAGAGGCCGAGTTCTATCGGAGGACGCTGTGCGCGAGCGCCCGCGCGCCGCTGCGCACGCTGCTCGAGCTGGGCAGCGGCGGCGGCAACAACGCCTCGTTCCTGAAACACCACTTCGAGCTCACGCTGGTCGATCTCTCGCCGGCCATGCTCGAGGTGAGTCGCGCGCTGAACCCGGAGTGCGCCCACCAACAGGGCGACATGCGCAGCGTCCGACTCGGGCGCGAGTTCGACGGCGTGCTCGTTCACGATGCGATCGCCTACATGACCCATGAGTCCGACCTGCGGCGCGTGTTCGAGACCGCGCACGCGCACTGCCGGCGCGGCGGCGTGGCGCTGTTCGCGCCCGACCACCTGCGCGAGACCTTCGAGCCCAAGACCGATCACGGCGGCAGCGACGCAGACGGCCGCGGCCTGCGCTTCCTGGAGTGGAGCTGGGATCCGGATCCGGCGGACTCGAGCCACGTGGTGGACTACGTGCTGGTGATGCGCGAGCGCGACGGCTCGCTGCGCCTGGAGCACGACCGCCACGTGAACGGCTTGTTCGCGCGCGCCGACTGGCTGCGCTGGCTCGACCTGGCCGGGTTCGACGCGCGCAACGTCGGCTTCGATCACTCCGAGCTGCCGCCGGGGACTTACGAGCTGTTCGTGGGCTTGAAGCGCTGAGGATCGCGGAGGATCTCGGCGAGCTGGCGGGGCTCGATCGGCTTCACCAGGTGGGCGTCGAAGCCGGCTTCCTGGGTCTGGCGACGATCCTCGTCCTGACCCCAGCCCGTGAGCGCCACGATCCGGATCTCGCGGCCCCAGGGCTGCTTCCGGATCTGGCGGCAGACCTCGTAGCCCGAGAGTGACGGCAGACCCAGGTCGAGCAGCATCAGGTCCGGCTGGAGCCGCTCTGCGGCTTCGATCGCCGCGAGGCCGTCGTTGGCCACGTGAACCTGGTGCCCGTCGAGCCGGAGCAGCATCGCGAGCGACTCGGCGCTGTCCTCCATGTCGTCGACCACCAGCACGCGCCGCGGCGTCACCTCGCGCCCGGAGTCAGGGGGCGGCTCGGCCGGCTCCGGGATACCGAGCGGCGCCGCGAGCGGCAGCCTCACCACGAACTCACTGCCCAGGCCGTGCCCGGCGCTCGCCGCCTCGACGCCTCCGCCGTGCATCTCGACCAGGCGCTTCACCAGCGTGAGTCCCAGGCCCAGCCCGCCCTGGGAGCGCTCGGAGCCCTGGTCCACCTGCGCGAAGATCTGGAACACGCGCGGCAGGAGGTCGGGCTCGATGCCGATGCCGTTGTCGCGCACCGAGACCACGGCCAGGTTGCCCTGGCGGCTCGCGCGCACGTCGATCTGGCCGCCGGGGTCGGTGTACTTGTTCGCGTTGTGCAACAGGTTCCCGAAGACCTGCACCAGCCGCACCGGATCGCCGTTCACCACCAATGACTCGGACGGCACGTCGAGCGCGATCTGGTGCTTTGCGGCGTCGGCGCTGGGGCGTGCAGCATCGACCGCCTGCTGCAAGAGCGGCCCCAGCTCGACGCGCTGCGTGCGCAGCTCGAGCCGGTTGCGGGTGATGCGCGCGACGTCGAGCAGGTCGTCGACCAGGCGTTCGATCTGCGCGACCTGGCGGTCCAGCATGACGCGCGCCCGCCGGCGCAGGCTGGCGTCGGCGTCGCCGCGCTTCAGGATCTCGAGTGAGTTGCGCACGGGCGCGAGCGGGCCGCGCAGCTCGTGCGCCAGCATGGCGATGAACTCGTCCTTGCGCTGGTCGGCGAGCCGCAGCTCCTCCATCAGCCGCGCGACGCGCGCCTCGCTCTCCTTCTGCGCGCTGATGTCGCGCGCGATCTTCGAGGCGCCCAGCACGCGCCCGCGGTCGTCGCGGATCGGCGAGACACTCAGCGAGACGTGCACTTCGCGGCCGTCGCTGCGCCGCCGCACCGTGTTGAAGTGATCGATGCGCTGGCCGGCGCGCATCTGGCGCAAGATCTCGTCTTCTTCGCCGAGCCGCTCGGCGGGAATGATCAGCGAGATGTGCCGGCCCACCGCCTGCTCGGCGGTGTAGCCGAACAGGCGCTCGGCGCCGGCGTTCCAGCTCCGGATCACGCCGTCGAGTGACTTGCTGACGATCGCGTCATCGGACGAAGTGACGATCGCGGCCAGGAAGCGCGCCGCGTCGAGCTGCTGCTCGGTGTGCCGCTCGGCGCCGCGGCGCGCGCTGATGTCGCGGAACACCAGCACGCAGCCCTCGACCTTGCCATCCGCGCCGCGGATCGGGGCCGCGCTGTCGTCGATCTGGAGCTCGCTGCCGTCGCGTCGGATCAGCAGCGTGTGATTCGCCAGGCCGACGACCGTGCCCTCGCGCAGCGCGCGCAGCACGGGATTCGGAACCGTCTGCCGCGTCTCTTCGTTGACGATGCGAAATACCGCCTCGAGCGGCTGGCCCGCGGCCTCGGCCTGGGACCAGCCGGTGAGTGATTCGGCCACCGCGTTCAGCGAGAGGATCCGTCCGGACGGGTCGGTCGAGATCACCGCGTCGCCGATGCTCGCCAGCGTGATGCGCACGAGCTCGCGCTGCTCGCGCGCCTGTTGCTGCGCGCGCTGCATCAGGTGACCGAAGCCAGCGATCAGCGAGCAGTTGAAGGCGTACACCGCGAGCGCGATCCAGGAGCCGGCGGCGGCGAAGGCCCAGGTGTGTCGCGGCTCGACCCAGAAGTAACTCGCGAGCGCGCCGCCGACGAGCGCCGAGAGCAGCGCCGGGCGCCAGCCGCCGAACCAGACCACGGCCGCGACGCCGCCGTAGAGCGTGATGAACGGAAAGCTCGGACCCAGCCAGCCGTCGAGGCCGGCGCGCGCGCAGAGCGCGAGCGCGGTCGCCGCCAGCGCCACGACATAGCCGTAGGTCAGCGAGGTTGCACGTCCTGGGGCAGGGGAGCGCGACGCCATCGGCAGGTTAAACCTAGCACGCGCGTCACACGCCGATTCAACGAAACGCGGCGAACACTCCCGCCAGGACCTGGATCGGCGCCTCGCCCTGCCTGGGTGAGTCGTAGAGACCGGCGGTGACCACCAGCAACGTGCCGGTGGCGGCGTCCAGGACGACGCGCTGCCCGCCGTTGCCCGAGGCCACTGGAAATTGTGCGATCCACCACAGGTAGCCGTAGTGGCTCGCCCCGCCGAAGTTGCCCCCGAGCGCGATCTGGGGCGCGAGCGCCGCCCGGACGTAGCGCTCGGGCACGATCTGCCGGCCGGCGAAACGGCCGCCGTCGAGCATCATCTGGCCGAAGCGCGCCATGTCGCGCGGCGTGAGACGCAGGCCCGACGGCGACACGATCGTGCCCGACGGGTGCTGGACCCACTCCGCGCGAGTCACTCCGAGCGGCCGCCACAGCCTCTCGATCGCATAGCGGTCGAACGGGATGCCGCTCTCGCGCTCGATCGCCTGCGCCAGGATCAGCGGCATGCCGCCGTTGTAGGCGAATCTCGCGCCGGGTGGGGCCACCGGCTTGCGCGAGAGCGCGAACGCGAGCGGGTCGGCGGCGAGCCAGAGCGCGTGCTCGTCGTTGCGCGGGTCCCAGTACGGGTGGGTGAGCTCGTCCCACGAGAGACCTGCCGACATGGTGAGCGCGTGACGGAGCGTGCGGCCCGCGAGCTCGGCTTCGCAACCCCTGGCCTGCTCGGGGAAGAAGCTCGCAATCGGCGCATCGAGGTCGGGCAAGAGGCCCTCGCCATGGGCGATGCCCACCAGCGCGCTGACCACCGACTTGCTCACCGAGCGCACGTCGTGGAGTGTGTCGCGATCGAACGAAGCCGGCCCGGACGCTTCCCCCCAGCGCGCGTCCTGGCCGGCGAAATAGCGCTCGAACGCGAGCTTGCCGCCGCGCAGCACGAGCAACGAGTGGACGTTCTCGAGCTCGCCCGGGCGGATGCGCTGCGCCAGAGCCTCGAGCGCGCCGCCCGACAGCCCGACGGCTTCGGGCGCGACGGTCGGCCAGTCACTCGCGTCTTCGGCCGGACTCTCTTCCCAGTGCACGATCCTCATCTCGACTCCTCAGGCTCGCGGCAACATCGGCAGAACGATCTCGAGCGTCGCGCCGGGCGCCGGCACGAAGCCGGGCGGGTAGCGCTCGAAGTCGGCGCCCGCGCCGTACTCCCAGCGCGACGACGGCAGCCAGGTGCCGAAGATCCAGCGGTAGGTGGGAGCCAGCTCCAGGTGCAGCGGGAGCTCGCGCACCACGTGTCGGAAGCTCGCGTAAGTCCCCGCGGGCAGCACTTCGGCCACCGCGCCCGCCGGCAGCCGGTCGACGCGCGCGACCGGCAGGCCCGCCAGGTAGTCGAAGCTGCCCTCGATCGGGTGGGGGTTGCTGGAGATCCCGAGACACGAGTCACTCGCGGCGTGCGCGATGCGCGGCAAGAGCTCCATGAAGCGGGCCCAGATCGCCGGGATGCGATCGGTCGAGTCCTCGTCGATCCGCTCGCGCGCGCCGACCACCGTCGTGGCTTCGAGCTCCTCGATCGCGGGCTCGGGCACCAGTCTCTCGCGCAGGTGCAGAAGCTCTGCGGCGTCGATCGGCTTTCGGAACGACTTGCTCCACTGCTGCGGCTCGGCGCGGAACTCGCCCGGCGGGCGGCCGAAGGTGCGCTTGAAGGCGCGCGTGAACGCCTCTTGTGAGTCGTAGCCGCATTCGAGCGCGAGCTCGACCAGCCGCAGCTTCCCGCCCTCGGCCCGGATGCGCTCGGCGGCCACGGTCATGCGCCGGCGCCGCAGATAGGCGCCGAACGGCTCACCGACGAGCGCCCGGAACAGGCGCGAGAAGTGCGGCGCGGAGAAGCCGGCCTGCTCGGCCGCGCCGGCCAGCGACACCGGCCCGAGCAGGCGCGCTTCGATGTAGGCAACGCCGCGCAGGAAGCGCGGCTGGACGGCGGCGTCGGTCATGGAGACAGGGTACGGGGGCCGCGCGCGGCCGTCTTGATCGAATTTGACCGGCTCGGCTAGTCCTTCTGGATCAGATACTCCAGGCGGTACTTGCGAATGCGGTGGCGCAGCGTGCCGCGTGCCAGCTCGAGCCGGCGAGAGACTCGCGACACGTTGCCGCCCGTGGCGTGGAGCGCCGTGGCGATGCGCTCGGCGTCGAGCCGCTCTTCCAGGGTGAGGTCGGGTGCGTCCTCGGCGGTGCGAAACGGCGCCTTCTCGCGCCCGGCCGCATCGGCGACGCCGCCCGCGGTCGCAGGCAGCGCGCTCGGCCCGATCGGCCCGGGGGGCGGCACTTCGACGATCAGCCCGTCGAGGTCCTCGGCCATGAGCTCGCGCACCGGCCCGCGCGCCAAGACGCGCTCGATCACGTTCAAGAGCTCGCGCACGTTTCCGGGCCAGGTGTGCTGGCAGAGCCGTTCGTAGAACGAGTCGTCGATCTCAGGCGACGGAATCCCGATGCTCTCGGCGAAGCGCTCCACCCCGGCGGCAGTCAGCGCGGGGATGTCGTCGAGCCGGTGGCGCAGCGGCGGCACCACGATCTCGATCACGTTCAGCCTGAAGAACAGATCGGCACGGAAGCGGCCGGCGCGGACCAGCCCGACCAGGTCGTGACAGGTCGCGGCGATCACGCGCGCGGTCATCGGAATCGACTGACTCCCGCCCACGCGCTCGAACAGCCGATCCTCGAGCACGCGCAAGAGCTTCGACTGCAGCGGCCCGTCCAGGTCGCCGATCTCGTCGAGGAAGATCGTTCCCCGACCGGCTACCTCGAAGCGCCCGCGGCGCAGCGCCGCCGCGCCCGTGAACGCGTTCTTCTCGTGCCCGAACAGCTCGCTCTCGATCAGCGTGGGCGAGAGCGCCGCGCAGTCGACGTGAACGAACGGCTCCGCGCGGCGGTGGGAATGCTCGTGGATGAGCCGAGCGACCAGGCCCTTGCCGGTGCCGGTTTCGCCCTGCAGCAGCACCTTGGAGTCGACCCGGCCCGCTTCCTGGATCGCCTGCCGGAGCTGGCGCGTCGGCAGGCTCTGGCCGACCAGCTGAGTCAGTACCGGGGAGGCGCCCGGGTCGAGCACGTGCTGCCCCACCCGCGCGCACAGGCTCATGGGCGCGGCCGGCAAATCGACCACTTCGACCACGCCCATGCGCGCCAGCCGGTGCCCGAGCTCTCCGGTCAGGCCGCGGCCCAGCACCACGATCGGCACCCCGCGCATACCCTTGGCAATGCCGCGCAGCCACTCGAACGACGCCTCGCGCGCCGCCACGAGCTCGACCACCACGACCGCGAGCGCCCGCCGGTCGAGCGCAGTCACTGCCTCGGGTTTCGCCTCGACCACGCGCAAGCCGCTGCGCGCGCACCAGCCCGCCAGAGCGGCGGCGTGCTCGACTCCCACGTCGACGAAGAGCGCCTCGCGGCTCGACACGATGAACCCACTCCCGAAGATGACGGGAGTATGACACCGGACTCACCTTGGGAGTGTCAAGCGGAAAGAGTGAGTGGCGCGCGGGCCATGCCGGCGCTCTCGGCTTGGCCATTTCTGGCCAAGCGCCTATTCGGCCTTGCCCTCCGCGATTTCCTTGGCCAGGGCCATCGCGTCAGTCACTGACGAGCAGTCATAAGTCGTGAGTCCGCCCGCGCTCACGAGCTTGCTCCAGCGCTTGGCACCCATCGTGGCCACGGCGCTCGCACCGAGCACGTTGATCACGGCCAGGATCCCGTTCTGCTTGGCGAGCTCGATGCAGTCGGTCTCGATCCACTTGAGGTCGGCCTGGGTCGGAACGCCCGGGTTCTCGCCGGTCAGGTTCACGATCCACGAGCGGGCGTGCAGCCGGCCGCACTCGGTCAGGCCGCGCGTCACGGCCTCGCGGAAGCAGGGCGCCGATAGTGCGCTCCAGGTCGCCATGCAGGCGTGCGCCTCGGGATGATGAGTCACGGTGACCGCGCGCGGGACGCTGAACAGCGTGAAGCCGTGCGCCATCAGGCGGCCTTGCCGTTGGCGACCTCGAGCGCGAGCTCGATCGCGTCCGCCAGCGACTTGCAATCGTAGGTCGAGAGACCGCCCTCGCTCGCGCCCTTGCTCCAGCGCTTCGAGCCCATCGACGCCAGCGCGCTGTCGCCGTGCACGTTGATGACCGCGACCACGCCGTGCTTCTTGCACAGGTGCACGCCGCGCGTCTCCATCCAGCGCAGTGACTCCTGAGACGGCACGCCGGGGTTTCGGGTCAGGTCGACGATCCACGACTTCGCGCCCAGACGGCCGCACTCGACGATCCCGCGCTCGATCGCGCCGGTGCATTCCGGCGAGCAGAGTGACTCCCAGTGCGCGACCACCGCGCGCGGACCGGGGTAGTGGACGCACTCGATCACCTTGTCGACCTTGAAGAGCGACACTTCCGCCATGAACATCTCCCGGCGCGCGCAAGCGCGCTTGCGGTCCCGACGGAGGTCATCGGCTTGGCCGATCGGCTACTTGCGTCGCGCGAGCGCGGCCAGGAGCGACGTGCGGTCGAAGTAGACCACGTTGCGGTAGATGCGCCCGGCGCGGAGCTGGACGCTGCACACGCCGTCGATCTCGACCACTTCCTTGCCCACCGGGATGCGCGCGTGCCAGCCGTTCAGAAAGCCGTCCTTCAGCGGCTGCGAGCCGCGCTGCGTCCACTGCCAGTCGGGGAAGCGCCGCAAGAGCTTCGTGAAGTACTCGAGCAAGGCCGGCTTGCCGCGCACGCCGGGCCAGATGCCGGGGTCGGCGTAGAACGCGTCGTCGGTGTAGTACGAGACCAGCAGCTCGGGCCGGTTGCCCGTCCACGCCGGCAGCCAGAGGTCGGTGAAGCTGCGCGCGTGCTCCGCATCCAGGCCTTGGAAGTTCGTCATCTGGCGCACCCTAGGACAGGCCTGCCGGGCGCACTGTGAAGTAGTCCATAGCGAGCTTCGGATCGTGGCCGGATGGCCCGAGCGCGCCCCCGGGCGATGAAGAGGCGCATGGTCCGAACCTCGCACTAGCGCTCCGCCGCGGGCGCCGCGCGCCCGTTGAAGCGGTGGGGCCTGCGTTGGCGTTGGGAATTCTACAAACGGGTTTCCGAGATTTTCTCATGGGGCCCGTATTGCGTTTGCCCATCTCTGCTCCCCGCCTTGCTTGGATCCACCCTCAACGTCCACGGCCCGGGCAGGGGAGCAGAGATGGCTAGCTCGTCCGCGACTCCGACTACCGCCCCGACCCCCCGCAAGAAGCGCCGCAATGGCGACGGCGCAAGCAACGGGACCGTCCCGCACGCATCACCCCCCGACATGCGCGAGCTCCTGCGCGCGCTGGATGCCGTGCGGGACGGAGACTTCTCCGCGCGCCTGCCCAACGACTGGACCGGCATCGAGGGCAAGATCGCGGACCGCTTCAACGAGATCGTGGCGCTCAACCAGGACCTGGCGAGCGAGCTCGCGCGCGTGGGCCAGGTGGTGGGACGCGAGGGCAAGACCCGCCAGCGCATGCGCGTGACGCGCACGCGCGGCGCCTGGGCGGCGATGCAGCAGTCGTGCAACACGCTGATCGACGACCTGGTGCGGCCGACCTCGGAGGTGACTCGCGCGATCTCGGCGGTCGCGCAGGGCAACCTGTTGCAGACCGTCGACGTCGAGGTCGACGGCCGCCTGCTCGAGGGCGACTTCCTGCGCTCGGCCACGATCGTGAACACCATGATCAAGCAGCTCGGCGTGTTCACCTCTGAAGTGACTCGCGTGGCGCGCGAGGTGGGCACCGACGGCAAGCTCGGCGGACAGGCGCACGCGCCCGGCGTGTCGGGCGTGTGGAAGGACCTGACCGAGAGCGTGAATTCGATGGCCTCGAACCTGACCGGCCAGGTGCGCAACATCGCCGAGGTCACGATCGCGGTCGCCAACGGCGACCTGTCGCGCAAGATCACCGTCGACGTGCGCGGCGAGATCCTGCTGCTCAAAGAAGCCATCAACACCATGGTGGACCAGCTGCGCTCGTTCGCATCGGAAGTGACTCGCGTGGCGCGCGAGGTCGGCACCGAGGGCCGGCTCGGCGGCCAGGCCGTCGTGCCCGGCGTCGCCGGCACCTGGAAGGACCTCACCGACTCGGTCAACGCCATGGCCGGCAACCTGACCAGCCAGGTGCGCAACATCGCCGAAGTCACCACCGCCGTCGCGCGCGGCGACCTGTCGCGCAAGATCACCGTCGACGTGCGCGGCGAGATCCTCGAGCTCACCAACACCTTCAATACCATGCTCGACCAGCTGAACGCGTTCGCGAGCGAGGTGACTCGCGTGGCGCGCGAAGTCGGCACCGAGGGCAAGCTCGGCGGCCAGGCGCAGGTGCCCGGCGTCGCGGGCACCTGGAAGGACCTCACCGACACGGTGAACGTCATGGCCGCGAACCTGACCGAGCAGGTGCGCGGCATCGTGAAGGTCGTGACCGCGGTCGCCGAGGGCGACCTGACTCAGAAGCTGTCGGTCAAGTCGAAGGGCGAGGTCGCCGCGCTCGCCGACACCATCAACAGCATGACCGACACGCTCGCGACCTTCGCGCAGCAAGTCACCACCGTGGCGCGCGAGGTCGGCGTCGACGGCCGGCTCGGCGGCCAGGCCAACGTGCCCGGCGCCTCGGGCACGTGGAAGGACCTCACCGGCAACGTGAACCTGTTGGCCGCGAACCTGACCACGCAGGTGCGCGCGATCGCCGAGGTCTCCACGGCGGTCACCAAGGGCGATCTCACGCGTTCGATCGCGGTCGAGGCGCGCGGCGAAGTCGCCGAGCTCAAGGACTACATCAACACCATGATCGACAACCTGCGGCTCACGACCGACCGCAACACGGAGCAGGACTGGCTGAAGACGAGCCTCGCCAGCGTGACCAACATGCTCCAGGGCCAGCGCGACCTGGCCACCGTGGGCCGCATGCTGCTCTCGTTCCTGGCGCCGCTGGTGAGCGCACACCAGGGCGTGATCTACCAGATGGAGAGCGACGAGCAGCGGCTGAAGCTGCTCGCCTCCTACGCGGACGACTCCGCCGACGGTCACTCCAACGTGTTGCAGATCGGCGAGGGCCTGGTGGGTCAGTGCGCGGCCGACAAGCGCAGCCTGTTGCTCGCAGAGCTGCCCCAGAACGTGACGCCGATCCGCTCGAGCCTGTTCTCGGCCGTGCCGCGCAACTTGATCGTGCTGCCCGTCCTGTTCGAGAACGACGTGAAGGCGGTGATCGAGCTGGCCTCGCTCAGCTCCTTCAGTGACTCGCACCTGGCTTTCCTGGAGCAGATGACCGCCAACCTGGGCATCGTGCTGAACTCGATCGAGGCCACGATGCAGACCGAGGCGCTGCTCAAGCAGTCACAGACGCTGGCCGCCGAGCTGCAGGCGCAACAGAAGGAGCTGCAGCAGACCAACGAGCAGCTGGCGCAGAAGGCGCAGCAGCTCGCCGAGCAGAACATCGAGGTCGAGCGCAAGAACCAGGAGATCGAGCAAGCCCGGCGCGCGCTCGAGGAAAAGGCCAGCGAGCTGGCGCTCACCTCGAAGTACAAGTCCGAGTTCCTCGCGAACATGTCGCACGAGCTGCGCACGCCGCTGAACTCGATCCTGATCCTGGGCCAGCAGCTCGGCGACAACCCCGAGGGCAACCTGTCGCCAAAGCAGGTCGAGTTCGCGCGCACCATCCACGGCGCCGGCACCGACCTGCTCACGCTGATCAGCGACATCCTCGACCTGACCAAGATCGAGTCCGGCACGGTCACCGTCGAGGCGGAAGACATCCCGTTCGTGAACCTGATCGAGGTCGTCTCGCGCATGTTCCGCCACGAGGCCGAGGCGCGGAACCTCTCGTTCGACGTGCACCTCGACCCGGGCGTCGGCCGCACCATCCTCACCGACTCGAAGCGCCTGCAGCAGGTGCTGAAGAACCTGCTCTCGAACGCGTTCAAGTTCACCGAGCGCGGCGGCGTCCGGCTCTCGGTCGCGGCCGCCGGCGCCGGCTACTCACTCGACCACCCCGTGCTGTCGACCGCGGGCACGGTGGTCGCATTCGAGGTCTCGGACACCGGCATCGGCATCTCGCCCGATAAGCAGCGCATCATCTTCGAAGCGTTCCAGCAGGCCGACGCCAGCACCAGCCGCAAGTACGGCGGCACCGGCCTGGGCCTCGCGATCAGCCGCGAGCTGGCGTCGCTGCTCGGCGGCGAGATCCACCTGCGCAGCGTGCCGGGCACCGGCTCGACGTTCACCCTGTATCTGCCACTCAAGTTCGCGGGCTCGCCGCTCGCGAGCCCAGGCCCCAACGACGGCTTCGGCGGGCAACAGCGCTCTTCCTTCCCCGCGCTGCGTCCCGCCGACCGCCCGACCGAAGCCGTCCCGGACGACCGCGAGCAGCTCGAGCCGGGAGACACCGTGATGCTGATCGTCGAGGACGATCCGCACTACGCCCGGATCATGGCCGACCTGGCTCGCGACAAGGGCTTCAAGGTGCTGGTGGCGATGCGCGGCGCGGATGCGCTCGCGCTGGTGCGCGAGTACCAGCCCTCGGCTGTGTCACTCGACGTGTTCCTGCCCGACATGCTGGGCTGGACCGTGCTCTCGCATCTGAAGCGCGATCCCACGGCGAGACACATCCCGGTGCAGATCGTGACGCTCGACGAGGACCGCCAGCACGGCCTGGCGCGCGGCGCGTTCTCGTTCGTGACCAAGCCGACCACCACCGACGGACTGATCGCGGCGCTGGCGCGGATCAAGGAGTTCGCCGAGCCGCGGCGCAAGCGGCTGCTGGTGGTGGAGGACGACGCCACCGAGCGCACCAGCATCGAGCTGCTCCTGGGTCACCAGGACATCGACATCGCGGTCGCGAGCTCGGGCGAGGAGGCGCTCGCCGACATGCGCGAGCTGCCGCCCGACTGCGTCGTGCTCGACCTGCGCCTGCCCGACATGAGCGGCTTCGAGGTGCTCGAGGCGATGCGCGACGACCCGCAGCTCTCCGACCTGCCGGTGGTCGTGTTCACCGGCAAGGAGCTGTCTCACGACGAGGAGATGCAGCTCCAGAGCATGGCTCGCAGCATCGTGGTGAAGGGCGTGGAGTCACCCGAGCGCCTGCTCGACGAGACCGCGCTGTTCCTGCACCGCGTAGTGTCGGACCTGCCGCCCGAGAAGCAGGCCATGCTCGAGCGGCTGCACAGCTCGGACGAGCACCTGATGGGCAAGCACGTGCTCGTGGTCGACGACGACGTGCGCAACATCTTCGCGCTGTCGAGCGTGCTCGAGCGGCGCGGCATGGTGGTGCAGACGGCCACGACCGGACGCGAGGCGATCGAGCTGCTCGAAGCCAAGCCCGAGGTCGCGATCGTGCTGATGGACATCATGATGCCCGAGATGGACGGCTACCAGACGATTGCGCTGATCCGCGAGCTGCCGCAGTTCCGGCGCCTGCCGATCATCGCGCTGACCGCCAAGGCGATGAAGGGCGACCGCGAGAAGTGTCTCGAGGCCGGCGCCTCCGACTATCTCGCCAAGCCGGTGAACACCGACCAGCTGCTCTCGGCGCTGCGTCTCTGGCTGCACCGTTGACGGAGCCCGAGCCCACGCTCGGCGACGCCGACGATCGCCTGAACATCCTGCTGGTCGACGATCAGCCGGGCAAGCTGCTCACCTACGAGACGATCCTGGCCGAGCTCGGCGAGAACCTGATCAAGGCGACCTCGGCGCGCACCGCGCTGGCCCATCTGCTGCGCGAGGACGTCGCGATCGTGGTCATGGACGTATCCATGCCCGACGTCGACGGCTTCGAGCTGGCCAGCATGATCCGCCAGCACCCGCGCTGCCAGAAGACTGCGATCATCTTCGTGTCCGCGGTGCACCTGTCGGACATCGATCGGCTCAAGGGCTACGAGACCGGCGCGGTCGACTATCTGCAGGTGCCGGTGGTGCCGCAGGTGCTGCGGGCCAAGATCCGCGTGCTCGCCGACCTGCACCGCAAGACCAACCGACTCACGCGCTGGAACGCGGAGCTCGAGCGGCGCGTGGAAGAGCGCACGCAGGCGCTCGAGGCCTCGGCGACGCGCCTGCGCGAGAGCGAAGAGCGCTTCCGCTCGCTGGCCGAGCGCATGCCGCACCTGGTCTGGGAGTCCGACGCGCAGGGCAACGCCACCTATCACAGCCGGCGCTGGTTCGACTACACCGGCGCCAGCTCCGAGGAATCACTCGGCGACCGCTGGCTGAGTCACTTCCATCCCGACGACCGCAACTTCGTGCTGTCCGAGTGGCACAAGGCGATCGGCTCCGCGGGCGAGTACGCGCTCGACATCGAGGTGCGGCTGCGCCGCGGCGACGGCGCGTACCGCTGGTTCCGACTCACCGGCGAGCCGGTGCCCGATGCCACGGGCGCGGTCGACAAGTGGGTGGGCACCTGCACCGACATCGAGGAGCGCCGGCGCGCCGAGGAGGGCCTGCGCGAGGCCGACCGCCGCAAGGACGAGTTCCTGGCGATGCTGGCCCACGAGCTGCGCAACCCGCTCGCGCCGATCCGGAATACGGTGAAGCTGCTGCGACAATCCGGTCACAGCGACGCGGCGAGCGAGTGGGGCCGCGACGTGATCGAACGCCAGGTCGAGCAGCTCACGCGCCTGGTCGACGACCTGCTCGACGTCTCGCGCATCACGCGCGGTAAGATCCAGCTGCAGCTCGAGCCGCTCGACCTGGCCACGGTCGTGGCCGGCGCGGTCGAGACCAGCCGGCCCGTGATCGACCTGCGCCGCCACCGGCTGCAGCTCTCGCTGCCCGACGAGCCGGTGCGCGTGCAGGGCGACCTGGTGCGACTCACGCAGGTGGTGTCGAACCTCTTGAACAACGCCGCGAAGTTCCAGGAAGAGCGCGGTGAGATCGCGCTCGGCGTGGCGCGCGAGGGCGACCAGGCAGTGATTCGCGTGCGCGACCGCGGCGTGGGCATTCCGACCGAGATGCTGGGCAAGGTGTTCGACCTGTTCGCACAGGTCGAGCGCAGCGTGGACCGCTCGGAGGGCGGCCTCGGCATCGGCCTCTCCCTGGTCAAGAACCTGGTCGAATTGCACGGCGGCACGATTTCGGCCGCCAGCCGCGGGCGCGGGCACGGCAGTGAGTTCGTGGTGCGTCTGCCCTGCTCTACGGCGGACCAGGCCGCTGCCGAGCGCGAGTCACCGAGCGCCCCCGAGGCCGGCTTGGTGAGACCGCTGCGCGTGCTGATCGTCGACGACAATCGCGACGCCGCCGAGAGCCTGGCGATGGTGCTCGGGATGCGCGGCTACGACGCGAGCGTGTGTCACGACGGCTTCGCGGCGCTCGAGGCCGCGCAGCGCACGCAGCCGCAGATCGTGCTGCTCGACCTGGGCCTGCCGGGCCTCGACGGCTTCGAAGTGTGTCGCCAGCTGCGCCGTCAGGGCCTCGACAAGGCCCACATCGTGGCGATCACCGGCTACGGCCAGGACGACGACCGGCGGCGCACGCGCGAGGCCGGCTTCGATGACCATTTCGTGAAGCCGGTCGATCCCGACCGGCTGATGCGGCAGCTCGAGGCCGTGACGCCGACCGGGGGCGACCGCGTACAATAGGCCGCGTGGATCTTCCCTTCGAAAGCGGCACGCGGCGCCGCATCTACCTGATGCGCCACGCGGAAGCCGCCTACATGGACGCGGACGGCCGGATGACCCGGGATCCCCGGCAGGTGCCTCTCACCGCGCACGGCCGGCGCGAAGCCGCGGCGATGGGCGCACTGCTCGGGCCGACTCACTTCGATCGCGCGGCCTGTTCGGGGCTGCCGCGCACGGTCGAGACCGCAGAGCTCGTGCTGCACGACAAGCGCCTCCCGCTCGAACGCGTGCCCGAGCTCGAGGAGGTGCGCGGCGGCGGGCGCGGCGGCGGAGTGTCTGCGGCGCCGCCGACGCTGGCGCGGGACGTCGCCCACTCACTGCTCGAGGCGGCCAAGCCCGAGGGCCGCTTCCTGCACGGCGAGAGCTTCATCGAGCTCGAGCAGCGCGTGATGGGTGCGTTCGAGAAGCTGGTCGCGCAGCCGGACTGGGAACGGATGCTGATCGTGGGCCACGGCGCGGTGAACCGCGTGATCCTGGCCTGGGCGCTCGGCGCGCCGCTGGGCAGCATGCCGCGCATGGAGCAGGACTCGTGCTGTCTCAACGTGATCGATCTCGATCACGACGCCGATCCCGCCGCGCTCACGCGCGTGTGCGTGCGCGCGCTGAACGTGACCGCGGGTGACCCGACCAAGGCCCAACACTGGCTGACCTCGCTCGAGCGGCAGGGTCAGGACCTGGACGCCTTTCTGCGCAGCATGGCGCGGGGCGATCGCTAGCCGTCAGTGCTCGTCGTAGGCGTCGCGCCAGCCGCTGCGGTCGAGGAACGCCCCGCGCTCCGCGGCGAGCCGTAGCGCGAGCTCGACGTCGATCACCCACGGCCCGTCGCGGCGCACGCAGACGCGCGCGCGCTGGCCGTCGGCGAGCTTGCGCTCGCGGTCGCCGTCGAAGGCGAGGATGCCGGGGCCGCGCAGCGCGACCGGCTCGCCCAGCTCGATCC
The DNA here is from genome assembly GCA_035498875.1 of Myxococcota bacterium. Classification (GTDB taxonomy): domain Bacteria; phylum Myxococcota_A; class UBA9160; order SZUA-336; family SZUA-336; genus VGRW01. The sequence continues at coordinate 36,976 of DATJZP010000008.1, forward strand.
GGCGGTGACTCGCGACGTTCACGCTGCGGTAGAGGCCCGCGGAGACCGGCGCGAGCAAGGCGCGGCCGCGGCTGCCGGGCGCGACGCAAGTCACCACCAGGCCCGCGTCTTCGTGCGCGCCGACCGGCTGCAACAGGCCGCCGATCGGCGACATGCCCAGCGCCGACGGCTCCGCGCGCGCCAGCACCAGCGCGCGCAGCTTCGCGGGCTCGAACGGCAAGAGGTTGCCGACCGAGTCGTCGACCAGGAACGCGGCATCGACCAGCGCGAAGTCGTCGGGCTCGCCCTCGATCTCCACCCGCACGCATTTGGCTCGGCGACTCACTTCCTCGAGCTTGAGCGCGCCCGATGCGACCAGGCCCGCGGCCGCGCCCGCGATCGTGGGCTCGACCATGCGCGGAAACACGTTGTTCGTGCCGGTCGAGAGCGGCACCAGCGGCGCGTCGGGCCAGACGCGCGCGACCGCGCGATTCGTGCCGTCGCCGCCCAGCACCACGATCGCGCCGCAGCCGGCGTCGCGCATGGCGAGCGCGGCGCGTGCGCTGTCGCCCGCGTCGAGCTTGGCGGCGACGTCGAGTGACTCGAGCTCGGCGTCGAGCACCAGGTTCTCGATCGCCGAGCTGGACACGCGAAACGGCTCGCGCAGCACCAGCACCCGCTTCGCTCCGCCGGCGACCGCGCCGATCGCGATCCGCGCCACCTGGTTGCGCTTGCTCTGGGTAGTGGAGGTGTCGGCGCGCGCGGCGACGCGGCGCACGTCGCGGCCCGAGAGCGGATTCGCCAGGATGCCGACGGCGGGCTTCACGGGCAGGGCAGCTCGCTCGTGACTCCGGTCGGATACTCGGTGAAGAAGCGGTTGTCACCGAAGCAGTCGTCGCTCGAGTCGGGGTCGGGAGTCAGCACCTGGCGCGTCTGGAAGTCGATCACGCTGGGCGCGAACACGATGTCGGCCCCGGGCGGACTGGCGCGCTCGGGATCGGGGCTGTGGCCGTTCAACAGGATCACGTTGCGCGCCACGCGCTGGTCGTCGGGGAACGGATCGATGCGCGGGTCGGCGGGCGCGAACGGACTCCCGACCGTCGCCACGCCGAACGAGTCATTGCCCAGGATCACGTTGCGCTCGATCGTCACGTGATCGGCGCCCGCGTTCAAGATGCCCGCCCCGCTCGGCACGGCGCCCAGCGAATCGGCGCCGTCGGCCGCCACGCCGTTGGGCAGGTCGTTCTGCACGATCGCGTTCTCGGCGATGCGCACGTGGTCGGTGAGCGGCAGCGGCAGCTGCGGCTGGACCCAGAGCGCGATCCCAGCGGAGTTGCCGAAGATCTGGTTGTGGCGCAGCACCGCGAAGGTCGAGTTCTCGACCAGCACGCCGATTCCGTTCTGCGTCATCGCGTTCTCCTCGATCACCACGTGGTCGGAGTCCGCGAGATACACGGCCGCGCCGCGGTGTCCCGAGGCGAACAGCCCCGAGACCAGCCCGTGCGCCGAGCAGCGCGGCGCCACGCCCGATCCGCCGTCGTCGAGCAGCGCGCCGTCGCGCACCGAGAAGCCGTCGACGCCGACCAGCCGCAGCCCGGCGTGGCCGGCGCTCTTCACCGTGAACCCCGACAGCGCGAAGCCGCGCACGCTGATCGGCGCGCAGCCATCGGGGCCGACCGGTCCGTCGTCGCCGACCAGGACTCCGTAGGTGTAGCCGCGCGCGTCGAGCAGCGCCGAGCGCGTGGCCTGCAGCCGGAGGCCCGCGGTGCGCACGTGCACGAGCGCGAGTCCGCCCTCGCCCGAGTAAGTCCCCGCGCCCACCGAGACCGTGTCGCCGGGCTCGGCGCGGTCGACCGCAGCCTGGATCGACTCACCGGCTCCCACCTCGATCACGCGTGCGCCGGCGTCCGGCGCGGCGAGACAGAGCGAGAAGATGGCGCAAACGGCCTGGACCCGAGTCAGCGACGGCATGAAGCGGACCTCACGAGCTGGCGGCGAGCTGGCGCGCCAGCGTGTCCTCGAGCTGCTCGCGCGTGAACGGCTTGCCCAGGAGCTCGGCGCCCTCGGGCAGCGCCGCGGCGCCGGCGGGTGGGATCTCGGCGTAACCGGTCATCACCACGAAGCGCAGCTCGGGATGACGGCGGCGCAGCTCGACGCAGACTTCGACCCCGGAGATGCCCGGCAGCACGAAGTCGCTGAGCACCAGGTCGACGGGCAGCGGGCCCGCGTCCGCGAGCCGCAGCGCCTCGTCGCCGCTCGACGCCGCCAGCACGCGGTAGCCCGAGCCCTCCAGCAACACGGTGAGCAGACGCCGCACGGCCGGATCGTCTTCGACCAGGAGCACGCCGGCACCCCGAGCCACGGCGGCCGTCACGCGACCGTTCTCGAGCTCGGCCGGCAGGCTTCCCGGCGCCGCCGCCGGCAGCTCGATCGAGACGCGCGTACCGCAGCCGGGCGCGCTGTCGAGCGCGATCGAGCAGCCCGCCTGCTGCACGATGCCGTAAGTCGTCGAGAGACCGAGTCCGGTGCCCTCGCCCGCGGCCTTGGTAGTGAAGAAGGGCTCGAAGGCGCGTTCGCGGACGTCTTCGGTCATGCCGGTGCCGGTGTCGGAGACCAGGAGGTACAGCTTGCGCTGACTCGCGTCGCGGCGCGTCTCGATGCGCAGGCGGCCACGGCTGGGCATGGCGTCGCGCGCGTTCAGCGCCAGGTTCAAGAGCACCTGGTCGAGTCGGGACGGATCGGCCTCGACCCGCGGCAGCTCGGGGTCGAGCACCAGCTCGAGCTCGATGCTCTCCGGCAGCGTGCGCCGCAGCACCGGCTCGAGCCCGCGGATCTGCGCGTTCAGATCGACGATCTTCGATTTCGCGAGCTGGCGGCGCGACAGCGCGAGCAGCTGGCGAGTCAGTCCCGCCGCGCGGTCCGCCGCGGCTCCGATCTCGCGCGCCGCCTCGCGCATGTGCGCGTCGCCGGTGGAGCTCGCGAGCACGTCGGCGTAGCCGCCGATCACGGTCAGGAGATTGTTGAAGTCGTGTGCGACGCCACCCGCGAGCCGCCCGATCGCCTCCATCTTCTGCGCCTGGCGCAGCTGCTCCTGGAGCTCGAGCTCCTCGGTGAGATCCCGGCTCTGCGCCACCAGCCGCATCTCGCCCTTGGAGGTGCGGAAGGGCGCGCCCGACGACGAGACCCAGCGGTATTTGCCGTCCTTCAGCAGCACGCGGTGCACCACGCGCGCGACTCGGCCGTAGGTCATGCCCTGCTCGAACGCCTCGAGACACGCCGCCTGGTCTTCGGGATGGTTCCAGCTGCCGAAGACCGCGTCCTTCATGGTCTCGGGGCTGATCCCGTGGTCGATCGCGGCGCGGTTGGCGTAGATCATCCGGCCGGCGGGATCGAACTCGGTGATCATGTCCGGCGCATGCTCGGCCAGCATGCGGTAGCGCTCCTCGCTGTCGCGCAGCGCATCCTCGGTGGTCTTCTGCGCGGTCACGTCGCGGCTCAGAGTGACTATCCGGCGCCTGCCGTCGGGATCGACGATCACGCCGGCGCTCACCTCGGCCACGCGCAGCCCGCCGCGCGGATCGTGGATGCGCACGTCGAAGCGCGCCGGGGCGCCGCCTTCCAGCACGCGCGCCATCTCGCGCGCCACCAGCGCCATGTCGTCTCGATACACCATGTCCTCGACCCGAACGCGTGCGAGCGCGGCGGGTGAGTCGATCTCGAGCCGGCGCAGGAACTCGGAGTTCGCGTAGCTGATCCGATTCCCGTCGAGCTCGACGATGATGTCCTGCATGTTGTCGGCCAGCGCCCGGAAGCGCGTCTCGCTGCGCCGCGCGCGACCGAGCGCGCGCTCGGCGTGGGCGACCGCGATCGAGACCAACGCGGCCGCGCTGAAGAAGAACACGGTCTGCAGGAACCAGAGCCCCGGCAAGTAGATCGCGTGCGCCTCGGGCGGAGTCTCCGGCAAGGGCAGCCACTCGTGGAAGAGCGGGCCCGCCGCGCTGGAGATGGCGGCCAGCGCGAATGCCGTCCGGCGCCCGAGCAACAGGCCCGCCGAGCAGATCGCGAGCACGAGCCCCGACTGCGCCGGGATCGAGATACCGCCGCGCAGCGCCAGCGCGAACAGGATCGAGCCGAAGCAGCTCGCCACCAGCACGAACGCGCCGGCGCGCGCGTGGTCACGCCGCACCAGCACCAGCGCCAGGAGGTTCAGCGCCACACAAGAGAGCGAGATCGAAAGACCGTAGGGCGAGGCCGGAAACGCCAGCACGACTGCCAGCGCGGCGACTCCCGAGGCGCCCCCGTAGACCAGTGACACCCACTGCACGGTCTCGGCGATCGGGGTGACGCGGTCGCCGTCCCCGGCGACCGCGCCGGCCCGCCAGCTGCGAAAGCGCGTGAGCGCATTCATGAGCGCAAGAGTACACGCGCGTGGCGCAAAGACCGAGTGCGCCGGCGGGCGGCCCCGGGCTCCCCGACGCGCGCCGGAGACGCAGCACTCCAGCCCATGTGCGCGTGTCCCGAAGGATTCAGCATGAGTGACCCGAGCGATCTCAAGGCCTTCGAGCTGTCACACGAGCGCGGCTTCCTGCCCCAGCAGGATCCCTGCCAGGCGCTGCCGCCCGAGTTTCGCCGCTGGGACGAAATCGCCGCCGACTTACCCAAGCTCCTGACCGCGGGCCGGGTGCGCAGGGCGCTCTGCGAGCTGCCCGTGATCGATCCGACGCGCCTGTCGGGCGAGGGCCCCCTGCGCCGCGCGATGCTGCTCTTGTCCTACTTCGGCCACGCCTACGTCTGGGGCGGCGCGGAGCCGTCGGCAGTGATTCCCGCAGCCGTGGCGGTGCCGTGGTGCGCGGTCGCGCAGCGGCTGGCGCGCCCGCCGGTGCTCTCCTACGCCTCCTACGCCCTCGACAACTGGCGCCGGCTCGACCCGAGCGGACCGCTCGAGCTCGGCAATCTGGCGATCCTGCAGAACTTCCTGGGCGGCGCGGACGAGGACTGGTTCATCCTGGTGCACCTCGAGATCGAGGCGCGCGCGGCGCACGTGCTGCGCGAGCTGGGCCCGGCCTGCGCGAGCGCCGGCAGCGGCGACCTCGCGGGTCTCACGGCTCGCCTGGAAGGGCTCGCGCTCGGGCTCGAGTCACTCTGCCAGAGCCTGGGCCGCATGCCCGAGCTCTGCGACCCCTACGTCTACTACCAGCGCGTACGCCCGTACATCCACGGCTGGAAGGACCATCCGCTCCTGCCCGAGGGCGTCGTCTACGAGGGCGTGGCGGCACTGGGCGGGCGGCCACAGCGCTTCCGCGGCGAGACCGGCGCGCAGAGCGGCATCGTGCCCGCGCTCGACGCCGCGCTCGGAGTGACTCACGCGGAGGATCCGCTGCGCGCCTATCTGGCGGAGATGCGCGACTACATGCCGCGCGGCCACCGCGAGTTCCTGGCCGCGCTGGAAGGTGCGCCGTCCGTGCGCGCGGCGGTGCTGGCCTCGGCCGACGCCGACCTGCGCGCCGCCTACGACGACTGTCTGCGCTGGCTCGAGTCGTTCCGCTCGACTCACCTGGACTACGCGGCGCGCTACATCCATCAGCAGCGGCCCAGTGGCGGTGCGAATCCGACCGCCGTGGGCACCGGCGGCACGCCGTTCATGGCCTACCTGCGCAAGCACCGCGACGAGACGGCGCGTCACCGAACGGTGTAGAAGAAGCGCTCCAGCATCGCGTTCACCTGGTCGGGGACCTCGAGCTGGTGGAAGTGACCGGCGCCCGCGGTCTGCGCCGTGGCCAGCTGCGGGCAGGCTTCCTTGAAGCGCGCCCGGTCGGGGATCGGCGCCTCGGCGTCGATCAGGAGCACCGGCACCTTGCAGGCGCGTGCCGCGCTCTCGCTGTCGAACGCGATCAGGTTCTGGAACGCCGAGCTCATGACGTGCTGCGGCGTCTGGCACATCTCGCTGGTGATGCGCAGCCGGCGCGCGGCGTCGTCGCTCGGGCCGAAGAGTCTCTGCTCGACGAACGCCCCGGCCACTTGCTTGTAGTCGGCGGATGCCAGGCCCTCGAGGAACGGCGCGATCGCCGCCTTCATGAAGTCCGGGAAGAACACCGCCGGATCGCACAGTGCGATCGCCCGGGGCAGCGTCGGGTACTTGGCCGCGACCGCGAGCACGATCGCGCCGCCCATGCTGTGACCCACGAGCGCGGGCCGCTCCAGCCCGAGCTCACGACACAGCGCTGCCACGTCGTCGGCGAAGCCCTCGATCGTGTACTTCTGCTCGGGCTTGTCGCTATCGCCGAAGCCGCGCTGGTCGAGCGCCAGCACGTGGTGTCGCGCCGAGAAGTGGGCGTACTGCGGCGCGAAGTAGCGGTGATTGCAGCACCAGCCGTGCACGAACACGATCGGCGCGTCGCGCGTGCCGTCCTCCTCGTAGCAGATGCGCGCGCCGTTCAAGCGGATTGATTTCACGGCGCCACCCTATCAGAGTCGCGCGATGTTCGGCGATTCACTCGATCCCTCGCGCATCGACACGCGGCTCGACTCGCGCGCCGTCAGCTTCGAGAACCCGACCGGCGCGCGCGGAGCGGGTGGTCAGACCCAGGGCGGCCGCAAGGGCGCGCCCAGCCGGCGCGTCGAGCCCGGAGAGACCGTGCAGCTCGCGGACCTCGAAGGCCCGGGCACGATCCGCCACGTCTGGATGACCTTTCCGCCGGCGCGGCCCGAGCGCATGCGCGCGCTCTCGCTCGAGGTGCGCTACGACGGCGAGTCACGGCCGTCGATCTCGGTGCCGGCGCTCGACTTCTTCGGCTTGCCGCACGGCCGGCCCGCCGCCTACAGCTCGGCGCTGATGTCGGCCCAGGAGGGCCGCGGCTTCAACTCGTATCTGCCGCTGCCCTTCCGGCGCCGGATCCAGATCGCGCTCACGAATCACTCCGAGCGCCCGACGCTGCTCTACTATCAGCTCGACTACACGCTCGAGCCCGAGCTCGCCCCCGAGACCGGCCTCTTGCACGTGAGCTTCCGGCGCGAGAATCCGACCGTGCTGAAGCGCGACTTCGCGATCGCGGAGGGGCTGCGCGGGCCCGGCCGCTACCTCGGCTGCAACGTCGGCATCCGCACGCTGCCCCAGCCGCACTTCGGCTGGTACGGCGAGGGCGAGCTCAAGATCTACCGCGACGGCGACGGCGCCTGGCCGACGATCTGCGGCACCGGGCTCGAGGACTATGTGGGCACGGCCTGGGGCATGGGCAGTCACTTCGCGCCCTACGGCGGCGTGCCGCTCGACCTGCGCGGGCCCGACGCGGGCCCGATCCCCGACTTCGTGAGCTTCTACCGCTGGCACCTGCTCGACCCGGTGGTGTTCCAGCGCGAGCTGCGAGTCACGATCCAGCAGATCGGCTACGCAGCGCTGCCGCTGGCTCTCTCCGACGACGAGCTCGCCGCGGTCGAGCGCGCGAATCCCGCCGCCGGCACGGGCTGGCAGCGCGACAACCCGCGCGTGCGCGCGCACGGCATCGCGGAGCGCGTCGACGACTACTGCGCGTGCGCCTACGTGTACTGCCGCGACGCGCAGCCGGTGCCGCAGGTCGACATGAAGGCTGCAACGGCCGACATCGCACGCCGGCCGTACGAGTCACCGCAGGCGCTCGAGCTGCTCATGGGGACGGTGTCCCCTTCGGCCTGAGCCGCAGCACGAGCGGGCGCAGCAGCCCGGCCGTGAGCAGGAGCGCGAGCCCCGCGTAGAGCCAGGGCCGGAACGCGCTCCAGTGGTCGACGGCGGTGCGACCCAGGATCGCGAACACGATCACCCCGGGCAGCAGGCCGAGCGCGGTGCCGAGCGCGTAGTCGCGGCGCGAGACGGAGGAAGCGCCGAGCAGCCAGTGCATGACCGGCGCGATGAACAGCACCAGCCGCAGGCCGATCACGGTGACGAGGCCGTGTGACTGGAGCAGATGCTCGTAGCGCAGCAGCCACGACGGCACGCGGCCGCGCAGTCCGGGCGGTACCACGCGCCGCGCGATCGCGAACACCGTGAGCGCGCCCAGCACCGCCCCGGCCCAGGCGGTCGGGATCGCGACCCAGAGCGGCCAGAGCGCCGCGGCCGCGAACACGAACAGGATCCCCGGGAAGTGCACCAGCTCGGCGGCCACGAACAGCGCCACGAACAAGATCGGACCCAGTACGCCGGCGCGACTCACCAGCGCGGTCACCTGCTCGGGCGACGCGTGGCTGTAAGCGCCGCTCCACCAGGCGACGAGCAGCGCGAGCAGGAAGGCGGCGAGCGGGAGCGACCGGATCATCGAGTCACGAAGAGATCGCGGTGCGGCGCTGCTCGAGCACCTTCTGGATCTCGGACAGCCGGTCGCGGGTCAGCTGGTAGCGCGCCAGATAGAAGGCGCCGATCAAGAGCACGCCGATCGTCGCGGGCCCGTAGATCACCGCCAGGTGGCGCACCACCTCGGGCGCCACGGCGCCGCGCTCCGCGTTCACCTGAAAGCCGATCGCGTCGAGCGCGACGCCCGAGAGCAGGTGACCCAGCCCCGACGAGGCCTTGGCCGAGAACGCCACCGCGCCGAAGAAGATCCCCTCCTGGCGCAGGCCGGTCTCGAACTCGTGCTCGTCGGTCAGGTCGGCCATCATCGAAGTTGCGGCGATCAGTGCCGCCGCTCCGCCGAAGTTCGCGAAGAAGCCGAACATGCCGAGCAGCCCGAGATAGGCGAGCTCGTTCTCGTGCGCCGGCCAGAGGTCCGCGAGCTTCAGCACCGGGCCGGCGACGATGGCCACCGAGAAGATGGCGACGCCGGCCAGGAACGAGGGCTTTTTGTCGAACCGCCTCGAGAGCGCACCCCAGGCCGGCACTCCGACCAGCAGTCCGGCGAAGCCGATCACGTTCACCTTCAGGATCTCCTGGCTGCCGAGCTCCCAGAAGTGCACCGACAGATGGAGCTGGAGCGCGGTCTGCACGCCGCGCGTCACGAAGAACACCAGCGTGCCCACGAACAGCGCCCGGAACGACGGGCTGCGCAGTGAGTCGCGCAGCTCGCGTCCGAAGCGGGTGAAGGTGAGCGGCTCCTGGTCGCGCGCGGGCACGGGCAGGAACGGGATGCGCGACTGAGTCCCGAACGCCGACCACAGCACCGCGGCGGTCGCAAGCACGCCGAAGAACTCGGCGAAGTGCGGGTAGGCGGCCAGGTTGCGCTGGCCGAAGGGGTGGTCGGGGGTGTCTTTGAAGAAGACTCCGAAGCCGAGGAGCGACGCCAGGAACGCGCCCACGAAGCCGAGCACGATGCGCCAGCCGCCGATCGAGGTGCGCTCGTGGTAGTCGGAAGAGAGCTCGGCGCCCATGGCGTTGTGCGGAATGAGATAGATCGCCATCGCCGCCCGCACGCCGATCGCGAATGCCGTGAGCCACAGGAACAGCCCCAGCTCGCCGAGGCCGCTGGGCGGCACCCAGAGCAGATAGAACATCACGCCGAACGGCACCGCGCCCGCGTACATGAACGGATGCCGCCTGCCCCAGCGCGAGCGCAGCGAGTCCGAGAGTGACCCGACGAACGGATCGAAGAACGCGTCGAAGCCCAGCGCGATGAAGGTGGCCGCGCCCGCCAGCGTGCCGGGAAGACCCAGCACCTGGTTGTAGTAGAACAGCAGGAAGATCTCGAACGAGCCGTTCTTGATGCCCTCGCCGAGCTGCCCGATGCCGTACGAGATCTTCGTGAAGAGCGACAGCTTCGGCATCGCGCCCTACTCCCGCGGGATGAAACGCTCGAACAACGGAACCAGGTTCGGGCCTTTGCGAATCGTGTGCCCGCCATCGACGGGGATCAGCTGGCCGGTGATCCAGCTGGCCTCGTCGGAGAGCAGGAAGATCACGAGTCGCGCCACGTCTTCGGGCTCGCCGATGCGCGAGATCGGCATCAGCGACAGGTACTCCTCGCGAGACACCGGCACCTCGGTGAGCGCCGCCGCGAGCGGCGTGCGCGTCACGCCGGGCAGCACCGAGTTCACGCGGATCTGCTGCGCGCCCAGCTCGTCGGCGGCGCAGCGGGTCAGCATGTCGAGACCCGCCTTCGACACGCAGTAAGCCGACATCCACGGGTGCGTGAGCGCGCCCGCGATCGAGCTCACGTTCACGATGCTGCCGCCGCCACGCGCCTGCATGAGGCGCGCTTCGGCGCGCAGACAGCGAAAGGCGCCGGTCAGATTCGTGTCGAGCACGCGCTGGAACTCGGCCGTCTTCATGGCTGCGATCGGACCGGCCGAGCCCACGCCCGCGCAGTTCACAGCCAGGTCGAGCGCGCCGAAGCGCTTCGCGGTCGCCTCGACCGCGGCGTCGACGGAGGCATCGTCGGTCACGTCGCAAGTCACCCAGTCGGCGTTGGCGCCGATGCGCGCCGCCGCCTCGCGCAGCGTGTCTTCGCGGCGCGCGCAGATCATCACGCGTCCGCCCGCCTTGGCGATGCCCTCGGCGCAGGCGAAGCCGATGCCGGTCGCGCCCGCGGTCACGAAGGCCGTCTTCCCGGAAAGGTCGGGCATGTCTCGCTCACTCCTGCGCGCGAAACACCACCGGCATGTGCTCGATGCCGACGATGAAGTTGGAGGGCCGGTAGCGGAGTGACTCCGCGCCGTCGAGCGCGAGCTCCGGCAGCCGCGCCAGGAGCTCCTCGAACATGACGCGCAGCTCGAGCCGCGCCAGGCTCGCGCCCAGGCAGAAGTGCGCGCCGTAGCCACCGAAGGCGACGTGGTCGTTCGGCGCGCGCGCGACGTCGAAGCGATCGGGCTCGGCGAACACCTGCTCGTCGCGGTTCGCCGCTTCGTACAAGAGCAGCACCTTCTCGCCGGCGCGGATCTTCTCGCCCCACAGCTCGGTGTCGCGGGTGGCGGTGCGGTTCATGTTCTTGATCGGAGTGACCCAGCGCAGCATCTCCTCGACCGCGGTCGGGATCGCGCCCGGGTCGCGCGCCAGCGCGCGGCGCGCGTCGGGGTGCTGGATCAGCGCCAGCATGCCGCCGGTGATCACGTGGCGCGTGGTCTCGTCGCCGCCCACCAGGATCAGCAGGCTCTCCTGGATCAGTTCGTCGTCGGCGAGTCGCTCGCCGTCGATCTCGGCGTGGACCAGGATGCTCATCAGGTCGTCGCGCAGCGGCTCCGCGCGCCGCCGCGCGATCACGCGCTGCGCGTACTGGATGTACTCGGTGGCCGCGGTCATCATGCGCAGCTTCACCTCGGGCGGCGCGGCGGCGTCGGTGCCCGCGATCAGATCGTCGGACCAGCGCAAGAGCTTGTCGCGGTCCTCCGGCTCGACGCCCAAGAGGTCGCCGATCACGATCATCGGCAGCGGCGCCGCGATCTCGCGCACGAACTCACAGCGGCCGCGCGGCGCGACCTTGGCGATCAACTCGCGGCAGATCGCGCGGATCTTCGGCTCGTGGTCCTCGACCCGCTTGGGCGTGAAGCCCCGGTTCACCAGCGCCCGGCGCCGGCGGTGCTGCGGGTCGTCGAGGTTGATCATCGAGGGGATCGGCGGCGCGTCCGGGCGCGAGCTCATGCGCGAGCAGAAGACGTCCGGGTTCTTCGACACCGCCATCACCTCGGCGTGACGAGACACTGCCCAGAGCTCGGCGCTGGGATCCCAGTACACCGGCGCGTGTCGGCGCAGCCAGCGGTAGTGCTCGAGCGGGCGGCCGAGATAGAACCCGCCATCGAGGAGGCGGATCTCGGGATTCTGGGGCCGCTGGCTCACCCGATCATTGTGGCACGGGCAGCGGCGGCGGTGGGGGCGCCAACGCCGCCAGGTGCCGGGTGGCGCGCTCGACGTGCCGCGCGGAGCCCTGCGCGCGCGCGAGCTCGAGCACGCGCTTCCAGGTCTGGCGCTGTAACTCGCGGTCGGCGCCGCTGCGCTCGTACGCGAACGCCAGGTTGTTCCAGCCCGAGAGGTAGGTCGGGGCGCCGCGCAGCGCAGTCGAGTACTCCGCGATCGCGTTCGGCAAGTCCTGCTGCTGATCATAGGCGTTGCCGAGATTGAAGTGCGCCATGGTCAGATCCTCGGCGGGCACATGGAAGTTCACCGCGAACAGCGCGACGGCCAGCACGCCGGCGCCCAGCGCCGCGCGGCCCGTGCGGCGCTGGCGCAGCGCCTCGAAGAGCGCCACCGGAGTCACTCCGCCGAAGACCGCGAGCGCCGACAGCGCCGGCACGCGATAGCGCGACAGCGCGATGAAGACCACGAAGGTGGCGAAGTGCGTCGCCAGCGCGAGATACAGCGGCACGAGCTGCCGCCAGCGCGCGGCCGTCAGCGCGATGCCGGCGAACGCCAGCGGGCCGAGCACGCCGAAGCTCACGAGCGGAAACCGCAGCAGCTTCGAAGTCGGACGGGCCAACGTCTCGGAGCGCACGTCCCAGGCCTCGAACGCGGAGAAGAACAGCCGCGCCTTCCAGAGCCCGAGCGCCAGCGCACGCTCGGGGTTGGCCACGGCCCAGGCCAGCGCCTGGCCGCGCCAGTAGCTCGACACCTCCGAGGCGCGCAGTGACCGTCCCTGGCGCTGTTCGGCCAGCGCACGGTACGCGTCCTTCTGCTCGATCGGGTCGTCCGCTAGCGCGCGCGGAAAGAGGCTCGGCACCATGTAGACGCCGTTCGCCTCGGGGTTCCAGCCGGTGTAGAGCACGATCCCGCCGGTCGAGTTCACCAGCACGAAGTCATCGGCCGCGAGCGCGTTGTGGAGCGTCGCCGGCGCGATCGCGAGCAAGGTCGCGCCGAGGTACGCTCCCGCGAGCCGCGCGCTGCGCGCCATTGACTCGCGGCCGCGCAAGGCGAGCGGGATCCAGAGCGCGAACGGCAGCGCGAACACGAGCAGGTTCTGGCGGCCCAGCACCGCCAGGCCGGTGAGCCCGCCCGCGAGCGCGAAGCGGCCTGCGCTCGGCCGTGCCAGTGCCGAGAGCGCCGCCCAGGTGAACGCCGCGCACAGGAACGTCTGCAGTGGCTCGAGCAGCGGCGCGCCAGCGTAGAAGATCTCCATGCGGTAGCAGGAGGCGAGCAGGCCCGCGCAGAGCGCGACCCGCAAATCGAACAGCTGCCCTGCGAGCAGATAGGTCAGAGCGCAGGTGCCCGCGCCGAGCAGCGCGTTCACGAGCAGGGGCGAGAGAAAGCTCGGTCCGAGCAGGGCGTACACGGCTCCCAGCAGATAGCCGTAGAGCGGCGACAGAAAGAACGCCTCGTGACCCAGCCAATCACCGGCGGCGATCCGCTTGGCCCAGTCGACGTAGATCAGTGAATCGACGGAAGGGTGGTCGTAGAAGGGATCGTGCGCGACCACCTGTGCGACCTGCACGAGCCGCAGCGCGAGGGCGATACCGAAGACGGCCCAGGCTCCGCGCCGCGTGCTCATCGGCTAGTGCGCGATCGCGTCCAGCCCGGTCAGCTCTTTGCCCAGGATCAGCGTGTGAATGTCGTGCGTGCCCTCGTAAGTGCGCACGGTCTCGAGATTCACCATGTGTCTCATCGAGCAGTAGTCGTCGACGATGCCGTTCGCGCCCAGCATGTCGCGCGCCTGGCGCGCGATCTGCAGCGCCATGTCGACGTTGTTCATCTTGGCCATCGACACCATCGCGTGGTGCAGCTTGCCGGCATCTTTCAGACGGCCGAGCTGCAGCACCAGGAGCTGGCCCTTGGTGATCTCGGTGGCCATGAACGCGAGCTTCTGCTGCGGGATCTGGAACGAGCCGAGCGGCCGGTCGAACACGATCCGCTCCTGCGAGTAGCGCAGCGCCTCCGAGAAGCACGCCTGCGCCGCGCCGAGCGCGCCCCAGGCGATGCCGTATCTCGCCTGAGTGAGACAGCCGAGCGGCCCCTTCAGCCCCTTCACCTTCGGCAGGCGATTGGCTTCGGGCACGACCACGTCGGACAGGAACAGCTCGCTCGTGACCGAGGCGCGCAGCGAGAACTTGCCCTTCATGTCGCGCGCCTCGAAGCCTTTCATGCCGCGCTCGACGATGAAGCCCTGGATGTCGTCGTCGGTCTTCGCCCAGACGATCGCGATGTCCGCGACCGTGCCGTTGGTGATCCAGCGCTTGGTGCCGGAGAGCACCCACTCACTGCCCTTGCGCACCGCGCGCGTCAGCATGCCGCCGGGGTTCGAGCCGTAGTCGGGCTCGGTCAGCCCGAAGCAGCCGATCACGCGGCCCTCGGCCATGCGCGGCAGCCAGCGCTCCTTCTGCGCGTCGCTGCCGTAGCTGTAGATCGGGTACATGCACAGGCCGCCCTGCACCGACGCGAACGAGCGCAGGCCGGAGTCGCCGCGCTCGAGCTCCTGCATCACGAGCCCGTACGCGACGTTGTTCATGCCGGCGCAGCCGTAGCCGTGGAGGTTGGCCCCGAACAGCCCGAGCTCGGCCAGCTTGGGCACGAGCTCCATCGGGAAGGAGCCGTCCTGCCGGACGTGCTTCACCACGACCGGCAGGAACTCCTTGTCGACGAACTCGCGCACCGTGTCGCGGGCGATCCGCTCCTCGGGCGCGAGTGAGTCCTCGATCCGATAGAAGTCGAGGGCTTCGAACGACATGGCGATCTCCTTCGGGCCGGATGTGCAGACGAATCCTAACCCGACGGATCGCTTTTCAGACGGCTTCGGAGTGCGAGACCGGCTTGCCTTCGGACAGGTCCGCGATCTGCTTCGAGATCTTGTTCAGCCGCTTGTGCAGCTTGTCGACCTCGGCTTTCGAGGCGATGCCGAACACGTCGTAGATCTGGGTGCGCGTCTCGTCGACGCGCGAGCCGAGGTCCTTGTAGCCCTGCTCGGCGCGCTTGTAGAGGTCGCTCGCCTGCACGCGCTCCTGCACCTGCTCGGCGCGCTTGCGCACCTCGCGCTCCACGCGCTGGCGCTGGTGGTCGAAGCGTTCGCGCAGGTCCTGGAGCTGCTCGTCCAGGGATTTCAGCGCGTCGTTGAAGCGATCGAATCCGCTCACTCGGGCGGTAGCCATGGGGATGTCTCCTTGCTGTGACGCGGCCGAAAATAACACGTCGCGTCACGGGGTCAAGGAGCTTCTTTTTCGTGCAATTTTCGATGGTTGCGCGCGGATCGGTCAGAAACCGACCGGCACCTACAACGCAGCGCGCTAGCAGCAGAAGCGAGGCGAAGGGCTGAGCATCGCAAGCGACGAAGTCACCATCGGATCAGCGCGGAACCCCAGGTGAATCCGGACCCGAAGCCGGCCATGGCGATCAGGTCGCCGTCCTTCACGCGGCCGGCCTGCACGCACTCGTGGAGCGCCATCGGGATCGAGGCCGCGGAGCAGTTCCCGTACTTTTGGATGTTGTTGTAGGTCTTCTCCTCGGGGATCCCGAGCCTCTGGGCCACGAACTGGTTGATGCGCAGGTTGGCCTGGTGGAAGAGGAACAGGTCGACGTCGCCGATCTGCACCTTGTTGTGCCCGAGCACCTCTTCCACCGCCTGGGGCATGCGGTCGACGGCGTGTTTGAACACCAGCCGGCCCTCCATGTACGGGAAGTGCCGGCCCTGATCGAGCATCTCGTGCGTGATGCGATGCGGCCAGAGCGACGAGCCCGGTGCCTCGATCCACAGCTTCTTGGCGTACTTGCCCTCGGCGTGCGTGTGCACCGACAGGATTCCGCGCTCGGGCTCGGGCGAGGGCTCGAGCACGATCGCGCCGGCGCCGTCGCCGAACAGCACCGCGACCTCGCGGCCGCGCGTGGTGAAGTCGAGCGCCGTCGAGTGCACCTCGGTGCCCACCACGAGCACGCGGTCGTACTGACCCGAGCCCACGTACAGCTCGCCCACCTGCAGCGCGTACAGGAAGCCCGTGCACTGACAGCGCACGTCCATCGCCGGGCAGCCGGCGATGCCGAGATGGTCCTGCAGGAAGCACGAGATGCCGGGGAAGTCGTGCTGCGGCGAGAGCGAGGCGACCAGGATCGCGTCGACGTCGTCGGCCGTGATCTTCGCGTTCGCGAGCGCCGCCTTGGCGGCCTCGAACGCGAGCTCGGCCGGGCCCATGCCCGCGTCGACGTGGTGTCTCTCAACGATCCCGCTGCGCTGCTGGATCCACTCGTCGCTGGTGTCCATCAGCTTGGTCAGGTCGTGGTTGGTCACCACGCGCGGCGGCACGTACATGCCGGTGCCCGCGACTCGCACGCTGCGCATCACCCTCATTTCTTGTCTCCCTCGAAGACGAGTCTCTCGGCCGCCTGCAGCGCTTCGGGAATCCCGGCGCCGTTGAGCGCCGAGATACAGATCCCGCCGAAGCGTTTCTCGACGCCGTTGCGCTCTTCCGGTGTGAGTCGATCGCACTTGTTCAGCAGCAACAGCTCCGGCTTGTCGCTGAGCTCGAGCTCGGCCAGGATCTCGTGCACCGCCTCGATCTGCTCGCGGATCTGCGGGCTCGACGCGTCGACCACGTGCAAGAGCACGGTCGCGTCGCGGATCTCCTCGAGCGTGGACTTGAAGCCGGCCACGAGCTCGGGCGGCAGGTCGCGGATGAAGCCGACGGTGTCGGTGATGATCACGTCGCGCTCGCGCGGCGTGCGCAGCCGGCGCGCCGAAGTGTCGACGGTCGCGAACAGCTTGTTCGCGGCGTAGACCTCGCTCTTGGTGAGTCGGTTGAGCAAGGTCGACTTGCCCGCGTTCGTGTAGCCCACGATCGACAGGATCGGCAGACCCTCGCGCGAGCGCCGCGAGCGGCGAGTCTCTCGCTGCTTGGCGACGTCTTTCAGCCCCTTCTCGAGCAGGCTGATCCGGTCGCGCACGCGGCGGCGGTCGACCTCGAGCTTGGTCTCGCCGGGGCCGCGTCCGCCGATCCCGCCCATCAGCCGCGAGAGACCCTCGGTCTGGCCCGAGCCCGCGAGCCGCGGCAGCCGGTATTTCAGCTGCGCGAGCTCGACTTGCAGCTTGGCCTCCTTGGTCTTCGCGTTCTGCGCGAAGATGTCGAGGATCAGCTGGGTGCGGTCGACGATGCGCGCCTCGACCAGATCGGTGATCGCCCGGATCTGGCCCGACGACAGATCGCGGTCGAACAGCACGATCTCCGCGCCGCGCTGCCAGGCGCGAGTCACCAGGTCCTTGATCTTGCCCGGCCCGATCAGGAACTTGGCGTCGGGCTTGGGCCGGCGCTGGCGCAGCACGTCCACGATCGAGAGACCCGCCGTGCGCGCGAGCTCCTTCATCTCTTCGCAGCGGTCGTCGGCGTGCGGATCGTTGCCGATCTCCACGCACACCAGCACCGCGCGCTCGCCGTCGCCATCGGTGGCCACGCCCTGCTGGGCTTCGCCGAAGCGCGCCTCGAGCTCCTCGATCCAGGACTGGAAATCGAAGTCGAGCTGGCTGGGCGCGACGAGTTCGTGGCGAGTCACCGATTCGTTCGCGGCGTCGACCGGCTGCAGCGAGGCGTAGTCGACCTTGTCGGGCAGGCCGCCTTCGCCGACCAGCACCGCGACCATGGCGTCGAGCCGCAGGAGCGTCAGGTCGGTCAGGTCGTCGCGCGTGAGTGACTCGCCGCGCAGGTGGGTGTGGATGCAGCGCAGGCCGCGGAAGCGGCCGGCGCCGGCGCGCACGCGCTTGAAGTCGGGCAGCTCGATCGAGAACGCGTCGCCCACCATCACGTACTCGACCCGGCCGCTGCGCGCGACCAGGACGCCCACCTGGCGTCCGCAGTCCGCCGAGATCTCGGCGAGCGTGCGCGCGAACTCCTGCGTGACGAGTCTCTCGCGCGGCAGCTTGCGCTTGTACAGGTTGGTGAGACGCCGGAGCTGGTTGGCCTTCAGGCCGTACGTCTGTCCGTAGAGCTCGGAGATTTCTCCACTCCTTCAGCGGACACTGTGCACGAGCGCCGCGTAGCGGTCGAGGAGCGGCAGGATCTTCGTGGCGGGCTCGGGCGGCAGGCCCAGGATCGCGCGCGCCACGCCGGCCTCGCGCGCTTTCGCGAGCGCTCCGCTCTCGGGGGGCGCGCCGAAGATCGAGACTTCGAGCTTTGCCGGGTCGCGACCCGACTCCTGCGCCATGCGCCTGAACTCGGGCAGCCGCTCGTAGATCGCGTCGCGGCCGTGAATCGGCATCCAGCCGTCGCCGTACTCGATCGCGCGCTCGGCCGCCTTGGGGAAGCCGCCGCCGACGTGAATCGGCGGATGCGGCGACTGCAGCGGCTTGGGCCAGGTCATGATCGGATCGAAGTCGACGAAGCGGCCGTGATACTCGGCCTTCGACTTCGTCCAGATCTCCTTCATCGCCAGGATCCGCTCGCGCAGCAGCGGAATGCGCTGCCTCGGGTCGGTGCCGTGGTTGCGGATCTCCTCGGCGTTCCAGCCCGCGCCGATCCCGAACAGGAACCGGCCGCCACTCACCCGGTCGAGCGTGGCGACGTGCTTCGCGGTCTGGATCGGGTCGCGCTGCACCACCAGGCAGATGCCGGTGGCGAGCTTGAGTGACTTCGTGACCGCCGCGGCCGCGGCCAGCGCCACGAACGGCTCGAACACGTCGTAGTACATCTTGGGCAGCTCGGCGCCGCCCGGCCAGGGCGTCTCACGCTTGGCGGGGATGTGCGAGTGCTCCGGGAACCAGAGTGACTCGAAGCCGCGCTCCTCGACCGCGCGCGCCAGCTCCGCCGGAGCGATCGAGTAGTCGGTCGGGAACATGGTCAAACCGATCTTCATGGTCCGATTCTACGCGCAAAGGAATCACGGGAAGAATCGGTACCAGTACCAGCGGCTGCCGCCGGAGAGCGCGATCGCGGGCATCGACACGGGCACGTCGCTGCGCGTGAGGCCGTCGAGGTGGAGCGTGCGCCCGTCCTTGGGCAGGTCCCCGGTCTCGAACGTGAGCAAGAGCTCCCCCGGGCCGAGCACCGCGGCGGTCGCGCGCTTCACGGTCTTGTGCGGCTCGACCGAGCGCGAGCACGGCTCGAGCTCGCGCACCGGTCCGCTCTGGCCCGCGAGCGACTCGGCCTTCTCGGGCAGCACCACGCGGTAGCGGATCGGCGTGCGGCGCGTCCCGTCCGGGGCCACCAGCGCCAGGTCGCTGAAGCGGGCCTGCCACGGTCCCTGGGCCTCGAATGTGACTCGCACCAGCGTCGTGCCGGGCAGGCCGGGAGTGTCTTCGTTCGAGAACAGCGGCAGCGGGATGGGCGGGAACACGATCATCCAGAAGCCGGGATCCCAGTCACACACCGACACCAGCACGTCGCCTGCGTCGCGCAGCGCGGTCGGCGATTGGGCGAAGCCGTGTCCGGAGTGCTCGCGCGAGATCGGCACCTCGTCCGCGGGAGACACCGGCGCCCCGTTGGGCGACGTCAACGTGGTGTAGCTCTCGCGCCCGAGGGCGATGCAGCCGCAGAGCGCGAGCGCCAGCGCGACGGAAGTCCCCCGCAAGATCCTCTCCTCCCCCCGGAGCGCCGCAGATTCTCTGCTACGATCGGCCACATGTCACTCCTCGGGAGCGGTGCCTCCGCCGCGCCCCCGCCCGAGATCTCGGTGCTCCTGCCCGTGCGCGACGGCGCCGCGACTCTGTCGGCCGCGCTCGATTCGACACTTTCGAGTGTCGGACCGCCGCTCGAGCTCCTGTGCGTGGACGACGGCTCGCGCGACGAGACGCCGCGCCTGCTGGCCGACTACGCGCGCCGCGATCCGCGCGTGCGCGTGCTCTCGCGACCCGCGCGTGGGATCGTGCCGGCGCTCTCGGATGCCCTGGCCGCCGCGCGCGGGCGGTTCGTGGCGCGCATGGACGCCGACGACGAGATGCACCCCGAGCGCCTGGCCGCGGAGCGCGCGCTGCTCGAGAGCCGGCGCGACGTGGTGCTGGCGGGCTGCCTGGTGGAGTCGTTCCGCGACGGCGGGCTGCGCGAGGGCTTCCGGCTGTACACGGACTGGTCGAACTCGTGTGTCTCGCCCGAGGAGATCGCGCGCGAGGCCTTCGTCGACTGTCCGATCGCGCATCCGACCTGGCTGATCGAACGAGTGACTCTGCAGAGCCTGGGCGGCTGGCGCGACCCGGGCTGGGCCGAGGATCTCGACCTGTTCTACCGGCTCCTGGCCAAGGGCATGCGCGCGGAAAAGGTGCCGCGCGTCCTGCACCGCTGGCGCGACCACGACGGCCGGCTGACCCGTACCGATCCGCGCTACGGGCGCGAGGCGCTGGCCCGGGCCAAGGCCCACTGGCTGGGCCGGATCCGGCCGATGCGCGGGGCGGCGTTCCTGGGCAGCGGCCGGACTGCGCGTCGCTATGCCCGCCTGCTCGCCGCCGAGGGCATCCCGACCCAGGCCTTTCTCGCGCCCGAAGAGCCCCGGGCGGTACGACACTGGCATGGGATCGCGGTGCTCGGGCCACGGGCGCTGGTGGAATGCGCCGCGGATTGGCAGCGCGACGGCGTGCTCCTTCTGGGGGCAGCCGCGGTTCGTGGCGCGCGCGGGCGGATTCGGGCGATTCTTTGCGGGCTCGGGCTCGTCGAAGGTCGCGATTTCGTGATGCTGGCTTAGGGGGCGCCCGCGGCGCTCCGATCACGGCAAAGGATGGAGAAACATGCCCCGGGGTGAGCTGGCGCTGGTCCTGATGGCGGCGGGAAAGGGCACGCGCATGCGCTCGCGTCTGCCCAAGGTGCTGCACCCGGTGTGCGGCCGCCCGATCCTGATGCACGCGCTCGAGCTGGGCCGCGAGCTCGGCGCCACGCGCCGGATCGCGATCGTGGGCTCGGGCGAGGAGCAGGTGCGCGCGGCCCTCGCCGAGGCGGGCTACGGCGACGTCGAGCTGGTGCGGCAGGCCGAGCAGCGAGGCACCGCGCACGCGGCGCTGCAGGCGAAGACGCTCCTCTCGAGTCACGACGGCCCGGTGCTGGTGATGAACGGCGACCACCCGCTCTACCGCGCGCGCACGTTCGTGGCGATGCGCGAGGCCTGGGAGCGCAGCCGCGCCGACCTCGAGATCCTGGTCACCGAGCTGCCCAATCCCACCGGCTACGGACGCGTGCTGCGCGACGCCGGCGGCAAGATCGCGCGCATCGTCGAGGAGCTCGACCTGGCCGACACCATGAAGGGCATCGGCGAGGTGAACCTGGGCGCGTATCTCGCGCACGGCAGGCTGTTGTTCGAGCTGCTCGAGCGCGTGCGCGACGACAACGAGAAGGGCGAGTTCTACATCACCGACCTGGTGGAGATCGCGCGCCAGCTGGGCAAATCGGTCGACGCCGCGCGCGCCGACGACTGGCAGGAGTCACTCGGCATCAACACCAAGGCCGAGCTGGCGCAGGCCGAGGCGCTCTTGCGCCAGAGACTGTGCGACAAGCTGATGCGCGATGGAGTCACCCTGGTGGACCCCGAGCGCAGCTACGTCGAGGTCGACGTCGAGATCGGCGAGGACACCGTGGTGGCGCCCGGCGCGGTGATCCGCCGCGGCACGCGCATCGGCGCGGGCTGCCGCATCGACCCAGGCGTGGTGATCGAGGGCTGTACGCTGGGCGACGACGTCTGGGTCAAGCCCGGCTGCACTCTCGAGGGCTCCAAGGTCGCGAACGGCTGCGTGCTCGGGCCCAACGCCCACCTGCGCCCGGGCGCCGACCTGCGCGAGGACGTGCGCCTGGGCAACTACGTCGAGGTCAAGAACTCGGTGCTGGGCAAGGGCACGAAGGCCGATCACCTGACCTACATCGGCGATGCCGACGTCGGCGAGGGAGTCACCTTCGGCTGCGGCTCGATCGTGGTGAACTACGACGGGGAGAAGAAGCGGCGAACCACGATCGGGGACCACGCCTTCATCGGCTGCAATTCGAATCTGCTGGCTCCCGTGGTGATCGAAGCCGAGGCATATGTCGGCGCCGGCTCGACCATCAGCAAGACGGTTCCCAGCGGGGCGCTCGGCATCGCGCGCGCGGAGCAGCGCAACATCGAGGGCTGGCGCAAGCGCCGGTTCAAGGGCGGCGGTCATCACGATCAGTGACTGACCGGACGGCCTGAAGGAGTCTCGAGAGCTATGTGCGGAATCGTCGGCTACGTCGGACACAGTGACCGGGCGCAGGACGTCATTCTCGACGGGCTGCGCCGGCTCGAGTACCGCGGCTACGACTCGGCCGGGATCGCGGTCGTGGTCGACAAGAAGCTCCGGCTGGTGCGCGCGCAGGGCAAGCTCGTGAACCTGGAGGCCGCGCTGCGCGACGTGCCGCTCGCCGGCTCGCTCGGCATCGGTCACACGCGCTGGGCGACTCATGGGAAGCCGAGCGAGCGCAACGCCCACCCGCACGTCGCCGGCACCGTGGCGGTGATCGGCAACGGCATCGTCGAGAACTTCCGCGAGCTGCGCGACGAGCTCGAGCGCGCGGGCTGCGTGTTCAAGAGCGACACCGACACCGAGATCATCTCGCACCTGGTGTACGAGGCGCGCAAGCGCGGCCAGTCACTCCAGGAGGCGGTGCGCCAGGCGGTCGGCCGGCTCGAGGGCTCGTGCGCGATCGCGGTGATCGACGAGTCGTCGCCGGGCGAGATCATCATCACCAAGAACGGTGGCAACCCGATCGTGGTCGGGTACGGCCAGGGCGAGAACTTCGTGGCCAGCGACATCGCCACGCTCCTGCCCTACACGCGCCAGGTGCAGATCCTGCACGACGGCGAGCTCGCGCGAGTCACCACGGACTCGGTCTCGATCCAGACCTTCGACGGCAAGCCCGTGACTCGCGAGCGCAAGCAGGTGCTCTGGGATCCGGTCCAGGCGGAGAAGGGCGGCTACGACCGGTTCATGCAGAAGGAGATCCACGAGCAGCCGCGCGCGGTCGGCGACACGATCGGCGCGCGCGTGCTCGAGGCCGACGGCGACGTCGACCTCGACGGCATCCAGCTCGACCCCGCCTGGCTGCGCAAGCTGCGCGGCGTGCAGCTCGTGGCCTGCGGCACGGCCTGGCACGCGAGCCTGATCGGCCGGTCGATGATCGAGCGCTTGGCGCGCGTGCCCGTCGACGTCGACCTCGCGAGCGAGTACCGCTACCGCGAGCCGATCATCGGCGAGGACCACCTGGTGATTCCGGTCTCGCAATCGGGCGAGACCGCCGATACGATCGCCGCGCTGCGCGAGGCGACCGACCGCGGCGCGAAGTCACTCGCGATCTGCAACGTGCACGACAGCACGATCGCGCGCTCGAGCGACTGGGTGCTCTACACGCACGCCGGCCCCGAGATCGGCGTGGCCTCGACCAAGGCTTTCACCACCCAGGTGGTCGCGCTCTATCTCGTGGCGCTGAAGCTCGGCATCGAGCGCGGCACGCTGTCGCGCGACGAGGCGCGCAAGCACGGCCGCGAGCTGCGCCGCCTGCCGCGGCTGATCGAGCAGGCGCTCGGCCTGTGGTCGCACGTCGAGGGGATCGCGCGCCGCCACCAGCACGCGCGCGACTTCCTGTTCCTGGGCAAGGGCTACGGCTTCCCGATCGCGCTCGAGGGCGCGCTCAAGCTGAAGGAGATCTCGTACATCCACGCCGAGGGCTACGCCTCGGGCGAGATGAAGCACGGGCCGATCGCGCTGATCGACGAGAACGTGCCGGTGGTGATCGTCGCGAATCAGCCCTCGGTCTACGCCAAAGTGGTCTCGAACGCCGAGGAGGCACGCGCCCGCGGCGGGATCGTGATCGCGGTGGTCGACGAGAACAACCGCGACGTCGAGCGCTACGCCGACGAGGTGATCCGCGTCCCCGCGACCACGAGTGAACCGATGTCCGCCCTGCTCGCCACCATCCCGCTGCAGATGCTGGCCTACCACGTGGCCACCCTCAAAGGCACCGACGTCGACCAACCGCGCAATCTCGCCAAGTCCGTGACCGTGGAGTAAGTCGGGAGCTCGCGAGCTCGGTTGCGACCGCCGCCACCATTGGCGAAGCTCGCGCGGTGCCGGGGCCGGAAGAGATCACGCGCGGTCTGAACGCGGAGCAGGCGGAGGCCGTGCGCCACGTGGACGGGCCGCTGCTCGTGCTGGCGGGCGCGGGCTCGGGCAAGACGCGCATGCTCACGCACCGCGTCGCGCACCTGATCGCGAGCGGCGCGGCGCGGCCGCACGAGATCCTGGCAGTCACGTTCACGAACAAGGCCGCGCGCGAGATGCGCGAGCGGGTCGAGAAGATCCTGGGCGGCGGCACGCGCGGGGTCTGGGTCTCGACCTTCCACTCCACCTGCGTGCGCATCCTGCGCCGCGACGTCACCCACATCGGCTACGAGCCGAACTTCGCGATCTACGACTCCGACGACTCACTCGCGCTGGTGAAGCGCGTCGAGCGCTCGCTCGACGTGGACGAGAAGAGCTGGCCGCCGCGCGGCGTGCGCGCCTCGATCGACCGGCTGAAGAACCGCGGGCTGTTGCCGGCCGACCTGGCACAGGAGACCTCGCTCCAGGGCAAGCGCATGCGCGAGATCTACCAGCGTTACCAGACGGAGCTGCGGCGCGCGAACGCCCTGGACTTCGGTGACTTGATCCTGCTGACCGCGCGCTTGTTCGAGAATCACCCGGGCGTGCTGCAGAGCTACCAACAGCGCTGGCGCTACGTGCTGGTCGACGAGTACCAGGACACCAACCCGATCCAGTACCGGCTGCTACGGCTGTTGACCGCGGCGCACCGGAACCTGTGCGTGGTGGGCGACGAGGACCAGTCGATCTACCGCTTCCGCGAGGCCGACATCCGCAACATCCTCGACTTCGAGAAGGACTTCCCGGGCGCGCGCGTGGTCCGGCTCGAGCAGAACTATCGCTCGACCCAGCCGATCCTGTCGGCCGCGAGCGCGGTGGTCGCGAACAACCTCGAGCGCAAGGGCAAGCGGCTCTACACCACGCGCGCCGGCGGCGAGCTGGTGCGCTTCTTCGAGGCCCAGGACGAGCGCGGCGAGGCGGCGTTCGTGGTGAACGAGCTGTTGCGCGCGCGCGACGCCGGCGAGTCACTCGGCAGCGCGGCGATCTTCTACCGCACGCACGCGCAGTCGCGGCCGCTCGAGGAAGAGCTCTTGAAGTACAACCTGCCCTACGTGGTCGTGGGCGGGACCCGCTTCTACGACCGCGCCGAGGTGAAGGACGCCCTCGCCTACCTGCGCGCGCTGCGCAATCCCGCCGACACCGAGAGTCTGCTGCGCATCATCAACACGCCCGCGCGCGGGATCGGCCGCGCGACGGTCGAGCGCGTGCTCGAGGCCTCGGAAGAAGCCGGCACCACGCTCTGGGACGCGCTCGTGCGCGGGCTCGGCTTCCTGTCGGCCGCCGCCGCCAAGCGCATTGCCGAATTCGTGGCGCTGATGCAGGAGCTGGGGCGCTCGCTCGACGGTGACTCGGTGGCGCAGCCCCTGGCCGCGCTGCTCGACCGCACCGGCTACCTGCGCGCGCTCGAGGCCGAGAACACGATCGAGGCCGAGGCGCGGCTCGAGAACCTGAAGGAGCTCCTGACCGCGGTCGAGGAGTTCGAGCGCCAGAACCTGGAGACGCGCGAGACCGGCGACGAGGCCCGGCCGCTGGTCGACCTGTTCCTGGAGCAAGTCACGTTGCTCTCCGAGGCCGACAACGTCGACTCGGCGAGTGACCGCGTGCCGCTCATGACGGTGCACGTGGCCAAGGGCCTCGAGTTCAAGCGGGTGTTCGTGGTCGGCCTCGAGGAGGGGATCTTCCCGCACTTCGCCTCACTCGAGGACCCGGCCGCGATCGAGGAGGAGCGCCGGCTCTGCTACGTGGCGATGACCCGCGCCATGGAGCGACTCACCCTGTGCAACGCCACCCTGCGCCGCCTGCACGGCTCGGTGCGCTACAACCCGCCGAGCCGGTTCCTGGCCGAGATACCCGAGGAGCTGATCAGCGGCCGCCGCATGCGACCGCGGATCACGGGGTCCGCTCCCACCCCTCCAGCTCCCGTCCGATCAGACATCGAGCGCGGCCCCCGGATCGACTACAGCGACTCGCAGCTCCCGCACGACGTGCCGGAGCTCGAGCCCGAACAGCGGGTCGAGCACCCGATCTTCGGCGCGGGCCGCATAATGGAGGTGATCGGCTCGGGGGACGCGGCCAAGGCGACGATCCGCTTCGACCGCGCGGGTGTGAAGGTGATCAAGGTCAAGTACGGACAGCTGAGACTGCTGCCCACGCGATCATAAGTCGTGAGTGTGCTCGAGCTGTATCCGAGTGAGATCGTGACCGATCGGCTGCGGCTGCGCGCGCCCAAGCGCGGTGACGCGGCCGCGCTCCACGATGCGATCGCCGAGACGCTCTCCGACCTGGTGCCCTGGCTGCCCTGGGCGCGCCTCGATCACGGCCCGGCCGAGACCCGGCGCTATCTGCGCGCGGCGCGCAGCGCCTGGTCGCGCCAGAGCGCGTTCGAGTTCGTGATCGAGCTGCGCGAGACCGGCCGGCTCACGGGAGTCACCAGTCTGCACCGCGTCGATTGGGTGCGCGCGGCGGCGGGCCTGGGCTACTGGGTGCGGCGTTCGGAGTGGAACCGGGGTATCGCGACCGAAGCGGCGGCCGCCGCACTCGCGCACGCGATCGGCGGGCTGCGCCTGCACCGGATCGAGGCGCTGGTCGCGCTCGAGAACAAGACCAGTCAGCGCGTGGTCGAGAAGCTGGGCTTCGTGCGCGAAGGCGTGGCGCGCGAGGCGGAGTTCGTCGACGGCCGCTATCTCGACCACATCCAGTACAGCTTCCTGCGCAGTGACGCCGCGGAGCGCAAGTGACTCGCTACGCCTTGCTCTCGGACGTCGGGATCGAGCGCTCGAACAACGAGGACAGCGCGGCCGTCGATCTCGAGCTGGGCCTGTTCATCGTCGCCGACGGCATGGGCGGCCACGCCGCCGGTGAGGTGGCGAGCCGGATCGCCGTGGAAGCCACGATCGCGGCGCTGCGCTCCCGCCCGCGGCCCGCGCGCCTGCGCGACGAGGGTGAGTCACTCCTGCAAGCGCTGCACGACGCCAACTCCGCGGTCGTGCGCGAGGCCGACGAACGCGGCACGTTCGGCATGGGCACGACGCTGTCGGCGATCTTCGTGCGCAAACGCAACGCGCTGATCGGGCACGTGGGTGACTCGCGCATCTACGCGATCTCGAAAAAGGGTATCACCCAGCTCACCACCGACCACACGCTGGTGGCCTCGATGGTCGAGCAGGGCCTGCTGACTCCCGACCAGGCGGCGACCCATCCCGACAAGCACGTGCTCACCCAGGCGATCGGCACGCTCGGGCCGCTCGAGCCGCAGGTCGTGCACACCAAGATCCCCGCCAAGGGACGGCTCTTGCTCTGCACCGACGGCCTGCACGACGCGCTGACGCTCGACGAGATCCGAGAGCTCGCCCGCACCCCCGACCTCGACGAAGCCGCCCGCGCCCTCGTCGACCGCGCGAACGCCGCCGGCGGTCACGACAACGTGACGGTGTTGCTGGTCGAACCCTGATCGTTGCGCTCCGCGAGTCAGCGACCGAAGGCCCGTGTCGACCGGAGCGCGGACGCGCAACCCCGCTCCTATTCCAGCTCCTCCGTCCCCTCCACCACGCCCAGCCAGTCCAGCTCTCGATAGTCCTGGTCGAGATCCATCCCGTACCCGACCACCCACCCGCCAGCGACCTCGAAGCCGACGTGGTCCAGTGCAACCGGAACCTTCCGGCGCGACAGCTTCGACACCAACACCACGGTGCGCAGCGAGCGGGGCTCACCGGCGCGAACCCGCTCGCTCACCGCCTCGAGCGTGCGGCCTTCGTCCGCGATGTCGTCCGCGATCACCACGTCGCGGCCGCGGAACTGTGCCGAGTCCGCGCCCTCGAGCTCGACCGGTCGCAGCGCCAGGCCGTTCGAGCGGCGCGCGCGCACGAAACGCAGCTCGGGCGCGATCCCGAGCGCGGTGAGTCGCTCGCTGAGTCGCTGCGCGAACCGCCGCGCGCCCTCGGCGATCACCACCAGGAGTGGCTCGGTGCCGGCCAGCGCGCGCGCCAGCTCGGCGGCCAGCACGCTGATCCGCTCGTCGACCGCGCGCGCCGAGTGGAGCTCGCGCAGGCGCACACGCGTCTCGTCGGGCGGCGGCATCGGGCGATCGTATCGCCCGCGCCGCGCGTTATGCTAGCGGCGGCGCCATTGGAGGAGTGAGCGGGGGTGACGCGGCCGATCGTCGTGCTGGGCGGCTACGGCCGGATCGGGCGGCTGTGCGTGCAGGAGCTCGTGGCGCGCACGCGCGCGCCGATCAAGATCGCCGGCCGCAACGCGCAGCGCGCGGAGTCAGTGGCGCTCTCGTTCGAGGCGCGCGCCAGCGCCAGTTACACCGATGCCTCGCAGCCGCGCGTGCTGGCGCGCACGCTGGAGGGCGCGGCCGCGGTCGTGGCGTGCTGCGGCGGCGACCTGGGCGGCGCGCTGCAGACGGCGCTCGAGCTGCGGGTTCCGTTCGTCGGGCTGTCGCCGATCTCGCTCGGCGCGCGCGGGCGCGCGCACGTGGGCGAGCTGGCCTGGAAGGCGCAGGTGCCGATCGTGCTGCACGCGGGCGCCCTGCCGGGCATACCGGGCCTCCTGGCCGAGTCACTGGTGCGGCGGCTGCCGGCGATCCGGCGGCTCGAGATCGCCTCGACCGGGCCGTTCGCCGCGAGCGACACCGCCCGACGCGACCAGGGCGCGGCGCGCGAGTCACTCGCGGCCGGGGCGGCCCTGCCGCGCCGGCTCCCGGAGCTCTGGTCGTTCGCCGAGCCCGTCGGGCGCCGCGCGCTGGTGCGGGGCTCGAGCGCCGATCTCGAAGGCTTCACCGCGAGTCACCTGGTGGACGAGCTGCGCTATCTCGAGCCCCCCCAGGGCTGGCTCGCGCGAGCGTTCGCGAGCGCCCTGCGCGCCGCCGGGGGACCGGGCTTCGCGGTCGCGGCGCGCGCCTTCGGAGCGGCGAGCGAGCCCGAGGCGGAGATCGAAGTCGGCGCGGACGATTCGCTCCTGCCCGCGGCAGCGCTCGCGACCGCGATCGTCGCGGCGCTGCTCGACGGTCAGGTGCAAGCGGGCCTGGCGAGCGCGCGCGAGGCGATCTCGCCCGCGCTCGCGCTCGGCGAGCTCGAGAAGCGCGGCATCCGGGTGAGCGTCCGGAGCTAGCGGCTGGCCTTGGCCGGGCGCATCAGGTCGCGCAGCGGCCGCATGCCGAGCGTGCGCATGCCGCGCGCCGCCAGGGCGTCGCGCATGCTGCCGTCGCTGTAGATGCGCCGCTCCTCGTCGCGCTGCCGCCAGTCGCGGGTGATCGACTCGAGCTCGGGGCCGCCCTGCGCGCAGTGAGTGATGAGATAGGACAGGCCGCTGCCCAGGCGCTCGAGCCGCGCCTGGTTGTGAGTCAGCCCGGTGCCGGGCGGGAATTCGAGGGAGTCGGCGTCGAAGTGATCGAAGATCGGGAAGCCCGCGGCCTCGTGCTCGTCGATCCGGCGCACGTAGTCTTTCAGGGCGTCGGGCAGGCCGTGCGCGGGCAGGTCGCGGGCGCGCACGCGCGGTACGAACGCCGGCAGCCGATAGGCCTGCGCCACCCGGAAGTAGCAATCGACGAACTTCAGGTTGAAGGCGGTCCCCATGTGCGCGTCGACGTGAGTCACGTCGATCCCCGCGGCCAGCGCGCGCTCGACCTGTGCGCGCATCTCGCGCTCCACGTCCTCGGCGGTGGCGTTCTCGACCGTCTCGCGCGAGGTCTGCCACATGCCGCCGTCGCGCGCGCACAGGCTGGGCGTGTCGGCGGAGACCGGCCCCCAGCGGTAGCCGGAGTACTCGCAGTTCAGCGTCAGGTGCACGCCCAGGTCGAGCTCGGGCCGCGCCTTGGCGATCTGCGCGATCTCGTCGAAGGCCGGGCAGGGCACCATGATGCTGCCGCAGGTGGCGGCGGCATCGAGCGCGCTCAGTCCGCCCTGGTTCGCCGCATGAGACATCCCCAGGTCGTCCACGTGCACCACGACCACGCGTTCCCCCGGATCCAGGCCGAGCCGTTCCAGAACCGACACGATGGTTACTCCCCGCAACCCGCAGCATAGCCCCAGGGCGTTCTGCGATCATCGGCCGGCATGGAGCGCGGCCGGAGCTTCGACGTGCCCGAGAGCGACGTCGGCGCGCGCCTCGACCAGGTCGTGGCGCGCCTGCTCGGCGTGTCTCGCGGCTACGCGCGAAAGCTCCTGGCGGCCGAGCGCGTGCTGCTGTCGGGCCGGCCCGGCGCCAAAGGCGCGGCGCTGCGCGCCGGCGACCGGATCCTGGTGCTGGAGTTCGCGCGGCCCGAAGATCCGCCGCTCGCCAACCCCAGTCTCGACCTTTTGATCGTGGCCGAAGATGCGCGTTGGGTGGCGATCGACAAGCCGGCGAGTCAGGCGACTCACCCGCTGGCTCACACCGAGCGAGATACCGCGCTGAACGCGTTCATCGCGCGCTTTCCGGAAGCCGCGGGCGTGGGGGAAGGCGGACTGCGATCCGGGGTCGTGCACCGGCTCGACCCCGGGACCTCGGGCGTGCTGGTATTCGCGCGCAGCGACGAAGCCTGGGAACGCGCGCGCGCCGCCTTCCGTGAGAAACGCGTTCGCAAGCGCTACGTCGCCCGGGTGCACGGCGAGTTCAAGGGCGAGAGAGAGATCGAGCTCGCGCTCGAGAGCCGCGGCGAGCATGTGCGCGTGGTGTCTTCGGGCGGCAGACTCGCGCACTCGCGGATTCGCGCGCTGCGCACCGGCGCCGAGAGCACGGTCGAGGTCGAGATGCGCACCGGCGTGCGCCACCAGATTCGCGCGACGCTCGCGTATCTCGGATTCCCGATCGTCGGCGACGCGCTCTACGGCTCGCCCACACCGCTTTCCCGGCACCTTCTGCACGCGGAGTCGATCGCCTGGGACGAGTTCTCGGCCCGCGCGCCGCTGCCCGAAGGGTTCGCCTGAAACCGAACCCGCGCGCGCGTCGTATCTCTCGCGAAGAAACCCCTCAGCGCCTGGCGCTCCGCGCACGTCACGGTCCAACCCCAAGCCATTGCTGCGACTGCCACCGCAGCGAAACGGAAACCCTGCAATCCCCGTGCTTGGCAAGGTCCACGACGCGCTGCGGGCCGGGGATCTCATGCAAGTCCGCTTGCGTGAGATCCCCGGTGAGACTCAGGGCGCGATGATCACCTTGCCGTAGGTCGCGCGTCCGGCGAGCGCCTCGAGCGCGTGCGGTACCTCGTCCAGCCCGTAGGTGCCGAAGATCAGCGGGCGGACCTTGCCCTGCTCGTACAGCTTCGCGAGGTCCGCAAACACTTCGGGCACGCGCTCCGGCTCGTGCTGGGCGTAGGCGCCCCAGTGCAGGCCGACCACCGAGATGTTCTTCAGCAGGATCCGGTTCGCCTTGACCTCGGGAATCACTCCGCTGGCGAAGCCGATCACCAACAGCCGCCCGTTCCAGGCGATGCACTTGAGCGAGCCCTCGAAGATGTCGCCGCCGACGGGATCGTAGATCACGTCCGCGCCGCGGCCGTTCGTGGCCTTCTTGACCGCCTCGACCCAGTCGCCGCGCGAGTAGTCGATCACCACGTCGGCGCCGGCCCGGCGCGCGACCTCGAGCTTGTCGGCACCGCCCGCGGTGGCGAGCACGCGTGCGCCGAGCGCCTTGCCGATCTGCACGGCCGCGACGCCCACGCCGCCCGCCGCCGCGTGGACTAGAAGTGTCTCACCCGGGCGCAGGTGAGCGCGGTGGACGAGCGCCGCGTAGGACGTGGGATACACCACGGGGAAGGCCGCGGCCTCGGGGAAAGTCATGCCCTCGGGCATGGGGTGGAGCGCGCTCGCCGGAATCGCCACGCGCTCCGCGAAGGCGCCCAGCGCCAGCCCGCCGAACACGCGGTCACCGACGCAGATCCCCTGCACGCCCGGTCCGAGCTCCCGGACGACGCCCGCGACCTCCGCGCCCGGAATGAACGGAAACGCGGGCTTCATCTGATACTTGCCCTGGACGAGCAGGATGTCGAAGAAATTGCAGCCGGCGGCCTCGACGTCGAGCACGACCTCGCCGGGGCGGGGCTTCGGATCCGGCCAGTCGCGCGCGGCCAGCTCCTTGGGGTCTTGCCAGCGTTCGACGACGATCGCGCGCATGTCCGAGTCTCCTCCGGCGGGAACGCGCGCAGTCTACCACCGAGCTGCGACCAGAGACGCGAACGCCGACCGGGTCGCCCCGGTCGGCGTGCACCTTCATTCGAAGAGAATCAGACGTCCTGCGGTCGGAGCGTCTTGCGGCCGTTCGCGGTCGCGCGGTTCTGAGCCGCGGCAATCACCTCGCGAACGTGCGCCTCGAGAGCGCCGTAGAACTCGCTCCCGACGTTGCACTTCGACGCGGCCGCTTTCACGCGCGACTTCGAGATGATCATCGAGTCGCCCTTCGCCTTCGCGGCCTTCTTCTTCATGCCCATGTTCGAAAACTCCCAACGAAATTCTTGCGCCGATGATTCGGCACAGGCGGCAAATAGCATGAAAGGACCCTTCCGCAAGGGGTTAACGCGATTTCGCGCTAGACTGGGGGGCGTGCGCGGAACCCCCACGTGCCTGCTCACGGCGCTGCTCCTGCTCGCTTCGGCGAGCGCCGCGGCCGAGGCCGGCTGGAGCGAGCGCAGCTCGAGCCACTTTCAGCTGTTCGAATCGATCGGCTTCGCGCGTTACTCGGGAGCCGACGGCTCGCGTGAGTTCGAGCGCAACGTGCTGGCGACGCTCGAGGCCGCGCACGAGCGCGTGCGCGACTTGCTGCACCTGGAGCCGCGCAGCCGCACGCGCGTGTACGTGTACTCGCCCGACGTGTTCGACGCGCAGTTCGCCTCGCGCTTCGGCTTCCGCGCCGCGGGCTTCTGGGACGGCGCGATCCACGTGCGCGGCTCGAGCCGACTCGACGCGCAGCTGGTCGGCACGCTGCACCACGAGTATCTCCACTCCGCGCTCGACTCACTCGCGCCGCGCGACCTGTGGCCCGCCTGGCTGAACGAGGGCCTGGCCGAGTATTTCGAGCGGCTGGCGCTGGGGCGCCGCAGCATGGACGCCAGCGAGGACGCGCGGCTGCGCGCGGCCGTGGCTTCGGGGAATTGGATCCCGCTCGAGCAGCTCTCCGGCCCGACGCTCGCAGGCCTGGCGCAGGGTCCCGCCGAGATCGCGTATCTCGAGTCGTACGCCGCCGTCGAGATGATGTACCGGATCTCGGGCCCGGACCGCGTGCACACGCTGATCACCGAGCTCGCGCGCACGCGCATGCTCGATCGCGCACTCCAGAACGCTTTTCACGCCACGCTCGCCGGAATCCAGGCGCAGCTGATCGCGCAGTTTCGCTAGCCGCGTTCACTTTTCCGCGCGCGGCGCCGATCGTCGAGTGTGTCCTTGCGCGACCTCGATCCGCGCCGCGAGACGGCCAAGAGCGGCCTCCGCTCGACGCTGGCCGCCGAGCTGGAGAGCCCGCTCAGCGCGGTGCTGGGCTACGCGGACCTGGTGCTCGAGTCCGCCGAGAGTCACTCGGAGCGCGAGCGCGTCGAAGGCATCCGCCGGCACGGTCACAAGCTCCTGATCCTGGTGCGCGAGATCGCCGCCAGCGAGCGCGCCCAGGCGGGCGCGCCCGCGCCCAACTGGGCCGAAGCCAACCCGCGCGCCGCGATCGAGCTCGCGGTCGAGGAGTTCCGCGCGTCGTGCGAGGAGCGCGGCCTGCGGCTGTGGAGCGAGGTGCGCGCGGTGTTGCCGCGGCGCGCGCGCTGCGACGCCCTGCGCCTGCGTCACGCGCTGCGTCTCGTGCTCGACAGCGCGCTCGCCCACACCCGCAGCGGCGGCATCAGCGTGCGCGCGGGCTGGCGCGCGCCCGACCGCGGCGAGATCGAAGTCATCGATACCTCGCCCGGGCCCAGCTTGAAGGAGTTCGAGCGACTCACTCGCGCGCTCGACTCCGCCTCCGAGGACCTCGCCGAGTCACCCGGGGCGGTCGACGGCGTGGGGCTGGCGCTGGCGCGCCGGATTGCGCGCATGCTGGGCGGCGACCTCGAGTACGAGCGCGCGCCGAACGCGCGCGGCGTGTACCGGCTGCGCTTCTCGCTCTGGGCCGTGCCCGACGACGAGGGCGAACGCCCGAGCTGGCTCGAGATTCCGGAGTCGCGCGTGCGCGGCCGCGTGCTGGTCGCAGACGCCTGCGGCGAGACGCGCTGTCTCTTGCGCCGGGTCCTGGAAGAGACCGGAATCGAAGTCACCACCGCCGAGACCGGCCGCGGCGCCGTCGACGCGGCGCTGCACCAGAGATTCGACCTGGTGCTGCTCGCGCTCGACATGCCCGTGATGGACGGCTTCGCGGCGGTCGCCGCGCTGCGCCACGTGGGCTGCGCCGCGCCGGTGCTGGCGCTGGCCGCGCCCGCCGAGGCCGAGCTGCGCGAGCGCTCGCGCGGCTTCGGCTTCGACGCGTTCCTGCTGAAGCCGCTGTCGCGCCGCAGCCTGCTCGAGCTCGTGGCCCGGCACGTGCCGGGCCGGATCGCCGCCCGCGCGCGCTCGGTCAGCGCGTGACAGGTTCTCGCGCGGGCACCCTACCCGCGCTCAGTTCAGCGTGTACACGAAGTTGCCCTCCGAGCCCACGGAGAGCATCACCAGCACCGCGAACAGCGCCAGCACCAGCAGCATCGGCAGAAGCCAGAACTTCTTGCGGACGCGCAGATAGTCCCAAACGGCCGACACGCGCCGGATGTTCGGGTCAGGCCACTAGATGTGCAAGTCCTCCTGGAGCCACTCTTCACGCGGCCTCGCGAAGCGGGCGGGTGAGAGCGGAGACAGATCGAGCGCGGAGTAGCGGCCGTCGCAGATCAGCTCGGCCACACCGCGGCCGATCGCGCGCGACTGCATCACGCCGCGGCCGGTGAAGCTGTGGGCCTCGATCGCGTTGCTGGTGCCGGCCACCCGGCCCAGGATGCCGCTGCAGTCGGGAGTCACCGCGTAGAGACCCGCCCAGCCGCGCACGTGGTGCGCGCGCTCGAAGGCCGAGGCGCGGTGCGCCAGGCGCGGCCAGATCTCGCGCTCGAAGAAGTCGTCGCCGTCGTAGTCGAAGCGGTAGCCGGCGGGCTCGTCGGGGTTCGAGTAACCCACCAGTGTGTACGGCCCCTCGGGGTGGAAGTACAGGCCCGAGGCGTCGACGATCATCGGCAGCGCGTGCAGGTCGACGGCGCGCGGCAGGTCGTGACTGCGCACGTCGACGATCGCGATCTGGCGCCGCACCGGCTGGCTCTGGCTCGGCACGCCGAGCCGCGCCGACACGGTGGGGCTCCAGGCGCCGAGCGCGTTCACGAAGATCTTCGGCTCGAACGCATGCTGCCCCAGCGCCGCCTCGGCAGGTACACCGTTCTGTGTCAGGATGCGCTCGTACAGCCGGCCCTCGTCGCCGGCGCCCGGCTTCTGCACCTCGGTGAAGTCGGCGCGCACCACGCGCCGCGTGCCGGGCGCGGTCTCGGCGAGCTCGAGCTCGTCGAGATAGTGACTGCGCAGGAAGCGCGCGCCGCCGGCCGTGGCGCGCTCCTGGTACCAGCGCCGCAGCGCGTTCGGGTTCAAGAGCCCGTCTCCCGGCGAGAAGGTCGCGCCCACCAGCTCCTCGAGTGCGCGGTCGACCACCGGGAAGCGGCGCGTCACATCCCCCGGCGCGAGCGTCTCGACGGAGACTCCCAGGCGCTCTTGCAGCGCGCGCACCGCGCGCGCCCGCTCCCACAAGCCGGCGTCGGCGTACAGCCACAGATACCCGGTGCGGCGGAACGAGAATTCGGCGGCGTGTTCGGCGAAGAACGCGAGCGAGTCCCGGCAGGCGGCGATGTTCACCTCCTGCCACCAGGTGGCGCGCGCGCCCCCCGCGTTCAGCTCCGAGGAGGCGTAGCGGCCGGAGAGATCCAGATCGGCGACACACACGTCGCGCACCCCGCGCTCGACCAGCGCGCAGGCGATCGCCGAGCCGATCACTCCGGCGCCCGCGATCAGGACTTCGATCCGCTCCATCGCTTTCACATCGCCCACAGAGTCATGCCGCTACAATGCTCGTGCCAATGGGGAAGCGTGGGTCGGGTGCCCGCGCGATCACGAGGGGTGGCAGAGATCGAGGCGGTCAGCCCACGGCGCGTGTTCGTCGAGCCGCACGAGCTTCCGGCGCTCGTGATGGGCACGGCGCTCGGCACTCCCGCCGCCTGCCGGCGCGTGCTGGGCGCGCGCCGCGGCGGCCGCTACGGATTTCTCTTGGCGCTCCTGGGTCTTTCGCTCGCGGCGCCGACGCTGCGCCTGGCGGGCGAGGTCGCGGCGCTGCACGTGTTGCTCACGCTGGCGACCGGGCTCGCCAACCGCGGCCAGCGCAGTCACACCACGCGCGAGGTACAGAGACTCGCGCTGTGGACGGTGCTGGTGCCGCTGGCCGTGGCCGCGCTGGCGCGGCACTGGCTCGGCGGCGCGGGCCTGCCGCTGGCTGCGGTCGCGGGTCAGCTGTGCTTGTGGCGCGCCCTGGCCGCGACGCGCTCGTGAGCCGCTAGGGCTGCTCGGGCGAGGCCGGCAGCGCGTCTTTGCGCGCGGGCGCGAGTGGCCGGACTTCGTTCGGCATCGGGTAGTTGTAGCCGCGCGTGTTCAGCACGACGGTGTGGCTCGGGTCATCCTTGGGAACGTGCGCGCGCACCTCGTGGCGCTGCGGCGGCGTGCACTCCTGCTTGGCCTTGGCGTCGGCCGGCAGCTGCGAGCTTTGCTCCGGGGCGCTGGCCGCCGCGGCGGCCGGCGGATTCGCGTCGCCGGCGTGGCCCACGATCGCGACGCCGCCCACCGAGAACACGAGTGACCCGAGAATCAGTCCCGCGAGTGCCAGCGTATGGACGTGTCGCATGTGCGAAGCCTCCCGATCCGTTGCCTCATCGTCGCCGCGGCCTTCGAGCTTGAGCGACCGGCAGATCCGGCGTAGGTTGCGCGCGAGATGCACGCTTGTGAGTCGTCGCTGCGCTCGATCGAGCGGCAAGTTCCGGGCTGCGCGCGCTGCCCGCGCCTGGGCGCGTTCCTGGCCGAGTCGCGCGCGCTGCGCGCCGACTACTGGAACAAGCCCGTGCCCGGCTTCGGCGACCGCGCGCCCTGGCTCGCGATCGTGGGGCTCGCGCCGGGCATGCACGGCGCCAATCGCTCGGGCCGCCCCTTCTACATGGACGCGTCCGGCGAATGGCTGTACGGCGAGCTCGGCCGGCGCGGCTGGTGGGACGGCGAGAGACTGCGCGGGGTCTACATCTTGAACGCCGTGAAGTGCGTGCCGCCGGGCAACCGGCCCACCGCCGACGAGCAGGCGCGCTGCCGGCCGTGGCTCGAGCAGGAGCTCGCGGCGCTCTCCGAGGCGCGCGTGGTGCTGGCGCTCGGCCAGATCGCCTGGGCCGCCGTGCTGCGCTGCTTCGCGCAGCAGCCGCTCGCGCGCTTCCCGTTCCGGCACGGCGCGCGAGTGACTCCCGCGGGCCGGCCGAGCCTGCTCGCCAGCTACCATCCGTCGCGCCAGAACACGAATACGGGCGTACTGACGCGCGCGATGTGGCGGGCGG
Organism: Myxococcota bacterium; assembly: GCA_035498875.1. Classification (GTDB taxonomy): domain Bacteria; phylum Myxococcota_A; class UBA9160; order SZUA-336; family SZUA-336; genus VGRW01. The sequence goes on from DATJZP010000008.1 coordinate 74,404, forward strand.
TGTTCAGCCGCGCGGCGCGCCTGGCCGGATCGTGACCAGGGTCCAGAACGCGATCGGAATCAGCCCCGCGGCCGCAGTCTGGTGCAGGCCCGCGACGAAGCCGAGCGGGATCGCGTAAGGGCGGCCCGAGAGCGCCGCCAGGCCCATCGCGCCGCGCGCCTCGGCCTCCCAGCCGGCGACGTCGCTCATCAGCATGAGCACGCACACCGCGAACACCAGCGCAGCGCCCGAGACCAGAGCCCAGCCCAGGCGCCGAGTCACTCCCCAGGGCGTGGCGGCCACGAGCGCGATGAACAAGAGCTCGACGAAGCCGTGCGCGTGCATGCCGCGCTCGAGCCGGCGCCCCTGGCTGCCCACGCGCAGCTCGTACAGGTAGACGGCCGCGCCGTCGCGCGGCTCGAGCGAGAGCGCGCGCGTCTCGTCGGCGGACTCGCGCAAGAGCGCGTTCGCCACGCGCACGCACGGGCGCTCGAGCGCGGCATAGACGGGAGTCACCGCCGCGAGCCAGGTGAGCGCGCCGTAGACCAGCGCGAAGCGCGCGGCGATCCACAACACCTGTCGGGTCATGGCGGCGCCGTGGCCAGCCGGATCCAGCCGAGCAGAGTCGCGAGACACACGAGCGAGATGGACGCGGGCCAGACGTACACGTGCACCAGCTCGAACGCGGCCGGCGAGCTGGCGTTCAGCACGCACAGCGTCAGCACGCGCGCGAAGTTGGTGACGAGCACGATCGCGAAGGCCGCAGCCACGCCGAAGAGCCGCGCGCGCCAGGGCGCGGGAAACACGAGCATGGCCGAGGACAGGAAGATCGCGACGTCGACGCCGGTGCAGCCGTTCACGATCTCGACCGCGGCACCGCCCACGAACACGCGCTCGCCGTCCGCGTACACGCCCTCGCGGAACGGCGCCAGCACGTGCGCCGCAAGATACGCGATCGCGTTGCGCACGTGCGCGAGCAGGTGCTGGTCCACCGCTTCCACCAGCAAGAGATTCGACAGGCCGAGCACCAGCGCGAGATAGAGCGCGACGCGCAACACGAGCGCAGCGCGGCCCGACGGCACTGCGGAGGAGTCGTCGGGCGTGGAAGAGACGTCGCTCGTGTCGTCGCTGCGGCTGCGCACGCGGCCTCCGCTCGACTTATAGCACCCGCCGCGCTGACTGTACCCGCGCGATCGTGCGGGCTAGCATCCGCGCGTGACCGGACAGGATCTGCCGCGCATCGGCACCGAGGTGCCCGGACCGAGGTCGCGCGCACTGGCGGAGCGACTCGCCGCCGTGGAGTGTCCGGAGGTCACTTTCCAGGGCCCGCCGGCGCCGCTGGTGTGGAAGAGCGGGCTGGGCGCGAATCTGTTCGACGTCGACGACAACCGCTTCGTCGATCTGTGCGCGGGCTTCGGCGCGGCCGTGCTCGGCTACGCGCATCCGCGGCTCGTCGCGGCGCTCCGAACCCAGGCGGGCGAGCTGCAGCACGCGCTGGGCGACGTGTTTCCGGCCGAGATCAAGGTGCGCCTGCTCGAACAGCTGTCGCGCGTCCTGCCGCACGGCCTCGGCCACGCGATCCTGTCGAGCTCGGGCTCCGACGCCGTCGAGTCCGCGCTGAAGACGGCGCTGGTCGCCTCGGGCAAGCCCGCGGTGCTGGCCTTCGAGGGCGCGTACCACGGGCTCGGCCTGGGCGCGCTCGACGCAACCTGGCGCTCGGAGTTCCGCCGGCCGTTCCTGGCGCGGCTCGCGGGCCAGACGCGCTTCGTGCCGTTCGGCGACGCGGAGGCGGCGCGGCGCGCCGCGCGCGCGGGCGACGTCGGGGCGATCCTGTTCGAGCCGATCCAGGGGCGCGCGGGCCTGGTGTTCCCGCCGCACGGCTTTCTGGCCGAGCTGCGGCGCATCGCCGACGAAGCGGGCGCGCTGCTCGTCGCCGACGAGGTCTACACCGGCTGGGGGCGCACCGGCCGCTGGCTGGCCTGCGAGCACGAGGGAGTCACTCCCGACGTGGTGGCGCTGGGCAAGGCGCTGGGGGGCGGTCTGCCCCTCTCGGCTTGCGTCGGGCGCCCGGAAGTCATGGAGCGCTGGCCGCGCTCGCACGGCGAGGCGATCCACACCAGCACGCACCTGGGCAACCCGCTGGGCTGCGCGGCCGCGCTGGCGGTCATGGACGCGATCCGCGAAGAGGGCCTGCTCGAGCGCAGCGAGTCACTCGGCGCGCGCTGGCTGGAGCAGATCGGCAAGCGCACGAGCGGTCATCCGCGGCTGCGCGAGCTGCGCGGGCGCGGTCTGCTGGTCGCGCTCGAGCTCGACGACGCCGACTTCGCGCGCGCGGCATCGCAGCGGCTCTTGTGCGCCGGCTGGGTGGTGCTGGGCGAGGGCCCGGACGGCCGCACGCTGGCGCTCACGCCGCCGCTCACGATCAGCGAGTCACTGCTGGAGCGCGCGGCCGACGCGCTGGCGGAGGCGCTCGAGTGACTCGCGCGGAGATCGAGCGCGAAGTGCGGGCTTGGATCGCCGAAGGCGTGGACGCGCCGGCGGACGATGCGCGCTTCGAGCGGCTGGCGCTGGCGCTGTTCCGGCTGCAGGTCGAGTGCGGCGCGGCCTACCGGCGCTGGTGCGCCGCGCTCGGGCGCGATCCGGCCACGGTCAAGAGCTGGCGTGAGATTCCGGCCGTGCCGACGGGCGCGTTCAAGGAGGCGCGGCTCGCGATCTTCCCCCCCTCGGCCACGATCCGCACCTTCCGCACCAGCGGCAGCACCACCGAGCTGCGCGGCGCGCTCGAGCTCGACGACCTGTCACTCTACGACGCCTCGCTGGAAGCGACCTTCGGCGCGTTCATCTGCCCGGAGCGCCGCCGCCTGCGCTTTCTGGTGTTGGCCCCCAGCGCCGACCAAGCCCCGGACTCGTCGCTCTCGTACATGTTCTCGCGCGCGGCCGCCGTGATGGGCACGCCCGATAGTGAGTTCCTGGTCGACGCGCACGGCTGGGATCCCGAGCGCGCGATCGCGGTGCTGCGCGGCGCCCGTCAGGCCATGGTGCTGGCGGGCACGGCGTTCGCGTTCGTGCACCTGCTCGACCGATTGGCCGAGCGCGGCGAGTCGCTGGCGCTGCCCGCCGGCACGCGCGTGATGGAGACCGGCGGCTTCAAGGGGCGCGCGCGCGAGCTGTCGCGCGAGCAGCTGCACGGCGGAATCGCCGAGCGCCTGGGCGTCCCGCGCGCGCGGATCGTGAATCAGTACGGCATGTGCGAGCTGGCGAGTCAGTTCTACGAGCCGAGCCTGCGCACGGGCGTGGCCAGCGACGTGAAGTTCGTGCCGCCCTGGGTGCGCACGCGCGTGGTCGATCCCGTGACTCAAGCGGACGTGCCGGTGGGAGCGGGCGGCGTGCTCGCGCACTTCGACCTCGCCAACGTGGGCTCGGTGCTGGCCGTGCTGACCTCCGACCAGGGCGAATGCGCGGCAGGCGGCTTCCGCGTGTTCGGGCGCCTGCGCGGCGCAGAGGCGCGCGGCTGCTCGCTTGCGGCCGACGCGCTGCTGGGCGGGCCGTGAGAGAGCTGGTCGAGCTGGCGGGTGCGCGCGCGGCGCTCGATCCCGAGCGCGTGATTCGCGCGCTGGCGGAGACCTTCGAGCGCTGGCGCGCGGCCGAGAGCCCCGAGCGCACGCGCCTGGCGCGCGAGCACGGCGTCTACTCGCGACCGGTGGTGGAGCGCGGCGTACGGCTGGCGCTGGCGGGCTGGACCGGCGAGTCACTCGCGGCGCTGCGCGCGCGCGAGCTGTCCGACCCGTGCTGGGTGCCGCCGGTGACCGCGGTCTGGCTCGCCGGCTCGATCCCGACCGCCGCCTTCTCGGCGCTGGCGCTGCCACTCTTGGCGGGCTCGGCGGTCTATGCCAAGCCGGCCTCGGCCGACCCGGTCTCGGCGCGGCTGTTCGCGGCGTCGCTGTCGGAGACCGATCCGGGCGTCGGCGCGGCATTGCGCATCGGCAGCGACTCGAAGGCGCTCGACGACGCCGACGCGGTCGTCGCGCACGGCAGCGACGCGACGATCGCGCTCTTGCGCGCACGCGTCGGCCCGAGCCGGCCGTTCATCGGCTACGGTCACAAGCTGTCACTGGCGGTGATCGGGCCCGCGATCGACCCGCTGGTGGCCGCGCGGCGGCTGGCGCTCGACGTCGCGCTCTGGGACGGACGCGGCTGTCTCTCGCCGGCCTGGGCGCTCGCGATCGACTCACCGCGCGGGCGCGCCGCCGAGTTCGCGCGCGCGCTCGCGAGCGCGCTCGAGGAGCTGGAGGACGAGCTGCCGCGCGGCGCGCTCGAGCCGGGGGAGGCATCGGACCTGGTCGAGCTGCGCGCGCGCGCCGCGGTGCGCGAGGGCACGCGACTCGAGATGGCGGCCGGCGCCTCGACCTGGACGGTCGCGCTCGAGGCGGGCGACGTGCGCCCGCCCGCAGGCCTGTTCCGCTTCCTGTCGGTCGTGCCGGTGCCCGACCTCGAGTCACTCGCGACCTTCTGCGCGCCGCTGGCGCCGCATCTGTCGTGCCTGGGTCACGCGGGCCTCGCGGGCGAGCGCGGCCGGCTGGCCACGCTGGCGGCCGCGGCGGGCGCCTCGCGGCTCTGTCCGTTGGGCCGCATGCAGATCCCGCCGCTCGAATGGAACCACGACGGCCTGCCGCCGCTGCGCGCGCTGGTGCGCTGGCTCGACGTCGAAGGCCAGGAGTAGCCCGCGCCCGGGCACGCGATCCGGCGCTAGCCGCTGAAAGGGAAGATGGCACCCAGGGTGAGTCCCGTGAACGCGCTCTGGAAGAGCGCGGCGATCCACGGCCCCGGCATCCAACGCCGCTGACGCGCAGCGACCAGCTCGAACAGCGCGAAGAAGAGCGCGATCGCGGGCAGGCCCAGCAGGATCACGAACGGCAAGAGACCCGAGAGACAGCCCGCGCCGATCGCCACCACGGTCAGTAGCTTGCCCACGATCGGCAGCCACACGCCGGACGCGCCCGCGCCGCGAAACAGGATCTCGGAGGCGGCGAAGTAGGGCAGCACCAGCGCAGCGCCGACCCCACACCAGACCAGCCGGTGACTCGCCGGGAAGAGGTTCCAGAGCGGCAGAACGAGCGTGCCCACCGCGCCGTAGACCGCGAGCAAGAGCACTCCCGCGCTGAGCCAGGTGCGGCCGTCGGCGAGACCGTCGACCGAGGCCGCGCGGCGCCGCGCGCCCAGCGCCAGGAAGGCGATGCCGGTGAGTGACAGGAACTCGAACAGGTCGCGGCCCGCGGCGAAGGGCACGAAGCCGAAGATGCCGCGCGTCGTGACCGAGTCGGCGCCCGACTGCAGCGCGACGGCGCCCAGCAGCGCGAGCACGAACAGCGAGAGGTGAGTCCCCGGCCGCGGCACGGGCAGGAGCGAGAGCTTGGGCGCGAGCGGCGCGAGCGCGCGCGGCAGGCCGAACGCCAGCACCAGCGCGGCCCCGAGCCCGAGCTCGAGAAACGGAAAGCGCGGATCCTGCTCGGGTGTCTCGCGCGAGCCGCCACCCGGTCCGAGCGTCTCGCCGAGCCACTCGACGATGCGCTTGGCGGCCTCGGCCGAGTACAGGACGGTGATGTGATCGACGCCCGGCACCTCGCTCACCCGCACGCCGCTGCCGCGCGCGACCTCGCCGTAGGTCTTGTCGGGCACGAGCTGCTCCAGGCCCGCGAGCTTGGCGGCGCTCTCGCGCGCGGCCTTGCGCAGCCCGGGCGGGTCGCCGGCAGCCCAGATGTAGAGCGTGTTCGGCGAGGCGAACGGGCCCGCCGTCGGACTCGCGCCGGAGAGCGCGATCACCGCGCCCACGCCCGGATCGCGCTGGGCATGACTCAGCACCGCGAACGCGCCCATCGAGTGACCCGCTAGCGCGATCCGCTGGCCGTCGAAGCGCGACTGACTGCGCGCGTAGAGCAGCGCCGCGTCGATGTCCTGGCGCAGCTGCGCGCCCTCGCTCGACGGCTCGAAGGGGTTCCGGTTCTCGCCGTGTCCGCGGAAGTCGATCGCGATCACCGCGTAGCCGGCCTTGGCGATGCGGCGCGCCAGGGCGCTCGTCATGGCGGTGTCGCCGGCGAAGCCGTGACACAGAATCACGACCGGCACGGGCGGGTCGTAGCTCGGCAGCTGGCCCGGCTCGAGCGCTGGCGAGGGCTCCCACACCACCGCCGGCACGCCACCGGGCAGCACCATGCTCTGGCGCGCGAGATCGTTGGACGCGCGGCGCAGACCGACGAGTGACACCGCGAGCGCCACCCCCGCGAGCGCGTACACGATCTTCGCGATCACGGGGGGCATGCTAGCATGCAGGGATGCGCGTGCCCGAGATCGACACACCCGCGCTCGTCGTGGATCTCGAGCGCATGGAGCGCAACATCGCCGCGATGGCGCGCTTCTTCGCCGACAAGCCCGCGAAGCTGCGGCCGCACTGGAAGACGCCCAAGTGCATCGAGGTCGCGAAGCGACAGCTCGCGGCGGGAGCGATCGGAGTCACCTGCGCGAAGCTGGGCGAGGCCGAGGCGCTCGCCGCCGGCGGGCTGCGCACGAGTGTGTTGATCGCGAATCAGCTGGTGGGCGAGGCCAAGCAGACGCGCCTGATCGCGCTCGCGCGCGTGCTCCCCGAGCCGATCGTGGCCGTCGACAGCGCCGCCCAGGTCGACGCGCTCGACCGCGCGCTGGCCGCGGCCGGGTCGGCGCCGCCGCTCGGGGCGCTGATCGAGGTGGACAGCGGCATGCATCGCTGCGGCACGGGCGCGCCCGAGGAGACCGTGGCGCTGGCGCGGCGGCTGTCTCAGTCGCGCGTGCGCTACCGCGGAGTCATGGGCTACGAGGGCCACGCGGTGTTGGTGGCCGACGCGAGCAAGCGCAAGGAGCTGGCCGAAGCGGCGGCCGAGACGCTGATCTCACACGTCCTTGCGCTGCGCGCCGCGGGGCTCGCGCCCGAGATCGTCTCTTCCGGCGGCACCGGCACCTACGATCTCACCGGCGTCGTGCCCGGAGTCACCGAGATCCAGGCCGGCAGCTACGTGTTCATGGACGGGCGCTACCGCGAGGTGCGCAGCGACTTCGAGCCCGCGCTCACGCTGCACACCACGGTGATCCACCGGCGCGGCCGGCTGGTGGTGACCGATGCGGGCGTGAAGTCGCTCTCCAACGACTTCGGCGCGCCGGTCGCGTTCGACGTCGGCGCGCGCGTGGTCGGCCTGTCCGAGGAGCACGGTCACGTGCTCTGCGACGAGGGCGTCGAGCTCGAGCCGGGCCAGCGACTGCGCATCCTGCCCAGTCATGGAGACACCACCATCAACCTGCACGAGCGCTTCTACGCCGCGCGCGGCGACACGGTGGAAGAGATCTGGCCGATCGTCGGCCGCGGGCGCTTCGTCTAGTGCCACGGCTCGTGGTGACCGGCGCGAACGGCGCGCTCGGCCGAGTCTTTCTCGAGCGCGCGCTGGCGCGGCCGGGCGTGGAAGTCACGGCGCTCGTGCGCTCGGCCCGCGCCGAGTCACAGCTCGGCGGCCTCGACCCGGCACGCGTGCGCGTGCTGCGCGTGGCCTGGAGCGACGCCCCGGCGCTGCGCGCGGCGTGTCAAGGGAGCGCCGGCGTGACTCACCTGGCCGGCATCCTGATCCCGTCGCGCAGCGAGAGCTATGCCGGCGCGAACGTCGAGACCACGCGCGCGATCGCCGCCGCCGCGGCCGCGGCCGGCGTGGCGAAGCTGGTGCTGGTGTCGGCGGTGGGCGCCGACCCGCGCTCGCCCAACTCCTACTACCGCAGCAAGGGCGAGGCCGAAGAAGTCATCCGCGGCTCGGGCCTGCCCTACACGATCTTGCGCAGCCCGCTCTTGCTCGCGTGCGACAGCATCGGCGCGCACGTCCTGGCGCGCGCGGCGCGCGCGCCGATCGTGCCGCTCCTGGCGGGCGGCACCAACCTGGAGCAGCCGGCAGACGCGCGCGACCTGGCGGAGGCCGCGCTCAACGCCGCACTCGACCCGGCGTGCGCGCGCGACCAGACGCTCGATCTGGTCGGGCCCGAGTCACTCCCGCGGCGCGAGCTGGTGGCGCGCTGCGCGCGGCTGCGCGGGCGCTCGCCGATCGTGGTGTCGGTGCCGGTGGCGTGGGTGCGCGCCGCGCTCGGTCTGCGCGAGCGCTGGCTCGGTCCCGGCTTCTCTGCCGAGGTGCTGCAAGTCCTGCTCGACGACGTGCGTCTCGACCCGGCGCCCGCCGCGCGCGCGCTGCGCGTGGCGCTGCATCCGCTCGACGCGACGCTCGAGCGCACGCTCGAGCTCGAGGCTGCGGCGTGAGCGACGCCGCCGCCGCACCGCGCCGCGCCCCGCTGTGGCAGAAGCTCGCGCCCTGGGTGCTGACCAGCGTCTGCTTCGCGTTCCTCTACTCGTACGTCGCGGGCGCGGCCCGCCGCCAGGGCCTGGACGTCGGCACCTACATGAGTCACGTGCTGTCCGCGGTGCGCTGGGGACCGTGGCTGCTCTTGATGATCCCGTATTCGCTGATCTATCTCACGATCGACACGCTGGTGCTGTGGCGGGTGATCAACTGGTTCAATGCGCCCGTGCCGTTCAGAAGCGTCCTGCCGATCCGCGCCTCCGCTTACATCATCTCGATCGTCAACGAGCAGGTCGGGAAGGGCGCGATCGCGCTCTACATGAACAAGCGCCACGACATCCCGGGCTGGGAGATCGGCTCGAGCATGCTGTTCATCATGTTCTGCGAGATCTACTACCTGCTGTCGTGGGCGACGCTCGGCTACTTCATCGCGCACGACCGGCTGCCGGGTGAGTTCGACCTGATTCCCTGGATCGCGGCCGGGGCGCTGGTCCTGTTCGTGGCGTTCATCGCCTTCTTCCGCGGCCGGCTGGGCGCGAACGTCGCGCTGCGCGATCGGCCCATCTTCCGCGCGTTCCGCCTGGCGAAGCCGTGGCAGTATCTCGCGATCATGGCGCTGCGCGCGCCGGCGATGCTGACCGCCGTGGTGATCTACACGGCGGCGGCGCACCTGTTCGGGATCGACGTGGGCCTGCGCGAGATGCTGGGCTACCTGCCCGTGATCTTCTTCGGCGCCGCGGCGCCCACCCCCATGCGCGCGGTGGCAGTCACTCTCTGGGTCGTGCTGTTCCAGAACTACGCGGGCCAGGCCTCTATCTTCGGCTTCGTCCAGCACAACTTCTTCCTGTTCTTCAACGCCGCGATCGGCCTGTTGTTCCTGCGCCGCGCCTACCGCGAGCTGTTCGAGGGCGAGCACACGCCGATCCAGCCCTCGCGCCAGACGCCGTCGACCTGAACCGCGGGCGCGCCGCACGCGCGCCAGGCGAGCCCGGCATGACCGACGAGCGCGATGCCGGCGAGCCCGGCGACCGCCGCTTGCAGCTCGTCGTGAGTCGGGCGGCCGCGGAAGCGCACGCCGAAGCGCGCGCGCAGGAGCTCGCAGCAGCGCGCGAGCTCGGCCTCGCTCGTGCGCGACTTCCCGGGCAGGGGCTTCGCGCCCAGCGCGCGCCAGCAAGCGGTGGGAAAAACCTCGAGCGCGGCCGGGGCTTCGGGCCGCGCCGCGTCGAAGCGCGGGAAGCCGCGCTCCGCCAGTGAGTCGAAGAGCGCGATCGAGAGCTCGGTGAAGCGCCGCTGCGTAGCGGGCTTCACCGTGCCGGGCGGACCGGTCTTGGCCTGCGCGGCCAGCTCGCGCTCGGCGCGCCGCTGGTGGACCAGTCCGTTGGACTCGTCCTTCCAGGCCTGCGGCCCGTCGATCGCGACCAGCCGCGCGCCGCAAGCGCCCGCCAGTGAAGCCAGCCAGTCGGCCAGCCGAGCTGCGTCGGGCACGCGGCCCAGCTCGGCCTCGAGCCCGCGCAGCCACTCACAGTGAATCACGCCGCCGGCGCTCAGCAGCATGGCGACACCGAGATCCCGCGTCCGGCGCGCGGCCAGATCCAGCGAGAGAACTGCGCTCAGTGCGACATCATCACGATGCCCTCGAGGAACTCCGAGAAGCTGTTCGTGATGGCAGACACTCCGTCGACGCCCGTGGACTTCGCCGAGACCGAGCAGACCGGCGCGCCGTCGTCCTTGCGCAGATCGAAGACGTAGAGCTCGTCGCCGCCGTCGGTGCCGAAGGCGAAGAAGCCCGGGAGACTCTCGCGGATGTGGTGCGCCTGGTTCTCGCCGAGCACCGCGTCGAGCGCGAAGAACTCGATGTAGCCCGTGTCGTACGGGATCTTCCCGCGCGCCCGGTCGCACGCTTCCATGAACCGGATGTAAGTCCTCGGCAGGTTGGGCGGAGCGTGTTCCGAAAACTGCTTCACCTGACTGGGGTCGGGCGCGGGGTCTCGAAGGAGCCTGAATCTCGGGTTGCGAAGCAGTTTCTGAACGTCCATCCGCCCTCCTCGCTGCCCGTCGGAGGCGCCCGTCTCGGAAGCCGTCACGATCGAGCGGGATGATTCGATTATACGCTCTAGCTCCGGAACATGAAGTACAGCGCCCCCAACATGCACAGCCCCGACCACAAAAAATCGAGCTTCACCGGGTTGCGCATGTAGAGCACCGAGAAGGGCACGAACACGGCCAGCGTCACGACCTCTTGCAGGATCTTCAGCTGGGGAAGAGACAGCGCCTGGTAGCCGATCCGGTTGGCGGGCACCTGCAAGAGATATTCGAAGAGCGCGATCGACCAGCTCGCGAGCGCGGCGATCCACCACGGCCGCTCGGCCAGGTTCCGCAGGTGCGCATACCACGCGAAGGTCATGAAGAGATTCGAGAGCACGAGCAGGCCAGCCGTGGAGAAGAAGATGCGAATCATTCCGGCAAGCTAGCGGAGGCCCTGTGGCAGATCGCCCGCCGCCGCGGCCTGCCACGGGCCTTCGAGCTGCGGGCTCGTCTGCCAGCCGCTCGGCGTGCTGCGGAAGAAGCGGCCGTCGAGCCAGAAGGTCCCGGGCTGACTGCGCACCTGGTAGAGCTGCCGGGCGGCGTCGTACTCGAGCTCGACACCGCGTGGTGTCGCCGCCACGTAGCCGCGCGCCGGCGGCAGGGTGGCGGGCGGAGCGCCGGACGGTGGAAGCGCGGCGCCTGCGCAGCCAGCGCAGACCAGCAACAACGCCGGCGCAGCGAGCCGGCGAGTCACAGCGGATCCGCGGCCACCCGCCGCAGCGAGAACGCGCGGTCGGCCATCGAGACCAGCGTCGAGAGCACCAGCAGCCACGACAGCCAGCGCGTCGGTCCGGCGAGCGCCCCGGCGCCCAGCTCGACGAACAGCGCCAGCCCGAGCGGTACGAAATACAGGATGCCGTTCCAGCGCCCGAGCGCGCTCATGCGCAGCTGGCCGGCGCGGTGCAGGAAGTAGGAGTCGAGCACGTACTGGGCGAAGGCGGCCGCGACCAGGAGCGGCAGCAGCCACGGCACGCGCCCGCGCAGCGCCGCCGCGGCCAGCCCCGAATCGACGAACGCGAAGTCCGCGGCGTGGTCGAGCGCGCGCCCGACGCCGCTGGCGGTGCCGCGCGCGCGCGCCAGCGGACCGTCGACCAGGTCGGTCGCGACCGCGACACCGAACAGTGTCAGCGGCCAGGGCCCGCCGCCGCCGTGGGCGACCAGCCAGGCGAACGGCAGGACCGAGAACAGCCGAACCAGCGTGAGCAGGTTGGCCACGGCGCGCTAGCCCCTCTGGATCTGCTTGGCGATGGTCTGGAGCTGCATGTTGCTCGTGCCCTCGTAGATCTTGCCGATCTTGGCGTCGCGCCAGCGCTTCTCCACCGGATACTCGCGCGTGTAGCCGACCCCGCCGAACAGCTCGATCGCGAGCGAGGTGACTCGCTCGGCGACCTGCGAGGCGAACAGCTTCGCCATCGCGGCCTCCTTCAGGAACGGCTCGCCCACGTCCTTGCGGCGCGCGGCGTTGTAGACCATGAGCCGGGCGGCCTCGACCTCGGTGGCCATCTGCGCGAGCTGGAACTGCACCGCCTGGAACGCGCCGATCGGCTTGCCGAACTGTTTGCGCTCGGCGGTGTAGGCGAGTGAGTCGTCGAGCGCGCCCTGGGCGATCCCGACCATCTGCGCGCCGATCGCGATCCGGCCCTCGTTCAGGGTCTCGATCGCGATCTTGTAGCCCTGGCCCAGCTTGCCGACCACGTTGGCCTTGGGCACGCGCGCGCCGTCGAACACCAGCTCGCAGGTGGAGCTGGCGCGGATGCCGAGCTTCTCCTCCTTCTTGCCGATCGCGAAGCCCTTCGTGTCTCGGTCGACGATGAAGCTGGTGATGCCGCGATAGCCCGCGCTCGGGTTGGCGTTGGCCATCACCAGGAACACGCCGGCTTCGCGGGCGTTGGTGATCCACAGCTTGCGGCCGGTGAGCACGTACGAGTCACCGTCCTCGACCGCCTTGGTCGCGAGCGCGAAGGCATCGCTGCCCGAGCCGGCCTCGGACAGCGCGTAGGACGCCACGGTGTCCCTGGCCATGCGCGAGAGCACGCGCTGGCGCAGCTCGGGGCTGGCGAAGCGCAAGAGCGCATTCGCGACCAGCGTGTTCTGGGCGTCGACCAGCACGCCGACGGCGGCGTCGGCGCGCGACAGCTCCTCGATCGCCAGCACCGACATGAAGAAGCTTCCGCCCGCGCCGCCCCATTCCTCTGGTGTCTCGATCGCCATCACGCCCAGCTCGAAGAGCTTGGGCACCAGGTCGGGATCGTAGTGACCCTGCTCGTCCTGCCGGCGCGCGCGCGGCGCGAGCTCGCGCTCGGCGAACGCGCGCACCGTGTCGCGGAAGATCTCCTCCTCGGAAGAGAGCGCCGAAAGCGGCGCTGTCACTTGCGGATCCGCTGCGCGAGCTCGGCGCCCACGCGCTCGAGCGGCAGCTCGCTCTGCTGCCCGCCCGCGCGCACCACGAACTCCACGCAGCCCTTGGCCAGCGCGCGCGGCCCGAGCACGATCCGGAACGGGATGCCGATCAGGTCGGCGTCCTTGAACTTCACGCCCGGCCGCTCGTCGCGGTCGTCGAGCAGCACCTCGAAGCCCGCCTCGCTGAGCTCGGCGTACAGCCGCTCCGACTTCTCGCGCTGCTCCGAGTCACTCGCCTTGACCGTCGCCACCACCACCTGGAACGGCGCGATCGCGACCGGCCAGACGATGCCGTTCGCATCGTGATGGGCCTCGATCGCAGCGGCCATGATGCGCTCGATGCCGATCCCGTACGAGCCCATCACGATCGGCACTTCCTTGCCCTCGGCGGTGAGCACGCGCGCGCCCATCGGCTGCGAGTAGCGCAGGCCGAGCTTGAAGATGTGACCCATCTCGATGGTCTTCCTCAGCTCGAGTGACTTGCCGCAGTTGCAGCAGGCGTCGCCGGCGCGTGCGTTGCGCAGGTCGGCGAAGCTCGCCTGCGCGAGGTCGCGCGCCACGTCCACGTGGCGCAGGTGGAAGTCGTCCTGGTTCGCGCCGGTGGTCATCTCGCGCCGGCCGCGCAGCGCCAGATCCGCGAACACGCGCAGGCTCGTGACTCCCACCGCGCCCAGGCTGCCGGGCAGGGCGCCCAGCGCCGCGCGGCACTCTTCGGGGTGCGCGGGTCGGGCGAGCGCCCCGGGGAAGAGCTCCGCCAGCTTCACCTCGTTCAGCTCGTGGTCGCCGCGCAAGAGCAAGAGCACCGGCTTCTCGTCCACCACGTACACGAGCGTCTTGATCTGGCGCTCGGCGGGCGCGCCGCCAGGGAAGCGCGTGAGATCGTCGATCGTGCGCATGCCGGGCGTCGGGAACTTCTCGACCGCGCCGGCGCCGGGCGGGTCGCTCTGCGGAGTCGCCTGCGAGCGGGCCTTCTCCAGGTTGGCGGCGTAGCCGCAGCCGGGGCAGACCACGATCCAGTCCTCGCCGGCGTCGCACACCGCCATGAACTCGACCGACTGACTCCCGCCCATCGAGCCCGACGACGCCTCGACCGGAATCGTCTCGACGCCGCAGCGCGAGAAGATCCGGCGGTAGGCCTCGGCGTGCTTGTCGAACGACACGTCGAGACCGGCGGAGTCGACGTCGAACGAGTACGAGTCCTTCATCGTGAACTCGCGGCCGCGCAGCACGCCCGACTTGGGTCGCGGCTCGTCGCGGAACTTGTCGCCGATCTGGTACCAGATCTGCGGCAGCTGCCGGTAGCTGCGCAGCCCGTCGCGCGCGAGCACGGTGAAGATCTCCTCCGCCGTCATCGCCAGGGCCATGTCGCCCTGCTTGCGGTCGCGCAGGCGGAACAGCTCCTCCTTCACCGAGCTCCAGCGGCCGCTCTCCTTCCAGGGCTCGGCCGGGTGCAGCATGGGCAGGCGGAACTCCTGCGCGCCGATCCGCGCCATCTCCTCCCGCACGATCCCCTCGACCTTGCGCGCCACGCGTTCGGCGAGCGGTAGCTTCGAGTAGATCCCGGCGCCGAGCTGGCGGATCAGGCCGGCGCGCAACATCAGGCGATGACTCGTGGCTTCGGCGTCGGCAGGATCGTCGCGAAGCGTGGGAATGAACATCTGCGACCAACGCATGGCGGCCTACTCTAACGGGTAAAGCCCCCGCGATCTCGCGGCCGATGAGCCGGCCCATGAACGCTCGAGCGGTCTCTCGCTGCGCTTCGGTGATCGTGCTCGCGGTCGCGCTGCTGCTGGCGGCTTCGGCCTTCCTGGCGCGCCCGGCCCGCGCACAGGCCTACAAGTACAAGGACTCGAGCGGGCACGTGCACTTCACCGAGGACTACTACGAGATCCCGGAGCGCTACCGGAACCAGATCGAGACGCGCGAGATGCCGGTGCACGTCGACCCAAACGCGGCGGGCAAGGACGAGGCGCCGCTGCCGGGTGGCGGCGCCGCGGCGGCCTCGTTCGAGAACGGCGTGGCCCACGGCATGGGCGGGAATCTCACCGTGAAGCAGCAGGACGCGCTACACGCCTGGATGAAGAAGTGGGTCTGGCCGTGGGTCGCGGCGATGGTGGTGAACGTGATCATCGCACTGGCGATGGTGATTCACGCCTTCGTGCAGGGAAAGATCGGCTGGGGCCTCGCGAACTTCTTCCTGGGCGTGACCTCGCCTTTCTACATGATGATGCACCTGGAGCAGAGTCTGGTGGTGCGGGTCGGGCTCTTGTTCCTCTATCTCTCGCCGATGATCGTGGGCGGAATCGCGGGCGCGGAGCTGGCGGCGGCGCTGCGCTAGGGGCAGTGAGTCCGCGCCGGCCGCGCGGGCTCGACCAGGTACTGCGCCACGAGTGAGTCGACGCAGTCGACGCCGCGCGCGTAGGCGGTGTGCTCGCGGCTCTCGACGTCCACGCGCGTCGCGCTCGGGAAGTCCGCGGCGAGCCGCTCGCCCCAGAGATGCGGAGTGAGCGGGTCGTCCCGGTTCGCGAGCACCAGGATCGGCGGCGTCGCGTCCACGCCGCGCGGCTCGGCGAGCGGACCGCTGCGCGGCGCCGGCCAGAACGCGCACGGCAGGTGCGAGAGCAGGTTGCCGGGCCCGAAGTGCGGCGAGGCCGCGCGCGCGGCGGGCAGCGCGGCGCGGTAGGCCTCGGCCGAGGCCGGCCGGCGCAGATCAGCGCAGAGTGTGGCGAGCTGTGCCTCGACCGAGAGCTGGCGCGTACCGTCGGCGCGCTCGCCGAAGTAGTGATCGGAGAGTGACTGCAGGCCGGACCAGTCGTCGAGCTGCGCGCGGCCCAGCGCGTTGGCGAACAGGCGCCAGCCCTCGGGCGGCGTGGCCAGGCCCTCCGCCGACGCGAACAGCACCGTGCTCTTGCGCGGCGCCCGGGCGTACAGCTCGTCCAGCGCGTCGCTGCCGTGCCAGCCCTGGCGCTGCGCCTCGGCGTCGTAGGCGCGCAGCGCAGCTTCGACCGCGGCCGCCTGCTCGATCGAGAAGCCCTCGAGCTCGAAGCGGGGATCGATCGAGCCGTCGAGCACGAGCCCGCGCACGCGCTCGGGGTAGAGACTCGCGTAAGTCGCGCCGAGCGCGGTGCCGTAGGAGAAGCCCAGGAACGAGAGCTTCTCCTCGTGCAGCGCGGCGCGGATCCAGTCCAGGTCGCGCGCGTTGTCGGCCGTGCTCATGTACGGCAGGAGCTCGCCGTGCTTGCGCGCGCAATCCCCGGCGAACGCGCGGCTGGCTTCGAGCGCGTCCTGCCAGGCCGAGTCACTCGCGGGGTCCGGGTCCTGCGCGAGCCAGCGCCAGAACGACTCGTGACAGTCGAGCGGCGTGCTCGCGCCGGTGCCGCGGGTGTCGAACGCGGCCAGGTCGAAGCGCTCGCGCAGCTCGCCGGCGAGCCGGCGCCCGCCCGAGCGCAGATACGCGATCGCCGAGATCCCGGGGCCGCCCGGGTTCACGAACAGGACGCCGATCCGGCGCGCGGGCTTCTCGGCCGGCAGCCGCGCGAGCGCGAGCTCGAGCGTCGCGCTGCCCGGACCCGCGCTGTGGTCGATGGGCACGCGCAGCGTCGCGCACTCGAGCCCGTCGCCACAGTCGTGCCAGGCGAGCGCGGTTTCCGGCGCAGGCGCATCGGGCGGCCGGGCGCATGCCAGCGCGAGGCCGAGCGCACAGGCGAAGGCGCGGAGTCGCGGCATCGGCGAGGTAGCTTCGCCATCGGCTAAGATCCGCGCCAGCATGGCCGCTCGTTCGGGGAAGCGTCCGCCCAAGAGAGCCGCGCGCAAAGCCGCCGACCCGGTCGCGAGCTGGCGCGAGGGCAGCGACCAGCTCGAGCTCCTGGCCGGCGAGACCTCGCAAGCCCTGGCCGCGGGCCAGCTCCCCCGCGCGCGCAAAGCCTTCGGCGAGTACAAGGCTCTGCTCGAGAAGCATCTGGCCCACGAGGAGGACGTCTCCTTCCCGCTGGCCGAGAAGGTCGCGCCCGCGCAGGGCGGCCCG
The DNA here is from genome assembly GCA_035498875.1 of Myxococcota bacterium. Classification (GTDB taxonomy): domain Bacteria; phylum Myxococcota_A; class UBA9160; order SZUA-336; family SZUA-336; genus VGRW01. The sequence goes on from DATJZP010000008.1 coordinate 91,249, forward strand.
ATCAAGAGCCTGCGCGTGGCGCACATCGGCATCCGGCGCGACCTCGAGCAGGTGGCGACTCACCTGGCGGCCGGCCACGAGGACGCCGCGCGGGCGGTGTTCGCGGCCTTCCTGGAGAGCTTCGGCGCCCACGAGCGGCTCGAGGACCAGCTGATCGAGCTGCTCGCAAAATCCCGAGGGACTGGCCCGGGCGCGCGCTCCCGTTAGAATCGCGCGGCGCCTGGGTCGCGGGACTTCCCTCCGATCGCACCCACCGCCTAGCACGGTCGATCCCCCGCAAGGAGTCCCAGGGAACGGCTCATGGCCGAGTACCCGTTCATCGAAACGGTCGCGGAGGTCGAGGAGCTCGCCGCGAAGCTCGCGCTGGAGAAGGTGGTCGCCGTCGACACCGAGGCGGACTCCTTCTTCCATTACTTCGACAAGCTGTGTCTGGTGCAGATCAGCGCGTCGTGCGGGACCTTCCTCATCGATCCGCTGGCGATCCCGGCGCGCGCCTTCGATGCGCTGGCGCCGGTGATGGCCGACCCCGCCATCCGCAAGGTGTTCCACGCCGCCGAATACGACTTGTTCGTGCTGCACCGCCACTCGGGCATCCGCGTGCGCAACCTGTTCGACACGATGATCTCAGCGCAGCTGCTGGGCTACCCCGCGGTGGGCTACGGGGCGCTGGTCGAGAGACACTTCGACGTGCGGCTGTCCAAGGACCAGCAGCGCACCGATTGGTCGCGCCGGCCGCTGCGCGACGTGCAGATCGACTACGCCGCCGCCGACGTGCGCTATCTCGCCGAGCTGTCGCAGATCCTCGAGCGCGAGCTCGTGGCACTGGGGCGGCTGGCCTGGGCGCAGGCCGAGTTCGCGGCGCTCGAGCAGCGCGTCTGGCCCGAGCGCGAGTTCGACCAGATGGGCTACCTGCGGATCAAGGGAGCGCGCAAGCTCTCGCCGCGCAGCCTGGCGGTGCTGCGCGAGCTGTTCCTGCTGCGCGACAAGCGCGCGCGGGAGAGTGACCGCCCGCCGTTCAAGGTCATGGGCAACGGCACGCTGCTCGAGCTGGCGCAGAGCCCGCCGCTGTCGCGGCGCGCGCTGGCCAAGCGGCGCGGGCTCACCGACCTGGTGCTGCGCCGGCTGGGTCAGGAGCTGATCGACGCCGTGGAGCGCGGGCTCGACGGGCCCGAGCACCCTCCGCTCGAGCGCAAGGCCGGCGGCAACGGACGGCGCCGCCTCGACCGCCGCGGCGAGGCCCGGCTCGAGGAGCTGAAGCGCTGGCGCGCGCACAAGTCGCGCGAGCTGGGGCTCGACCCGGGCGTGTTCTGCCCGAACGCAGTACTCGAGGAGGTCGCGGGCGCCCAGCCGCGCACGCTGGACGAGCTGCGCGCGCTGGGACCCGTGAAGCCCTGGTGGGCCGAGCACTTCGGCGGTGAGCTCCTGGGCGTGCTGCAGGAGGCCGAGTCACGCGTCGACAGCGCCGAGGCGCGACTTGCCGCCCCGCCGCACGCGCAGGCGCCGGCAGCTCCGAGCGCAACTCCCGGCTC
>DATJZP010000009.1:0-51564 GCA_035498875.1 Myxococcota bacterium
GCGGGGATCCGGTCGCGGGCGAGCTCGGACCGGGGACCGCCGTGGCGCTGCTGGTCAACGCGGCGAGCGCGCGTGCCGTCCTGACTTCGTCAACGGCCGGCGCAACGCCGCCGAGCGCGGAGACTTCGGACGCGCTCGCGCCAGCCGCGCATCGGCCGCGCGCTGGCTGACCCGCTCGACCGCGCGGTAGGCCGCGATCAAGCCGCGTCCGAACGGCGTGAGCTGCGCGCCGCCGCCGCCCGCGCCGCCGGCGCTGGCGCGCGCGACCGGCTCCGCCAGCGTGTGGTTCAAGTCGTCGAGCAGTCCCCAGGCGCGCCGGTAGCTCATGCCCAGGTCGCGCGCCGCCTGAGACAGTGAGCCGCTGGCGTCGATCGCTTCGAGCAGCGCGATCTTCCCGGGTCCGATCGATCCACGCGGCGCGAAGTCGATGCGCAGCCGCACCTCGATTGCCGAGCGCTTGGTCATCGCAGACAGGATACACGTTGCTGGCGCTCGCGCCGTCGTTGTATCGTCATGTTCTCATGAGCATAACGAGACGCTCGCTCTTCGCTCCGTTCCGACTCGCCCTGTTCGGACTCGCGCTGGGTGGATTCGCGCTGGGAGTCACTCCCTCGGCGCGCGCGGCCGAGACGAGTCAGCCCGAGCTCCTGGTCTTCGCCGCCGCCTCGCTCACCAACGCACTCGACGAGATCGGCGCCGCCTACGCGAAACAGACCGGCCAGCCGGTGAAGGGCTCCTACGCCGCAAGCTCGGCGCTCGCGCGCCAGCTCGAGGCCGGCGCGCACGCCGACGTGTTCTTCTCCGCCGACACCGATTGGATGGACTACGCGCAGACGCACAAGCTGATCGAGATCGCGACCCGCCGCGACCTGCTCGGCAATCGGCTGGTGCTGATCGCGCCCGCGGCGAGCGACGTGAAGCTCGAGATCGCCCCCGGCTTCAAGCTGGCGGAGGCGCTCGGCAAGGACGGCAGGCTGGCCACCGGCGATCCAGACTCGGTTCCGGTGGGCCGCTACGCCAAGGCCGCGCTCACCTCGCTCGGCGTCTGGAAAGACATCGAGCCGCGGCTGGTGCGCGCCGACAACGTGCGCGCGGCGCTCGCCTTCGTGTCGCGCGGCGAGGCGCCACTCGGGATCGTGTACGCGACCGACGCGCTGATCGACAAAGGCGTGCGCGTGGTCGACGCCTTCCCGGACAGCAGTCACCCGCAGATCGTCTACCCGATCGCGGTCGTGAAGGACGCGCGCGACGGCGCGAAGCGCTACGTGGACTTCCTGACCACGCCGGACGCGCAAGAGATCTTCAAGAAGTACGGCTTCATCATGCTGCCCTAGGACGCCGCGACAGCACGATGCCGACGAAGTCGGTGGCGACGTGGGCGACGATGCACGGCGCGAGGTCGCGCGTGACCAGGAAGACGGCGCTGAAGATGCCGCCCGCGGCGACGGTGGTGAGCGCCGGCGCCCAGCCCCACATCGGCACGTGCGCCAGGCCGAAGATCACGAGCGGCACGAGCGCCGCGAGCCAGAGGCTGCCCGTGAGCGACTCGAGTCGCGCGATCGCGTAGCCCCGGTAGAGGATCTCCTCGGCGCTGGCGCCGATCGCCACCGCGAGACACAAGTACCAGAACGGCAGGCCCGCGAGCTTCGCGAGCCCGCCTTCGAAGCCCGTGACGCGCAGCCGGCGCAGCAGCGCGTAGACCGCCGGGCCGTACCCGCGCACGAAGAACAAGGCGAGCAGCCCGCCCAGCGCGAGCGCCGGCCAGCGCAGCGGGCGGAAGCCGAGCTGCGCCGCAGTGAGTCCATCGTGCCGCAGCGCGAGCCAGAGCACGGCCACCACGATCCCGGCGAGCGCCGCCTGGGCCACGACCGCTTCGCCCAGCGCTGGGCGGCCGCGGCGCTCGCCGAGCGCGGCGAGCGCGAAGGGCCCGAACAACGCCAGCGCGAGCCCGAGTCCTCTCACTTGCGGTCGGGCTCGTAGTGAAACTCGACCAGATAGACGTTCTCGCCCCGACCGTGCTTCGCGATCTTGAGCAGGTCCACCACGCCGGCGAAGCCGGACTTCTTGGCGAGCGCAGGAGTCACCTCCGAGAGCTCGATCCGGCGGATCCGCTCCACCTCGACATGGCCCTCTGCGAAGCGATAGCGGCCACCCACCTTGACGCGCGGCCGCTGCCAGATGCGCACGCTGCAGGTGATCTTGCCGGCGCGGATCCCGTCGTGGAGCCGCGGCGTGAAGGTCATGGCGCGACGTACTCGATCGGGCACCAACGCCGCACCGAGTTCACGAACCAGAGCCGGTCGGCCCCTCCGAGTGACTCGATCGGCACGATCTCCTGCTCGAGCTCGCCGCGCGCCAGCAGCTCGGCCCGGAACGTGCCGGGCAGCAGCCCGCAGGCGCCGGGCGGAGTCACGCGCCGTCCGCCGCGCTCGACGACCACGTTGCCGGCGCAGGTCTCGGTGAGCTCGCCGCGCTCGTTCCAGAGCAGCACGTCGGCGAAACCCGGACACGCGCGCAGCGCGGCTTCGTAGACCTCGCGCCGCGACGTCTTGTGGCGCAAGTACTCGTCCGCGCTGTCCACCGGAGCCGGCGCCCGCCGGACCCGGATCGGGTCACTCGGCTTCACGTCGACGTGCTCGAAGCGCGAGCTGCCGTCGGCCTCGAGCTCGAGCCGCAGCTTGCGCGGCACGTCGGGCAGCGCGCGCGCGAAGCGCTCGAGCCGGGCGCCCAGGTCGGGCAGGTCGAGCGCGAAGCCGAAGTGAGTCGCCGAGGCCGCCAACCGCGCCAGGTGGCGCTCGAGCAGGAACACGCCGTGTCCCGGCTCCCAGAGCATGGACTCGAACAGGTGGAACCCGGCCATGGCGGGATTCTACTTGAGCAGAGACTCCGCCGCCGAGACCACGCCCAGGGCGGCGCCCAGCCGCAGGTCGTTCAGCGCCAGCACGAACGCAGCCCGGCCGCCGCCGGCGCGCAGCCGGCCGATCGCGACGTCGTCGTGGCCCAGCGCGGCGCGCGGCGTGGGCAGGTCGCCGGGCGGCAGGATCGAGACCTGCGACTGACTCGCGAAGAGCGCCCGGGTCTCGTCGAGCGAGAGAGGGCGCGCCAGCTCCACGTGAACCGAGGCCATGCTTCCGCCCAGCGTCGGGATGCGCACCCGCGTGACCTCGAGCGCGGGCTCGCCCGGCACCAGGCGCTTCAGCACCCGCACCAGCGCCGCCTCTTCCGTGGTCTGGCCGTCGGGCTCGAGCGCGCCGATCTGCGGCAGGCTGTCGAAGGCGAGCGACTGGCCGAAGACCTCGGACTCGGCGCGCTCGCCGCTCATGTGATTCAGCACCTGGACGGTGTGATCGGTGAGCTCGCCCACGCCCGCGATGCCCGCGCCGGACGCGGACTCGAGCGTGACCGCGGTGGCCCGGCGCAGCAGGCCGGGGCGCGCCAGCGGCGCGAGCGCCAGCGCGAGCCCCACCGCGACGCCGCGCGGCACGGCCACGAACGCGGGCCGCGGCTTTGCGTCGAGCGCCGGAGTCACTCCGGGCAGGAACAGCGGCACCGCGGGATCCGACTCGAGCGCACCGCTCACGTCGATCACCGCCGCCTGGCTGCGGCGCAGCGCGGGCAACAGCTCCGGCAGCACGCCGCGCGCGGCGCAGATCACGAGCTCGCAGCCCGCGATCTCTTCCGCGCGCACGCGCCGCAGCTTCAGCGAGTCACCGCGGAACTCGAGCTCCTCGCCCTCGGAGTCGGGCGAGGCGTAGGCGCGCAGCTCGCGCAGCGCGAAGCGGCGCTCGTCGAGCACCGACAGGATCTCGGCGCCCACCGCACCGGTGGCGCCGATCAGCGCGACGCGCGGTGCCGAAGCGCTCAAACCAGCGCCTCGAGCACGCGCTGGCCCATGGCGCGCGTGCCCAGGATCGTGAGTCCCGGCCCGCGGCCGAGGTCGCCCGTTCGGTAGCCGGAGTCGATCACCGACTCCACGGCGCGCCGTACGCGCGCCGCGTCCTTCGGACGAGACAGCCCGTGGTCGAGCAGCATCGCCACCGACAGGATCGCCGCCAGCGGGTTGGCCTTGTCCTGGCCGGCGATGTCGGGCGCGCTGCCATGGATCGGCTCGAACAAGCCGCGGCCCGCGTCGCCCAGGCTGGCCGAGGGCAGCATGCCGAGCGAGCCGGTGATCATCGCCGCCTCGTCGGAGAGGATGTCGCCGAACATGTTCGGGCACAGCAGCACGTCGAACTTCGGCGCGTCGCGCAGCAGCACCATCGCGGCCGAGTCCACGAGCTGGTGCTCGAGCCGGACGTCCGGAAACTCGCGCGCGACCTCCTCGACGATCTCGTTCCAGAACGCACACACCTCGAGCACGTTGGCCTTGTGGATGTTGGTGACGAGCTTCTTGCGCCCCTGGGCGGTGCGGAAGGCCACGCGCGCGATGCGACTCACTTCGCGCTCGTCGTAGACCTCGGTGTTCAGCGCGCGGCGCACGCCGTCCTTGTCGGCACGCCCGCGCGGCTCGCCGTAGTAGATGCCGCCAGTCAGCTCGCGCACCACGATCAGGTCGACGCCCTCGACACACTCGCGGCGCAACGGGCTCGCGTCGCCCAGCGCCTTCAGCACGCTGGCCGGGCGCAAGTTCGCGTACAGCTCGAGCTCCTTGCGGATGCGCAGGAGCCCGCGCTCGGGACGCGTGCTCGGCGGCAGCTTGTCCCACTTCGGGCCCCCGACCGCGCCCAGGAGCACGAGTCCACAGGCCTTGGCGCGCGCGACCGTCGCGTCCGAGAGCGGCGCGCCTTCGCGGTCGATCGCGCAGCCGCCGATCAGCGCCTCTTCGGTCTCGACGTCGGGCGCAACCCGGCGCAGCACCGCCGCCGCCGCAGTCGTTACTTCGGGGCCGATGCCGTCCCCGGGGAGGAGCAGGACTCGCGGCACGCTAGACTCCCTTGAGCGATGAAGCCACGCCGAGCTTGCGGCGCTGCTCGAGCTTGTTCAACGCGTGCACGTAGGCCTTCGCGGAGGCGACCAGCACGTCGGTATCCGCGGCCTGCCCGATCACGCGCAGCCCGTCCGCTTCGAGAGTCACCGAGACCTCGCCCTGCGCGTCGATGCCGCTCGTGACCGCCGAAACGAGATACTTGAGCAGCCGCGCCTTGGCGCCCGAGGCCTGGTCGATCGCCGAGAAGATCGCGTCGACGGGTCCGGTGCCGAGCGCCGCGACCTTGCGCTTGTCGCCCTTCACCTCCATCTCGACCGTCGCGGTCGGCGTGGCGAAGGTGCCCGAGACCACGTGCATGTTCTCGAGCTTGAACTGCTCCTCGATGCGCAGCAGCTGGTCGGTGACCAGCGCCTCGATGTCCTCGTTGTAGACGACCTTCTTGGCGTCGGCGAGGTCCTTGAAGCGCTTGAAGGCCGAGTTGAAGTCGATGCGCTCGGGATCGAAGCCCAGCTCGCGCAGTCTCTCGCCGAAGGCGTGGCGGCCCGAGTGCTTGCCCAGCACGAGCTCGGTCGACGCGCGGCCCACGGCCTCGGGAGTCATGATCTCGTAGGTCAGTCGGTTCGCGAGCACGCCGTGCTGGTGGATGCCCGCCTCGTGCGCGAACGCGTTGTCGCCGACCACCGCCTTGTTGGGCGGCGTGGGCACGCCGATCACCGACGAGAGCAGCCGGCTCGTCGGGTAGATCTCCTTGCCGACGATGCCGGTGTCGATGCCGCCGAAGAACTCGCCGCGCGTGCGCAGCGCCATCACCACCTCTTCCATGGCGGTGTTGCCCGCGCGCTCGCCGATGCCGTTGATCGTGCACTCGACCTGGCGCGCGCCGGCGCGGATCGCCGACAGCGAGTTCGCCACCGACAGACCCAGGTCGTCGTGGCAGTGCACCGAGAAGCGCGCGAGATACGAGTCGCGCACGCGCTGGCGCAGGTAGGTGATCAGCTCGGAATACTCGAACGGCGTGGTGTAGCCGACGGTGTCGGGGATGTTCAGGGTGCGGGCGCCGGCCGCGATCGCGCGGCTGCAGATCTCGACCATGAACTCCCAGTCACTGCGGGTGGCGTCCTCGCACGAGAATTCGACGTCCTCGCAGTAGCTGCGCGCGCGGGTCACGGCGCGCACCGCCTCTTCGAGCACGCGCTCCTTCGACATGCGCAGCTTGTCGCGCATGTGGATCTCGCTGGTCGCGATGAACACGTGGATGCGCGGCTGGGCGGCGCCCTTGAGCGCCTCCCAGGCGCGGTCGACGTCCTCGTCGCTGGTGCGCGCGAGCCCGCAGATGATCGGGCGGCGCACCGCGGCGGCGACCGCCTTCACGGCGTCGAAGTCGCCCTGCGAGGCGATCGGGAAGCCGGCCTCGATCACGTCCACGCCCAGCTTCTCAAGCTGGCGGGCCATGACCAGCTTCTCTTCCAGGTTCATGCTGCAGCCCGGCGACTGCTCGCCGTCGCGCAGCGTGGTGTCGAAGATCAGAACGCGCTCAGTGGACATCGGAGAGTGACTCCCGTTCGCGCTCCGCGGCGTCCTCGAGCTTGGGCTTGTGGCGCTCCATCCACCAGAGCACGGGACCCGAGACGAGATAGGCGCAGCCGATCGCGAACAACATCTTCTCGTGATTCAACAGCACCACGACCATCAGCACGGCGATCCCGACCAGCGCCGAGTAGGCGCGGCGGAAGTCGATCTTCACCGCCTTCAGGCTGGGGTACGGGATCGTGCTCACCATGAGCAGCGCGAGCAGCGCGAAGAACGAGGTGATCGCGATGCCGAGCGGGCGCGGGAACGGCGGCTCGAGATCGAACGAGGACACGAACCAGACCGTGGCCGCGACCATGCCGCCCGCGAACGTGCTGGCGATGCCCTGGAAGTGCTTCGGCGCGCTCGGGCCGTCGGCGCGCGCGTTGAAGCGCGCCAGCCGCAGCGCCGCGCACAGCGCGAACAAGCCGGCAATCAGCCAGCCGCGCGGTCCCAGCGGGAGCAGCGTCCAGTTGTACATGAGCAGCGCCGGCGCCAGGCCGAACGCGGTCAGATCGGAGAGCGAGTCGAACTCGACGCCGAAGCGGCTCGAGGAGTGAGTCGCGCGCGCGACCCGGCCGTCGAGCATGTCGCAGATCATGGCCAGCACGATCGCCAGCGCCGCCTTGTCGAATTCGCCGCGGATCGAGAGCGTGATCGACCAGAAGCCGAGCATGAGGCCAGTCGAGGTGATCAGGTTGGGCAGCAGATAGACCGCGCGCCGCCGCTCGCGTCGTCCCGAGCGCCGGCGCCGCCGCCGCTCGCGGAAGCTCTCGCGCTGCGCCGGGGTCAATTGCGGCTCCGATCGACCAGCCGGTGCTCGCGCAGCCACGGCATCATCGCGCGCAGCTCCTTGCCGATCTTCTCGACCGGGTGCTCCTCGCCGAGCTTCCCGAGCGCGGTGAACACCGGCTTGCCGACGCGCGCCTCCTGCAGCCATTCACTCGCGAAGCGGCCCGACTGGATCTCCGACAGGATCCGCTTCATCTCGGCCTTGGTCTCGGCGGTCACCACGCGCGGGCCGCGGGTGAGATCGCCGTAGCGGGCCGTGTTCGAGACCGAGTATCTCATGTTGGCGATGCCGCCTTCGTAGATCAGGTCCACGATCAGCTTCACCTCGTGGATGCACTCGAAGTAGGCCATCTCGGGCGCGTAGCCCGCTTCGATCAGCGTCTCGAAGCCGGCCTGCATGAGCGCCGTGAGTCCACCGCACAGCACCGCCTGCTCGCCGAAGAGATCGGTCTCGGTCTCCTCGCGGATCGTGGTCTGGATGATGCCGGCGCGGCCGCCGCCGATGCCCTTGGCATAGGCCAGCCCGACCTCGAGCGTATTGCCCGCCGGATCGCGATCGACCGCCACCAGACACGGCACGCCGCCGCCCTTGGAGTACGCGTCGCGCACCAGGTGACCCGGGCCCTTGGGGGCGACCATGAAGGTGTTCACGCCCTCGCCCGGGTTGATGCAGCCGAAGTGGAAGTTGAAGCCGTGCGCCAGCGCGAGATAGCTGCCGGGCTTCAGGTTCGGGCGGATCTCGGTCTCGTAGATCTGCGCCATGGTCTCGTCCGGCAGCGTCATCATCACGACCGACGCGGACGCGACGGCTTCGGGAATCGACAGCACGCGCAGCTTCTCGGCCTGCGCCTTCTTCACGGTCGGCGAGCCGGGGCGCAGGCCCACGACCACGTCCACCCCGCTGTCGCGCAGGTTCAGTGAGTGGGCGTGACCCTGACTGCCGTAGCCGAGGATCGCGACCGTCTTGCCTTCCAGGCGCCCGAGGTCGGCGTCCTTGTCGTAGTAAACGCGCATGGGGACAGATCTCCTGTGGGGGAGGCCGAGAAAGAGGCTGGAATTCCGCGGCCTTATCGGGGGCGGACCAAGGGTATGGGTTCGCCATTCCCCTGTAAAGCCAAGCGTTTGGCCTCCGCTTCGGCGCGGCGCAGATAGCGCAGCTCGACCCGCTCCGGCTCGAGATCGGCGCCCGCGCGAGACAGCCCGTGAGCGAGGGCACCCACCGCGCGTGCGCGTAGCTCGCCCGCGGAATCCGCGAGAAATTGCGCGCGCGAGCCCAGCAAAGACGCGAGCTCGCTGCGGTAGAGCCGCGCCCCGCTGCCGCAGAGCGCGAGCGGGCCGCCCGCCGGCAGGCTCGCGACCCATTCGCCCACGGACGTGCAGGCATCCGGCAACAGCGGCTCGAGGCCGGGATCGTAGAGCCCGGCGTAGACCTCACCGCGGCGCGCGTCGAGGAGCGGCGCGCACGGCGCCTGTGACTGCGCCTGGAAGGCCAGCGCCTGCAGCGTGGGCACGGGCACGATCTTCCGCTTCGTGCCGAAGCACAGTCCGAGCGCGGTCGAGAGACCGATGCGCAGGCCGGTGAACGAGCCGGGGCCGATCGCGAGCGCGATCTTCTCCACGTCGTCGAGCTTCCGGCCCAGGCGCGAGAGGAGTGAGTCGAGACACACCAACAGGCTCGCGGCGTGCCGTTCGCGCTCCGGGACGTCGGCCTCGCCGACCAGCTCCGCGCCCTCGAACAGCGCCACGCCTCCGCGCTCCGCGGAGGTCTCGAGCGCGAGCAGCACGGACCGCTAGCCGAGGTCGGTCAGGAACGACATGACTCCCGACCAGTGCCGGGCGATGTCGTTCCAGAACGCCACGCCCATCAGCAGGAGGATGAGCGAGAGTCCGACCGTCTGCGCGATGTCGCGCGCGCGCGCGGGCAACGGGCTGCCCTTGATGCCCTCGGCCGCGGCCAGCGCGATCTGCCCGCCGTCGAGCACGGGGATCGGCAGGAGATTCAGGATCGCGAGGTTCACGCTGATCACGGCCATCAGCAGTACGAACTGACTCCAGGAGTTCTGGTAGGCGTCGGAGGCGATGTCGGCGATGCCGATCGGGCCGGACAGGTTGTTCACGCCCACCGCGCCCGAGACGAGCTGCACGATCCCGCCCAGGATCATCACGAAGAACTCACCCGTGCGCTGCACGCCGTGGCCCAGCGCGACCAGCGGGTTGCGCACGACGTCGTCCTTGTACTCGGCGCCGACGTCGGTCGAGGCCAGCGTGATGCCGATGCCGTAGTGAGTCTCGGTGCCCTTGGCGGTCGGGATCGGACGCTCCGTGGGAGTCACCGACAGGTCGACGAAGCCCTTGTCGCGCAGCACGCGCAGCGCGATCGGCTGGCCGCCGCTGTCGAAGATGCGCTGGCGCACCTGATCGGTGCCGGTCGCGAGCTCGTCGCCGATCCGGACGATCACGTCCTGGTTCGCGAGGCCCGCGTTCTTCGCCGGGCTGGTGGGCTCGACGCGCGCCACGGTCACGCCGATCGGCGTCACCCCGAGCGACTCGAGCGTGTGCTCGCCGGGCCACTCGCGCACGGTGGCGAGGCGCTCTTCGGTCTTGCCGTCGAGCGGCCGTTCGAGCGCGAGCTCGACCGGCGCCTGCGTGGCCGCGAGCGCGCGGCGCAGCGCGAACAGGTTGGCCACCGCCGCGCCGTTCACGGCCACGACCTTGTCGCCCGTCTCGACACCCGCGAAAGCTGCCAGGCCGTGCGGATCGGGCACGCCGACCAGCGCCAGCGGCGCGTGCGACGAGAGACCCGAGTCCTTCCAGCCGCCGCCGTCGCTCTTCTCCCGCTGCAGCGTCACCTGGACCTGGCTGCCGTTCCCCTTCTCGACCGTGAGCGGCAGCGCGGGCGCGCCCGTGGCCTCGAGCTTCTGCTCGAGGTCGCTCCAGCGCCAGATCGACTCGCCGCCCGCCGCAACGATCCGGTCACCCTCGGAGATGCCCGCCTTCTCGGCCGGAGAGCCGGGCAGCACGCCGCCGACGCGCGAGGTCAGCGTGGGCACGCCGCTCATCAGCACCGCCGCCACCAGGAACACCGGCAGCACGAGATTCATCACCGGACCCGCGATCGCGATCGCGATCCGCTGCCAGACGGGCCGCGCGTTGAAGGCGCGACTCACTTCGTCGGGCGGCAGCTCCTCGCCCGGGATCTCGCCCAGCATCTTCACGAAGCCGCCCAGCGGCAGCGCCGCGATCACGTACTCTGTCTCGCCCACGCGCCGCGCGAACAGCGACGGGCCGAAGCCGATCGAGAATTTCTCGACCTTCACGCCCAGCCACTTCGCCACCGCGAAGTGACCCAGCTCGTGGATGAAGATCAGCACCCCCAGCAGGAGCACCAACGGGATCAGCCAGTCCATCAGCGCGGGCAGGTTCAATGTCGACGCTCCTCGATCCGCCGCCGGGCATGCGCGCGCGCGCGCTCGTCCGTCTCGACGATCTCCTCGAGCGAGAGGCCGGGCAGCACCGGCAGGGCCGCAAGGATCTCTTCGGCCGTTTCCGCGATCGCCGTGAACGGAATCTCTCGCGCCAGAAACGCTGCGACGGCGATTTCGTTCGCCGCATTCAGCGCTGCAGGTGCGGTGCCACCGGCGGCGAGCGCCTCGAAGGCGAGCCGCAGCGCGGGGAAGCGCTCGAGATCGGGCGCCTCGAAGTGCAGCGCGCCCAGCGCGAGCAGGTCGAGCGGCGGCAGGTCCGGCAGGGGGAACCGTTCCGGCATCCCGAGAGTGTAGGCGATCGGGATGCGCATATCGGGGATTCCCAGCTGCGCGAGCCAGCTTCCGTCGCAATACTCAACGAAAGAGTGAATGATGCTCTCGGGGTGGACGAGCACCCCGATGCGCTCGAGCGGCAGGTCGAACAGCCAGCGCGCCTCGATCACCTCGAAGCCCTTGTTCATGAGCGTGGCCGAGTCGATCGTGATCTTCGCGCCCATGTCCCAGTTCGGGTGCTTGAGCGCCTGCTCGGGTCCCGCGGCGGCCATCGTCGCGCGGTCGGCGCGCCGGAACGGACCGCCCGAGGCGGTCAGCCAGATCTTCTTGACCGCGCTCTGCGGGTGACCGGCGAGACACTGCGCGATCGCCACGTGTTCGGAGTCGAGCGGCAGGAGCTTCGCGCCCGCGCGGCGCGCCTCGGCCAGCACGAGCGGCCCGCCCGTGACCAGCACTTCCTTGTTGGCGAGTGCGACGTCGCGGCCGAGCCGGAGCGCTGCCACCACGGGCGCGAGCCCGGCGCTGCCGACCAGCGCGCCCACCAACAGGTCGGCGTCGTAGGTCGCGACCTCGAGCAGACCCTCGGCGCCGTGCACGATGCGCAGCTTCGGGTCACCCACCGCCTCGCGCACGCGCGCGGCGTCCTCGGCGCGCGCCACCGACACGAGCTCGGGGTGGAACTGCTTGCACTGCTGCACCAAGAGATCGACGGAGCGGCCGGCCGACAGCGCAGTCACGCACAGCTCGTCCGGGAAGCGAGACACCAGGTCGAGCGTCTGGGTGCCGATCGAGCCGGTGGCACCGAGCAGCGCGAGTCGCTTCACGAGCCCGCGTCCCGCTGCTGGGCGGGCGTGCGGCCGAAGCGGCGCTCGCGTTGCTGGAAGGCGCAGAGCGCGTCGACCAGCTTCGACTTGGTGAAGTCGGGCCAGAGCACGTCGCTGGTGAAGAACTCGGTGTAGGCGAGCTGCCAGAGCAGGAAGTTCGAGAGCCGGTGCTCACCGCCGGTGCGGATCAGGAGGTCGGGATCCGGCATGTCCTTGCAGTACAGGTTCGCCTGCACGCACTTCTCGTCGACCGCCTCGGGCTCGAGCACCCCCGACTCGACCGCGCGCGCGATCGCCTTCACCGCGTCGACGATCTCGCCGCGCCCGCCGTACGAGAGCGCGAAGGTGAGTCGCATCTCGTCGTTGCTCTCGGTGCGCGTCATCAGGTCGCGCAAGAGCTTCTGGATGCTGGGCGAGAGACTCGCCAGCCGCCCGATCGCGTCCACGCGGATGCCGTTGCGCACCAGCTCGTCGGCGTCGCGCACGATGAACTCTTCGAGGTACGCCATGATCGCGTCGATCTCTTCGCTCGGGCGCTTCCAGTTCTCGGTCGAGAAGGCGTAGAAGGTCAGCCACTGGATGCCCAGCTCGTGCGCGCCACGCACGATCTCGCGCACGATCTCGGCGCCGTTGCGGTAGCCCGCCACGCGCGGCAGGCCGCGGCTCTCGGCCCAGCGGCCGTTGCCGTCGGGAATGATCGCGACGTGGCGTGGAATCTTGTGCGGGTCGAGCTTCGGCACGAGTCACTCAGACCTTCATCAGCTCGGCTTCCTTCGCCTCCACCGCCTTGTCGATCTGCGCGATGAAGTCGTCGGTCAGCTTCTGGATCTTGTCGGAGAGGTGGTGCGCGTCGTCCTCGGCCAGGTCGCCGTCCTTCTGGAACTCCTTGACCATGGCGATCGCGTCGCGGCGCGAGTTGCGCACGCCCACCTTGTGGTCCTCGCCGAGCTTCTTGACCTGCTTCACCAAGTCCTTGCGGCGCTCCTCGGTGAGCTCCGGGATCGGCACGCGCACGATCTTGCCGTCAGAGACCGGCGAGAAGCCGAGATTGGCCTTGTGGATCGCCTTCTCGATCTCGGCGATCGCGCTGCGGTCGAAGGGCTGGATCGTGATCAGCCGCGCCTCGGGGGCGTTCAGCTGCGCCAGCTTCTTGATCGGCGTGGGCGTGCCGTAGTAGTCGACCGAGAGGCCCTCGAGCAGCGCCGGATTCGCACGCCCGGTGCGGATCTTCGCCAGGTCGTGCGTGAAGCCGGCCAGGCTCTTCTGCATGCCCTCTTTGGCTTCGGAGAGAACCAGGTCTGTGCTGTCGTCCGGCATGAGACCTCCTACGCGCTGACCAGCGTGCCGATCGCCTCCCCGCAAGCCACCTTCAGCATGTTCCCCGGCACGCTCATGTTGAACACCACGATCGGCAGCTTGTTGTCCTGACACAGCGAGATCGCGGTCGCGTCCATGACTCCCAGATTCTGGTGCAGGAACTCGCGATAAGTCACTCGGTCGAACAGGTGCGCCTCGGGGAACTTCTCGGGATCGGAGTCGTAGACGCCGTCGACGCGCGTCCCCTTCAGGAGTATCTCGGCGCCGATCTCCATCGCGCGCAACGCCGCGCCAGTGTCCGTGGTGAAGAAGGGGTTTCCGGTTCCGGCCGCGAAGATCACGATCCGGCCCTTCTCCAGGTGTCGGACGGCCCGGCGCCGGATGTGCGGCTCGGCCACCTGCTTGATCTCGATCGCCGACAACAGCCGCGTCTCGGCGCCGCACTTCTCGAGCGCGTCCTGCAGCGCCAGTGCGTTGATGACTCCGCCCAGCATGCCCATGTAGTCGGCCGCGGTGCGGTTGATGCCCTCGGCCGAGGCGGTGATTCCGCGGATGATGTTGCCGCCGCCGCACACCACGCCCAGCTCGACGCCATGACTCGCCAGCTCGACGATCTCGCGCGCGGTCGCCTGGATCGTCTTCGAGTCGATCCCGAAGCCGCGCTCGCCGGCGAGGCTCTGGCCCGAGATCTTGAGCAGGATGCGCTTGTAGGCGGGCTTCATTCCTCGGTGGCTTCTCCGAGCTGGAAGCGGCGGAAGCCCGTGACCTTTGCACCGGCCTCCTGAGCCGCCTTGCCCACGGTCTTGTCGGGATCCATCACGAGTCCCTGTTCGAGGAGCACGACCTCCTTGAAGAACTTCGTGAGCCGACCCTCGATCATCTTCTCCACGATCTGCGGCGGCTTGCCCTCGTTCGCCGCCTGCGCCGCGAGCACGCGCCGCTCGGCGTCGACGATCGACTTGGGCAGGTCCTCGCGCGACAGACTCGCCGGGCTGGTCGCCGCCACGTGCATGCACACGTTGTGGGCCAGCGCCTTCACCTCGGGCTTCTGCGGGCTGGGGCTTTCGAGCGCCACCAGCGTGCCGATCTTGCCGCCCGCATGGATGTAGCTCGTGACGAAGCCCGCGCTGCCGGCCTCGAGGTGCCCCACGCGGCGCACCGCCAGGTCCTCGCCGAGCTTGGCCACGGCGCTGGTGACTTTGTCGCGCAGCTTCTCGCCGTTCACCGACAGGTCGAGCAGCTCGTCCACGCTGCGCGGCTTATGCTTGAAGGCAGCCTTCGCCAGCTCGTTGCCCACGTGATTGAAGTCGTCGGTCTTGGCCACGAAGTCGGTCTCGCAGTTCAGCTCGACCAGCGCTCCGTGCTGACCGTCGGGAGACACCGCGGCGATGACTCGGCCCTCGGAGCCGGCGCGGCCGACGCGCTTGCTGGCCTTGGCGACCCCTTTCTCGCGCAGGATCTCGACCGCGCGCGGGAAATCACCCTTGGCCTCTTCCAGGGCCTTCTTGCAATCCATCATGCCCGCGCCCGTCTGTTCGCGGAGCTCCCTGACCTGTGCTGCCGAGATCTCGGCCACTCGCGCCCCCGTTCCTTCCCGTGACTGCAGTTACTTGGGCGAAGCTTCGCTCGCCGGCGTCGCTTCGCTCGGCGGCGTCGCTTCGCTCGGCGGTGCTTCCCCTTCCTTGGCCGGCTCTTCCTTGACCGTCGGCGAGTCGGTGAGTCCGAGCGCGAAGTCCGCCGCCTCTTCCAGCTCCTCGCGGCGCCGCTCCTCGGCCATGCGCTCCATGCGCGCCGGGCGCCGCGCCGGCTGCGTGATCTCGACCACGCGCTTGCCGTGCTTGGGCGCGGCCTCCTCGCCGTCGCTCGTCTCGGCCTGACCGGCGTCGACGATGCGCGAGTTGAACAGCTCTTTGCCCTCGCGGCAGGCCTCGGCGACTTTCTCGCAGTAGAGCCGGATCGCGCGCAGCGCGTCGTCGTTGCCGGGAATCGAGAGCTCGATGCCGTGCGGGTCGCAGTTCGAGTCGACCACCGCGATCACCGGAATGCCGAGCCGGTGCGCTTCGTCGATCGCGATCTCCTCGCGGCGCACGTCGATCACGAACAGCGCGTCGGGCGGCCGCTCCATGTCGATCAGGCCCTCGAACGCCTTGTGCAGCTTGAGCTGCTCGCGCACCAGGCGCGACTTCTCCTTCTTCGACAGCTGCGACGAGCTCTCCTCGTTGCCGAGTAACTCGTTCAGCTCCTTGTAGCGCTCGATGCCGCGCCGGATCGTGCGGAAGTTGGTCAGCATCCCGCCGAGCCAGCGCCGGTGCACGAACGGCTGGCCGCAGGCGCGCGCCTGCTCCGCGATGATGTCCTGCGCCTGTCGCTTGGTGGCGACGAACAGCACCGCGCCACCGGAGGCGGTGGTCTCTCGCACGAAGTCGAGCGCTTCGCGGAAGCGCGGCAGCGTGAGCTGCAGGTTGATGATGTGGACGCCGTTGCGCTCGCCGTAGATGAACGGCTTCATCGACGGGTGCCAGCGGCGGGTCTGATGGCCGAAGTGGACTCCGGCCTCGAGCAGGTCTCGCATCGAGACTGCAGGCGTGGACATGGCTGAGATTCTCCGAGCTCGGGTTTTTCCGCCGCCTCTCGGCTCAGTGCCGCCGCTCAGCGTCCGGTCGTCGCGGCTCGGGGAGCCGGGAAGCGACCGCACGACCCGGAGCGGATCGAGGCGTGTGACTTTGGCCGCCTTTGATAGCAGACCGGCCGCAGGCGCTCAAGCACAACGTCTCGAAATCTCAGGAAATTCAGCCACGTCGCCCGCCGGGCGGAAGACCCAGCGGCAACAGGTGCTCGTGCAGGTTGAAGCCGCGCAGCGCGAAGGCGAAGCCGTCGGCCACGGCCATCGTGCTGAGCCGGCTGATCGAGGCCCAGAACGCCGCGAAGCGGACGGGGGCCCAGGGCACGGGCTCCACGTCGAGCAGCCGCGACAGGATCACGGCGTTCGTGCCCTCGTGCGCCACGATCAAGATGCGCTGGTCGGCCTCGGGCGGGTGCCACAGCCGGTAGCCGGAGTTGTCGTGGCGGCGCATGCCGTGCGTGCCCTCGAGCAGTGACTCGACGCCGGTCACGACGCGCTCGTACATGTGGCGGAACGCCTCGCCGCCGGGCATGCCGTCCCACCACCGCGCGAGATCGCGCGCGCGCACGTCTTTGAAGAACTTCTCGACTTGCTCGACGGTCTGGCCTTCGAGCGGCGGGAGCCGCAGCTCGTCGAGCCACGAGCACTGCTCGAAACGCACGGCCAGCCGGCGCGCGATGAACTCCGAGGTCTCGATCGCGCGCTCGAGCGTGCTCGTGTAGCAGTGGTCGAAGCTCTCGTTCGCGAGCGCCTCGGCCACGGCCTGGGCCTGCAGCCGCCCGTGCGCCGAGAGCTCGGGAAAGTCGACGGCGCGGCCGCCGGGCTCCCAGTCGGGCTGGGCGTGTCGCACGAGCACGATCTCGATCAAATCAGTCGAGCTCCACGGCCAGCTGCGTCGCCGCGCGCTCGGCCAGGATCGGGCGGATCTGCTCGGTGATCAGCTTCTGGTGCGCGGGGTGGTCGACGTAGCGCTGCCAGGCCGCGCGGTCGGCGAAGTCGGCCACGATCGCGAAGTCGAAATTGCCGCTGACTGCGCCGGCGTCGCGGCCGAAGCGGTAGCGGCGGATCTCCGCGACCTGCCGCGGCAGCTCGGCGAGCGCGCGCTCGAGCGCGGCGAGCTGTGACTCGGGCGTCCCCGATCTCCAGCGGAACATCACGACGTGGCGGAACCCGGCGGCCACTAGGTGGTGTACTCGGCGTTCACGCGCACGTACTCGTAAGAGAGATCGGTGGTGAGGATGCGCGCGCGCCCGCGGCCCTTGCCCACCGAGATCTCGATCGCCACCTGCGGCGCCTTCATCGCGCGCTCGGCGCGGCGCAGGGCGTCCTTGCCGCCGGCGGGCTCGCCACCGCGCAGCAACTCGACGCCGCCGATCCGGACGTCCACGCGCGAGGGCGCGAGTGACACGCCGGCGGCGCCCACGGCCTGCACCACGCGGCCCCAGTTCGGGTCGCCGCCGAAGAGCGCGGTCTTCACCAAGGCCGAGTTCGCGACCGAGCGCGCGACGCGGTCGGCGTCGCGGTCGTTGCGCGCGCCCGACACGGCCACGGTCGCGAGCTTGGTGACCCCCTCGCCGTCGCGCGCCAGCTTCTCGCACAGCTCGGCGCTGGCGTCGCACAACAGCCGCTCGAACTCGCGGGCGCGCGCGGATCCGACACCGATCGGTGTATTCCCGGCCGCGCCGTTCGCCAGCACCAGCACGGTGTCGCTGGTGCTGGTCTCGCCGTCGATGGTGAGCGAGTTGAAGGTGGTGTCGACCGCGGCGCGCAGCGCGCGGCGCAGGAGCGCCGGCTCGACCGCGAGATCGGTCACGAGATACGCGAGCATGGTCGCCATGCGCGGCATGATCATGCCCGCGCCCTTGGCCAAGCCCGCCAGCGCGAAGGCGCGTCCGCGCCGGTGCACGAGCTTGGCCTTGGTGTCGGTGGTGAGGATCGCCTCGGCCGCGCGCTCGAAGCCGCGCGCCGAGAGTGACTCGGCCGCCTTGGGAATGCCCGCGCGCAGGCGGTCCATGGGCAAGAGCCGCCCGATCACGCCGGTCGAGGCCACCTGGATCTCGCGCGGACGCGCGCCGATCTCGTGCGCGAGCAGCGCCGCCATCTCGCGCGCGTCGCGCAGGCCGCGCGCGCCGTTCGCCACGTTCGAGATGCCGCTGTTCACGACCACGCCGCGCGCGCGCGCGCCGCGCAGATGCTCGCGCGACACGATCACCGGCGCGCCCGGAAAGCGGCTGGTGGTGAACACCGCGGCGGCCGCCGCCGGCCGATCGGAGACGACCAGCGCCAGATCGGGACGCCCGCTCGGCTTGATGCCGCAGGCGATGCCCGCCGCGCGGAAGCCGCGTACCTCGATCACGTCTTATGAGCGCATGGGCACCCTACCCATGCTCACTCGGCTTACTCGAGGGGTCAGGCGCCGGCGCCGTGACACTTCTTGAACTTCTTGCCCGAGCCGCACGGACACGGGTCGTTGCGACCGACCTTCGGACCTTCGCGCACGACCGTCTGCGCAGTCACCGGCGCCTCGGACGGCGAGCCGCCGTGCTGCTCGTGCAGCCGCTGCTGCTGGGCCGCGCGCCGCGCCTCTTCGGCCGCGCGCAGCTCCGCCACTCTCTCGGCCGACGGCAGCTCGATCATCACGCGGCAGAGCTGCTCGACCGCGCGCGAGCGGATGCGCCCGAACATGTCGCGGAACAGCTCGAAGCCCTCGGTCTGGTAGACGCGCTTGGGATCCTTGCCGGCGTAGCCCTGCAGGCCGACGCCTTCCTTCAGGTGGTCCATCGCCAACAGGTGGTCCTTCCAGAGCTGGTCGAGCGTCTGGAGGAGCATGCCGCGGGCCACGCCTTCGAAGGTCGGTGGATTGAAATCGGCATAGCGCCGGCCGATGTCGGCGAACATCTCCGCCTTCTCGTCGAGCTTCGCGTCGACCTGCGCGATCAGCTTCTCGAGGATCGCATCGCGGTCGGGATCGTGCCCCTGCAGCTCGGGTGACTCGGGATCGATCGCGATCGCGAACTGCGCCTGCACCTCGCGCGCGTAGCTCTCGAGGTCGGGGTCCTGCTTGGGCGGGAAGGCCATGGCCACCACCTCGCCCGCGAGCTCGCGCGCCAGCTCGTCGAACTCGGCGCGCATGTCTTCGCTCGACAGCACGTTCGTGCGCCAGGCATAGATGCTGGTGCGCTGCTTGTTCATCACGTCGTCGTACTCGAGCAGGTGCTTGCGCACGTCGAAGTTGCGCACCTCGACCTTGCGCTGCGCGCGCTCGATGGCGCCCGACAGCATGCGCGCCTCGATCGCCTCGCCCTCCTGCATGCCCAGGCGCTTCATCAGGCCCGAGATGCGGTCCGAGCCGAAGATGCGCAGCAGGTCGTCTTCCAGCGACAGGAAGAAGCGCGACGAGCCCGGGTCGCCCTGGCGGCCGGAGCGGCCGCGCAGCTGGTTGTCGATCCGGCGTGACTCGTGGCGTTCGGTGCCCAGCACGTGCAGCCCGCCGGCGGCCACCACCTTGTCGCGCTCGTCGGTCGTGGTCTCGACCAGCTTCGCGAGCTCTTCCTTGTTGTCGGGTGACTCGGGGTCGAGCCCGCGCGAGCGCATCATCATGACCGGGTTGCCGCCGAGCACGATGTCGGTGCCGCGGCCGGCCATGTTGGTCGAGATCGTGACCGCGCCGAGCCGGCCCGCCTGAGCCACGATCTCGGCCTCGCGCTGGTGCTGCTTCGCGTTCAGCACGTTGTGCCGCACGCCGCGGTTCTTGAGCTTGGCCGAGAGCATCTCGCTGGTCTCGATCGCGATCGTGCCCACCAGCACCGGCTGGCCGCGTTTGTGACAGTCCTCGATCTCGTCGACGACCGCCTTCCACTTCTCGCCCTTGGTGCGGTAGACCACGTCCTCGTGGTCCTTGCGCACCATCGGCCGGTGCGTCGGGATCACGGTCACGTCGAGCTTGTAGATGCTCGCGAACTCCTGCGCTTCCGTGTCCGCGGTGCCGGTCATCCCGGCCAGCTTGGCGTACATGCGGAAGTAGTTCTGGAAGGTGATCGTGGCGTAAGTCTGTGACTCGTTCTGGACCTGGACGCGCTCCTTGGCCTCGACCGCCTGGTGCAGCCCGTCGCTCCAGCGCCGGCCTTCCATCAGCCGGCCGGTGAACTCGTCGACGATGACGATCTGGCCGTCCTTCACCACGTAGTCCACGTCGAGCTTGTAGATCACGTGGGCGCGCAGCGCGTTCTGCACCACGTGGAGCGTCTCCATCTGGTGCGGCGCGTACAAGTTGTCGACGCCGAGCAGCTTCTCGACCGCGATCACGCCCTCTTCGGTGAGCTGGACCGACTTCGCCTTCTCGTCGAGCGTGTAGTTCTCGGGATCCTGGATCAGGCGCGGAATCACCCGGTCGATGCGGCTGAACTTCTGTGGGTCGTCGTCGACCGGGCCCGAGATGATGAGCGGCGTGCGCGCCTCGTCGATCAGGATCGAGTCGACCTCGTCGACGATCGCGAAGTTGTGACCGCGCTGCGTGAACATGCCGAGCGACGGCTTCATGTTGTCGCGCAGGTAGTCGAAGCCGAACTCGTTGTTCTGGCCGTAGGTGATGTCGGCGGCGTAGGCGACGCGGCGCTCGGCATCGGACATGCCGTGCACGATGCAGCCGACCGAGAGACCGAGCGAGCGGTGGATCGCGCCCATCCACTCCGAGTCACGTCGGGCGAGATAGTCGTTGACCGTGACCAGGTGCACGCCCTTGCTGGAGAGCGCGTTCAAGAACGCGGGCAGCGTGCCGACCAGCGTCTTGCCCTCGCCGGTCTTCATCTCCGCGATCTTGCCCTGGTGCAGCACCATGCCGCCGATCAGCTGGACGTCGTAGTGGCGCTGGCCGAGCGTGCGCTTCGCGCCCTCGCGCACCAGCGCGAACGCTTCGGGCAGCACGGCGTCGAGCGACTCGCCCTTGTCGACGCGCTCGCGCAGCGCGGCCACGCGTGCGCGCAGCTCGTCGCCGGAGAGCGGCGCGTACGTCGACTCCAGCTCGTTGACGCGCGCTACGGCTGGCCGCAACGAGCGCAGAAGTCGCTCGTTGGCGGAGCCGAAGATCTTCGTGGCGAAGACGCGAATGGGTCGTGTACTCCCGCGGGCCGGGAAGTATACGAGAGCCACTCAGCAGCGGCCAGAAAGGCCCGTCAGTCCAAGATGTAATTTTGAGGATTGACGCCCTTGCCGTTCACCAAAACGGCATAGTGGCAGTGGGGGCCGGTGCTGCGACCGCTCGAGCCCATGAGCCCGATCTGCTGGCCGCGCTTCACGGTGTCGCCGGCCTTGACCAGCGTGGACTGCATGTGGCCGTAGACGGTCTCGACGCCGTAGCCGTGGCGGATCTTGACCGCGTAGCCCAGTGACTTCTTCTGCATCGCGTAGATCACCTCGCCGTCCGCCGCCGCCACGATCGGCGTGCCCATCCGGCCGGCGATGTCGAGGCCCTTGTGGAAGGCGCGCTCGCCCGTGTACGGGTCCTGGCGGTAGCCCCAGGTCGAAGTGATCCAGCCGCGCGTCGGCGTGATCGACGGGGTGTGCACGAGCCGCGCGCTCTGGTCCTCGAGGTGGTGGATCAGACCCTGGAGACTCCCGTCCTGGGTATCCATCGCGGCCGTGAGTGTCTCGAAGCCCTGGTTCATGACCTCGTGGCGCTTCGAGCGCGACATCCAGGAGACGTCGTCGGCCGACAACAGCTCCCCGTCCGCGCCGCCGATGCCGGGCAGCGGCAGCGGGTCGGCGGGATCCAGGTTGGTGATGATCCGGAGCTTGCGCTCGAAGCCGTCGATGCGCGACAGCTTGGTGGAGATCGCCTCCATCTTCTGGGCGTATTCCTGGATCTGCGCGCGCTGCTCGCTGGTCTCCTGGCGCAGCCGGTCGAGCTCGTAGAGGTTGGAGCGCACGCGCACGTAGTCGATCGACAGCGCCAGCAGGCAGACCGCGAAGCCTACACCGGCCAGTGTCGCGCGGCGGATCCAGAGCTTCGGCACGTGGAAGCGGCGGATCGAGCCCGACTGGCCGGGCACGATCATCAGCGTGAGTGTGTCTTCGGGACCGCGTTCGGGGGTGTTAGCCACGCGCGGCGCCTCCCTTTGCGGATCCGTCCGCGCGGATCCGCAGCTGGAGCTTCCCCATCCGCAGCTCGTCCCCGACGTTCAGCACCTTGCGGTGCTCGCGCACGCCGTTCACCAGCGTGCCGTTCGTGCTGCCCAGGTCCTGCACGAACACGCGCACGCCCTCGTAGCCGAAGAGCGCGTGCGCGCGGGAGATCGTGGCCTCGTTCAGCACGAGGTCGGCGTTGCGGCCGCGGCCGATCACCGTGCTGGGGCGGTCCAGCTCCCACTCGAGCCCTTCATAGAAGCCGCTCTCGATGCGCACCGCGGCGCGCTGGGCCACCGGGGGCACGGTCGATTCGCTCGGGCGAGGATCCGCTGCCATACAGGAGTGGCATCGGCCCCCGACCTCGAAACTTGACGAAGCCGCTCACCGAGCGGCGCGACGCGTGCGCCCGCTCTGTGACAGGAGTTCCCGAGCGTGAGCGCGAGCGGCGTCAGTGAGTTGCCCCCCGCTCATGCGCGCGATTTCGTCGATGCGCGCCGCGCCATCGAGCACAGAGATGCGCGTCTCTGTTCGACTCTTGCGCACGTCTTTCACTACGGAGTGATGCAAGTCACCAAGTGCCGCGATCTGCGGAAGGTGCGTGATGCAGATCACCTGATTCTTGCCGGCAAGTGAGTGCAGCCGTTCGCCCACGCGCCGGGCGGTCTGGCCGCCCAGGCCGGCGTCGATCTCGTCGAACAGGAGCACCCGGCCCTGGTCCGCGTCGCGCAGCGCGTTGCGCAGCGCCAGCAGCAGCCGCGACAGCTCGCCGCCCGAGGCCGCATCGCGCAGCTTGCCGGCGTTCTCGCCCGGGTTGGCGGCCAAGAGGAACGCGGCGCGCTCGCGGCCGCTCGGACCCGAAGGCGGCGTGAGTCCATCGGCGGACTTGGCCTCGAGCGGCTCGAGCACGACCTGGAAGCGGGCGCGTTTCAGCTCGAGCGCCCCGAGCTCGGAAGTCACCGCCTTCTCGAGCGCGCGGGCGGCGCTCTCGCGGGCGCGCGACAGCGCGCGCGCCTTGGCCTCGAGTGACTCGGCCGCGCCCGCGAGCTCGCGCTCGAGCTCGGCCGTGCGCTCCTCGCCGCCGGAAAGGCTCTCGAGCTCGGCCGCAGCCCGCTCGCGATGGGCCAGGATGTCTTCGATCGCGTTTCCGTAGCGGGTCTGCAGCCGGCGCAGCTCGCCCAGCCGCTCCTCGACCCGCGCCAGCTTGTGCGGATCGGACTCGAGCGACTGCGCGTAGCGCTCCAGCAGCTGGGACGCCTCGTCGAGCTCGAGCGCGGCGCGCTGGAGCGCGGCTTCGGGCTGTGCCAGCGCGGGATCCAGGTCGCAGACGGCGCGCAGCTTGGCGCGGGCGGCCGCGAGCTGCTCGCGCACGCCGCCGTCCGCGTCGAGTGACTCGAGCGCGCGGTTGGCCGCCTGCGCCAGCCGATCGGCATGGCCGAGCCGGCGCAGCTCCACGCCCAGCTCGTCGAGCTCGTTCGGCCGCGGCTTCGCCCGGTCGATCTGCTCCAGCTCGAAGCGCAGCTGGTCCTCGCGCCGCGCCAGGGCCTCGCGGTCGCGGCGGCGCGCCTGGATCGCGAGCGCGCGCTCGCGCCAGTCGGCATGCAGCTCCGCGACCTCGCGCGCCGCGGGCTCGAGGCTCGCGAACGCGTCCAGAAGCTCGGCCTGCGCCTCGGCGCGCAGCAGCCGCTGGTGCTCGCCTTGACTCGTGATCTCGAGCGCGTCGGCCATCAGCTCGGCGAGCAGACTCACCGTCGCCAGCCGCCCGTTCAGGAACACCCGCCCGCGGCCCTCGCGCGAGATCGTGCGCGAGACCAAGAGCTCGTCCTCGTCTTCGGCGGCCACGCCCAGCGCGCGGGCCCGCCCCAGCAGCGCGGGGCTGCGCAGGATCGCCTCGACCTGCGCCTCCTTCGCGCCGGCGCGCACGATCTCGGAGCCCACCCGCTGCCCCGAGAGCAGCGCGATCGCGCCGAGCAGGAGTGACTTGCCCGCGCCGGTCTCGCCGGTCACCACGGTGAGCCCGGCGCCGAGCTCGAGCTCGAGCTCTTCGATGGTCACCAGGTTCCTGACCCGCAGCGTCGCGATCAACGAGTGCCCCAGCCCAGCTTGGTGCGCAGCGTCTCGAAGTGATCGCGGGCCGGCGCAGTCACGAAGCACGCGGGCTGGTTCGCCTTCACCACGCGCACCGAGTCCCCGGTGCGCACCGCCGCGCCGACCTGGCCATCGAGCGTGAGCGTGGCGTCTTCTGCCGAGCGCAGCCGCACCACGATCTCGCGATCGTCGGGCAGCACCAGCGGCCGCAGCGAGAGCGTGTGCGGGCAGATCGGATTCAGGATCGCCGCGCGCACGTCGACGTCGACGATCGGCCCGCCGGCGGACAGGTTGTAGGCGGTCGAGCCGGTGGGCGTGGCCACGATCAGGCCGTCGGAGCGGTAGGTCGCGATCACCTTGTGGTCGACCAGCGCCTCGAGCTCGATCAGCCGCGCCAGCGCGGAGCCCTTGGTGATGACCGCGTCGTTCAGCACCAGCGCGCGCGACAACTCTCGGCCGTCGCGCGAGTGAGTCACCTCGAAGCGCGCGCGCTCCATGAGCGCGAAGTCGCCGGCCAGCGTGGCCTCGAGCGCGGGCTCGGCCTCGGCCGGGCTCACGTCGGTGAGGAAGCCCAGGTGGCCGAGGTTCACGCCCAGCACCGCCACGCGCCGAGCGCCGATCGCGCGCACCGCCGCCAGCACCGAGCCGTCGCCGCCGAGCACGACCAACAGGTCGGCGGCCGCGGCGACCTCTTCCAGGCTGCGGCCGCCCGACTCACCCAAGTGACTCGCGGCGTGGGCGTCGAGCGCGACATCGAGGCCACGCTTGCGCACCTGCGCCACGAGCCGGCTCACGAGCGGCGCCGCGCCGGCCTGTCCGGCCTTCACGGTGAGCGCGATTCGCTTCCAGCCCCCCATGCGGCTCGCGACGATAGGTCCCGCCCTCCCGGGGGGCAAGGTAAGCTTTCGCCATGGAGCTCTTCCCGCGAGAACCGGCGGTCAGCTCGGTTCCCGCCGACGCGCCGCTCGCGGAGCGCATGCGCCCGCGCACGCTCGCGGAGTTCGAGGGCCAGGAGCATCTCCTGGGCCCGGGCGGCCCGCTCGGGCCCGTGCTCGAGTCAGGCGCGAAGCTGCCCTCGTGCATCTTCTGGGGCCCGCCGGGCTCGGGCAAGACGACACTCGCGCGCTTGCTCGCCGAGCGGGCCGGGCTGCGCTTCGCGGCGATCTCGGCGGTGCTGTCCGGCGTGAAGGATCTGCGCGAGGAGATCGCGCGCGCCGAGGAGGAGCGCCGGCGCGGCCGCCGCACCGCGCTCTTCGTCGACGAGATCCACCGCTTCAACAAGGCGCAGCAGGACGCGCTCCTGCCGCACGTGGAGCGCGGCACGGTCGTGCTGCTCGGCGCCACCACCGAGAACCCGTCGTTCGAGGTGATTCCCGCGCTGCGCTCGCGCGCCCGCATCTTCACCCTGAAGCCGCTCGACGAGTCACTCCTGGCGCGGATCGTGACTCATGCGCTCGCCGACCGCGAGCGCGGCCTGGGCGCGCGCGAGCTCGGGCTGGCGCCCGACGCGCTGGAGCTGATCGCGCGCCTGGCCCAGGGCGACGCGCGCCGCGCGCTCGGCCTGCTCGAGTCCGCGGCCGACCGCGCCCAGGGACGGATCGAGCGCGACCAGGTCGCGGCCGCCTTCGAGTCACGCCTGCCCGACTACGACAAGGGCGGCGAGGCGCACTACGACGTGATCTCGGCCTTCATCAAGAGCCTGCGCGGCAGTGACCCGAACGCCGCCGTGTACTGGCTCGCGCGCATGCTCGACGGCGGCGAGGAGCCGCGCTTCATCGCGCGCCGGCTGATGATCTTCGCCTCCGAGGACGTGGGCAACGCCGACCCGCTGGGCCTCGTGGTGGCGACGGCAGCCGCGGAGGCCTTCGACCGCGTGGGCTTGCCCGAGGGCCGGCTGATCCTGGCCCACGCCACGACCTATCTCGCGTGCGCGCCGAAGAGCAACGCCAGCTACCAGGCGATCAACGCCGCCAGCGAAGTCGCGCGCGAGCGCGGCGCCCTGGCCGTGCCGTTGCACCTGCGCAATGCACCGACCGAGCTCTTGCGCGAGCTCGGCTACGGGAAAGGCTACCGCTACCCGCACGACGCGCCGGGTCACTTCGTGCGCGAGCAGTATCTCCCCGACGAGATCCGCGACGCGAGCTTCTACGAGCCCTCGGACCAGGGCGAGGAGCAGGCGATCAGTCAGCGGCAGCGGGAGCGCTGGGGCTCGAAGCCGGAGCCGAAGCGGTAGGTCTCTCGTGTTTGGGCGGGACGGTCGCTCCGGGGATCTTCGCGAGCGCGCTGCGCACTGCGTCGCGCAGCTCGTCGGCCGCCGTGATCCGGCTCCCCCGGAGCTCTTCGTAACGCGCTTCCAGAGCCTGTCGCACGGCCGGTGACTCCGGGTCCGAGTCCGCCAGCGCCCAGGGCGCGGCCGAAGCGATGGGCAGCTTCGGGCTGCGCAACGCGCGCAGCAGCGGCGGCTGGCCCTCGGGTCCCAGGCGCGAGAGCGCAAATACCGCGAGCCAGTCGAGCAGTCGGTCATCGGATTGCAGCAGCAGCGTATCCACACGGGCCACCGTCTCCGACGCGGGCGTACGCAGCATCGCGAGCGCGAACAAGGCGCTGATCCGGACCTGGCGATCCTCGATCGCGAGCGCCCGAGTCAGAGCGGGCGCCGCCGGCGCTCCGATCTCGCGCAAGGCCTCGACGCACTCGTGACGGTACGGGTGATCGGGCGCGCGCAGCTCGTCCTCGAGCTCGGGAATCGCCGCTGCCCCGACGCGGCCGATCGCACGCGTCGCCCGGTAGCGGACGTCGAAGTCCGGGTTGCGCAGGTCCGCGACGAGCGAGTTCAGCGCCGGACTGACATCCCCACCGATCGCGAGCAGCGTCTCGAACGCCTGCCGCCGCACGCTGGCGCGCTCGTCGCCCAGCCGTCGGACGATTGCCGCCTCGGCTGGGTGCGCGGTCGAGCCCATTCGCGCCAGCGCAGCCAGCGCGCTCCGGCGCACCACCCAATTCCCGCTGTCCAG
The DNA here is from genome assembly GCA_035498875.1 of Myxococcota bacterium. Taxonomy (GTDB): domain Bacteria; phylum Myxococcota_A; class UBA9160; order SZUA-336; family SZUA-336; genus VGRW01. Next base: position 27,033 of record DATJZP010000009.1, read on the forward strand.
AGCCTCGACCAAGGGAGCCAGCGCGTCGGCGTCGCGCGGCGTGACCCGCAGCTCCACTCCGGTCACTCCGTAGAGCTCCTCGCCATCGCCCAGCCGACGTAGGAAGCGCTCGAGCACCGTGCGGTTCTCGAGCCGATAGGGCGGCGGATCGGCGGAAGGCTTCGGCGCAGCCGACCCGACCTCGAGAAATTCGACGTCCGGAACGACACCGCCACGACTCTCCGTGGAGAGATGCTCCCAGAACGACCAGAGCGTGAGCTTCGACCGCAGCGTCGATCCGCCGAGCGCATAGATGCGGCCATCGTGTGTTGCAACGGCGCCAACGTGATCACGCGGGTTCGCGAATTGCGGCCCCGTCCGCCACGAGTCTTGCGCCGGGTCGTAGACGAAGACACAGCCCTCACTGGGCTCGATCGGGCCCCAGGCCACCTCGCAATCTCCGACCAGGTAGATCAGGCCATTGGCACCGAGCATTGCTCGAGCGCCACGCCGTGCACGCGGCATGCGCGCGCGCAGCTCCCACTCACCCGTCGCGGGATCGAACGCTTCGACGTCGGCGAGTGGCTGCCCGGGCCACGAAAAGATGCGCGAGTCGAAGTCGTGCTCCTCCTTGTCCACCGCGCTGACCACGTCGTGGCCGGCGAGGTTGTAACTCGACGGGTGGAAATCGCCGCCGAACACGTACAGCTTGCCGTCGGCGCCGAATGCCGCTGCCGGCGAAACACGTGGAATTCGCATCGGCGCGATCTCCGACCAGATCCCGCTGGCGGGGTCATAGGTCTCGACCCGAGCCGAGATCCGTCCCCTCGTTCCCGAATCGGGGCTGTTCCCCGGCTGACTGCGCCGAACCTGCAACTCGTGTCGCTGGTGGCGTGAGCCGTAGCGATCCGCGACGCCGCCGATCACGTAGATCCTGCCGTCGGGCCCGCGCGCGAACGCCCCGTTCCGGTGGTGGAGCTCCGGCACGGACCCTTCCCACGCCGAGACGTCCAGGTGATATCGAGCGTGTGGCAGCGCGAGCCAGGAGCGCGCCTTGGCGTCATAGACGTACGCGCCGAAGAAGGACACCCAGACGGGCCGGCCGGAGGAATCGGTGACGCCACCTCCCGGCCCGGGAAAGACGCCACCCTCGCCGGGATTGCAGCGCTTCTCACTCTCGATCGGGTAGCCGCCGCCACCCTTCTCGTACGCGATGCTGAACTTGTGCAGCTCGAAGCCCTGGCGATCGACGCAGGGCGGCTGCTCCTCGATCCAGCGATTCTCGGCCGGAGCGTAGATCCGGAGCTGTCCCGGCTTCTTTCCGAAGGCGTAGATCCGCCCGTCGGCGCCCTCCACGGCGGGCAGCTCCTCGCCGGGTGAGAGCATCGGTGCCGCGGCCTGCCAGCGCGGGCCGAAGGGCGAGCGGAAGAGCCAGTCAGTCCACGAGGCGCCCGCAGCCTGGCCCGCGAGGGCCAGCATGCAGAGCCCGCTGAGGACGCTCGCACGGATTCGCGAAGCTTGCCGGCTCACCGGCCACTCTTCGGACTCCGCGCCGAGTTACTTCAGCGCTTGCGCGTCGGCGCTAGCGGAGCTTCGCCAGTGCGGCAGTGAGCACCTGGCGACGGAAGGTAGCTGCCTGGGACGGCAGCCCGCCAAGAGCCGACTCGAGCGCGGCGCGGGTGCGCGGTGACTCCGGAGCTGCGTCCGCCAGCACCCAGGCTGCAGTGGTCGCGATATCGCGACGCGGGTCCGCGAGTGAGCGGACCACGACTTCGAGCCCATCGGGCCCGAGCCGAGACAGCGCACAGAGCGCGAGCCAGTCGACGATGGGTGCGTTCTCTCCGGCGAGCCGCTCGGAGACGGCCTTCACGCCAGCAGGCGAAGGCTCGCCGATCCTGGCCAGTGCGTACAGCGCGCCCACAGTGACTTGCAGGTCGCGCTCGCTCTCGATGACTCGAACCAGCGCCGGAACCGCGGGGCGGCCGATCTCGCGAAGGGCCTCCACGCACTCCTGGGGGTACAGGTGACTCGCGTCGGCCAGCTCGCGCTCGAGTGCTGGAATGGCACGCGCGCCGAGCTTGCCCAGCGCCAGCGTCGCTCGCAGACGGTCGTCGAAGTCGTCGCTGCGCAGTGCCGAGAGCAGCATGGGAAGCGCCCCGAGAAGGTCGCCGCCAGTGGCGCTCACCGAGTCGAGCGCCTGCCAGCGGAGCAGGCGCACCGGATCCGAATACAGCTCCTCGATTCGAGGCACCGCAGGCTTTGCGGTCCCCAGCATTCGCGCCAACGCGCGGAGAGCACTCCGACGTGACAGCCAGTCTTCACTCTTCAGTGCGGCGGCGAGAGGCTCCACGGCCTCGGGGTCGCGCGGGCTGACCCAGAGCTCGAGGCGAAACAGCGCTGCCCGATCGAGCGCAGCGGATGCCGGCAGCACCAGCCCGGGTCGCCTCGCGACGGCCGAAGGTGGAACGGGCGTTCGTGGAGCGACCTGGATCACTTCCACGTCGGTTTCGTCGCTGCCGCGACTCTCCAGGCGCATTCTCCTCCAGACCCATTCGGTGCGCTTGGTGGAGCCACCGATCGCGAAGATCCGTCCATCCGGTGCCGCCACCACCGCGAGCCCGTAGCGGGGTTTCAGGAGCTGTGGTCCGTCGTGCCAAGTGTCTCGCGACGGGTCGTAGATCTGGATGCAGGGCTCCTGCCCGTACCAAGGGCCCCAAGCGATCTCGCAGCCGAACACCCAGAGTCGCCCGTCGGCGGCGAGAACGGCTCGAGGGTTCTGCCGGGCACTCGGCATCGGCGCGCGGAAGCTCCACTCCCCCGTCGTGGGGTCGTAGCACTCGACGGAGCTCAGCCAGGGGTCTCGACCGAGGCCGGCGGCGTCTTCCCAGGCCCGCTCCTCCGCGGCCAGGAGCTCGCTCGGCTTGTGGCTTCTCGTGTTGTAACTGACCGCGGAGTATTTGCCTCCGAAGACGTACAGCCTTCCATCTGCGCCAAAGGCGGCTGCCGGCGACTCGCGCGCGATCCTCATCGGCGCAATCTCACTCCACTCCCCCGTTTCGGGCGCGAGGACCTCCACCGAGCCAGAGGACCGCCAGCCCGGTGTGGAATCAAGAGAGGCCTTCGGCCGGTCGTTCTCATACAGGGCCGTGCTCACGATCCGCTGTCTGCGCGCACCCTGTCGGATCACTCGGCCTCCGACCACCCAGACCCTGCCATCCGGACCCTGGGCTCGCGCGGCGCCCTGTCGCAGATACCGAGGCATCGAGCCGTCGTAGGCGTTGAGCTTCAGGTTGTGGCGAGCATGGGGAGTGGCTTGCCAGCGACGCGCGCCCGGCAGATACGCGCGCGCGCTCACGCTATCCATGGCCAGCGGGTGTCCGGCAGCATCGCTGAGTCCCAACGACAGGGTGGGCCAGCCTCCGCGCCAGCACTCGTGGGACGTGTCTTCCGGATACGCATGATCCAGCTTCGGCTTGGAGGACCACTGGATCACCTCCTGGAAGCGAACCGACGCGACCGGATCGAAGCATTCGGCGGAGCCAGTGCTCCAGCTGGCGTCGCCCGGAGCCCAGCTGAGAAGCGAAGACCCCTTCCACACCCAGATGCGGCCGTCCGGAGTCAGCGTCGCGGAAGCGTCGACTCGTGCGCCCGGCAGCGGAGTCACTGGCTGCCACTTGGGTCCGGAATCAAACCACCAGGACAGCCCCGCCACGACCCAAAGAGTGAATGCCGTGGTGCGCACGGCCTCTATTCGGAGCCGTGCTCGAGTCTCTTCAGCCCTTGCGATTCACCGCCACGAACAGCGTGCCGTCGCCGCGCTTCACCAGGAACAGTACGGAGTCACCCGCCGCGGCGATGCGCTTGTCGGCCTCTTCCGCGCTGCTCACGCCCTTCTTGTTCACCTCGACGATCAGGTCGCCGGGGCGCAGCCCCGCGTCCGCGGCCGGGCTGCCCGGGTCGACCGCAGCGATGATCACGCCCTTGACGCCGGGCTTGAGCTCGAGCTGCTGGCGGATGTCGTCGTCGATGTCGGTGATCTGCAGGCCCAGTGAGTCGGCGCCAGAGTGCTCTTGCTCGCCGGCGCTCGCCTGCGCCACTTCTTCGCCGCTCGCGAGCTTCTCGATCTTGGCGCTGAGCTTCACCGTCTTGCCGTCGCGCAGCACCTCGATCGGCACGCTCGAGCCGACGGGCGTCGAGGCCACGGTGCGGGAGAGATCGCGCGGCTTCACCACGGGCTTGCCGTTGAAGGCCTGGATCACGTCGCCGCGCTGCACGCCGGCCTTGTCGGCCGGGCTGCCCGGGGTGGTCTGGGCGACCAGCGCGCCCTCCTTCACGTCGAGCTTCAGCGCCGATGCCAGCTCGGGAGTCACTTCCTGCACGCTCACGCCCAGCCAGCCACGAGTCACCGAGCCGTTGGCCTTGAGCTGGGGCAGGATCTCCTTGGCCAGGTTGATCGGCACGGCGAAGCCGATCGTGTTGGCCTGCGGGTTGATCGCGCTGTTGATGCCGATCACCGCGCCGTCCAGGTCGAGCAGCGGCCCGCCGGAGTTGCCAGGGTTGATCGCGGCGTCGGTCTGGATGTAGTCGTCGTAGGGGCCCTGGCCGAGCTCGCGGCCTTTGGCCGAGACGATGCCCATGGTCACGGTGTGATCGAGCCCGAACGGGTCGCCGATCGCGATCACGAAGTCACCGGGCAGCACCGCGTCCGAGTCACCGAGCGGGAGCGCCTGCAGGTTCTTCGCGTTCGCCACCTGGATCAGCGCCAGGTCGGTCTTGGGATCGCGACCGATGATCTTGGCGTCGCGGATCGCGCCGTCCGAGAAGTAGACCTTGATCTCGTCCACGCCCTCGACCACGTGGTTGTTGGTCATGATGTAGCCGTCGGGCGAGATCACGAATCCGCTGCCCAGGCTCGGAACTTTGTACTCCTGCTTGGGCATCGGGCCGCGGCGGCCGCGCGGGGCGCCGAAGATGTCGGGGAACATCTCGAACGGGAAGCCGGGGCCGATCTCGCGGGTGACCGTCTTCGAGGTGTGCACGTTCACGACGCCGGCGGCCGCGTCCTGGGCCAGCTTGGCGATGCGCGAGTGCTTCTCACCGCCCTGCTCCATGGGGAAATCGGTCCAGAAGCGCGCGGCCGGGCTGACCGTGGCCGTGCCCGCAGACGCGGAGATCTCGCTCGGCGGCGACCCGCCGTGCGAGGCCACGCTCTTCGGGGCCAGCGCCCCCGAGCGCAGGACCCAATACGCGGCCAGGGCACCGAGAACCACTCCGACCGCGACCTGAATCACCCTGGCCAAGGTTGCTCCCTCTGGTAGGTGCCCGACTCGGGCACCCGGTGGCGGGGCGGACGGGACTCGAACCCGCAACTTCCGGCGTGACAGGCCGGTGCTCTAACCGATTGAACTACCGCCCCTGGCCGGCGCATTGGGTACACGACGCGCCCTTGTTTTTCAAACACTTCTCTTCATCTCCGGTGCCAATCCGCCGATCGCATTGGGAAGATGGGGATCGGCGAGCTGCGGGATCTGGCACGCCAGGGGCGCGAAGGCGCGGAAGCGCTGGCACTGGCGGTCGAACAGGTACCCGGCTGGAGCGATGCGGTGCTCGAGGTGGCCAACCGCGCCGCCCGCTACGGCGCCGGTCCCTTCAAGAGCGTCGACCGCGCGGTCATCGTGCTCGGCGCGCGCGCCGTGGTCGAGATCGCGCTGGCGGTCCGCCCCGCGGAGTGAACTGAGCTTCGGCTAAGCTGTCTCCTCCAGGAGGAGGCAGTCCATGGCCGAGCTGGATCTGGTCGTCCGCGGAGGAACGGTCGCCGACGGGTCGGGCACCGAGCTGCGCGAGGCCGACGTCGCGATCCGCGCCGGGCGCATCGCCGAGGTCGGCAAGGTGAGTGGCCGCGGCGCGCAGGAGCTCGACGCGCGGGGCATGCTCGTGACTCCCGGCTTCGTCGACGTGCACACCCACTACGACGGGCAAGCCACCTGGGATCGCCGGCTCTCGCCCTCCTCGTGGCACGGAGTCACCACGGCGGTCACCGGCAACTGCGGCGTGGGCTTCGCGCCCTGCCGGCCCGAGGACCACCAGACGCTGATCCGGCTGATGGAGGGCGTGGAAGACATTCCGGGCGTAGTGCTCGCCGAGGGTCTGCCCTGGAACTGGGAGACCTTCCCGCAGTTCCTCGACTCACTCGAGGCCAAGAGCTACGACATCGATTTCGCCGCGCAGCTCCCGCACGCCGCGCTGCGCGTGTACGTGATGGGCCAGCGCGGAGCGGATCGCGAGCCGGCCACCGCGCAGGACATCGCCGCGATGGCGGAGATCGCACGCGAGGCGGTCGAGGCCGGGGCGCTCGGCTTCTCGACTTCGCGCACGCTGAATCACCGCTCGAGCGACGGCAAGCCCACACCCACGCTGACCGCCGCCGAGGACGAGCTGCTCGGCATCGCACGCGCGCTCGGCGCGGCTCGCAAGGGCGTCTTGCAGTTCGTCTCCGACTTCACCGACTCGGAGCGCGAGATGGCGATGCTGCGCCGCCTGGTCGAGGAGTCCGGCCGGCCGCTCTCCGTGTCACTCGTGCAGTCCGAGGGCTCGCCCCAGGGCTGGCGCAAGCTCCTGGGCTGGATCGACGACGCCGCGGCCGCGGGCCTGCCGATGCGCGCCCAGGTCGCGGGCCGGCCGGTCGGCTTGATGTTCGGGCTCGACACCACGCTGAATCCGTTCTGCACGCACGCGAGCTGGAAGTCGCTCGCGGCGCTGCCGCTGGCCGAGAAGGTCGCGCGCCTGCGCGACCCGGCGTTCCGCGCGCGCATCCTGTCCGAGCAGCCCGAGAGCCAGGCGCCGTTCCTCGTTCACGTGCTGCAGAACTTCGAGAAGATGTACGTGCTGGGCGATCCGCCCGACTACGAGCAGCCGAAGGAGCGCGCGCTCGGCGCGCAGTCGCGCGCGCGCGGTATTCCCGCCCACGAGCTCGCGCTCGACGTGATGCTCGCGAACGACGGCCGCGGCATGCTGTATTTCCCGTTCCTGAACTACGCCGAGTCGTCGCTCGACGCGTCGCTCGCCATGATGCAGAGCCCGAACACGATCCTGGGCCTGGGCGACGGCGGCGCGCACCTGGGCACGATCTGTGACTCGAGCTTCACGACCCACATGCTGACTCACTGGACGCGCGACCGGAAGCGCGGCGAGAGAGTGCCGGTCGAGACGGCGGTCCGCTGGCACACGCGCGACACCGCGTTCGCGGTGGGCCTGTGCGACCGCGGCTTGCTCGTGCCCGGCTACAAGGCCGACCTGAACGTGATCGACTACGACAAGCTCACGCTGCGCCCGCCGCGCATGTCGCACGACCTGCCCGCGGGCGGGCGGCGCCTGGTCCAGGATGCCGAGGGCTATCGCTACGCGATCGTGTCGGGCGAAGTCACCTACCGCGACGGCCAGCCGACCGGTGCTCTTCCCGGGCGCCTGCTGCGCGGAGCGCAGCCGGCCCCAGCCTAGGGCCTCAGTCGACCTTCACCGGTGGCGTCGTCTCGCTCATCCGGCGAGTGACTTCCTCGTCGGGCGTCTCGATCAGGTGGCGGTACATCGCCTCGGGGTAGCCGCGCTGCCAAGGCTTCGAGGGGTCGAACGCCGGCTGGGCCACGCCGCCGTTCCGTGACTCGAAGGCGGCCGGACGCTTGTAGCGCGCGAGCTCGTCCGGCGAGATCCCCGCCAGCGCCACGACCTCGGGGTCGATCCAGGCGCGCGCGTCGATGCCGCGGGCAGAGGTCGAGATCTCGAGACACAGGTCCTCGGGGCCAGCGAAGTAGATCGACTGGCAGAAGCCGTGGTCGAGCGGACCGAAGATCGTGATGCCGCGCGAGCGGATCCGGTCGCGCAACGCCAGCAGCTCGGCCAGCGAGTCGACGTTGAACGCCACGTGCTGCATCGCGCCGCCGGCGACCGGCATGGCCGGGCTGCCCGAGTGAGTCGAGCCGATCGTGCGCTCGATCTTGGCCACGTCGGGCGTCTGCACGAACGCCACCGAGGAGTGGTCGTTCAGCCGGAGGAAGCCGTGCCACGCGCCCTGCACGCCATGCATCCAGTACAGCGCCACGAGCTCCATGCCGAGCACGTCGCTGAAGAACTCGATCTGCTTCTTGATGTCCGCCGTGCAGATCGCCAGGTGATGAACGCCGTTCGCGAGACCCATCTGGAATCCTCCCGAGCTCAGCCGGCCTCGGCCAAGAGCTCGCGCTTCTTCTGGTCGGTGAAGGACTGTAGCCGGGCCATGTAGGCGGCGCGCAGCTGGTCGCGTCCGTTCGGGCCCAGCTTGTCGAACCAGTCGTCCTCGCCCAACATCTCGCCGAGCCGCGGCGCGTTGCGGTGCATCATCTGTACGTCGACGCGCTTGGGCTCGAGGCTGCGCAGGATGCCGCGGTTGAAGTGCGAGTGCAGAGTGACTCGCTCGCCCGGCTCCGTGCGGTCGCCCTGCCAGTGCCAGACGCCGTGCGTGAAGTACACGACCGAGCCCTTCGGCATCTCGACCGGCACGCCGCCCTCTTTCGAGTCAGTGGGGCGGGGCCCGCGGCGCATGCGCTGACTGCCCGGGATGATCCAGGTCGGGCCCGAGGCCACGCTCCAGTCCTCGAACGCCCAGACGCCGACGCCGGTCAGCGCGAACTCGGGATAGGGATCGGGAACCATCGAGTAGTCGGTGTGCAGCGGGATCTGGCCCGGGCCGGGCCCGCGCCGGATCGACGACAGCGAGCCGATCACCGCGCCCCGGCCGAGCGACGCGTCGATCAAGGTCATGAGCTGCGCGTGCTGCGCGATGCGCTCGAACTCCGCGCCCTGATAGAGCATCCACTGCAGCGTGAAGGTGTTGTGCGGCAAGAGCGCCCGCAGCGTCGCCTGGCGGAGCTCGTCGGCGAACTCGGGGCTGATCGCACGCTCGAGCACCGTGTAGCCGTGCTCCTCGACCTCGCGCACCTTGCCAGCGATCCCGAGCCGCTTCGCGCGGTGCGCGAGATCCGGATTCTCGACCGTGCGGCGCGCCATGTGGTCGTGCAGGAGCCCCACGAGCTCGCGCGCCGCCGGGTCCTTCAGCATGCCACGCGAGCGGATCACGTCCTTGCCGTACCCGTGCGCGATCTCGCGCAGCGCGTGCGGCATCACATCGGGCGCCAGCGCGCCGACCGCCTGCGCCGCGAGCAGCGCGATCTGGTAGTCGCCCTCCACCACGACGTCCGCGCCCGAGTCGAACTCGCGAGTGACCTGGAGCTTCTCGCCGTCGTAGCGGAACGACCACTGCGCCACGTCGTGCGGCAGCTTCAAGTGCGGCGGCGCATCCGTCAGCCGCTCACTCACCGAGAACGCTCGCCCGCCGAGCCGCTCCTTGCGCGCCGCGATCTCCCGCTCGAGATACTCCCGCGCCTTCTCGAGCCAGCGATCCGAGAGCAACTCCACGTGATGCGGCAGCGTGATCATGCCGCCATCGTATCAAACGGGATTTGGCCTGGGCGGAGAGGGGATCGAACCCCCGACCAACGCCGTGTAAAGGCGTCGCTCTACCGCTGAGCTATCCGCCCGTAGAGAGTGACTCGCCGACTCAGTTCACGTTGGCCGGAGTCTCGACCTCGCCCGGGGCGACGTCGAAGATCTCCTGCAGCGCGTACTCGGGCATCTCTTCGACGAGCGCCGAGTGCTCGGGGAACACGAGCGCGTAGCGCAGGACCTCGTCCATGTGCTCCACGTAGCGGATGTGGAGCCGGCGCTTCACCTTGGCCGGGATCTCCTTCAGGTCGCGCTCGTTCTCTTTCGGGATCAGCACGGTCTCGATCCCGCCGCGCACCGCCGCGATCAGCTTCTCTTTCAGCCCGCCGATCGGCAGCACGCGGCCGCGCAGCGTGATCTCGCCGGTCATGGCGATGTTCGCGCGCACCGGAATGCCGGTCAGCGCCGAGACCAGCGCGGTGGCCATGGTGATGCCCGCGGACGGGCCGTCCTTGGGCACGCCACCCTCGGGCACGTGCACGTGCAGGTCGACCTTCTGGTAGAAGTCGCGGCCCAGACCCAGCTGCTTGGCACGCCGGCGCACGTAGGAGAGCGCCGCCTGCGCCGATTCCTTCATCACGTCGCCCAGGTGACCCGAGACCTGGATCCGGCCCTTGCCGGCCGTCACCAGCGCCTCGATCGTGAGCAGCTCGCCGCCCACCTCGGTGAACGCGAGGCCGGTCGCGATGCCGACCTGGTCGCTCTCCTCGCGCTTGCCGAAGCGGTACTTCGGCACGCCGAGATACTTGCGCACCTGCTTGGGGCCGATCGTGGCCGAGATCTTCCCGTCACTCGAGACGACCTCGCGCGCCAGCTTGCGGCAGATCGAGCCGATCTCGCGCTCGAGCGAGCGCACGCCCGCTTCCTTGGTGTAGCGCCGGATCATCTCGTACAGGCCCGGCTCGGTGAACTCGATCGACTGGCCCTCGAGCCCGTGGTCCTTGAGCTGCTTGGGCACCAGGAACTGCTTGGCGATCTCGAGCTTCTCTTCCTCGATGTAGCCCGGCAGCTGGATGATCTCCATGCGATCCTGGAGCGGCCGCGGGATCGTCGCCAGCGTGTTCGCGGTGGTGATGAAAAGGATCTTCGACAGGTCGTACTCGAGGTCGAGATAGTGGTCGTCGAAGCTCTTGTTCTGCTCGGGGTCGAGCACCTCGAGCAGCGCCGAGGACGGATCGCCGCGGAAGTCGGTCGACATCTTGTCGACCTCGTCGAGCAGGAACACCGGGTTGCCCGAGCCGGCCTTCTTCAGGCCCTGGATGATCTTGCCCGGCAGCGCGCCGATGTAGGTGCGACGGTGGCCGCGGATCTCGGCCTCGTCGCGCACGCCGCCCAGTGACACGCGCACGAAGTCGCGGTCGGTGGCCCTGGCGATCGAGCGGCCCAGCGACGTCTTGCCGACGCCCGGAGGACCGACCAGACACAGGATCGGGCCCTTCATGTGGCCGACCAGCTGGCGCACGGCGAGATACTCGAGGATGCGCTCCTTGGGCTTCTCGAGCCCGTAGTGGTCGCCGTCGAGGATCTTCTCCGCCTCTTTCACGTCGATCTTCTCTTCCTTCTGCTTGTTCCAGGGAAGAGACAGGATCCAGTCGATGTAGTTGCGGACGACCGTCGCCTCGGCGGACATCGGCGACATCATCTTGAGCTTGCGGATCTCTTTCTTGCAGCGGTCTTCCGCATGCTCGGGCAGCGAGTGCTCGGCGAGCTTCTCCTCGAGCTCCTGGATCTCGTTCTTGAACTCGTCGCGCTCGCCCAGCTCTTTCTGGATCGCGCGCATCTGCTCGTTCAGGTAGTACTCCTTCTGGGAGCGCTCCATCTGCTTCTTCACGCGCGAGCGGATGCGTGACTCGACCTGCAGCACGTCGATCTCGCCCTGCAACAGCCCGTAGATCTCTTCGAGCCGGGCGCGGGCGCTGGTGATCTCGAGGATGCGCTGCTTCTCCTCGACGTTGAGATTCAGGTGGGCGACCACAATGTCGGAGAGCTTCGACGCCTCGGTCACGCTCGAGACGGTGTTCACCATCTCGGGTGGGACTTTCTTGTTCAGCTTCACATAGCTGTCGAAGGCCGTGGTCACGCTGCGCATCAGCGCCTCGGTCTCGACCGAGGTCTCGTCGGTCTCCTCGACCAGCTCGACGCGCACTGCCAGGAAGTCGTCGCCCTGGCCCCAGTCGCGCACGCGCGCGCGGCGCTTGCCCTCGACCAGCACCTTCACGGTGCCGTCGGGCAGGCGCACGAGCTGCACGATCGAGCCGAGCGTGCCGAGCTCGAAGATCTCTTCGCGTCCGGGGTCGTCGGACTTCGCGTCCTTCTGCGCCGCGAGCAAGAGCGTGCGGTCGCCGGCCATCGCGCGCTCGAGCGCGCGCACCGACTTGTCGCGCCCCACGAACAGCGGCACGACCATGTGAGGGAACACGACGATGTCGCGCAGCGGGAGCAGCGGAACCAAGCCGACCTTCCCGCCACCGTCTCGATCATCGTCGCCCTTGAAGAAGGCCATGCCTGTTCCTTATGCGCTCTCGGCGCGGTCGTAGACCATCATCGGTTCGGCACCGTGGCGCACGACTTCCTCGTTGATGACGACTTCCGAGACGTCGTCGCGCGAGGGGATGTCGTACATGATGTCGAGCATCATCGCTTCGAGGATCGAACGCAGCCCGCGCGCGCCCGACTTGCGGACGATCGCCTCCTCGGCCACCGCGCGCAGCGCGCCGTCCGAGAAGCGCAGAGTGACTCCCTCGAGCTCGAGCAGCTTCTGGTACTGCTTCACGAGCGCGTTCTTGGGCTCGGTCAGGATCTTGTAGAGCGCTTCCTGAGAGAGCTCCTCGAGCGTCGCCACCACCGGCAGCCGGCCCACGAACTCGGGAATCATCCCGAACTTCAGGAGATCCTCGGTCTGGATGCTCTTGAACAGCTCACCCAGCTTGCGCTGGCGCTTCTTCAGCTCGGCGCCGAAGCCCATGCCCTGCACGCCGATGCGCCGCTCGATCACGTCTTCGATGCCGTGGAACGCGCCGCCGCAGATGAACAGGATGTTCGTGGTGTCGACCTGCACGAACTCCTGCTGTGGGTGCTTGCGGCCGCCCTTGGGCGGAACGTTCGCGACCGTGCCCTCGATGATCTTGAGCAGCGCCTGCTGCACGCCTTCGCCCGACACGTCGCGCGTGATCGACGGGTTCTCGGACTTGCGCGCGATCTTGTCGATCTCGTCGATGTAGACGATGCCGCGCTGCGCGCGCTCGACGTCGTAGTTCGCGCCCTGCAAGAGGTTCAGGATGATGTTCTCGACGTCCTCGCCCACGTAGCCCGCCTCGGTGAGCGTGGTGGCGTCGGCGATCGTGAACGGCACGTCGATGATCTTCGCGAGCGTCTGCGCGAGCAGTGTCTTGCCGCAGCCGGTGGGGCCGAGCAGCAGGATGTTCGACTTCTGCAGCTCGACGTCGCCCACGACCGACTGGTTCTCGATCCGGCGGTAGTGGTTGTGCACCGCCACCGACAGGATCTTCTTCGCCGACTCCTGGCCGACCACGTACTGGTCGAGGAACGCCTTGATCTCGCGCGGCTTGGGCACCGACGAGCTCGAGCGGTCACTGTCGCGACTCGCCTCCTCGGCGATGATGTCGTTGCAGAGCTCGATGCACTCGTCGCAGATGTAGACGGTCGGCCCCGCGATGAGCTTCTTGACTTCCTTCTGACTCTTGCCGCAGAAGGAGCAGGCGAGGTTCGTGCCTTCTTCTTTCTTCTTCATCCGCCCTGCTTCCCTTCTCCGCTCACGGTCCGAGGTCCAGGCTGGTGCCGAGAGATGATCTTGTCCACCAGGCCGTAGTCGAGCGACTCCTGGGCCGACATGAAGCGGTCGTCCTTGGTGTCCATCTCGACCTGCTTCGGGTCCTTGCTGCAGTGGTGGCCCAGGATCTCGTTCAGCTTCGTGCGCAGGGTCAGGAACTCCTGCGCGTGGATCTGGATGTCGGTGGTCTTGCCCTGAATGCCGCCCCAGGGCTGGTGGATCATGACCCGCGAGTGCGGCAGGCAGTGGCGCTTGCCCTTCGCCCCCGCCGCCAGCAGCACCGCGCCCATGCTGGCCGCCTGCCCCATGCAGATGGTCTGCACGTCGGGGTTCACGTACTGCATCACGTCGTAGATGCCGAGGCCGGCGTTCACGTCACCGCCCGGTGAGTTCACGTAGATGTAGATGTCCTTCTCGGGGTCGTCCGCCTCCAGGAACAGGAGCTGGGCGATCACCAGGTTGGCGATGTCGTCGTTGATGGCGCTGCCGAGCACGATGATGCGGTCCTTGAGGAGCCGCGAGTAGATGTCGTAGGCCCGCTCACCGCGATTCGACTGCTCGATCACCATCGGAATCAGCAACGACATTCCCCCGATTCTAGCGGATCGCAGGACTCACCCGGCTTGGACCGGCCTCCCCGGCGTTTTGCATTTTCCTTTTCGATTCCGCGCGCTTACGCCTCTACAAACTTAGCCGCATCGAGTGCGAATTCAACCGTCTTCTGCTCCAGGATGCCCGCCCGCAGCCCCTCCAGCAGGCCGCGCTCGCGATACTGGCGCTTGAGCTCCGAAAACGACTGCTGATCGGCCTCGGCGAGCTTCGTGAGCTCTTGATCGACATCGGCGTCCGAGACCTCGATCGCCTCGGACTTCGCGATCGCCGGCGCCAGCAGCGCGAGCTTGAGCTCGCTCTCGACCTGCGGCCGGAGCTCGGTCGTCCAGCGCTCCACGAGCGAAGTGAGTCCCTCGCGCGAGATGCGGGCGTTGCCGAACTGCTGCAGCATGCGGCCGATGCGCGCGCGCACCTGGTCGTCGAGCAGGTGACTCGGCACCGGGAACGGATTCGCGGCGAGCAGCGCCTCGACCACGGCCCCGCGCTCGAGCCGCTTCTGCTCGGCAAGGCGACCCTCGGCGACGCGCCGGTTCAGGTCCTCGCGCAGCTCGGCCAGCGTGGCGAAGCTCGAGACGTCCTTCGCGAACTCGTCGTCGAGCTCGGGCAGCTCGCGGCGCTTCAGCGCCACGAGCTTCACTTCGAAGCGCACCGTCTTGGCGCGCAGTGACTCGTCGGAGTGGTCATCGGGCATGGCGACGTCGAACTGGCGCTCCTCGCCCACCTGCATGCCGACGAGCTGGTCCTCGAAGCCGCCGAAGGTGCGACCCGCGCCGACCTCGATCTGCGCCTCGCGCGCGCTCGAGCCGGCGAACGGCTTGCCGTCGATCTTCCCCACGTAGTCGAGCACGGCGATGTTGCCGCGCGCGACCGCCTGAGCGCTCTCTTCTTCCACGAGCTGGGCCTGGCGCTGACGCATCTGCTCGAGGTGCGCCTCGACCGGGTCCTGCTCGGGCACGGCGAGCGTCGGCCGCTTCACCTCGAGCCCCTTGACCTTCGAGACCTCGATCGCCGGGCGGACGTCGACGTCGGCGTCGTAGGTGAACGGCGCGCCGAGCTTCGGCGGCGCGCTCGGCGTGAGCCGCGGCTCGCCCAGCACGT
This sequence comes from Myxococcota bacterium, assembly GCA_035498875.1. Lineage (GTDB taxonomy): Bacteria > Myxococcota_A > UBA9160 > SZUA-336 > SZUA-336 > VGRW01. The sequence continues at coordinate 42,046 of DATJZP010000009.1, forward strand.
CGAGCTCGGCATCGCTGATCGCCTTGCCCAGCGACTCGCCCACCAGCCGCTGTAGCACCTCGCCCGAGGCGCGGTCGCCGAAATACTTCTCGAGCACCTCGCGCGGCGCCTTGCCCGGGCGGAAGCCCTTGATGTGCGCATTCCGCCGCATCTCGCGGAAGAAGTCCTCGAACGCGGCGTCGACCTCGGTCGTGGGAATCTCGATGTGGAGGCGTCGCTCGACTGGCCCCGTCTCCTCCACGTTCACGTTCATCACAACACTCCGCTCACTGTCCACGCTCTCAACCCACCGCCCGGGGCCGAACCCCATGATAGGGTACACGCGAAGGCCCTCAACCCACGGGAGCCCCTTCGATGGCGACGTTGCGCGAGCTCTCCGACCGATTGTTGTCCGGCCACGCCGACATGCGCGATCCCGCGAATCACCCGTTCGCGTTCGTCGACCGGATCGAGGAAGTCGCTCCTGGAGTGGCGTTCTACAAGGCTTTCGTGAACGTGACGGTGATTCGCACGGCCGAAGGGCTGGTGCTGGTCGACACCGGCTCGTTCCATCCCGCGCAACACGAGCGCAGCTTCGCGGCGGTGCGGCGCTTCGCGAAAGATCCCGTGCACACGGCGATCTACACGCACGGCCACGTCGACCATGCCTACGGGCTGCCGCCGTTCCTGCGCGAGGCCGACTCCGAGCGCTGGGCGCGGCCCGCGATCGTGGGCCACGTCGACGTCGCGCCGCGCATGAAGCGCTACATCGAGACCGCCGGCTACAACAGCGCGATCAACACGCGCCAGTTCGGCGTGCCGGTCGAGTGGCCGCGGAACCCCGACTACCCGACCACGGTCTACCGCGACGACCTGCGCCTGCGCGTGGGCGGCCGCGAGCTCGAGCTGCACCACGCGCGCGGCGAGACCGACGACCACACCTGGGTCTTTCTTCCCGACGCGCGCGCTCTCTGCACCGGCGACCTGTTCATCTGGGCGGCGCCGAACGCCGGCAACCCGCAGAAGGTGCAGCGCTACGCGAGTGACTGGGCCGAGGCGCTGCGCGCCATGGCCGCGCGCGAGGCGCAGGTGCTGTTGCCCGGCCACGGCGTGCCGATCTACGGCGCCGAGCAGGTGCGCAAGGCGCTGCTCGACACCGCCGACTACCTCGAGTCGCTCTACCGCCAGACGCTCGAGCTCCTGAACCGGGGCGCGAGCGTGTACGACATCATCCAGGTGGTGAAGCCGCCGGCCGCGCTGGCCACGGCTCCCTACCTGCAGCCGATCTACGACGAGCCGGAGTTCATCGTGCGCAACGTGGTGCGCTGCCTGGGCGGCTGGTACAGCGGCGTGCCGAGCGAGCTGAAGCCGGCGCCGCGCGCGCAGCAGGCGCGCGAGCTGGCCGAGCTGGCCGGCGGCGTCGGACCGATCCTGGCACGCGCCGCCCGCTCGCTGGCTGCCGGCGATCTGCGCATGGCGAGTCACTGGGTGGACTGGGCGATCGAGGCCGAGCCCGAGAGCCGCGAGGCGCACGCGCTGCGCGCCGACGTCTACCAGCGCCGGGTGGAGGCCGAGTCGTCGACGATGTCGAAGGGCATCTTCCGCGCCGCGGCGCAGGACTCGGCCAAGAAGCTCGCGCCCGGCTGAGTCAGCCGGCGCGCTTTCCGACCTCGACCGCGAGCGCGCTCACCCCGGCGGCGAACCGCTCGGGCTCGACCAGGAGCGACACCACGGCGTGGCAGCCGTCCAGGTCGTAGAGCGCGCCCGAGTGAGTGAGCACGCCGGCGCTCTCGAGCAGCGCCAGCGCCCAGCCTTCGTCGTCGAGCCCGCCGAGCGCGGGCAGACGCACGACCGCCGCCCAGCCGCCCTCGCCCGCGCAGACACTCGCCGCGCCGCCGGCGAGCGCGCGGCGCAGCGTGGCGAGATTCCCTTGGATACGGCTGCGCACCTGCGCCTGCAGCGCCGGCGCCGCGCCCAGGATGCGGGGCAGCGCGAGCTGCACGGGCGTTCCCACCGACAGGAACGTGTCGGCGATGAGCGCCAGCCGCTCCTGCGCGCGCGCTGCCGGCGCAGCGGGCCCGCAGGTCACTCCCCAGCCGAGCTTCCACTGCGGCAGGACGGCGACCTTCGAGACTCCGGACAGGACGAAGCAGAGACAGGCGCGCTCGCCCAGCGCCGAGCGGAGCGGCCCGGCCTTCGGATCGAGCGGATAGTCCGCGAACACCTCGTCCACCAGCAGCGCCAGCTCGCGCTCGGCGCAGAGCGCCTCCAGGGCCGCGAGCTCGGCCGGCGAGAGCACGGCGCCGGTGGGATTTCCCGGCGAGGTCGCGACCACCGCCCGCAGCCGGGGCTCGCGCCCCACGAGCGCGCGCAGCTCGGCCAGGTCGATGCTCCAGCGGCCGTCCCAGCGCAGCGGGTACTGGAGCAATCGGACGCCCGAGAGCGCGGCCAGGTAGTCGAGCAGCGGGTAGCCGGGCCGGGCTACGCACACGGCGTCGCCGGGATCGCAGAGCAGTGCCAGCAGGAACGCGAAGGCCTCACTCGTGCTTGCGCACAGCCACACGGACTGCGCGTCGCATGCGCTTCCCCGCGCTCGGTAGTAACCTGCAACTGATTCGCGGGCCGACGCGAGGCCGAGCGGCTCGGGCTCGTAAGTCCCGCTCCGCGAGTCGACCAGCTCCGCGAAGAACGACGGCGGGTGCTGGAGACCGACCGCGGTCGGATTGGTGATGGTGAGATCGACGACGCTCCCCCCGGCGGCGCGACGAGTCGCGAGTGCGCGCGAGAGCGCATTCGGCGAGAGGTCCCACTCCGTCCGTCGCGAGAACATGCTGCGCGAGCTTAGCCGGCAAACGCGTGCGCAGTCTCTGCGCAAGTCACTCCGGCCAGGCACGCGCAGCGCGCGCGCAGGACTCGGATGGTGAATCCAGGAGCGCCACGCGCGAACGAGACGCGCCACTCTTCTGCGTCGGCCGAGTCTCGTCTGGAATCCGGAAGCGAAGCGATGTCCTCCACCCTCCCGCTCCCCGCCGCGCAGAAGAGCGAGCCTGTGCGCGCGCAGGAACTGCCCGTCGCGCGCACGCGCCGGCTGCGCATGCGCTGGCTGGTGCTCGTGCTGGTGCTGGTGGCGATCGCGGCCGGCGTCTGGCTGATCGGCAGGGAGATCCGCACCTCGGCCCTGCAGGCGCGCTGGTTCTCGCGCCTGGCGCACGAGGCGACCTTCCAGATGGGCCCCGGCCCGAGCCCGAGCATCCGCTTTCCGAGCGGCGGCCCGTTCGACGAGCGGCTCGGCTACACGCAGATTCCCGACTTCGTGGCGCGGCTCTCGGCCGGCGGCTTCGGAGTCGAGAGCCAGGCGCGCCACGCGCCGCGGCTGTTGTCGCTCGAGGACTGGGGACTGAATCCGATCTACCCCGAGAAGACGCGCGCCGGACTGTCGATCGCCGGCCGCGACGGCAGGCCCTTCTTCGAAGTCACCTACCCTCAGCACAGCTACGCGGGCTTCGACGACGTGCCGCGCGTGCTGGTCGAGTCACTCGCGTTCGTAGAGAACCGCGAGATCCTCGACGCGCGCTACCCCAAGCGCAACCCGGCGATCGAGTGGGATCGGCTGGGCAAGGCCGTGCTCGGCCAGCTCGCGCAGGTCGCGGGCGCCGAGCCCGACCGCGCCGGCGGCAGCACGCTCGCCACCCAGATCGAGAAGTTCCGCCACTCGGCGGGCGGACTCACGACCTCGCCGCTCGAGAAGCTGCGGCAGATGGCTTCGGCCAGCCTGCGCGCCTATCAGGATGGCGAAGAGACCGGCCGCGCGCGCAAGCGCATCATCGTCGACTATCTGAACTCGATCCCGCTGGCCGCGGCGCCGCCGCTGGGCGAGGTGATCGGGATCGGCGACGCGCTGGGCACCTGGTACGGCGTCGACTTCGCGGAGCAGAACCGGATCCTGCGCGTGGTCGACGACCCGAACTCGAGCTACCCGCTCGAGACGCGCGCGCGCGCCTACAAGCAGACGCTGTCGCTCGTGCTGTCCGCGGGACGCCCGTCCTACTACCTGATCCAGGATCAGGACGCGCTGCGCGTGCGCACAGACTCGTTCCTGCACCTGTTGCGCGACGAGCACGCGATCTCGCCGCAGCTCTGCGACGCGGCGCTCGGCATCGACCTCGAGATCCGCCCGCGCGGCGGTGACTCGAGCGGGCCGCTACCGGAAGACCGCAAGTCGGCGAGCGCGGTGCGCGCCAAGCTGGTGGGGCTGCTCGGGCTCTCCGACTACTACGCGCTCGACCGGCTCGATCTCTCGGTCGACAGCACGCTCGACCCGGGCATCCAGGACGCGGTGACTCGCGAGCTGCGCTCGCTGCGCGATCCCGAGAAAGCGCGCAGCGCGGGGCTGTATGGCTTCCACCTGCTCGACAGCGGCGACCCGGGCAAGATCATCTACAGCTTCTCGCTCTACGAGCGCGGCGCGGGCGCGAACACGCTGCTGGTGCAGGCCGACAACCTCGACCAGCCCTTCGACGTGAACGAAGGCGTGCGGCTCGACCTGGGCTCGACCGCGAAGCTGCGCACGCTCGCGACCTATCTAGAGATCGTCGCCGAGCTGCACCAGCGCTACGCCGGCGAGCACACCCAGACCCTGAAGGCGATCGCGACCGATCCGCGCGACCGGATCACGCGCTTCGTGCTCGACCAGCTGATCGCGAAGCCGGGCATGCGGCTCACGGAGCTGCTCGAGCTGGCGCTGAATCGCACTTACTCGGCGAACCCGGGCGAGGGGTTCTACACCGGCGGCGGCGAGCACCACTTCGCGAACTTCGAGAAAGAGGACGACCACCGCATCCTGACCGTGCGCGAGTCGTTCACGCGCTCGGTGAACCTGGTGTTCATCCGCCTGATGCGCGACGTCGTGAACTACTACACGTTCCAGAGCCCGGGCTCGAGCGCCGCGATCCTGCGCGACCCCGAGGATCCGCGCCGCACCGAGTATCTGAAGCGCTTCGCCGACCGCGAGGGCCGGATCTATCTCGAGCGCTTCTGGCGCAAGTATCACGGGCGCAGCCAGAGCGAGATGATCGAGACTCTCTTGAAGGGCGTGCGCCGCACGCCCAAGCGCATCGCCATGTCGCTGCGCGCGGCGCGGCCCGACGACGACTTCGACCAGTTCAGCGAGGCGCTGCGCACGCAGCTGCCCGAGGCCAAGCTCGAGCCGAAGCTGCTCCACCACCTGTACGACACCTACTCGCCCGCGAACTACAGCCTGGCCGACCAGGGCTACATCGCCGGCATGCACCCGCTCGAGCTGTGGCTCGTGGGCTATCTCGAGCGCCAGCCCGACGCCACGCTGCGCGCCGTGTACGACGCGAGCAGCGACGAGCGGGTCGCCGTGTACAAGTGGCTGTTCAGCCGCCACCGCCGCGCGGCGCAGGACCGGCGCATCCGCAGCCTGATCGAGATCGAGGCCTTCCTCGAGCTGCACCGCAACTGGCAGCTGCACGGCTACCCGTTCGAGTCACTCGTGCCGTCGCTCGCGACCGCGATCGGCAGCGCCGGCGACCGCCCCTCGGCGCTGGCGGAGCTGGTGGGCATCATCGCGAACGACGGCGTGCGCCAGCCCACGAACCGGATCTCGCAGCTCCACTTCGCGGCAGACACGCCCTACGACACGGTGCTCCGGCCGCTCGACAACGAGGGCACGCGCGTGATGCCGGTCGAGGTGGCGCGCGCGCTGCGCACCGCGATGGTGAGCGTGGTCGAGCAAGGCACGGCCGTGCGCGCGCGCGGCGCACTGGTCGGCCCCGACGGCCGGAAGGCGGTGATCGGCGGCAAGACCGGCACCGGCGACCACCGCTTCAAGACCTTCGGCGCGGGCGGGCGGCTGCTCGAGTCACGCGTGGTGAACCGCACCGCCACCTTCGTGTTCCTGATCGACGAGCGCTTCTACGGCGTGATCACCGCCTACGTACACGGGCCCGACGCGGCCGCGTTCGCGTTCACGAGCTCGCTGCCGGCACAGCTCTTCAAGATGATCGCGCCGCAGCTCGCGCCGCTCCTGGCCGAGCCGTCGCACGACGTCGCTCACCGCCCCGTCCCCGCGAACGGCTGAGCCGGCTCCGCTATCCTGCGCCGCTGATGGCGGACGCGCCTGCGATCTCGGTCGAGGGTCTTTCGAAGACCTACCTGGTGCCGGTGCGCCCACCCGGCGCCGCCGCGGCGCTGCGCGCACTGTTCAAGCGCGAGTCACGACAGGTCACCGCGGTCGATGCGATCCGCTTCGAGGTCGCGGCCGGCGAGGTGGTGGGCTTCCTCGGGCCGAACGGCGCAGGCAAGACCACGTCGCTGAAGATGCTCTCCGGGCTGCTACACCCGACCAGCGGCCAGGCGCGCGTGCTCGGCTACGTGCCTTGGGAGCGGCCGCACGCATTCCTGCGCCAGATGACCCTCGTGATGGGCCAGCGCAATCAGCTGATCTGGGACATCCCCGTCGCCGACTCACTCGAGCGCAACCGCGCGATCTACGCGATCGACCCAGTCCGCTACCGACGCGTGGTCGACGAGCTGACGGCGCTGCTCGAGCTGGGACCGCTCATGGAGCGCCCGGTGCGGAACCTCTCGCTCGGCGAGCGCATGAAGTGCGAGCTGGCGGTGGCGCTCCTGCACGAGCCCCAGGTGCTGTTCCTCGACGAGCCGACGATCGGCGTCGACGTGACCATGCAGCGCCGGATCCGCGAGTTCATCGCCGACTACAACCGGCGCACCGGCGCGACCGTGCTGCTCACGAGTCACTACATGGCCGACGTCGAAGCGCTGTGCAAGCGCGTGATCGTGATCCACCACGGCCGGATCTTGTTCGACGGCCCGCTCTCGGGCCTGGTCGCGAGCTTCTCGTCGCACAAGACGGTGACGGTGGAGCTGGGCGTGCCCGCGCCCGATCTCTCGAGCTACGGCGAGGTGGTGTCGCGCGAGGGCGAGCGCGCGGTGCTGCGCGTGCCCAAGACCGAGACGCCCAAGCTCACGGCGCGCCTGCTCGCCGACTTTCCGGTGCTCGACCTCGCGATCGAAGATCCGCCGATCGAGGAGGTGATCGAGCGCGTGTTCGCCGAGGAGCCGATCGCGTGAAGTACCTGCGCGACGTCTACGTTGCCTTCTTCAAGGTCTCGATGGCGCTCGAGATGCAGTACCGCGCCGCGAACGTGATCTGGCTGACCGGCGTGATCATCGAGCCCGTGGTCTATCTCGCGGTCTGGATCGCCGCCGCCGAGGCGCAGGGCGGAAGCGTCGAGGGCTACACGCCGAGTGACTTTGCCGCCTACTATCTCGTCTTCTCCTATGTGAATCAGTTCACGTCCGACTGGCACATGTGGGAGTTCCAGTCGCGCATCCAGTTCGGCCAGTTCGCGTTCTCGCTGTTGCGGCCGGTGCACCCGATCCACGGCGACCTGGCGGAGAACCTCGCGCACAAGCTGGCGATGCAGGTGCCGATGCTGCCCGTCCTCTTCGTTCTCGGCTGGGTGTTTCACGCGCACGCGCCGGTCGAGCGCTGGGCGCTCTTCAGCTTCGTACCGGCGCTGTTTCTCGCCTTCGCGGTGCGCTTCGTCTGGGAGTGGGCGTTCGCGCTCTCCTGCTTCTGGACCACCCGCATCAGTGCGGTGAATCGAACCTACTTCGCCATACTGATGTTCATGAGCGGCCGGGTCGCGCCCGTCGACCTCCTGCCGCGCGTCTTGCAGCACGTCGGCAACGCCCTGCCCTTCCGCTGGATGGTGGCGTTCCCGGTCGAGCTCGCGATCGGGCGAGTCAGTCCGCGCGAGGCGCTGCTGGGCATGGCGATCCAGCTCGCCTGGGTCGCGCTCGGCGCAGTCACCCTGGCGCTGGTCTGGCCGCGCGCGGTGAAGCGCTTCGCGGCGGTCGGGGGCTGAGCCGTGCACGCGCTCCGCATCTTCTGGACCTTCACCAAGATCGGCTTCCAGAACGAGGCCGCCTACCGCGCGAATTTCTGGGTCGAGATCTTCGAGTCGATCGTGAACATCAGCTCGGCCGCCGGGGCGATCGGCGTCGTGTTCACGCAGACCCAGAATCTCGCCGGCTGGAGCTCGTCGGAGCTGCTGGTGCTGCTCGGCGTGTACTTCACGGTCTACGGCGCGATCAACGTCGTGATCTCGCCGAGTCTCTCGCGCTTCATGGAGGACGTGCGCCAGGGCAACCTCGACTTCACGCTGACCAAGCCGGCCGACGCGCAGCTCCTCGTCTCGATCAGCGAGGTGCGGGTGTGGAAGCTCGTCGACCTGAGCCTCGGGCTGATCCTGCTGGCGCGCGGCCTCGCCGGCATTCCGGGCCGCGTGTCACTCGCCGGCGGCGCGGGCTTCGCGCTCGCGCTGCTGGCCGGTTCGGTCACGGTCTACGCCTTCTGGATGGTGCTCTCGACCTTCGCCTTCTGGTTCATCCGGCTCGAGAACATCCTGTTCCTGTTCTGGAACATGTATCTCGCCGGAAGGTGGCCGGTCTCGATCTACCCGCGCTGGCTGCGCATCGGCTTGACCGCGGTGGTCCCGGTCGCGTTTGCGGTCACCGTGCCGGCCGAAGCTCTCGCCGGACGTCTTACGGCGTGGAACCTGTCTCTGGCCTGCATCGTCGCGGTCGTGCTCGCAATTCTGTCACGCGCATTCTGGCGCCAGGGCTTGCGCAGATATTCGGGCGCCTCCGCCTGAGGGCGAAGGAATCGGGTAAGGTGCGGCCAGGAGGGCCGACATGACCGCACCGTGCCAGGGTCTGCGCATCGTCGAGGTCGCGAACTGGGTCGCGGGACCGGCAGCTTGCGCGCTGTTCCGCGACATGGGCGCCGAGGTGCTGAAGGTCGAGCCTCCGGCGGGCGACACCCTGCGCCAGTTCACCATGCGCAACCTGGGCTACGACACCGACCTGGACACGGCCTTCCAGATCGACAACCGCGGCAAGCGCTCGATCGTGATCGACCTGGAGAAGCCGGCGGCGCGCGGCGTGATCGAGAGACTCGTGCGCGACGCGGACGTGTTTCTCACCAACCTCACCACGCCGCGGCGCGAGAAGTACGGACTCACCTTCGAGCTGCTCTCCAAGGTGAATCCGCGGCTCGTCTACACCTCGCTCACCGGTTACGGCACGACCGGGCCCGACCAGGGCCGGCCGGGCTTCGACTTCGCGGCGTTCTGGGCGCGCTCGGGCGTGATGGCGTCGCTCGGCGAGCCGCCGTCGGCGCCGCCGCTCTGCCGCGGCGGCCAGGGCGACCACACCACGGCGCTGAATCTGGTGCTCTCGACCTTGCTCGCGCTGCGCGTGCGCGATCAGACCGGCAAGGCCCAGTACGCCGAGGTGAGTCTCTACGGCACGGGCATGTGGACGATCGCGAGTGACTTGTCGGCGGCGCTGGTGACTCGCAAGCAGCCGCCGCGCCACGACCGCACCGCGCCCGCGAACCCGATCTGGAACACCTATCAGAGTTCCGACCAGCGCTGGTTCCTGCTGGTGCATCCCGACTCACGGCCGTTCTGGCCGCGCTTCTGCGCA
>DATJZP010000010.1:0-102171 GCA_035498875.1 Myxococcota bacterium
AGTATCTGCGCGGGCGCCGACGCCGACTTGCTCGCGCTCGGACCCGATTTGTCCCTGCGCGCGGTCTACCGGGCAGGTGAGATCGTCTCCATCTGAGTCCGGGCGTGCGCCCCTGCGTCAAGTTCGCAGGTCGCGCGCCGATGGAGAGCGGGACGACGCCTGCGGGTTGCCGCGGGCAGGAGGATGCCATGCGCAAGCTGATCCGCACGACCGCCGTTGCTCTCGCACTCACGGGCGCGCTCGCGCTGCTGCCGACGAAGGCGGGCGCGATCGGCTACGAGGACTCACTCGACGACTGCGCCTATCCCGAGTCGTTCGACGTGTTCATCATGCGCCCGGTGTCCTTCATGGGCCTGCTCTTCGGCTCGGTCACCCTGGGAGTCACCGCGCCGATCTGGGCCGCCTTCGACCTGCGCGACGCCGGCACGATCACCCACAACCTGGTGGTCGAGCCCGCGCAGTTCACCTTCGGCCGCCGCATCGGCCAGTGCGGCGCGTCTGCCGACGAGTAGTCACTCCGTTTCTCCAGAAGGTCCGGAGCGTGGGTAGGGTGCCCACGCGGCCATAAGAAACGAAGCGGGGATCCGGCCGTCGCCGAATCCCCGCTCGTGTCGTCTGGAGGGAGAATAAGCAGTCGCCCGACACGCCCAGTTGGGTCCGCGAGAAGCAAGCCGGAATCAGAGGGAGTGGGGTCTGGCCTGCGGAATGCCGTCGGCTCTCGCCGATGACCCCTCGCGGACCCGGGTGGGTGCGTGTCGTCCGAACGTAGGACGAACCCCCAGGCGATATATTCAGTGGCCCCTGGCAGAAGACTGCGTATATTGCGGGCCCGGAGCATGGGTAGGGTGCCCATGCGACCACAGGTACTGGCGGATCGTCTAACGGCAGGACAACGGGTTCTGGCCCCGTTAATCTAGGTTCGAATCCTAGTCCGCCAACCAGCCGTTTCTACGCGGGAATTCCCGCGACCGCCGCGCCGAGCCGGCGCAGCGTGCGCTCGCGGCCCAGCACTTCGAGCGTCTCGAAGATCGGCGGGCTGACCGTGCCGCCGGTGACCGCCACGCGCACGGGCTGCGCGAGCGCGCCGAGCTCGATCGCGTGCGCGGCGATCAGCTTCTGGAACACGTTCTCGAGCGAGGGCTTGTCCCAGCTCGCCAGCCCCTCGAGCGCGCTCTGCAGCTCGCTGAGTCGCGGCGCGGTCTCGCGCTTCAGGAACTTCGCGGCAGCTTTCGGCTCGATCGACAGCTCGTCGACATAGTAGAAGCGCGCGAGCGCGGCCATCTCGACCAGCGTCTTGCTGCGCTCGCGCAACAGGTCGATCAGCCGGAGCAGGGCGTCGTCGACGACGACCGGCCGCTGCGCCTCGGCGTCGAGAAAGCGCTGCAAGTGACTCACGAGCCGCTCGCGCGGCAGCGTCTTGATGTAGTGCTGCGACAGCCAGACCAGCTTGTCGTCGTGTACCTGCGACGGTGACTGGCCCACGCCTTCCAGAGTGAAGAGCCGCGCCAGGTCGTCCTGCGAGAAGATCTCGAGGTCGCCGTGGCCCCAGCCCAGGCGGGCGATGTAGTTCAAGACCGCTTCCGGGGTGTAGCCGCGGTCGCGATAGCTCTGCACCGAGACCGAGTCCTGGCGCTTCGAGAGCTTCTTGCCGCCCGGCTCGACCAGGAGCGGCACGTGCGCGAACGCCGGCGGCTCCCAGCCCATGCCCTGGTAGATCAGCAGCTGGCGCGGCGTGCTGGTCATGTGCTCGCGCCCGCGAATCACGTGAGTCACTGCCATGTCGTGGTCGTCGACCACGACCGCGAAGTGGTAGATCGCCGAGCCGTCGGTGCGCGCGATGACGAAGTCGTCGAGCTGCGAGGCGTCCTCGCCGGCCGGGCCGGCGATCAGATCCGTCCAGCGCGTGAGCCCGCCGCTGTCCGGCACGCGCAGCCGGATGCAGAAGGGCTGCTCGCTGTCCGGGCCGATGTTCTTGTCGCGGCAGCTGCGGTCGTAGCGCGGCTTCTCGCCGCGCGCCTTGGCGCGCTCGCGCATCGCCTCGACCTCGGCCTCGGTATGGATGCAACGGTAGGCGTGACCGCGCGCCAGGAGCTCCGCGACCGCCTCGCGGTAGCGGAGGCCGCGCTCCGACTGGCGCGGGATGCCGCCCGTGCCGGGCACCGGATCCCAGGAGAGGCCGATCCACTCCAGCGCCTCGAGCACGAGCTTCTCGGACTCGAGCGTCGAGCGCTCGCGATCGGTGTCCTCGATCCGGAGCAGGAACTGGCCGCGTTCGTGGCGCGCGAAGGCCCAGTTGAAGAGCGCCGTGCGCGCGCCTCCAATGTGCAGAGCTCCCGTCGGGCTGGGTGCGTAGCGGGTGACGACCGGCATCAGGGCCGCAGTCTAGGGAACGCGTCCCGCTGTCGCAGGGCCGCGTTGACAATCGGGACGGCGAGACCTAATCGTGCTTTCACTGCCCCTGCCGCGATCGGGCAAACCTGCGATCTCTCGCAGCTTTCCCCGGGTCGGCGGCGTTGCGGCCCTCTTGGCGCGGGGCAAGAAGGAGCGCTTCGATGGCCGACCTGACGGTGCGCTGCGAGACCGTCAAGGAGACTCCGCGGCCCTTCCGCCTCGAGGCCGACGCGGCCTGGTGGAACGGCGTGCGCGAGCTCTTCCGTGACCCCGATGCCCGCTTGGTGACCCCGCTGGTGGCCGCCTTCGACGGCTACCGCCTGGGCCAGCGGCTCCTGTTCCGGGGCCGGATCACGGGCGAGATCGCCCTGCGCTGCTCGCGCTGCGGGGAGCCCGTGGGGCTCAAGCTCTCCGAGCCGCTGGAACTCCTGCTCGAGCCCGCTCAGAATCCCACTCAGGTTCCAGAGGGAGGAATCGAGCTCGACCCGGAAGATCTCGAGCTCGGGCGCTACGCAGGCGACGAGCTAGACTTCGGCCCGGTCGTTCTGGAAATCCTGTCGCTCGCGTGGCCCATGCAGCCACTCTGCTCGGAGTCGTGCCTTGGGCTGTGCCCGATGTGCGGCGTGGCGCGGAGCCGGCAGGAGTGCAGCTGCGAGACCCGACAGACCAGTCGACCGTTCGCCGGGCTGGGGCAGATGCTCGAGGAATCGCGTCAGAGACCGCGCCGCCGGAAGTGACGAGCGCCGCGAGTGAGTGAGAAGGATCCGTCATGGTTGGACCCAAGAAGAAGATGTCGAAGTCGCAGTCGCGCATGCGCCGGGCGCACGACGCGCTGACTCCGCCCGCGCGCTCGACCTGCCCGAAGTGCGGCGCCAGCAAGCGCCCGCATCGCGTGTGCGGCGAATGTGGTCACTACCGCGATCGACAGATATTCCAGGTCGAGGCGGAGCAAGAGGTGTAGGTCGGCTGGCGGCCGCCCTCCGCGCGATGCTGGCAGTCGTCTTTCCCGGACAGGGCTCGCAGACCGTCGGAATGGCGACGGACTTCGCGGAGCGCTTCCCGCAGGCACGTGCTGCGCTCGACGAGGCGGACGCCGCCTTCGGCGGGGGCCTCCTGCAGCGGATCTCGAGTGGCCCCGAGAGCGAGCTCGCCCGCACCGAGGTGACTCAGCCCGCGGTGCTGGCCGCCTCGATCGCGATCTGGCGCGTGGTGCAGACGCGCTTGCCGGAGCCGCCGGCGCTGTTCGCGGGTCACAGCCTGGGCGAGTACTCCGCCGTGGTGGCGGCGGGCGGCCTGCCGCTCGCCGACGCGGTCCGGCTGGTGCGCCGGCGCGGCGCGCTGATGCAAGAGGCCGTGCCGCTGGGCGAGGGCGCGATGGCGGCCGTGCTCGGCTCCGACGCCGAGACCATCGCCCGCATCTGCGCCGAGACCCCCGGCCTGGTGTGCCCGGCGAACTTCAATTCGCTCTCGCAGACCGTGATCGCCGGCCGGAGCGCCGCGGTTGCGGCCGCGGGCGAGTCACTCGTGAAGGCCGGCGCCAAGCGTGTGGTGCCGCTCGACGTGTCCGCCCCCTTCCACTGCGAGCTGATGAAGCCGGCCATGGAGAAGCTCGCGCCCGAGCTCGAGGCCGCGCCGTTCCGCGACCTGTCGACGCCGGTGATCGCGAACGTCGACGCCAAGCCCTACACGCGCGCCGCCGACGCGCGCGCCCGGCTGCGCGCCCAGGTGTGCGCGCCGGTGCGCTGGGTCGAGTGCGTGCAGACGCTGGTCGCTGCGGGAGTCACGCTCGAGCTCGAGGTCGGCCCGGGCAAGGTGCTGTCGGGCCTGGCCGCGAAGATCGACCGCAACCTGGGCCGAGCCAACGTCGAGAAGCTGGGCGACCTCGCGGGCGCGATCGCGCGCGCGGGCGAGGCGCGGGCATGAGTGACGCGTCCCTGGCCGGGAAGGTGGCGCTGGTCACCGGCGGCTCGCGCGGCATCGGCCGCGCGATCGCGCGCGAGCTGGCCGGCGCGGGCGCGCACGTCGTCTTCAGCTACGTGTCGAACCCGGAGGCCGCGCGGGAGACCGAGAAGGCGATCGCCGAGCAGGGCGGCAAGGCCGTGGCCGCGCGCTGCGACGTGGCCGACCACGAGGCCGTCGAGTCACTGGTCGCGCAGATCCTGCAGGAGCACAAGCGGCTCGACATCGCGGTGAACAACGCCGGCATCGCACGCGACCAGCTGATCCTGCGCATGAAGCCCGAGGATTTCGACGCCGTGATCGCCACCAACCTGCGCGGCGCCTGGAGTGTCTGCCGCGCGGTGGCCCGGCCGATGGTGAAACAGCGCGGCGGGCGCATCATCAACCTGTCATCGGTGGTCGCCGAGATGGGAAACCCGGGCCAGAGCAACTACGCCGCCAGCAAGGGCGGCGTCGAAGCGCTGACGCGCTCGCTGGCGCGCGAGCTCGGCAGCCGCAGCGTGACCGTGAACGCGGTCGCGCCCGGCTTCATCGACACCGACATGACGCGCGACCTGCCGGAGCCGGCGAAGGCGCTGCTCGTCGAGCGCATTCCGCTGGGGCGGCTGGGCACGCCCGAAGACGTCGCCTCCGTGGTGCGGTTCCTGGCGAGCGATGCCGCGGGGTATGTGACCGGTCAAGTGATTCACGTGAACGGGGGCTTGGACTGATGGCGGTCGAGGACAAGATTCGAGAGATCATCGTCGAACAGCTCGGCGTCTCCGCCGAGGAGGTCGTGCCCGAGGCGTCGTTCATCGACGACCTGGGCGCCGACTCACTCGACATCGTCGAGCTGGTGATGGCGATCGAAGAGGAGTTCGGGCTCGAGATCCCGGACGAGGACGCGGAGCGCATGCAGAACATCGCCGACGCGATCAACTACGTCGAAGAGCGCACCGCGGGAAGGGACGACTGACTCGATGGCGCGCCTGCGCACTCGCACGATCGATCTGCACCGCGTGGTGATCACCGGCATGGGCACGGTGAACCCGCTCGGGAACGACGTGGCCACGAGCTGGAACGCGCTGTTGAAGGGTGTCTCGGGCGTCGCGGACCTGGTCGGCTTCGAAACCGACGACCTGCCGGTGAAGTTCGGGGCGCAGATCAAGGACTTCGACCCCGAGACGGTGCTCGACAAGAAAGAGGCCCGCCGGTACGACAAGTTCCTGCAGTACGCGATGGCCGCCGCGGTCGAGGCGATGAACGACGCCGGCTGGGTGGTGCCCCCGGAGCGCTCCGACCGGACGGGCGTGTTGATCGGCACTGGCATCGCCGGCCTGCAGACCATGTACGACAACTGCGAGGCGCTCGCGAACCGCGGGCCGCGCCGGATCTCGGCCTTCTTCGTGCCCTACGCCATCGCCAACATGGCCTCGGGCGTGGTCTCGATCCGCTACGGCGCGCGCGGCCCGAACAGCTGCGTGGTGACTGCCTGCACGACCGGGACTCACGCCATCGGCGACGCGTACCGGATCGTGCAGCGCGGCGACGCCGAGGTGATGATCGCGGGCGGCGTCGAGGCGCCGGTGAACCGCCTGGGTGTCGCCGGCTTCGCCGCGATGCGCGCGCTCTCCACCCGCAACGACGACCCGCCGCGCGCGAGCCGGCCGTTCGACCGCAACCGCGACGGCTTCGTGATCTCGGAGGCCGCCGGCGTGGTGGTGCTGGAGTCGCTCGAGCACGCGCTGGCGCGCGGCGCGCGCATCCACGGCGAGGTCGTGGGCTACGGCATGTCGGGCGACGCCAACCACATGACCGCGCCGCCAGAAGACGGCATCGGCGCGCAGCTCTCGATGCGCGCGGCGGTGCGCGACGCGGGAGTCAGTCCGCAGGACATCGGCTACATCAACGCCCACGGCACCAGCACCGAGCTCAACGACAAGATCGAGACGCTCGCGATCAAGCGCGTGTTCGGCGAGCACGCCTACAAGCTGGCGGTGTCCTCGACCAAGTCGATGACGGGCCACGCGCTGGGCGGGGCCGGCGGCATCGAGGCCATCTTCACCACGCTCGCGGTCGCGCAGGGCAAGCTCCCGCCCACGATCAACTTGAGCGATCCCGACCCCGAGTGCGACCTCGACTACGTGCCCAACACCATGCGCGAGGCGCCGGTGCGGGTGGCGCTGTCGAACTCCTTCGGCTTCGGCGGCACCAACGGCACTCTGGCGATCGCGCGCTACGATCGCGAGACCTGATCTCCTCCGAGCCCCCGCCGATCCAGAGGAAATCCCACGATGAAGCTCCGACACGCCGATCCCGAGCTCGCGGCCGCGATCGCGCGCGAGATCGACCGACAACAGACCAGCCTCGAGCTGATCGCCAGCGAGAACTTCACCTCGCCCGCGGTGCTCGAGGCGGTGGGCACCGCGCTCACCAACAAGTACGCCGAGGGCTATCCCGGCAAGCGCTACTACGGCGGCTGTGAGTTCGTGGACGAGGTCGAGGCGCTGGCGATCGACCGCGCCAAGCGCCTGTTCGGCGCCGAGCACGCCAACGTGCAGCCGCACTCGGGCTCGGGCGCGAACATGGCCGCGTACTTCGCGGCGCTCGAGCCGGGCGACAAGATCCTGGGCATGGAGCTGTCGCACGGCGGTCACCTGACTCACGGCTCGCCGGTCAACTTCTCGGGCAAGTTCTTCGAGTTCGTGCGCTACGGAGTCTCCGGCCCCGACCAGCGCATCGACTACGACCAGGTGCGGCAGCTCGCGCGCCAGCACCGGCCGAAGATGATCCAGACCGGCGCCAGCGCCTACCCGCGCACGATCGACTTCGCGGCTTTCGGCGCGATCGCGCGCGAGGTCGGGGCGGTGCTGTTCGCCGACATCGCGCACATCGCCGGGCTGGTCGCCGCGGGCGTGCACCCCACGCCGGTGGGTCACGCCGGCATCGTCGCCACCACGACTCACAAGACGCTGCGCGGCCCGCGCGGCGGCATGGTGCTGTGCAATCAGAACTTCGCCGAGGCGATCGACAAGGCGGTCTTCCCACTCACTCAGGGCGGCCCGCTCGTGCACGTGATCGCGGGCAAGGCGGTGGCGCTGCTCGAGGCCTCGCGACCCGACTTCAAGGACTACGCGGCGCAGATCGTGCGCAACGCGCGCGTGCTGGCCGAGACGGTCGCCGGCCGCGGCTTCCGGCTGTTCTCGGGCGGCACGGACAACCACCTGTTCGTGATCGACTTCGGCGAGGGCGGGATCTCGGGCAAGAAGGCCCAGGACACGCTCGACAAGGCCGGCATCACCACCTCGAAGAGCACGGTGCCGGGCGAGAAGCGCTCGCCCTGGCTCACCAGCGGCCTGCGCGTCGGCACCCCGGCAGTCACCACGCGCGGCATGCGCGAGCCGGAGATGAAGCGGATCGGCGGCTGGATCGCGGACGTGCTGGCGAAGCCCGACGACTCGGCGCGCATCGCGCAGATCCGAGGCGAGGTCGCGGAGCTCTCGAAGAGCTTCCCGCTGCCCTACACGCCTCCGGTCTCCTAGCGGTCGGCGATGCGCTGTCCCTTCTGCGATCACCCGGACACCAAGGTGATCGACGCGCGGAATCAGCGCGACGCGGCGGTGAAGCGCCGCCGGCGCGAGTGCTCCGAGTGCGGGCGCCGTTTCACCACCTACGAGCGGATCGAGGACCTGTTCCCGATGGTCGTGAAGCGCGATGGGCGGCGCGAGCTCTTCGACCGGCTGAAGATCATCACCGGCATCCAGAAGGCGTGTCAGAAGCGGCCGGTCTCGGTCGACGCGATCGAGCAGGCCGTGATCCGGATCGAGCGCGTGATCCTCGACAGCGGCGAGCGCGAGATCGCGAGCACGCGCATCGGCGACGAGGTGCAGGCGGAGCTGCGCGCGCTCGACCCGGTGGCGTGGCTGCGCTTCATGTCGGTGTATCTCGGCTTCGGCACGATCGAGGACTTCCGCAACGCCATGGACGAGCTGGCGCCCAAGAAAGGTGACTAGCTCGGAGCGCGACGGCGCGTGGATGCGCGCCGCGGTCGAGCTCGCGGCGCGCGGTCGCGGCCGCACCGCGCCCAATCCCTGCGTCGGGGCGCTGGTCGTGAAGAACGGCCGCGTGCTGGCGCAGGCGCGCACCGCCGACGGCGGCGCGCCCCACGCCGAGACGCGCGCGCTGCGCAAGGCCGGTGACTCGGCGCGCGGCGCCACGCTCTACGTCACGCTCGAGCCC
Organism: Myxococcota bacterium; assembly: GCA_035498875.1. Taxonomy (GTDB): domain Bacteria; phylum Myxococcota_A; class UBA9160; order SZUA-336; family SZUA-336; genus VGRW01. The sequence goes on from DATJZP010000010.1 coordinate 8,569, forward strand.
TGCGCGCACACCGGGCGCACGCCGCCCTGCGTCGACGCCGTGATCGCGGCGCGCCCGCGCCGGGTGGTGGTGGGCATGGTCGATCCCGATCCGCGCACCGCCGGGCGCGCGCTGCGCAAGCTGCGGCGCGCCGGCATCGAGGTGACTCTCGGGGTGGAAGCGGCCGCGTGCGCCGAGCTGCACGCCGGCTTCGTCTCGCGGGTGACTCGCGGGCGGCCCTTCACCACGCTGAAGCTCGCGGCCAGCCTCGACGGGCGGATCGCCACCGCCTCCGGTGAGTCGCGCTGGATCACGGGCCTGGCGGCGCGCGCGTTCGTTCACGAGCTGCGCGCGCGCGTCGACGCGATCGCCGTCGGCTCCGCAACCGTGAAGAGCGACGATCCCGAGCTCAGCGCGCGCCGCGGCCGGCGGGTGATTCACGAGCCGGTGCGGATCGCGGTCGACTCGCGGCTCGTACTGCCGGCGAACGCGAAGCTCTTGCGGCCGAGCCCGCACGGGTCCGCGATCGTGCTCACGAGCGGGCGCGCCCCGGCGGCACGCCGCGGCCGGCTCGAGCGGGCTGGCGTGCGGGTGGTGGAAGTGCCCCGGCGCGGCGCGTATCTCGACCTGCGCGCGGCCTGGCGGGCGCTAGCCGGGCTCGGCGTGAACGACCTCCTGGTCGAGGGCGGGGGCGGGCTCGCTGCCGCCTTGTTGCGCAGCGGGCTCGTGGATCGCATGCATTTTTTCGTGGCTCCGTTACTCATTGGGGCCGACGGCCGGCCGGTGCTGGGGGAGCTCGGGGTCGAGCGCCTGGCCCGAGCATTTCGCCCCAGCCGGCTCTCGTGGCATCGTCTCGGTCCGGATCTGCACGCGATCGCGGAGTGGTAGGAAGCATGCGAACCATCGAAACCCGGCTCGACGCCCGCGGGCTGCGCATCGCGGCGGTGGTGGCGCGCTTCAATCACCTGATCACCTCGCGCCTGCTCGAGGGCTGCTCGGCGCGGCTCGGCGAGCTCGGCGGCGACTCACTCGACGTGCTCTGGGTGCCGGGCGCGTTCGAGATCCCGCTGGCCGCCCAGAACGCCGCGCGCAGCGGCCGCTACGACGGCCTGGTCGCGATCGGCACGGTGATCCGCGGAGACACTCCACACTTCGAGTACGTGTGCCAGGGAGTCACCGACGGGGTGGGCCGGGTGAGCCTGGCCGAGAAGCTGCCGATCGCGTTCTGCGTGCTCACGACCGAGACGGTCGAGCAGGCGCTCGAGCGCGCGGCCAAGCCCGGCGAGCCGGGCTCGAACAAGGGCGCGGAAGCGGCCGAAGTGGTGGTCGAGATGGTGAACCTGGCGCGGGCGCTGGAGCGCGGATGAGCATGGGCTCGCACGGCCCCCGACGCATGGCGCGTGAAGCGGCGCTGCAGGTGCTGTTCGCGGCCGAGCTGTCGAGCAGCGAGGTCGACGCCGGCGCGGTGCGCGACGCGTTCGAGTCCGTGCGCGAGGAGTTCGATCTGCCCAAGCGCGCGCGCGAGCGCGCGCTCGAGCTGTGTCTCGGCGTCGTCCACCACCTGAAGGACATCGACCTCGCGATCGCACGCGCCAGCGAGCACTGGAAGGTGGAGCGGCTCGCGGCGGTCGAGCGCAACGTGCTGCGCGTGGCGGCCTTCGAGCTCTTGTTCGAGCCCGCCACGCCCGCCGAGGTCGTGATCGACGAGGCGGTCGAGGTCGCGCGCCGCTTCGCCAGCGAGAAGTCACCCGCGTTCGTGAACGGCGTGCTCGACGTGGTGGCGAGGAACGCCCGCGCCGAGCGCGAGGGCGGCGGGTGAGTCGCCTCGAGCTCTCGCTCTTCCCGGGCGCGGTCACCGAGGCGCCCGCCGATACCATCCTGGTGCCCGTACCCGAAGACGAGCGCCCGCTGCGCGGCGACGCGGGCCTGGTCGACTGGCGGCTGTGCGGGCTCATCTCGGAGCAGCTGCGCACCGGCTACGTGTCCGGGCAGCTCGGCGAGGCGGCGCTGCTGCCGGGCGCGCGGCCGCTCTCACCCAGCCGGCTCCTGCTGGTGGGGGTCGGCGCGGCCCCGGCGCGGGGCGGCTCGCGTCCGATCCTGCGCGCCATGCGCTCGGCGGCCGGCAAGCTGCTCATGATGCACAGCCCGGCGGCGCTCCTGGCCTGTCCTGGCGCGATCGACTTCAACGAAGACGCCGTGAGTCTCTTGCGCGGCCTCGTGCACGGGCTCGCCGAGAACCAGAGCGACACCGGTCTGCACGTGATCCTGCCCGACGGCGCGCGGAAGGAACGCGCGCTCCTGTCCGCGCTGGGCGAGGTCGTCCCAGGCGCGCACAGCTGGGGCGTGTCACTGAACGTGAGCTGGGTCGACATCGACGGCGACGAGCTCCGTTCCCCCGTGCGCGCTTAGTCTTCCGGCGCCGGATTCCGATTCCTCTTCCGGATGAGTCTCGCCGGAAATCTGTCCGACTTGAGCTTGCCCGAGCTCTTGCAGGTCGTCGCCCTGTCGCGAAAGACGGGGGCGCTCGAGATCTGCTCGGAAGAGGGCGGGGTCGCCTGGCTCGGGCTGCGCGACGGCGGCATCGTGCGCGTGGCGCTCGAGAGCGGCGATCTGAATCGCGACGAGATCCTGAAGAAGGCGGGGCTGGCCGAGGGCGGTGACTCGGACGTCGCCGCCGCCATGCTCTGGGACGCCGCGGTGCAGGCGATCCTGAACATCTTCGACTGGCACGAGGGTGACTTCACCTTCGAGCCGCTCGACGATCCGGCGATCCAGTGGCGCGGCCCGCAGGGAATCCTGTTGCCGAGCCCGCTCTCGCCCGAGTTTCTCGCGCTCGAGGGCGCCCGGCTCGAGGACGAGAACGCGGCCTCGAACGTCGACGTGGTGTTCGAGGGCGAAGACTCCGCCGCCGCGAGTGAGTCGCCGGCCGAGGCGGACGACGCCGAAGACGAGGACGAAGCCGACGAGGAAGACGTCGCCGAGGAGGAGGGCGGCGACGAAGCCGAGGTCGAAGAGGCGGAGATCGAGGTGGAGGCGGAAGCCGCGCCCGCGCCGGTCGCGCCGATCATCGAGCCGCCGCCGGAAGAAGAGCCCGCGCCGCCCGAGCTCGAGGCCTTGCCGTCCCAGCCCGAGCCACCGGAGTCTCCCGACGACGACACACCGCTCCGGCTGAGCCGCAGCGGCCGGGGTCACGAGCCGCTGCGCCCCGATGCGCGCGATCCGGACGCCACGATTGCCCAGGCCATCCCGGTGCTGACGCACCCGGCCAAGCCCGCAGCCGCGGCCAAGCCCGGCGCCACTCCGGCCACGCGGCCGGCCGCGGCGCGCGCGCTGCCGGCCTCGCTGATCTGCATCGATGGTGACCTGCCGCTGCTCGAGCGCATGAAGGCCGGCCTCGCGGGCAAGCCGATCCGCGTTCACATCTTCCAGAGCCCGAACGACGCGCTCGCGCGCTTCAAGCAGTACGTGATTCGCGGCGAGATCCCGGCGGTCGTGCTCGGCTCGGGCGTCGAGGATCCGCTCGACGCCCGCCAGGGCCTGGGCTGGCGGCGCTTCGCGGGGCGGCTCCTGGCGATCTCGCCGCGGCTGCGCATGGTGGTGCTGGCGAAGGTGAACGAGAACGTCGCCGCGCCCGGCTGGACCGTGATCCAGCGGCCCGAGGCGCGGCCGCAGGCTGCCGACGTCGACCGCTTCCTGCGCGCGCTCTGCGACGCGCTCGCCTCGGACGCATAAAGCGTGCGGAAGTCAGCACCGATACTGCGTGCGGCTGCCTCCGCAAGTCGCGCACCCAGGAGTCACGCGTGATCGCCTCTTGCCCCCAGTGTCAGACCCGCTACCGGCTCGCCCGGGAGAAGATCGGTCCGCAAGGCGCACGCATCCGCTGCAGTCAGTGCCAGACGATCTTCCGCGTGCAGGCGCCGCCGGCCGGAACGCCCACCCCGGCCGAGGCCAGGCCCTCGCCGGTCGCCACGCCCGCTGCGGCGCCCGCGCCCGCGCCCAGAGTGACTCCCGCTCCCGCCGCCGCGCCCGCGCCGAAGGTGACTCCACCGCCCGCGCGGCCCGCGCCGCCGCCCGCTCCGCCCAAGCCGCTGCCGCCGCTCGCGCGCGCGCTGGTCGCGGAGCGCGATGCCGACCACGCCAAGGCGCTGGTCGAGCTCCTGGCGGCCTGGCGGATCGAGTGCGACGTGGTCGACGACGGCTCCGAGGCGCTCTTGCACCTGTTCCGCAATCCGCCCGCGCTCGCGATCCTGGGCATCGACCTGCCCGCGCTCGCGGGCTCGCGCATCGCCGAGATCGCGCAGCGCGCGAGTGACCTGGCGCCGGTGAAGCTGATCCGGGTCGCGACCTCGAGTGACCAGGACGGCGCGCCCGGCTTCGACGCCGAGGAGATGCTCGAGGCGGGAGACTACCCGGCGGGCGTGGCCGAGATTCTGGAGCGGATCGGCGTGGGCGCGAAGCCTGTCGCGCCGGTGACTCCGCCGGCGCTGACGCCGCCGGCCCCGAAGCTGCCCGAGCTGCCCGAGATCCCCGACGTGCCGATGCCCAAGCCTCGCCCGGCGCCCGCCGCGCCGGTGGCCAAGCCGGTGGCCAAGCCCGCGCCCGCGCCTGCGGTGAAGCCCGCGCCAGCCCCGGCCGCCGCGCCGCGCGCGCCGTCGAGTGATCCGGCGATCGCCGCGGCCGAGCGCCTGGCGCGGATCGCCGTCTCGGACGTGATCCTCTACAACCAGGACAAGTTCGCGGCCGCCGCCGCGCGGGGCAGCGCTGCGAAAGAGCTCGCGGGCGAGCTCGCCGAGGCGCGCCAGCACTTCAACTCGCGTGTCGCACCGGCGGTCCGCGCCGAGCGCGACTTCCTGGTAGAAGAGCTCGAACGCCGCGCGGCGGTGCTCAAGCAGGGCTGACGGCGCGCCGCGGCGCGCCCGCTAGAATCCCGCCTCGATGAGCTCCGCGCGCCTGTGGGCGACATTTGCGCTCGCGCTGTTCGCAAGCCCGGCCTGCGGCTATCACGCGCTCTCGGGCGCAGAGTCGCTCGGCCCCAATGTCCACTCGATCGAGCTGAAGGCGTTGGAGAACGAGACACGCGAGCCCGGGCTCGAGACGCTGGTCGGCGAGGCCATGAACGAGGAGTTCACGCGCCGCGGCTGGCTGAAGTCCGGCGTCCAGGGCGAGCTCTCCGACCCCGACCTGATCATGATGGGCACGCTGCGCACCGCGAACTATCACTCGAGCTCTTACTCGGCGGGCGCGCTGGCGCTCGAGGAGTCCATCGACATCAGCTTGGACCTGAAGGTGGAGAGGGCGGCGACGAAAGAAGTGATCTGGCACGACGGCAACCTGCACGTGCGCGAGGTGTTCCTTTCGAGCGCCGACCCGGGCATCTTCGCCAGCAACAAGGAGCAGGCGCTGCGCCGGCTGTCGAGTGAGATCGCGCAGCGAGTCCACGATGAGCTCTTCCAGAAGTTCTGAGTCGGTGCCGAGCGTGGTCCTGATCGAAGGACCCGAGGTCACGCTGCGCGACGCGGCGCTCTCCGAGCTGCGCGAGCGCGTGCTGGCGGGCGCGCTGCGCGACTTCAACGAGGACCGCTTCGACCTGTCGCTGCCCGGGCTCGATCCGCTGGCCGTGATCTCGGCGGCGCGCACGCTGCCGGTGATGGCGCAGGCGCGGCTGGTGCTCGTGCGCGGCGCGGGCGAGAAGCGCGCCGAGAAGTTTCTCGACGGGGCGCTGCTCGAGTATCTCGAGGCGCCGGTCGAGACCACCTGTCTCGTGCTCGAGGCCGAAAGTGTCGACAAGCGCCAGAAGTGGGTGAAGCGGGTGGCGAAGATCGGCCAGGTGATCGAGTGCACGCCGCCCAACCGTCCGGCCGACGTGCGGCGCTGGATCGAGGGGCGCATGGCGCAGCGCGGGATGCGCGCACAGAGCGGCGCCGCCTCGACGTTGTTCGACCTGGTCGGTCCCGACCTCGACCGGCTCGCGCTCGAGATCGAGAAGCTCGCGCTCTACGTGGGCGAGCGGGGCGCGGTCGAAGCCGACGAGGTGTCCGAGCTGGTGGCGCAGCTCCGGCCGCGCGCCGTGTACGAGCTGTGCGACGCGATCGGCGAGCGCCGGCTCGCAAGCGCCTTGCGCCTGGTGACCGAGATGTCCGATCAGGGTCAGCCACCGCTGATGTTGCTCGGCGCGCTCGCGAATCACTTCCGCCGGCTGCTGCGCGCGCGCGAGCTCCGGCCGCTCGAGCCGTCCGAGGTCCAGCGCAAGCTGGGCGTCGCGCCGTTCGCGGCGCAGAAGCTGGTCGAGCAGGCGCGGCGCTTCGACCTGCGCCGGCTGCGCGCCTGTCTGGACGCCGTGCGCCGAACGGACCTCGCGCTCAAGGGCGGCGTCCCGATCGGCCCGCGCATGGCGCTCGAACGCCTGGTGCTGGCCGTCTGCGCGTGAAGCAGGTGCCTAGTTCGCCGAGAGTCTTGCGAGCCGCGAAACGGTCCGCGAGACGGTCCGTTTGTGCAGAACGCCCTTGCTGGCGGCCTTGCGCAGGAGCTTCTCGGCCTCGTGGAGCAGGGCGGGAACTTCCTTCGATCCCGAGGCCTTGGCGTCCCGCAGCTTCCGCACCGCGCCGCGCACGGTCTTGTGGATCTGGTTGTTGCGGGCTCGGCGGCGAAGCGATTGAACGTGGCGCTTCTTTGCCGATTTGTGGTTAGCCATGGAGACCTCCGAGGGAGCCGGTAAGTACCCTGGGGCGGCGGCGGTGTCAACGGACGGCGTCGCGCGCGCCACGCGCTCGGCCGGCGTGGTCGCGGGCGCCACGATGGCCAGCCGCGTCTTGGGTCTGGTCCGCGATAGCCTGATCGCGTACGCGTTCCCGGTCGCCGCGAGCGACGCCTTCTTCGTCGCGTTCACCATTCCCAACCTGTTCCGGCGGCTGGTGGGCGAGGGCTCGCTCACGCTCGCGTTCGTGCCCATCTTCAGCGGCGCGCTGCAGCGCAGCGACGAGGAGGCGCGCCGCGTCTTCCACGCCACCTGGACGCTTGCGCTCCTGGCCGGGCTCGCGATCTGTCTGGTGGGGATGTTGCTGGCGGATCCGCTGGTGGTGCTGTTCGCGCCCGGCTACTCCGCCGACCCGGTGAAGCGCGCGCTCACCGGCGATCTGTTGCGGCTGTGCTTCCCGTACATCGTGAGCTGCACGCTGATCGCGGTGGCGATGGGCGCGCTGAACGTGCTGGGTCACTTCTTCCGGCCCGCGATCGCGCCCGTGTTCCTGAACGTGTCTCAGATCGTGGCGGTGTTCGCGGGTCTGTGGCTGTTCGACCCGCCGATCCTGGCGCTGGCCTGGGGCGTGGTGGTCGCCGGCATCCTGCAGGTCTGGGCGCAGCTCGGACCGCTGCGCGAGCGCGGCTTCGCGCCGCGCCTTCTGTGGGTGCCCGGTGACCCGGCGATCCGGAAGCTGCTCTGGATGCTGTTGCCGTCGGTGCTGGGCGCGTCGGCCTATCAGCTCAACACCATGACCACGCGCGCGGTGGCCAGCTTCTTCGGCGACGGCCCGGTCTCGTACATGTACTACGCGACCCGGCTGCTCGAGCTGCCGCTGGGCGTGTTCGTGTTCGGGATCGCGACCTCGAGCCTGCCGCTGTTCGCGCGCCAGGTCGCGAGTCAGGATCGCCCCGGCCTCGAGCGCTCGTTCGCGTCGACGATCGGCCTGGTCCTGGCACTCACTCTGCCGTGCACGGCGGGGCTGGTGCTGCTGCGCGACCCGATCGTGTCGGTCCTGTTCGGCTGGAACCCGAAGACTTTCGGCGCCGAGGCCGTGCGCGGCTGCGGTCTCTCGCTCCTGTACTACGGCCTGGGCCTGGTGCCGATCGGGCTGGCGCGGATCTGGGTGAACCTGTGCATCGCCCATCACGACACGCGCACGGGCGCGCAGGCGGCGATCGTGAGTCTGGTCGTGAACGTGCTGGCGGCGGTGACCTTGGTCGGCCCGCTGCCGAGCGGCGTGCTGCCGGACTGGGCGCTCGAGCTGCAGCACCGGCTGGTAGTCGCCGACTTCGGCTATCTCGGCGTCGCGCTCGCCACCTCGCTCGCCGCCGCCGCCAACGCCGGCTACGTGATCGGGGTCGCGCGCCTGCGCTACGGCGCGCACGTGCACACGCGCGACTGGCTCGGGTATCTCCGACTCGTGGCGGCGACGGCGCTGATGTGCGTGGTTCTGATCGCCGCGCAGTGGCTCGCGCCGGCGCGCGCGTCGCTGCTGGCCGCGATCCGGCTCTTGCTCGTGATCGCGGCGGGCGGGCTCGTCTATCTGGCGGGTCTGTGGCTGTTCGGCGCGCCCGAGTTCGCGCTGGTGCGCGGCGTGCTGCGCCGCGCCCTGCGCCTGCGACCTTCAGCGGCCTAAACCCGCTGCCGAATCAAGGCTGTGACTCGGTCGAGTTCCTGAGAAGGGAGAGGCGTGCCCGCGACCTGGCGATTGCGCCCGACGGTGGCGCTGTTGGCGCTGCTCGTGCTCGCGCCCGCAGCGGCGCAGGCGGGCACGTCCGCGCCTGAACACGCCGCGCCGCTGCAGGTGCCGACCGGACCGCTGCCCGAGCCCGAGACCGCCGCCAGCGTATCGACGCCCGAGCGCGTGCAGAGCGCGGCGCAGGCGCTCCACGACCGCGGCTTCGAGGAGCTGCCGATCCTGGCCTGGGCCATGCTCGAGACCGCGCGCGCGGAGAGCCGCCCGGAGCTGGTCGAGAAGGCGGTCGAGCTCGCGCCCAGCTCGCCCGGCGTGCGCTTCGAAGCCGCGCGCATCTCCGGTGACCCGCGCGAGCTGTTCTTCGCGCTGCGCGCGCTCGCGACCTGCCTGCCCGGCGCGTTGTTCGCGCTGGCGTTCGTCGCGGTGGTGGTCGGCGGCGGCGTGATCGCGCTCGCCGTGGGTGTCTCGATCGTGTCGGCGCTGCGCGGCTTCGGTCTGCACGGCCACGCCTTCGGTCACAAGCTCTCGCCCAAGGACCCGCCCGGCTGGCCGGGCGTACTGCTCTTGCTGGCGGCGCTCGGCTCACTGCCGCTGTTCGGGATCGGCCCGGTGAGCGTGGCCGCGGTCTTCGGCGCGGTCGGCGCGCTGCGGCTGCCGCGCGCCAGCGCGCTGTTCGTCGCGGGGAGTCTCACGGCTGCGGGCCTCGCGCTCGGCCCGGGGCTCGACCGCGCCGCGCCCGCGCTCGCTGCCGTGGGTCGCGAGCCGGCGCTGATCGCGGCCTACCGCATCGACCGCGGCCAGTCACTGCCGGGCGACCTCGAACGCGTCGAAGCCGCGAGCCGGCGCGCTCCCGACGACGTGGTGCTGCGCCTGGCGCTGGGCACGGCCTGGCTGCGCCGCGGTGAGCTCGCGCGCGTCGACCAGGCGCTGGGAAAGCCGGTCGCCGATCTGCCCGCGCCGCTCCAGGCCGCCGACCTGAACCTGCGCGGGATCGTGCGGCTCGCCGAAGGTGACCTGGCGCAGGCGATTCCGGACTTCGAGCGGGCGCGTGCCACCGAAGAGACCGCGCCCGTGATGTTCAACCTGTCGCAGGCCTACGGGCGCGCGTTGCGACTCACCGAGCAGCAGCCGATGTTCGAAGCGGCGCGGGCGCTCGATGGTGAGCTGGTGAGTCGCTACACCGGGAACGAGGGCGCGAACGTCCACTACCAGCTGATCGAGCCCTCGCTCTCGCTCGCCGTCTACGGGGCGCGCGCGCTGGCGCCCAGCGAGGACTCACGCGCGCTCGCCGCCGAGCTGCGCGAGCGGCTGCTCGGCACCTGGCAGCGCGACCGGCTGTGGATGCTGCTGCCGGCCGCGGGGATCCTGGCGTTCGCGCTGCGGCGAGACAGCGTCTCGCGCTGCAGCCGCTGTGACCAGCCGATCTGCATGCGTTGCTCGCGCGAGGCGCGCGCGGCCGGCACCTGCATGCGCTGCGTGCGGCTCTTCATCAAGCGCGAGCACACCGATCCGCGCCTGCGCAAGCTCGAGCTCGACCGCGACCGCCGCCGGCAGCGTCGCGCGACGCTGATCCAGTCACTGTCAGCCTTGGTCGCGCCGGGCATGGTCGATCTGGTCGACGGCCGCACCGGCCGCGGCGCGCTGCTCTTGTTCGCGCTGGGCGCGGGTCTCGCGGCGCTCCACGCACCCGGGCTGCTGCCCGTGCCCTGGGATCTCGGCACGCTGGGCTACGCGCTCCCGGTCGTGCTCGCGCTCGCCTGTCTCGCGCCCACGCTCGCCTTCGGCGTGCTGCAGAGCATCTCGCGGCTGGGCCAGCTCCGGAGGACCGAGTGAGTCTCCAGGGCATCCTCGCCGACTTCCCGGTGGCCGACGTCTTCCAGCTGATCGCCCAGCAGCGCAAGACCGGCGTGCTCGAGATCGAGCGCAAGAGCCGCACGCTGCTCGTGTTCTTCCTGGAAGGGCAGGTGCTGTCGGCGCGTCCCTCCGAGACGCGGCCCGATGGCTCACTCGCCGGCTATCTGCTGCGCGCGGGCGCGCTCTCCGACGCGACCCTGGCCGAGGCCCGCAAACACCAGGAGCAGAGCCTCGAGCCGCTGGTGCCCACGCTGCTGAAGCACAATATGGTGGCGCGCGCCGACCTGGAGCAGGTCGCGAAGCTCGCCACGGGCGAGACGATCTTCGAGCTCTTCCTGTGGGACGAGGGGCGCTTCGCGTTCCGCGCCGAGGACGTGCAGGCGGGGCCGGTCGACAAGCCGGTGCCCGCCGAGATGGTGCTGCTCGACGCGCTGCGCATGCGCGACGAGTGGGTCTCGATCCAGGGCTGGCTGCCGGATCTGTCGGTCGTGGTCGTGCCCAACATGGACGTCGAGGGCTTCCGCGCGAAGCGCGCCGGGATCGAAGCCAGCTCGGGTGTTTCAGGCGCTGATCTCGAGAAGCTCTTCACCCTGGCCAACGGCCGGCTCGCGGCCCGGCGCGTGATCGACCTGTCGCGCCTGGGCACGTTCCAGGGCGCGCGCGGCGTGGTCGCGTTGATCCGCAACGGCTCGCTCCGCCCGGAGCAGCGCGAGAGCGAGCCCGACGAGCGGACCGAGACCAAGGCCGACCGTCCGCCGATCGCGGCGCTGGCATTGCTCGTCGTCTCGGCCGTGCTGGCGGTGGCGCTCTTCCTGACCAAGCCGCCGCCGCACCCGGGCCGGCCGCTGCCGAGCGACCCCGTGGCCGAGCTGCGCGAGGGCGCCGCCACCGAGCGCATCCAGGCCGCGCTCGAGGCTCACCGCTGGGCGCGCGGCCAGTACCCCGACTCGCTCGACGCACTTCACGACGACGGCGCGCTCTTGGCGGCGGTTCCGCTCGACCGATACAGTTACCAGCGCTCGCCCGACGGCTACCGTCTGTGGCGCATTCGCCCCTGACGTAGGACCCGCAACGGAGGATCGTTGGCCGAAGAAGATCCGCTGGTTCTCGAGGACAACGCGCTGGCCCAGGTCGTCTACGGACAGAACGACCGCAATCTGCGCAAGCTCGAGCAGCTGATCGGCGTGCGCATCTCCGCGCGGGGGAACCGCGTGCGCGTGTCCGGCCCGATCCTGGAGACGAAGCTCGCCAAGCGCGTGATCCGCGACCTCTACGACCTGGCCGCGGCCGGCGCGCCGGTCGAGGAGTCCGACGTGCGCCAGATGGTGCACATGGCCGAGGACGGCCCGTCGCAGGCCGCGAACGCGCTGGTCTCGGGCACCACGGTCGAGGTCGGGAGACACAAACGGATCCTGCCGCGCACCGAGAACCAGCGCCTGTATCTCGAGACGATCCGCGAGTCCGCGCTCACCTTCGGGATCGGGCCCGCCGGCACCGGCAAGACCTATCTCGCCATGGCCATGGCCGTGCAGTCACTGCTGCGGCGCGAGGTCGGGCGCATCATCCTGACCCGCCCGGCGGTCGAGGCGGGCGAGAAGCTCGGCTTCCTGCCCGGCTCGCTCTTCGACAAGGTCGACCCGTATCTGCGGCCGCTCACCGACGCGCTACACGACATGATGCACGGCGAGGAGGTGTCTCGCCGGATGGAGCGCGGCGTGATCGAGATCGCGCCGCTCGCGTTCATGCGCGGGCGCACGCTGAACGACGCGTTCATCATCCTCGACGAAGCCCAGAACACCACCTCGGAGCAGATGCGCATGTTCCTGACGCGCATGGGCTTCGATTCGAAGGCGGTGATCAACGGCGACGTGACTCAGATCGACCTGCCGCGCGGCACCACCTCGGGCCTGATCGAGGCCAAGAAGGTGCTGGCCGAGGTCCCCGGCATCGCCTTCGTGCACTTCAACGAGAAGGACGTCGTGCGCCATCCGCTCGTGCAGGAAGTGATTCGCGCGTACGACCGCTACGAAGCCGAGCGCTGAGCGAGCCTTGGCCAAGTCGGATTCGAAAGCCTTGCGCAGCGCCGCCAAGTCCCCGAGCGGCGTGCCCGAGGAGCGGCTGGGCGGCCCGGCGCTGCTGGTCGGGGCGCTCGTCGCGAGCCTGGTGCTGTCGACCCTGCTCGTGCTCGAGATCCTGCCCGCTCCGCTGGGCGGCCTGGCGGCGGGCATGCCGGCGGCCGGCGACATCGCCGATCGCGACGAGAAGGCGCCCTTCGCGCTGACGATCGTCGACCCACAAGCCACCGAGCGGCTGCGCCGAGAGGCGAGTGACTCCGCCGCGCTGGTCTACGACTTCGACGACAAACGCCCGGCGACGCTGCGCGACAGCATCGCGGGCGCGTTCGCGGCCGCGCGCGCGGCCCGGCCCGCGGCGCCCCCGGCGCGATCGTCTGCGCAGGCCGAGGCTTCGCCGCGCACCTCGGTCGCCGCGTTCCGCGAGACGCTCGGTCCGGACGTGCAGATTCCCGACGCGTCGCTCGCATATCTGGACCGCACCGGCTTCTCGCTCGAGGACGAGAAGCTCGTGACTCAGCTGGTCGAGTCGGTGTCGGCGCGCATGATCGTGGACGACGCCGCCGACCTCGAGCACCAGACCGAGTCGCGCACGGTGGTGGTGCGCGACATCGGCTCGGGCAACGAGCGCACGCTGAAGCCGACCCCGCACGTGCTCACGGTCGAGTCAGCGCGCGCGCAGATCGAGCACTCGGCCGAAGAGGTGCTCTCCAACCTGTCGGCGACCGGCCGCTCGGCGCTGGTGCCGCTGGCGCGCGCGCTGATCCGCCCGAACCTGTCCTACAACCTGCGCGCCACCGACGAGCGCCGCAAGACTGCCGAAGGCGGCGTGAAGGAAGCCACGATCTCGCTGCGCAAGGGCGAGATCATCGTGCGCGACGGCGATCCGATCACCGAGCGCCACCTGTTGATCCTGAACGGCATCCGCGCGCAGCAGAGCGCGCTGTCCCGGCTGGCGGTGTTCTTCGGCGTCGCGCTCCTGATCTTCACGCTGATGCGCGTGATCTGGCGCTTCGGCGCGGCCAGCCTGCAGCGCTTCCCGCGCCGCAACCGCGACGCCTGGTTCCTGCTCACGGCGCTGGTCGGCACCGCGCTCGGCACCTCGGTGGCGCAGCTCATCACCGACGCCGCGGCCGAGAGCCCGCGGCTCCAGCCCTTCACCGACGGCTGGCCGGGCGTGCTGCAGTTCGTGATTCCGGTGGCCGCGGCCACCATGCTCGTGCGCATGGTGCAGAGCGCCGAGACCGCCGCGCTGTTCGCGGCGCTCTCGTCGGTGATCGCGGGTCTGCAGCTCCATGGCGACATGGGCTTCGCCTTCTACTGTCTCGCGGGTTCCCTCACCGCGGCGCTGGGCGCGGCCAAAGTGACTCAGCGCGGCACGCTGATGCGCGCCGGGCTGCGCGTGGGCGCGGCCAACGCCACGGTGGTGCTGGCGCTGCTCCTGCTCGGGAATCACTTCTCGCTCGGCTCGGGCGTGCTGGCGCTGCTGCTCGCGCTGGTGAGCGGCGCGCTCTGCGGCTTCCTGGTCTCGGGCCTCGCGCCCGTGATCGAGTCGGTCTTCTCGTACACCACCGACGTGAAGCTGCTCGAGCTGGCCAACCGCGAGCAGTCGGTGTTGCGCGAGCTCGAGCTGCGCGCGCCCGGCACCTACCACCACAGCATGATGGTGGGTCACCTGGCGGAGAAGGCGGCCGAGGCGATCGGCGCGAACGCGCTGCTGGCCAAGGTCGCGGGCTACTACCACGACATCGGCAAGATGCGCCGGCCGCAGTTCTTCGTGGAGAACGTCACGATCACGCAGGGCGAGAACCGGCACGAGAAGCTCTCGCCCTCGATGTCGGCGCGCATCATCCAGGCGCACGTGAAGGACGGCGTCGAGCTGGCCGAGAAACACAGCCTGGCGCTGCCGATCAAGCGCGGGATCATGGAGCACCACGGCACCAGCGTGATTCGCTTCTTCTACGAGAAAGCCAAGGAGAACGCGGACCCCGAGAAGGGCGACCTGGTCGCCGAGCACGACTACCGCTACCCGGGCCCGAAGCCACAGACCCGCGAGGCCGGCATCCTGATGCTCGCCGACTCGGTCGAGGCGGCCTCGCGCACGCTGGTCGACACCTCGCCTGCGCGCGTGCAGCAGCTTGTCCAGCGCATCATCAACAACTACTTTCGCGACGGGCAGCTCGACGAGTGCAATCTCACGCTGCGGGATCTGCACGCGATCGCCCGCAGCTTCATCGACACGCTCTCCGCGATCCGCCACGAGCGCATCGACTATCCCGAGACCACGGACGCTGCGGGCCGGCGCTTCGAAGAAGGGGTCGATGAAGGTTTCGCTGACCGCGGTGACACGCGCCCCGGGGGTCGACCGGACGGCGCTCGCGAGAAGCGCGAAGACGATCTTAGGCGCCTTGGGCTCGACTGATGCCGAGCTCTCGGTGGTGCTCGTCGACGACCGGGAGATCGCGCGGCTGGCGGGTGACTTCGGGCGGCGGCGGCGCGCGACCGACGTGCTGGCTTTCGCCCAGCGCGAGGGCCGCGCGGGCGGCGACGGGCGACAGCTCGGCGACGTGGTGATCTCGCTCGAGACGGCGCGGCGACAAGCGGCGCGCCGGCGAGTCACGCTGCAGCGCGAGCTGCGCACGCTCTTGATCCACGGCTGCCTGCACCTGCACGGGCTCGACCACATGCGGCGGGCCGACCGGGCGCGCATGCGCGCGCTGGAACGGCACCTGGCGTGGGAGCTCGCGCGCTTCGAGTGAATCGAGAAGGGGGAGGGGTGACTCGGGGGCAGCGCGCTCTCTACACGGCCGCGTTCGCGCTGCTGTTCGCGGCCTCGTTCGAGTTCCGCGCCGGCGACTTCCGCTTCGACGTGGGTGCGGTGGCGGCCTGGCTCGCGGCGGCGCCGCTCTGGCTCCTGGTGCGCGGACAGACTCCGGGAGTCGCGTTCCGCCGCACGCTGCTCGCGGCCTGGCTCGGCTACGCGGGCGTGTTCTGGTGGCTGTACGTGGTGATCACCGTGTACGGGCGCGCGCCCGCCTTCGCCGGTGTGGGCGGCATGCTCGGTGTGGCGGCGTACTGCGCGCTGTGTCTCGCGACGCTCGCGGCGCTGGCCGCGGCGCTCGCGCCCGCCGCGGGCCGCTTCGCGCTGCTGCTCCTGCCCGCGGCCTGGATCTTGGCCGACCGGGTGCGCGCGCTCGAGTCGCTGGCGGCCTTCCCCTGGGCTTTTCTCGGCTACGCCGCGCACGCCGACGCCCCGCTGCGCGGGCTGGCCTCGCTGTGCGGGGTCTATGGTCTCTCGTTCGCGTACGCGCTGGGCGGCGTCTGGCTCGCCGAGCGGCGCTGGCTGCTTGCGCTCGCGCTGGTGGCGGTGACTCACGCGCTCGGCTGGCTCTCGCTGCCGGGCGCGCTCGAGCCGCCACTCACTCCGCCCGCGCACGCGGCCATGGTGCAGGGCAACATCCTGCAGAATCTGAAGTGGGACCCGGCCTACGAGGAGCAGAACTTCCAGGCCCAGCTCGAGCTCTCGCGCGCGCTGCTCTCCGACCCGCCCGATCTCCTGATCTGGCCCGAGGCCGCGGTGCCCGCGTTCGTGCTCACGCCCGAGCTGGAGAGCCACTTTCCCACGCTCGAGCAGTCACAGCGCGAGTTCCGGGACCCGCTGCTGCAGCTCTCGCAGGAGCACGGCGTGCCGCTGCTGGTGGGCGCGCTCGGCCTCACGCCGCTGCCCGGCCACAGCATGCCCGCCTTCCACAACAGCGTGCTGTCGATCTCGCCCCGGACCGGCATCGTGGCGCGGCGCGACAAGGCGGTGCTGGTGCCGTTCGGCGAGTACGTCCCGCTGCGCTCCGTGTTCAGCTCGCTGCAGGGCGTGGCCTCCGGGCTGGCCGAGGTGGGCGACCTCACGCCGGGGGACTCGGTGGCGCCGATGCCCGGCTTGGGCCGGATCGGCGACGCATATGCCCCGGCAGTGCTCATTTGTTATGAAGTCGTCTATCCGAGCCTGGTGAGACGGGCAGTGCGTGAGGGCGCGCGCCTGCTGATCAATCCCACCAACGATGCGTGGTACGGGAAGTCCAGCGCACCTCACCAGTTTCTCGCGATCGCGCAGCTGCGATCGGCGGAGCACGGGTTGCCGATGCTGCGCGATGCGAACACGGGAGTCAGTGCCTTGATCGATGCGAGCGGGGCGGTGGTGAGGGAGACACCGATCTTCGAGCGCGGAGCGCTGTCGGTCGAAGTGCCGCCCCCGCGCGCGCACGCCACTCCGTACACGCGCGTGGGTGACTGGCCGCTCTGGGCGGGCACCGCGCTGCTCCTGGCTTCGGGAGGGAGAGCCGTTGTCGGAAGACGCCGGCGCTAGGCTGCGCGAGCTCCGCGACCAGCTGCCCCAGCTACGCGAGCGATTCGCGGAGCTGCGGAGGCATCTTTGACCTGGCCGCGAAGCAGGCCAAGCTGGAGGAGCTTTCGCAGCGCGCCTCGGACCCCGAGCTCTGGAACGACCGCGAGCGCGCGGAGCGCGTGCTGCGCGAGCAGCGCGAGCTGGAGAAGAGCGTCGGCTTCTTCGCGGATACCGACAAGCTGTTCGAAGAAGCGGACCTCTTGATCGAGCTGGCGAGTGAGTCGCCGGACGCCGACGCGCTGCGCGACGCCGGCGCGCCGGTCACGGCGATCCGCACCCGGCTCGACGAGGCCGAGCTCTCGCGCATGCTGTCGGGCGAGCACGATGCGCTGGACGCGATCGTCTCGATCAACGCCGGCGCCGGCGGCACCGAGTCACAGGATTGGGCCGAGATGCTGCTGCGCATGTACCTGCGCTGGTGCGAGCGCCACGGCTACGCGGTCGAGATCGTCGACATCCAGCCCGGCGAAGAGGCAGGGCTCAAGGGAGTCACGTTCACGGTCAAGGGCCAGTACGCCTACGGCCGGCTGCGCAGCGAGATCGGCATCCACCGGCTGGTGCGGATCTCGCCGTTCGACGCGCAGAAGCGCCGGCACACCAGCTTCGCCTCGCTGTCGATGATCCCCGACATCGGCGACGACATCGAGGTCGACCTGGACGAGAAGGACCTGCGCATCGACACCTACCGCGCGGGCGGCGCCGGCGGCCAGCACGTGAACAAGACCGACTCGGCCGTGAGACTCACTCACCTGCCCACCGGCATCGTCGTGCAGTGTCAGAACGAGCGCAGCCAGCACAAGAACAAGGCGCAGGCGATGAAGATCCTGCGCGCCAAGCTGTACGAGAAGGCGCGGCTCGAGCACGAGGCCGAGCTCGAGAAGGTGGCGGGCGAGAAGAAGAAGATCGACTTCGGCAGTCAGATCCGCTCCTACACGCTGCACCCGTCGCAGCGCGTGAAGGACCACCGCACCGAGGTCGAGGTCCACAACGCCGCCGCCGTGCTCGACGGCGAGCTCGACCCTTTCATGCGCGCGTTCCTGTTGTCGGAGGCGAAGTAGGTGGCGACCGAGACCGAGATTCTGGCCGCGCGGCGCAAGGCCGCCGACGAGCTGCGCGCGCGCGGCGTCGATCTGTTCCCCGCGCGCGTGCCGCGCGACCGTACCGCCATTCCCGAGCTCTTGGCGCGTTTCGGCACGGCCGACGCCGCGGCGCTCGAGCAGGCCGACGTCAGCACCTGCGTGGCGGGCCGGATCGTCGCGCTGCGCAGCTTCGGCAAGATGGCCTTCGCCACCGTGCAGGGCGACGGCGAGCGGCTGCAGCTGTGGGTGCGCAAGGACAATCTCGCGGCCGAGGCTTGGCAGGCGTTCCAGAGCTACGAGGTCGGTGACTTCGTGTTCGGGCGCGGCAAGCTCGTGCGCACGCAGAAGGGCGAGCTCTCGCTCGAGGTGCGCGAGCTGGGCTTCCTGGCCAAGTCCTACCGCCCGCTGCCCGAGAAGTGGCACGGCCTGCAGGACGTCGAGGCGCGCTACCGCCAGCGCTATCTCGACGTGCTGACCAACCCCGAGTCACGGCGCGCGTTCGTGATCCGCTCGCGCATGATCAGCGCGATGCGCGAGTATCTCGACCGGCGCGGCTTCCTCGAGGTCGAGACGCCGGTCCTGCAGCCCATCTACGGCGGCGCGCACGCCCGCCCCTTCACCACGCTGCACAACACCTACGACCAGGAGCTGTTCCTGCGCATCAGCTTCGAGCTCTATCTGAAGCGGCTGATCGTGGGCGGCTTCGACCGCGTGTACGAGATCGGCCGCGACTTCCGCAACGAGGGCGTCGACCGCAAGCACAATCCAGAGTTCACCATGCTCGAGGTCTACCAAGCCTACGCGGACTACCACGACATGATGGAGCTGGTCGAGAACATGGTCGCGCTGTGCGCGGAGCGCGCGCTCGGCACGCCGAAGATCGAGCGCGACGGGGTGAAGATCGATCTGTCGCAGCCCTGGCCGCGCCGCAGCATGACCGAGCTGATCCGCGACGCCTGCGGGATCGATATCGGAAAATCCAAAGATCTCGAATCGCTGCGCGCGGCCGTGAAGGCGCAGCGGGTGCCGAACGTCGATCTCGAAACAGCCAACACCTGGGCGGGCCTGGTGGACGCGGTCTTCTCCGAAACGGTCGAGCCGTCGCTCGTCGCGCCGACGTTCGTCGTCGACTACCCGGCTGCGCTCTCGCCACTCGCGAAGCGCGATCCGACACATCCTGAGATGGTGGAACGCTTCGAGGGCTTCATCGGCGGGATGGAGATCTGCAACGCGTTCAGCGAGCTGAACGACCCGGACGACCAGCGCGTGCGCTTCGAAGAGCAGGCCGAGGCCAGCCGCCGCGGCGACGAAGGGGCGCAGCCGCTCGACGAGGACTTCCTGCGCGCGCTCGAGCACGGCATGCCGCCGACCGGCGGCATGGGCCTGGGCGTCGGCCGGCTGGCCATGATCCTGACGGGCGCCAGTCACCTGCGCGAGGTGAAGCTCTTCCCGCACCTGAGACCGCGCGATGATTGAGGTCCTCGGCCGCACCCTCGGCTTCGTGTCCGCGAGCCTGGTGGCGATGATCGCGCTGGGCTTCGCGGCCATGTTCCTGTTCTTCTCCGGCTCGGCCGCGCTGATCCTGGGTCACTTCCTGCGCTTCGTACGGCCGGCGCGGGTGGCGCTGCCCGCGATCGCGATCGCCGCCGGGTTCGTGGCGACGGTCGCGCTGCTCACCCACGCGCCGATCTGGTGGTCGCCGCCGCTCGCGCAGGCGGTCATGGGCCTCGTGGCCTGGGCGCTGATCCGCGCGACGCGCCTGCACCGCGCGCTGCGCTTCGCGCTCGGGGCGCTCTTCGCAGTGACTGGCGGGCTCTTCCTGGTGGGGCTGTTCGCGCCGCGCTGGACGGACACCTCCCACGACGGGATCCGGCTCGCCGTGCTGGTGCTCGTTCTGGGCGCGACGGGTCTCTGGCCGCTCGTGATCGCGGGGCTGGTCGAGCACCGCTTCGCCAAGCCCGTCGAGTGGTTCATCGGCCTGCGCTATCTGGTCGCGCGCCGGCGCCAGACCTTCATCTCGGTGATCTCGGTGATCTGCGTGGTGGGCGTCGCGCTGGGCGTCGCCGTGATCACCGTGGTGCTCTCGGTCATGAACGGATTCTCCTCGATGTGGGAGGAGAAGGTGATCGGCGCGCGTGCACACTTCTCGGTGATGTCTCGCACCGGCGACCTCGAGCACTACCGCGAGCTGGCGGAGAGCGTGCGGCAGATGCCGGGCGTCGTGGGCGCCACGCCCTATCTCGCCACCGACGCGATCCTGCGCAGTCACGACGGCACGCTGCAGGCGATCGTCTTGAAGGGCGTCGACCCCGCGACCGTCGGCGACGCGACCCAGCTCGGGCAGACGATCCGCGCCGGGTCACTCGCCGACCTCGACGTCGACCCGAAGGGCGGCGAGCTCGCGAACCTGCCGGGCGTGATCGTCGGCTCGGAGATCGCCAACCGCTTCCTCTTGCGCATCGGCGACCCGCTGATCCTGATCTCGCCGATGGGCGGCCAGCCCACGCCGCTGGGCCCGGCGCCGCGGCTCGAGCGCTTCCGGGTCGCGGGCATCTTCCGCAGCGACTTCTTCCAGTTCGACGAGAGCTTCGTGTACGCGAGTCTCGCGGGCGCGCAGAAGTTCATGAAGCTCGGCGACGTGGCGCAGGGCATCG
This sequence comes from Myxococcota bacterium, assembly GCA_035498875.1. Lineage (GTDB taxonomy): Bacteria > Myxococcota_A > UBA9160 > SZUA-336 > SZUA-336 > VGRW01. Next base: position 29,041 of record DATJZP010000010.1, read on the forward strand.
AGGTGCGCACCGTCGATCCCTACAAGTCGAAGCAGATCGCCGCCGACGTCGTGAGCTCGCTCGACTCGACCGGCATGTACTACACGCGCGACTGGAAAGACTACTTCCCCGGCTTCTTCCAGGCCCTCACCACCGAGCGCGTGATGATGTTCGTGCTGCTCAGCTTCATCATGGTCGTGGCCGGCTTCATCATCGTGGCCACGCTGATCATGATGATCATGGAGAAGTCACAAGACATCGCGATCCTGAAGACGATGGGCTGCCCCGACGACGGCATCCTGCGCGTGTTCGCGATCGAGGGCTTCCTGATCGGCGTGGTCGGGCTCCTGGTCGGGATCGGGATGGGGCTCGTGATCACCTGGAACCTCGACGTGATCCAGTCGGTGGTCGAGCGCACTTTCGGCTTCGACATCCTGCCCGCGAACGTCTACCAGCTGCAGCGCCTGCCGCACGCGGTCGAGCCGGCGCAGCTCGCGCTGATCTCGTTCATCGCCATGGTGCTCTCGATCGGCGCAACGCTCCTGCCGTCGTGGCAGGCCTCGCGCCTCGATCCCGCGGAGGCGCTCCGCTATGAGTGAGCTCGAGGCCGCCGGCCTGGTGAAGCGCTTCCAGCTGGGAGACACCACGATCCAGGTGCTGGCGGGCGTGAACCTGCTGTTGCGCCCCGGTGAGTCACTCGCGGTGCTCGGTGTCTCGGGCGCCGGCAAGTCGACGCTCTTGCACGTGCTGGGCGGGCTCGAGCGGCCGACCGAGGGCTCGGTGCGCTTCGGCGGCCGCGACCTGTACGCGCTGCCGCCCGAAGATGTGGCCGCGTTCCGCAACCGCTCGCTCGGCTTCGTCTTCCAGTCACACCACCTGCTGCCCGAGTTCGACGCGCTCGAGAACGTGACGATGCCGTGTCTGCTCGCTGGCCTGCCGCGCCGCCAGGCGCGCGACCAGGCGCGCGCGATGCTGGACTCGGTCGGCCTGTCGCATCGCCTGCACCACAACCCCGGCAAGCTCTCGGGCGGCGAGCGCCAGCGCGTGGCGATCGCGCGCGCGCTGGTCATGAGCCCCGCCGTGGTGCTCGCGGACGAGCCCACGGGCAACCTCGACCCGCACACCGCGGACGACGTGATCGATCTGTTCCTCCGGCTGAACGCCGAAGCAAGAACCGCCCTGGTGCTCGTGACCCACAACGAAAAGCTCGCGAACCGCCTGGCCAAGAAGCGCTATCTGGTCGAGGGCAGGCTCGAGTCGTAGCGATGCTTCGCGGGGGGGCCGTCGGGTACACTGCGCCACCCCTTGCGAGGCGGGCGCCCCACTTGAAGCTGCGTGTTGCTGCGCTGTTTTTCGGCTGCTGGTTCGCGCTCGCCGCGCACGCCCAGACGGCTGCGCCGCCGGTCGACCTGGCGGCGCCGCAGCCGGAGCAGAAAGAGGGAGGAGACAACAAGGCGCCGGCCGGCTGGATCGGCGCGACCGTGGCCGAGGTGCGCGTCGCCGGCAACCGCCGGATCGAGGCCGACGCCGTGAAGGCGGTGGTCGGCACCAAGCCCGGAGACAAGCTCCAAAACGCGCGCATCGCCGAGGACATCAAGCGCATCTACGGGCTCGGCTTCTTCCACGACGTGCGCATCGACGTCGACCGCGCCGAGGGCGGCGGCGCGATCGTGACCTACGTGGTCTCCGAGAACCCGGTGATTCGCCAGGTCAGTATCTCGGGCAACGAGGCGATCGCGTCCGACGACATCAAGGAGAAGCTCACGATCACGGTCGGCTCGACCGTGGACTATCCGCTCTTGATCGAGAACCAGCAGCGCATCGAGGCTCAGTACCAGGCCAAGGGCTACTACCAGGCCAAGGTCGAGTACAAGCTCGAGCCGCAGGGCGAGGGCTCGGTCGGCGTGAACTTCGACGTGACCGAGGGCAAGAAGCTGAAGCTCCGCGAGATCGACTTCCACGGCAACCAGGCGCTCTCCGACCACGAGCTGCGCAAGGTCATGCAGACCAAGACCTGGGGCCTCACCTCCTGGGTGAGTCAGCTGTGGGACAACTCGGGCCTGTACGCCGAGCCGCTCTTCTATCAGGACCTCGACAAGATCCAGCGCCTGTACATGGACAAGGGCTACATCCGCGTGCAGGTGGGCGAGCCCGAGGTGAAGGTCACCGACGAGGGCATCACGGTCTCGGTCGACATCAGCGAGGGCCCGCAGTACAAGGTCGGCACGATCGACGTGCTCGGCGACGACACGATGGATCGCGACTCACTGATCGCGCTGATCGAGCAGAAGCCGGGCGACGTGTTCAGCCGCTCGAAGCTCACCGCCGACGTCGACCACCTGCGCAGCTTCTACGGCGACCGCGGCTTCTACGACGCGGCCGTGAACCCGATCACCCAGGTCGACCCCGAGAAGCTCACCGTGGCCTGCAACTTCGAGGTCAAGAAGGGCGAGCTCTACTTCGTCGACGGCATCGACCTGCACGGGAACACGCGCACCGCCGATGCGGTGGTGCGCCGCGAGCTCTCGATCTCGGAGGGCGATCTCTACTCGACCGCGGCGGTGAACCGCAGCAAGATGCGCGTGCAGCGGCTGGGCTACTTCGAAGAAGTCGACATCGCGGCCAAGCCCTCCGACGAGCCTCACCGCGTGTCGATGGCGGTCGACTTGGTCGAGAAGCCGACCGGTAGCTTCAGCTTCGGCGCGGGCTTCGGCTCGGTCGACGGCTTCATCGTCTCGGGCTCGGTGCGCCAGGACAACCTGTTCGGCACCGGCCGCTCACTCTCTGCCGGCGTCGATCTGGGCTCGATCAACCGCAGCTTCTTCCTGCGCTTCATCGAGCCCTACGTGCTGGGCACGTCGGCGAGCATGTCGCTGACCGGACAGAGCGCCACGAGTCAGTACATCGACTTCGAGGAGAAGCTCACCGGCGCGAGCGTGAATTTCTCGTATCCACTCGACGAGTCGTACACCTACGCCTCCGGTGGCTACGCCTACTCGGGCCGCAAGATCACCGGCTTCGAATCGGTGCAGGCCGCCTCGCTGCTCGAGCGCGAGGAGTTCCAGGGCGTGACCACCAGCTCGCTCATGACCTTCTCGTTGCGGCGAGACACCCGCGACGACCTGCGCTTTCCGCACTCCGGCGGCGTGTCGGGCATGGCGCTCGAGTTCGCGGGGCTGGGCGGCTTCTCGAAGTTCCTGCGCATGGAGGCGCGCACCACTCAGTTCTTCCCGCTCAAGCGCTGGCTCGGCTTCGACTCGACCTTCGTGTTCAACTCGCGCGTCGGCTACGTGATCCCCTGGAACACGGTCGCCGACTTCAGCCTGCCGGGCTGCGGCCAGCCCACCTGCGCGCCGCTCGCGCCGCAGGTCGACTTCCTGCAGAACATCGACACCGACCTGAAGCTGCCGCTCACCGAGCGCTACTTCCTGGGCGGCATCGGCGCGTTCCAGGTGCGCGGCTTCAAGCAGCGCTCACTGGGGCCGCGCCGCACCATCCTGCAGCAGAAGCGGGTCGGCAACACGGTGTTCTTCACGCCCTTCGGCCGGATCGACGACCCGAACTCACCCGACTTCGGCAAGTGCAAGCCCGGGCTGGTCTGCAACGACATCACCGACAAGGAGATCGGGGACTTCGAGAACCTGAAGGCCACCGACGTGATCGGCGGCAACTCGATGATGCTCGTGAACCTGGAGATCGATTTCCCGATCTCGGAAGAGCTGGGTCTCTCCGGCATCGTTTTTCTCGACATGGGCAACGCCTTCGCCGAGAACGATTTCATCAACCCCGTGAAGTTCCGCTTCGGCACTGGCGCAGGTGTCCAGTGGTTCAGCCCGTTCGGGCCGATCATGGCAGTGATCGGCTTCCCGCTGGACCGGCTGCCCGAAGAGGACGCCACCGTCTTCGAGTTTTCGCTCGGCGGCCAACAGTACTAGGGCTGAGAGCCTGCCCTCACTTTCCCTCCGTGCCGCGAAACGGCACGGTGTAACCCTCAAAGGAGATTCCATGGATTTTCGCACCCGGATCGCCGGCCTCCGTCTCGGCCTGGCGCTCGCCCTGTTCTTGCCCGCGCTACCCGCCGCGGCGGATTTCAAGCTGGCGCTGGTCGATCGCCAGAAGGCTCTCATCTCCAGTGAGAAGGGGAAGGAGGCCGAGAAGACCCTGACTCAGCTCCAGGAGCAGAAGAAGAAGGAGCTCGAGCCGCGCTCGAACGCCTGCAAGAAGATCCAGGAGGACGCCGACGCGCAGAAGTTCGTGATGTCGGACGACGCGCTGCAGGAGAAGGCGATCGAGTACCAGCGCTGCGGCCGCGACCTGGAACGCGACGTCCAGGCGGCCAAGGACGAGCTGGTGGTGCAGCAGCAGAAGCTGCTCGCGCCGATCGCCAAGAAGCTCGAGGACATCGTGTCGGCGATCGGGAAAGAGAAGCAGTTCGACCTGATCCTCGATCGCTCGACGCCCGGCGTCCTGTACGCGCCCGACGCGCTCGACGTCACCGACATGGTGATCAAACGCCTGAACGAGAAGTGAATCGACTTGGAGAAGCTGCCCTTCGGCACCCAGCGCATTCTCGAGCTGCTCCCGCACCGCCCGCCGATGCTGATGATCGACCGGGTCGTGGAGCTGGGAGAGAACTACGTGCGCGCCGAAAAGCTGATCTCGGCGAGCGAGCCGGTGCTGGGCGGGCACTTCCCCGGAAATCCGATCTTCCCGGGAGTTCTGATCATCGAGGCGATGGCGCAGGCGGCGGGGATCTGGGCCGCGCTCTCGTCACCCACACTGCGCGAGAAGCTGTCGGTGCTGGCGGGGATCGACGGCGCGCGCTTCCGCAAGCAAGTCGTTCCAGGAGACACGCTCGTGCTCGAGGCGCGCGCGCTGGCGGCGCGCTCGAAGCTGATCAAGATCGAGGCCAAGGCGACGGTCCACGGGGAGATCGTGGCCGAGGCCCAGATCATGGCTGCGTTCGTGCCGAAGACGGAAGGGGGGGAGAGATGAAGAAAATCCATGCCACGGCGATCGTCGATCCGGCCGCCGAGCTGGCGGACGGCGTCGAGATCGGGCCGTTCTGCATCGTCGGTCCGAACGTGCGGCTGGCCGAGGGCGTCGTGCTGCGCTCGCACGTGGTGGTCTCGGGTCAGACCACGATCGGCCGCGAGACTCAGGTCTTCCCGTTCGTCACGCTGGGCGAGCAGCCGCAGGACGTGAAGTACAAGGGCGAGCTGACCCGGCTCGAGATCGGCGCGCGAAACATGATCCGCGAGCAGGCGACGATTCACCCCGGCACCGCGGTCGGTGGCGGCACCACGCGCCTGGGCGACGACAACATGATCATGATCAACGTGCACATCGGGCACGACTGCATGGTCGGAAACCACGTGATCATCGCGAACAACACCTTGCTCGCGGGTCACGTCACGCTCGAGGACTACGTATATCTGGCGGGCGCCACGGCGGTGCAGCAGCGCGTGCGCGTGGGTGAGTCGGTGATGCTGGCCGCGCTCTCCGGCCTGACCCAGGACGCGGCGCCGTTCACGCTGGTGAACGGCTGGCCGGCCAAGGTGGTCAAGATGAACCGCGTCAACCTCGAGCGCCGCGGGCTGCCCGCCGAGCGCATCGACGACGTCGAGCGCGCGTTCCGCATCGTCTTCCGCGACAACCTGCGCGCGCACGAGGCGTTCGCGAAGGTGCGCGCCGAGCTGCCGAACTCTCCGGAAGCCGAGCGCATGGTCGCGTTCCTCGAGAAGTCGGAGCACGGCTTCGCGCGGCGCCGCTAGCGCGGCGTCACCGCAGGGGATTCCAGCCATGGCGGTGCTCGGGCTGATCGCCGGCAGCGGGCCGCTCCCGTTCGAGGTCGCACGCGCGGCGCGCGCCCAGGGTCGCTCACTCGCGATCGCCGCGATCGAAGACAATGCCGACCCGGCGATCGAGCGTGAGTCGAACGGCCCGTTCGCCTGGCTGAACGCGGGCGAGCTGGGAAAGCTGATCGAGTTCCTGCGCGGCTCCGGCTCGCGCGAGGTGATCCTGGCGGGCGCGGTCAGCAAGCGCGCGCTGCTCGCCGATCCGAAGCGGCTGCGGCCCGACGCGCGGGCGCTGGCGCTCCTGGGCAAGCTGGCCGCGCGCGGCGACGACGCGATCCTGCGCGCGGTGGCGGACGAGCTCGCGAGCGAGGGCCTGCCGGTGGTGGAGTCGACGCGCTATCTCGGCTCGCGCATGACTGCGCGCGGGCTGTGGTGTGGCACGCCGCTCGACGACAAGACGCGCGCCGACCTGTCCCTGGGCATGCGCGTGATCGCGAGCCTGGGCGAGCACGACGTGGGCCAGGCCTGCGTCGTGCGCCAGGGCACGGTGCTGGCGGTCGAGGCGCTCGAAGGCACCGACCGCATGCTGCGCCGCTCGGCGGAGTTCGGCGCCGGGGCGGTGCTGGTGAAGGCCGCAAAGCGCAGCCAGGACATGCGTTTCGACGTGCCCGTGATCGGGCCCGAGACACTCGAGGTCGCGCGCGAGTGCAAGCTGCGCGCGATCGGGCTCGAGGCGGGGCGCACGCTCGTGCTCGAGCCCGAGCGCACGCGCGCCGCTGCCGAGGCCGCGGGAGTCACGATCGTCGGGCTCGGCCCCGAGGACGCATGAAGACGCCGCGGATCGCGGTGGTGGGCGTGGGCCACATGGGCCGCCTTCACGCCGAGAAGCTGGCGCAGCTCGCGAGCGAGGGCGTGATCGCGCTCGCCGGCGTCTGCGACCGCGACGCCGCGCGCGCGGCCGAGGTCGCAAAGAAGCTCGGCACGCGCGTGATCGCGAGCTCGAAGGACGTTCCCGCGCGGGCCGACGCCGCGATCGTGGCCGTGCATACCTCGGAGCACGCGCGCGTCGCCGAAGAGCTGCTCGATTCGGGCGTCGACTGTCTGGTCGAGAAGCCGATCGCCACCACGCGCGCCGAGGCCCGGCGCCTGGTCGAGCGCGCGAAGGCGGGCGGGCGCATCCTGCAGGTGGGTCACATCGAGCGCTTCTCGCGCGCCTTCCGCGCGATCCGCCCGGCGCTCGGCCGCCCGCGCTTCGTCGAGGCGCATCGGATCGGGCCGTATCCGGCGCGCGCCACCGACGTGTCGGTGGTGCTCGACCTCATGATCCACGACCTCGACATCGTGGCCGAGCTCGCCGGCGCCGAGGCCGAGCGCGTCGAGGCGGTGGGCGTGGCCGTGCTGTCGAAGACCGAAGACATCGCGAACGCGCGGCTGCGGCTGGCGGGCGGCTGCGTGGTGAACCTGACCGCCAGCCGCGTGTCACTCGAGCGGCTGCGCAAGGTGCGGCTGTTCCAATCCGACGCCTACGTGTCACTCGACCTGGGCGAGAACAAGATCACGCTGGTGCGGCGCGAGGGCGCTCCCGGCGGCGATGCTCCGCCGCGAATCGTGGCCGAGAAGCTCGAGTTCGACGCCGCCGACGCGCTGCTGGCGCAGGACCGCGCCTTCGCCGAGTGCGTGCGCACGCGCGCCGAGCCCGAAGTCACGGGCGCCGACGGCGTGCGCGCGCTCGACCTGGCGCTGCGCATCCAGGAGGCGATCGAGCCGATCGAGGTCGGCGCGTGAGGCTGTTTCTCTCGACGGCCGATGCCTCGGGTGACTTGCACGCCGCGGCGTTCGTCGAGGCGCTGCGCAAGCACGTGCCCGAGCTGGACGCGTTCGGCCTGGGCGGCACGGCGCTGGCGGCGGCCGGCTTCCGGCCGGTGGTGGCGCAGTCCGAGATCGCGGTCGCGGGACTCACCGAGGTGTTGGGCAGCGCGCCGCGCGTGTTGGGCGCCTACGCGCGCCTGCGCCGCGCGCTCAGCGGAGAACGACCCGAGCTCGCGGTCTTCGTCGACTCACCCGACCTGAACCTGCCGCTCGCGGCGGTGGCGAAGCGGCACGGCATTCCGGTGCTCTACTACGTGGCGCCGCAGGTCTGGGCCTGGCGCGCCGGGCGCGTGCGCAAGCTCGCGCGACGCACCGACCAGATGGCGGTGATCTTCCCGTTCGAGGCCGAGTTCATGCGCGCGGCCGGCGTGCGCGCCGAATTCGTGGGTCACCCGCTGATCGACCGGCTCGCGCCGCTCGCGCACGAGCGCGACCGCTCCGAGCTCGCCCGCTCACTCGGCTTCGACCCCGCGCGTCCGATCGTCGGACTCCTGCCCGGCAGCCGGCACAACGAGGTCGAGCGCAACTGGCCGCTGATGCGCGACACGGTCGCGCTCTTGCGCGACGCCGTTCCGGGCTTGCAGGCGCAGCTGATCGTGGCGCCAACCTTGCGCGCCGAAGACTTCGCGGCGCCGGACTGGCTACGGGTGACTCGCGGCCGCTCGCACGAAGCGATGGCCGTATCGACGTGTCTCGTGAGCGCAGCGGGCACCGCCACGATCGAGGCCGCGATCCTGGGCGTGCCGCTGGTCGTGGCGCACCGCACGAGCCGGCTCACGTTCGAGCTGGCGCGCCGGCTCGCCACCGTGTCGTCGAGCTGCATGGTGAATCTGGTGGCGGGGGAGGGCATCGTGCCCGAGCGCATCCAGTTCCAGGCGCGGCCCGCGGCGATCGCGGCGCTGGTCTCTCACCTGCTCCACGACGCCTCGGCGCGCGCCGAGATGAAGCGCGGGCTGGCGCGCGCGGTGGCGAAGCTCGGGCCGCCGGGCGCCGCAGAGCGGGTCGCGGACCTGGCGCTCGGCCTGGTGAGACGCGCTTGATCCTCGCTTACGACCTGTTGCTGGTGCCGCTGTTCGTGGCGCTCTTGCCGTTCCTGCTGGTGGCGTCGCTGCTCGGACTGTTCGGGCCGCTCGGCTCGGTGCTCGAGCGACTCCGGCCGCTGCCGCGCATGCCCGAGCGCACGGTCTGGGTGCACGCGGCCAGCGTGGGCGAGGTCGAGGCCGCGGCGCCGCTCGTGGCGCGGCTGGTCGAGCGCGGCATCCCGGTGCTGGTCACGGCAGTCACCGTGACCGGCCGTGGCCGGCTGCGCAGCGTGCTGCCGCGCGTGCGCACACGGATCGCGCCGCTCGACCTGCCCGGGCTCATGTCCTGGTCACTCGCGCGAGCGCAGGTCGCGGTGCTGGTGCTGATCGAGACCGAGCTCTGGCCCAACCTGATCTCCGCGGCCGCGGCCCGCGGCACCAGGGTGATCGTGGCCGGCGGGCGGATCTCGGACCGCAGCTTCCCGCGCTATCGCCTGTTCGCGCCGTTCTTCGCGCCGCTGCTCGAGAAGCTGCACGCCGTGGGCGCGCGCGCCGAGCTCGACCGGACGCGCTTCGTGGCCTTGGGCGCGCCCGAGCCGCGCACCCAGGTGGTGGGCGACTTGAAGCTCGATCGGCCCGCCGCGCCCGAGCCCGCGCAGTCACTGCGCGACTCACTGGGCCGGGGGCCGTTCCTGGTCGGCGGGAGCACGCATCCGGGCGAGGAGGAGGCGCTGGTCCAGGCCTGGCAGCGGCTGCGCGCGACGCGCGCGCCCGAGCTGCGGCTGGTGCTCGCGCCACGCCATCCCGAGCGCGTGCCCGAGGTGGCGCGCACGGTGCGCCGCAACGGCGCGCGCGTGACGCTGCGCTCGCAGGGCGCGGCCGACGCCGAGGTCGTGATCCTCGACAGCGTGGGCGAGCTGGCGAGCGTTTATCACTTGGCGGAGCTCGTGTTCGTGGGCGGGAGTCTCTCGCCGATCGGCGGTCACAATCTGGTCGAGCCGGTGCAGGCGGGTCGCGTGGTCGTGCACGGCACGCACGTGGAGAACCAGCGCACGCAGCTGGCGTTGCTGGCGCCGTTCGGCGTGTTGCACGCGGTCGAGAACGCCACCGAGCTCGAGCGCGTGCTGCGCGAGCTGTGGAGCGATCCCGAGCGCAACGCGCCGGCCCGCGACGCGGCCAAGCGGCTCGAGGAGCACCGCGGCGCCACCGACCGCGTGCTCGAGCTGGTGTGCGAGGCACGTGAGCATGGGTAGGGTGCCCATGCGGTCATAAGGCGTGAGCATGGGTAGGGTGCCCATGCGGTCATAAGGCGATGCCCGAATTCCTGTGGCGAACTCAAGAGTCTCCGGCGCGCCGGATCGCGCTGGCCCCGCTGGCGCTGGCGGAGCTCGGCTACGCGGCCGGCGCGGCCCTACACCGCGCGGTGTACGCGCGCGGCTGGCGCGCGCGCACGCGGCTCGACGCGCGCGTGGTCTCGGTCGGGAACCTGGCCGTGGGCGGCTCCGCCAAGACGCCGGTGGCGGCGTTCCTGGCGCGCGAGCTGCACGCGCGCGGGCGCAAGGTGGCGCTGCTCTCGCGCGGCTTCGGCGGCCGCCGCAGTGACTCGCTGAACGTGGTCTCCGATGGCGAACGCGTGCTCGCCGCGCCCGCCGATGCCGGCGACGAGGCCTGCCTGCTCGCGGTCAGCGCGCCCGGCGTGCCGGTGCTGTCGGGGGCGCGCCGCATCGACCTGGGCCTGCGCGCGCTCTCACTCTTCGGCTCCGAGGTCCTGATCCTCGACGACGGCTTTCAGCACCACCCGCTGGTTCGCGATCTCGACCTGGTGTGTCTCGATGCGAAGCTCGGGCTGGGCAACGGCCACGTCCTGCCGCGCGGCCCGCTGCGCGAGTCAGCGCGCGTCTTGCGCCGTGCCGACGCCCTGGTCTTCACGCGCGCCGAGCCCGGCGATCCCGAGCCTCCCGGCAGCGAGCGACTGCCGGCGCAGCTTCCCCGGTTCCGGGTCGCGATCCACAAGCTCGGGCTGCGCCCGGTGCGCGGCGGCGAGCGCCAGCCGCTGGCGCGCCTGCGCGGCGCGCGCGTGGGCCTGCTGGCCGCGATCGCGCGCCCGGACCGGCTGGCGGCCGACCTCGAGTCACTGGGCGCCGAGCTCTGCGCGCGCCGCGTCTGGAGCGACCACCACGGCTACCAGCCGCGCGATCTCGCCGACCTCGAGCGCGAGCTGCTCTGGGTCACGACCGCCAAGGACGCGGTCAAGATCCCGCCCGCCTGGGCCGGCGACGCGGAGCTGGTCGTACTCGAGGAAGACGTCGAGCGCGCGAGCGCGCTGCCGCTCGTCGACTTCGTAGCCGCGCGTCTCTCCGGCTAGGAGAGCAGGAGCGCGCTGCGCCGGCGGTACCCCGCGATCCCGGCGAGCAGCACGAGCGCGACGATCACCACCGGCAGGTGCGACGCCTCGTCGTGAGTCAGGTGCGCGTGCGCGGCGCCCAGCATGATGATGAAGAGGCCGCACGCCGACCAGAACGCGAGGCTCGGAATGAGCAGCGCGATCCCGCCCAGGAACTCACAGCCGCCGATGAACAAGCGGAAGCCGTCGGAGTAAGCGTACTTCGCGAAGCCCGCGACCGCCTGCGGGTTGCTCATCAGCTTGGGCGGCGACGCGACCACCGTGTAGAGCACGAACAAGAGCGCCCTCGCCACCCACACCGCGGTCCTCAGCTTCCGGTCGGCCATTCACAGTCTCCCCCGGTTTCGGTCTCTCGGGATGGTATGCTGCGCGGCTCCATGAGTTTCGCCCAGCGCAGTCTCGAAGGTCCGCCACTCGATCGCGCCGAGCTCTTGCAGCTGCTCGGCCCCGACATCCCCCTCTTGCCGCTGCTGCACGAAGCGCGGGTCGCGCGCGAGCACACGTTCGGGAACCGCGTGCGCGTGCACATCCTGAACAACGCCCAGAACGCGCGCTGTCCGGAAGACTGCGGCTATTGCTCGCAGTCCGCGGTCACGAACGCGCCGCTGCGCCCGTATCCCTGGAAGCCCAAGCAGGAGCTGGTCGAGGAAGCCAGGCGCGCCCACGCGGCCGGCGCCTTCCGCTACTGCATGGTGGCGAGCGGCCGCGGGCCCACGGACCGCCAGATCGAGTTTCTCGCCGACGCGGTGCGGGCGATCCGCGCCGAGGTGCCGGTACGCATCTGTGTGTCGGTGGGCCTGCTCGACGAGGCCAAGGCGCGGGCGCTGAAAGAGGCCGGCGTCGACCGGCTGAACCACAACCTGAACACGAGCGAGCGCCGCTACCCCGAGATCTGCTCGACTCACACCTACGCCGACCGCGTGGCCACGCTGCGGGCGGCGCGCGCAGCCGGCCTCGAGCAGTGCAGCGGCTTGATCGCGGGCATGGGCGAACAGGACGCCGATCTGGTCGACGTGGCGCTCGAGCTGCGGGCGCTGGCGGTGCCGTCGATCCCGGTCAACTTCCTCTTGCCGATCGAGGGCAATCCGATCCAGTCCGACGGCTCACTGACTCCCGAGCGCGCGCTGCGCGTGCTGGCGATGATGCGCCTGGCGAACCCGCGCGCCGAAGTGCGCGTCGCCGCCGGACGCGAGGGACACCTGCGCTCACTCGAGGCGCTGGCGTTGTGGCCCGCCAACTCGCTCTTCGTCGAGGGCTATCTCACCACCAAGGGCAAGGGTGCCGTCGACACTTACAGCATGATTCGCGACGCGGGCTTCGTGGTCGAAGGCCCCGAAGGTGAGTTGCTGCCGTGGTCGTCCCTCGGGCTCGACGACGTGTTTCGCGTCGAGGGCGACGAGCGGATTCTCAAGCCCGCCGTGCTGGCGCAGCTGCGCTAGCCCCCCCGGGGAGAGCTGCTAAGCTCCCGCGCGTGAAGTCGCTGCTGCGGACCGTGGAGATCGGCGATTCGACGTCGGGGCGGGTGAGGCTCGGCGCGGGCCTCCCGCTGGCCTGGATCGCGGGCCCGTGCGTGATCGAGAACCAGACGCTGATGGGCGCGACCGCGGAGAGACTGAAGAAGCTCTCCGAGAAGCTGTCGCTGCCGCTGATCTTCAAGTCTTCGTATCTCAAGGACAACCGCAGCAACGAGCTGTCGTATCAGGGTCCCGGGCTCGACGACGGTCTCGAGATGCTGGCCTGGATCCGCAAGGAGTTCGAGCTGCCGGTGCTCTCCGACGTGCACAGCGTGGAAGAGATCGCGGCCGCGCGCGAGGTGCTGGACGTGATCCAGATCCCCGCGTTCCTGTGTCAGCAGACCTCGCTCCTGATCGCCGCGGGAAAGTCGGGCAAGCCCGTGAACGTGAAGAAGGGTCAGTTCATGTCGCCCAACGCCATGGGCCATCCGGTCGGCAAGATCGAGCGCACGGGCAACACGCGGATCCTGTTGACCGAGCGCGGCGCGCAGTTCGGCTACCACAACCTGGTGGCCGACATGACTTCGATCCCGGTGATGAAGGAGCACGGCTACCCGGTGGTGTTCGACGCGGGTCACCAGGTCCGGCGCTACGGCATCCCCAGCACCGATCCCTCCGGCGGCGGGCCGCGCGAGCACATTCCCGTGCTGGTGCGTGCGGCGGTCGCGGCGGGCGCGAACGGGGTGTTCCTGGAGACTCACCCGAACCCGAGCGAGGCGCTGTGCGACGCGGCGAGTCAGTTCCCGCTCGACCAGCTCGAGGAGCTGATGATGCAGACGAAGGCGCTGGCGGAGCTGATCCGCGCTCAAGGTCACGCATGAGCGCGCGCATCGATCCCGAGCTGCTCGAGATCCTGGTCTGCCCGAAGTGCAAGGCCGAGCTCGACGTGAAGCGCGCGGCCGACGGCGCCGAGCAATCACTCGACTGTCCGGCCTGCCGGCTGTCCTATCCCGTCGAGGACGGGATCCCGGTCATGCTCGTCGAAGAGGCGCGGCCGCTCTAGCCGCCTCGGGCTCGCCCGACAGGCGGTAGCCGATCCGGTGCAGGGCGAGCTTCCACTGCTCGCCGCGGATCCAGCCGCGCAGCTCGGCGCGCAATCGGCGATCGCGACCGGTGTAGGCGCCCACGAACGCCGCCAGCTCGCGCCGGCCGATCGAGCCGCGGAACAGCCCGGCCTTCACGGCCGAGCGCGTGAGTCGCCCGAGGTTGCGCGCGCGCAGTCGCGGGCTGAGACCGCCGCGCGGGTGATAGACGGCGCGGTCGAGATCCACCACCACGATCCGGCGCTGCCCGCCGTCCTCGGTGACCAGGATGTTGTGCAGCTGCAGGTCGCGGTGGTCGACGCCGGCGTCGTGCAGCCGGCGCACCGCGGCGCCGACCTCGCGCAACAGCTCCTGGCGCACGCCGGCCGCGGGCGCGCCGAGCAGCGCCTCGAGCAGGTCGCGCGCGCCGCGCTCCTCGCGCGTGCCGATCAGCGCCGACCAGAACGGCCCCAGCGCGGGCCAGAGCGCGAGACACAACACGTGCGGCACCGGCGCCCCTTGCGCCTCGGCGCGCGCGGTCACGTGCAGCTCTTCCAGCGCGCGGCCGGGCCCGAGATACAGTGAGCCGGTGATTCCGCCGAGCAGGCCGCCGTGCTGGTAGCGGCGCAGCACCACGTGTGTGTCTCGCCGCAGCGAGACACTCGGCACCGCTCCGCGGCCGCGCCGCGGCGCGCGCACGAACAGCCGCTTGCGCGCTTCGGCATCGGCCAGGCGCAGCGCCACCAGCTCGGGGGCGAGCTCGGCGTCGAAGACGAGATAGGCGTCCGCCACGCGGTGGACTACGTAGCCGGGCGGGACGTGGCGCACGGGTCCGCGCATCAGTCGTCGCTCCGCCCCAGCCGGCGCATCAGGCCGACGCCGATCGACAGCGCGAGCAGGTTCGGCAGCCACAGCCCGAGCCAGGCCGGCACCACGCCGCGCGTCGACGCCATGTCACCGAGCGAGAAGGTGAGCCAGTAGAGCGCCATCACCACGATCGCGGTGAGCGCGCCCGCGGAGCGCCCGGAGCGCATCGGCCGGATGCCGAGCGGCACGGCGATCAGCGCGAGCAGCATCGAGGCGAACGGGAACGCGAGCCGGCGCTGTATCTGCACCGCCAGCGCCGTGCCGTAGCGGCCGTCCAGCCGCTTCCGCTCCGGGTCGTTCTTCGGCGCGCGGCTGGCCTTGAGCAGCTCGCCGAAGGTGAGCTGCGGGGCGCCGGGCTTGGGCTCGGTGTACTGCGAGACGTCGACCACGGTGTGCATGGTCTTGAAGCGGATCCGCCGGTAGTGACCCGGCTCGGGATCGGTGAAGTGGATCGAGCCGTCGTGCAACAGGAACGCGAGTGAGTGCGCGGTCTGGTTGTTGTCGACCGTGCCGCAGTGGGCCGCGGCGTAGAAGCTGCGCTCGCCCTCGACGGCGCTGCCGATCAAGATGCCCTCGAGCGGGCAGGCCGAGCTGCCCATCGAGTGCACGTAGAGAAGCTTGTCGCCGAGCTCGAGAAACTTGCCCGGCTCGATCACCTGCACCGAGCCGGCCAGCTGGCGCAACAGGATCCGCATCTCGTTCTGCGCCTTGGGCTGGACCTCGAACAGGAGATACGCGGCCCCGATCGCAGCCATGCCGCCCAGCGCGAGTGCCGGCGGCAGGAGCCGCACTGCGCTGATGCCGCTGGCGCGCATGGCCACGATCTCGCCGTCGGCCGACATGCGGCCCAGCGACAAGAGTACGCCGAACAAGAGCGCCGAGGGCAGCGCGTAGGACGCGTACGAGGGCAACAGCACGACTACGAGCTGACCCAGCGCCGACAGCCCGACGCCTGCCGCCGCGAGCTCCTCCATGAAGCGCAAGAGGTTGCTCACCACGAGCAAGAGCGTGATCGCGAACAGTCCCAGCAGTGCGTGCAGGAGGATGTCGCGGAACATGTAGCGCCACAGCAGGTGAGGGGCGACCATTCCCCGAGCATGCTAGGGCCGATCCCTGCCGAGCGCATCCTCGTGATTCGCCTGGGTGCGCTCGGAGACGTGGTGCGCACGCGCTGGGCTTTCGCCGGCCTGCGCGCGCTGTATCCGAATGCGCGCATCGACTGGCTGGTGGAGGATCGCGCGGCCGCGGGCCTGGTCGGGCTACCCGGGCTGTCCGAGCAGGTGGTCGTGCCGCGCCGCCGACTGCGCGCGCGCCATCCCTGGCGCGCGCTGCAGACACTGCGCGAGTTCGCCGGCGAGCTGCGCGCCCGGCGCTACGACCTGTCGATCGACTTCCACGGAGTGTTTCGCAGCGCCTTCCTGGCCTGGGCGGCGGGCATCCCGGTGCGCGTCGGCTACGCGGCGCCGATCGCCAAGGAGGCGAGTCAGTGGCTTTCGACGCTGCGCGCGCCCGCGCCGCGCCACGTGTCTCGCTTCGAGCGCAATGCCGCGCTGGTGGAGTTCCTGGGCGGCAAGGTGCCCGAGAAGCCGCACGTGCTCGAGCTCGACCCCGCGCTGGCGCAGCGCTTCGCGGGCCTGCCGGAGCGCTTCGCGCTGGTGCACCCCGGCACGAGCCCGAAGACGACTTACAAGCGCTGGGAAGCGGAGCGCTTCGCGGCGGTGGCGCGCGCGCTGCGCGAGCAGGCCGGCATCGAGACACTGGTGGCGTTCGGACCGGTGGCGGGCGAGCGCGAGGCGGCGCGCGCGGTGGTCGCGGCCGCGCAGGGCGCGGCGGCGCTGGCGCCGGCCAGCGAGTCACTCGCCGAGTTGCTGGCGCTGTTGTCGCGCGCGCAGCTGTTCGTGGGCTGCGACTCGGGGCCGATGCACCTGGCGACGCTGGCGGGCACGCCCGCGGTGGCGATCTTCGGGCCGACCGACCCGATCGAGAACGCCCCCAGCCGCTCGGTGCCGAGCCGGGTGGTGCGCCGGGACGTCGGCTGCAACCCGTGCCGCGAAGGCTGCCCCGCGCGCACCTGCATGCGAACGGTCGAGCCCGCGGCTGTGATCGAGGCCGCACTCGCGTTGCTCTAGGGCCTCGTTCGCGGTATCTAGGAAGGCGGGGAATCGCGCGGAGCCCGCGGACTAAGTGCCGGTAACCAAAGAGAAAATTGCCGTCGTGCTGCCGAATCACCTAGGCGACGTGGTGATGGCGACGCCCGCGCTGCGCGCGCTGCGCCGGGGGCGGCCCGAGGCCGAGATCACGGTGGTCGTGCGGAGGGCGCTGGTCGGCGTGCTGCGCGGCTCGCCCAATGTGGACCGGTTCGTGGCGCACGACATCTACCGGGGCCGCTCGAAGCTCGGCCAGTTCGCGGAGCGCGCGCGCGTCGCGCGCTCGCTCTCGGGCGTGGACACGGTGCTGGTGCTGCCGAACTCGTTCGCGAGCGCGCTGCTCGCGTTTCTGACCCGGGCGCCCGCGCGCATCGGCTACGCGCGCCGCGCGCGCAGCTGGTTGCTCACCCAAGCCGTTCCCGCACCGCGCGTGAACGGTCACTTCGCGCCGCTGGCGATGGAGCGGTACTACCTCGAGCTGGCGCGCCGGCTGGGTGCGCCCGACCTGGGCACGCAGCTCGAGCTCTTTCTCGAGCCCGAGGCCGAGCGCGAGTGTGACTCGCGCTTCGCGGCAGCGGGCGTCGGCGGCGCCCGTCCGCTCGTGTGTCTCGCGCCGGGCGCGGGCTTCGGGCCGTCGAAGCTCTGGCCGCTCGACTACGTGGCCGAGGTCGCGCGCGGGCTGCGCCAGGACGGCGCCGACGTGGCGCTGGTGCACGGGCCCGGCGAGGGCGAGCTCGCGGAGCAGATTGCGAAGCGCGCCGGCGTGCCGCTGGCCATGCTCGGCGGTGACTCGATGTCGCTGTCGCTCCTGAAGTCGGTGCTGGCGCGCGCGCAGCTCCTGGTCTGCAACGACGCCGGCGCGCGCCACATCGCCGCGGCGTTCGAGCTGCCCACGCTGGTGCTGATGGGCCCGACCGCCGTGGGCTACACCAACTTGAATCTGAAGCGCACGAAGCTGCTGCGCGAGCCGGTGGAGTGCTCGCCGTGCCAGCTCAAGGTGTGTCCGATCGACCACCGCTGCATGACCCGGCTCTTGCCCGCGCGTGTCTTGGGCGAGGCCCGCGCCGCGCTCTCGCAGCGCGACTGGCAGGGCTCGGTCGAGCTGGAGCTGGCGAAGTGAACGGCGAGGTCGATCTCTCGATCGTGATCGTGGCCTGGAACGTTCGCGATCTCGTGCTCGACTGTCTCGCCTCGATCCGCGAGGCCAAGCTCGGCATCAGCTACGAGGTGATCGTGGTCGACAACGGCTCGGCCGACGCCACGGTCGAGTGCGTGGTGCGCCAGTTCCCCGAGACGCGCGTCCTGGCGCTGCCCAAGAACATCGGCTTCGGCGCGGGCAACAACCGCGGGCTCGAAGTGATGCGCGGCCGGCATGCGGTGCTCCTGAACAGTGACACGATCGTGCTGCCGGGCGGGCTCGAAGCCTGCGTGCGTTTCCTCGACGAGCACCCCGACGTGGGCGCCGTCGGCCCGCAGCTCCTGAACCCCGACCGCACCAAACAGAACTGCATCCACAACTCGCCCACGCTCGTGTCCGAGATCGTGGGCCAGTCGCTCCTGCGCCGCGTGTTCCCCAAGCGCTGGCCCAGCAAGCGCGTCGACTACCACGCGCCGGTCGAGGTCGAGGCCGTGCTGGGTGCGTGTCTGTTCGCGCGCCGTGAAGTGATTCAGCAGGTGGGCCTGATCGACGAGGACTACTTCTTCTTCCTGGAAGAGACCGACTGGTGTCACCGCATGCGCGCCGCGGGCTGGCGCGTGTTCCACCTTCCGGACGCGTACGTGATCCACCTGTACGGCGAGTCGACCAAGAAGAAGCTGCCGTTGCGCACGCGCATCGAGTACTACCGCAGCCGCTACATCTTCTTCCGCAAGAACCGCTCGCCGGCCGTGTACGCGGCGTTGCGCGCGATCGTGATGGTGAAGATCCTCTGCGGCACCGTGTTCGGCGGGCGGCGGGCGAGCGAGTACCGCAAGATCCTCGCCTGGCACCGCGCCGGCGAGCCGGCCACGTCGGGGCTCGCGGCGGCATGAGCCGGCGCCGATTGGAGTCAGGGGGAGAGACATGAAGATACTGGTGACCGGTGGCGCGGGTTTCATCGGATCGCACCTGGTGGACGCGCTCGTCGCGGAAGGGCAGAGCGTGCGCGTGCTCGACTCGCTCGACCCGCAGGTGCACGGCGCCGGCGCCGATTGGCCGGCCTACGTCTCGCCCAAGGCCGAGTACCTGCGCGGCGACGTGCGCGACGCGGAGTGGGTGCGGCGCGCGCTCGACGGCGTCGAGGTGGTGATCCACGACGCGGCCGCGGTGGGCGTGGCACAGTCGATGTACGAGATCGCGAGCTACGTCTCGGCGAACTCACTCGGCGCCGCGGTGCTGTTGCAGGAGATCATCGCCAAGAAGGGCGCGATCCGCCGCCTGGTGGTGGCCTCGTCGATGTCGATCTACGGCGAGGGCGCCTATCTCGATGCCGACGGCAAGCTGGCGAGCCCCGGCCTGCGACCCGACTCACAGCTCGAGAAGCGCGAGTGGGAGCTTTGCGATGCTTCCGGGCGCGCGCTGCGCCCGATCGGCACACCCGAGACCAAGCCCCTCCAGCCCACCTCGGTGTACGCCGTCTCCAAGCGCGATCACGAGGAGCTCTTCCTCGCGGTCGGCAACGCCTACGGCATCCCCACGGTCGCGCTGCGCTACTTCAACGTGTACGGCTCGCGCCAGGCGCTCTCGAACCCATACACCGGCGTGGCGGCGATCTTCAGCTCGCGGCTCTTGAACGGGAACCGTCCGCTCGTGACCGAGGACGGCGAGCAGTCACGCGACTTCGTGCACGTGTCCGACATCGTGCGCGCCAACCTGCTGGCGCTGCGCTGCGAGGCGGGCGGCGGCCGCGTGTGCAACGTGGGCACCGGCCGGCCGACCACGATCCGGCGCGTGGCCGAGCTGCTCGCCGAGAGACTCAAACTCAAGATCACGCCCGACATCACGGGCAAGTTCCGCGCCGGCGACATCCGCCACTGCTTCTCCGATCCCGGCGGCGCGAAGCGCGTGCTCGGCTTCGAAGCCAAGGTGAAGCTCGAGGACGGCATCGACGAGGTGATCCAGTTCGCGCGCAGCCAGAAGCCGCGCGACGACGCCGAAAAGGCGAACCGCGAGCTGGCCGAGCGAGGACTCACCCGGTGACTCGCCGCTCGATGACCGGCTTCGGGCGCGCCGACGGCCCGGACGGCATCAGCGCGGAGGTGCGCGGCGTGAACTCGCGCCACCTGGAGGTGCGCGCGCGCCTGCCGCGCGAGCTGGCGGCGCTCGAAGGCGAGGTGCGCGCCGCGGCGGCGCGTCACTTCGAGCGCGGTCAGGTCGAGATCGGCGTCCGCCTGCCGCGCGAGGGCGCGTTTGCGCCGCGGCTCGAGATCGACCTCGAGGCCGCGCGCAGCTACGCCCGCGCCGCGCAGGAGCTGGCGCACGGCCTGGCCAAGCCCGAGACGCTCGAGGTCGCGGCGCTCTTGGCGCTGCCCGGCGTCTCGCGCCTGCGCGAGCCCGAGCTCGAGGCCGAGTCGCTGGCCGCGGGCGTGCTCGAGACGGTGGGCAAGGCCTGCGCGGCCGCCGCCGAGATGCGCGCGCGCGAGGGCGAGGCGCTGGAGCGCGAGCTGCGCAGCCGGCTCGCCAGCATCGAGTCACTCTTGAAGCAGGTCGAGGCGCGCGTCGAGCTCGTGCGCTCGGGCATTCGCGAGCGGCTCGAGAAGCGGCTGGCCGCGCTCGCGCCCGCGGTCGAGACCGATCCCGCGCGGCTCGAGCAGGAGATCGTGCTGCAGATCGACCGCATGGACGTGACCGAAGAGACGGTGCGGCTGCGCAGTCATCTCGACCAGTTCCGCGAGACGCTGGACGCGCCGGGCGCGGTCGGGCGCAAGCTCGAGTTCGTGCTGCAGGAGATGGGCCGCGAGACCAACACCATCGGCTCGAAGTCGGCGGATACCGAGCTGTCGCGCGCGGTGGTCGCGCTGAAGACCGAGCAGGAAAGACTCCGCGAGCAGGTCCTGAACGTCGAGTGAAGCTCCTCAACATCGGCTATGGCAACGTGATCGTCGCGGCGCGCGTGGTCGCCGTGGTGGGGTCGTCGGCTGCGCCGATCCGGCGCCTGCGCGAAGAAGCGGGACCGCGCGGCAAGCTCGTCGACGCCACCCAGGGCCGGAAGACGCGCTCGGTGATCATCACCGACTCCGACCACGTGGTGCTCTCGGCGGTGCAGCCCGAGACGATCGCGCTGCGGCTCGCGGGCGCGATCGAGGACGAGGAGCTGGCGGAGTGACTCGCCGGGGCATCCCGTTCGTGGTCTCGGGCCCCTCGGGCGTGGGCAAGAGCACGATCGTGCGCCGGGTGCTCGATGCCGACCCGCAGGTGCGCTTCTCGGTCTCGCACACCACGCGCACGCCCCGGGCCGGCGAGAAGAACGGCGTCGACTACTTCTTCGTCGACGAGCCGGAGTTCCGGCGCTTGATCGCGGAGGGCGCGTTCCTAGAGTATGCCATCTACCAGAATCACTTCTATGGCACGAGCCGCAGCGCCGTCGACGCGCCCACCGCCCAGGGCTTCGACCTGATCCTCGAGGTCGAGATGCAGGGCGCCGAGCAGCTCCAGGTGCGCCTGCCGCACGCCGTGCGCGTGTTCATCGAGCCGCCCTCGCTCGACGTGCTCGAGACCCGCTTGCGCGACCGCCGCACCGAGACCGAGGAGGTGCTGCGCGGCCGGCTGCAGCGCGCGCAGGAAGAGCTCGCCTACGCAAATCAGTGTCATCATCGGATCGTCAACGATTCAGTGGACAAGGCCGTGGATGCGCTGCTCCGGATCATTCGCGACGCCCGAGCGGAGCGCGGCTAGATGGCGCGCATCAACGAGATCGTCGATCAGGTCCAGAACAACGTTCCGGACGCCGACATCGAGCTGCTCGAGCGCGCCTACGTCTACTCGGCCAAGGTCCACCAGGGGCAGATGCGGCTCTCGGGCGAGCCCTACCTGACCCACCCGCTGGCCGTGGCCGAGATCCTGGCCAACATGCGCATGGACCACGTGACCGTGGCCGCGGGTCTCTTGCACGACACGGTCGAGGACACGCTCGCGACCGACGCCGACATCCGCGGTCAGTTCGGCGACGAGGTGGGGAACCTGGTCGCGGGACTCACGAAGCTGTCGAAGATCGAGTTCCAGAGCCGCGAGGAGGCCCAGGCCGAGAACTTCCGCAAGATGCTGATCGCGATGTCGAAGGACATCCGCATCATCCTGATCAAGCTCGCCGACCGGCTGCACAACATCCGCACGCTCGACTTCATGAGCGAGGAGGCGCGCGCGCGCGTGGCGCGCGAGACGCTCGACATCTACGCGCCGCTGGCGCACCGGCTCGGCATCTACTGGATGAAGGAGGAGCTGGAGGACCGCGCCTTTCGCGTCCTACACCCGGAAGTGTACCGGCAGATCGAGGAGCGCATCGCCGGCACCAAGAAGGAGCGCGAGCGCTACATCGACGACGTGCGCACGCGCCTGCAGTCCGAGCTCAGCGCGCGCGGGCTGCACTGCGAAGTCACCGGCCGGCTGAAGGAGGCCTACAGCCTCTACAAGAAGATGCAGCAGCAGAACGTGTCGATCGAGCAGATCTACGACCTGATCGCGTTCCGCGTGATCGTCGACGGCACGACCACCACCTGCTACGAGACACTGGGCATCGTCCACGGGCTGTGGAAGCCGGTGCAGGGCCGCTTCAAGGACTACATCGCGATGCCCAAGCCCAACGGCTACCAGTCGATCCACACCACCGTGATCGGGCCGTTCGGCGAGCGCATGGAGGTGCAGATCCGCACGCAGGAGATGCACCGCGTGGCCGAGCTCGGCATCGCCGCGCACTGGAAGTACAAGGGCGACGGCTCCACCCGCCCGAGCGACGAGCAGAAGTTCGCGTGGCTGCGCCAGCTGCTCGAGTGGCAGCAGCAGCTCAAAGACCCGAACGAGTTTCTCGAGACCGTGCGCGTCGACCTGTTCTCGGACGAGGTGTACGTGTTCACGCCCAAGGGCGACGTGCAGGCGCTGCCCGCCGGCGCCACCCCGATCGACTTCGCCTACGCCGTGCACAGCGAGATCGGCAGTCACTGCGCGGGCGCGAAGATCAACGGCCAGCTCGTGCCGCTGCGCCACAAGCTGGCGAACGGCGACACGGTCGAGATCGCGACCTCGCCGCACCAGCGGCCGCGCCAGGAGTGGCTCGACTTCGTGGTCACCGGCCGCGCGCGCAGCCGCATCCGCCACTTCCTCAAGTCCGAGCAGGTCGAGCGCTCGCGCGCGCTGGGCCGCGATCTTCTGGTGCGCGAGCTGCACAAGCGCGGGCTGTCGTTCGAGAAGCTGGTCAAGACCGGCGAGCTGAAGAACGCCGCCAAGGACCTGGGCGTGCGCGACCTCGACGGCCTCTTGCAGGCGGTGGCCTACGGCAAGCACGACGCGCGCGCGGTCGCGCGCCACGTCGCGGGCGTGGGCGAGGACGAGCCCGAGCCGAAGCCGTCGCTCTTGCGCCGCGTGCTGTCGGTCGGCCGCACCCCGGGCGAAGTTCGCGTCTCGGGCATGGACAACGTGCTGGTGCGCTTCGCGAAGTGCTGCTCGCCGGTGCCCGGTGACTCGGTCGAGGGCTTCATCACGCGCGGGCGCGGAGTCACCGTGCACACGCGCGACTGTCCGAAGGTCTTCCACCTCGATCCCGACCGGCGCGTGCCCGTGACCTGGGAAGACGTCGCCGGCGCGCCGCCGGTGAACGTGAAGGTGAAGGTCGTGTCCGAGGACCGACAGGGCCTGTTGGCCGCTGTCACGAACAAGATCAGCGGCGAGGGCGTGAACATCGACAGCGCGCAGATCTACACCGAGCCCGACAAGCGCGCGATCCAGGTGTTCGAGCTGTCGGTGAAGAACCGCAAGCACCTCGATGCGGTGCTGCGCCAGATCGCGAAGATTCGCGGCGTGGTGACGGTCGAGCGGGTGCGCGGTGAGTGACGCGCCGGCCGGCCGGCCGCCGATCTCGGGCGTGGTGATCTGCATGAACGAGGCCGACCGGATCGGTCGCTGCCTCGAGTCACTCGCGTTCTGCGACGAGATCGTGGTGGTCGACTCGGGCTCGAGCGACGGCACGCGCGAGGTCGCGCGCCGCTACACCGAAAAGGTGATCGAGCAGCCGTTCCTCGGCTACGTGAAGCAGAAGAACTTCGCGCTCGAGCGCGCCACGCACGACTGGGTGGTGTGTCTCGACGCCGACGAGGCGCTCTCGCCCGAGCTCGGCCAGGCCGTGCGGGCCGCGCTGGTGCGCCCCGACGCGGGCGTTGCAGGGTGGGAGCTCGACCGCATCACCCACTATCTCGGCATCTGGCACGACCACGGCGAGTGGTATCCCGACTGGCAGCTGCGCGTGTTCCGCCGCTCGCAGGGTCACTGGGCCGGCTTCGATCCGCACGACCGGGTCGAGCTCGGTGGTGGCCGCGTCGAGCGCCTGCCCGGCCGGCTCTGGCACTGGAACTACCGCAGCCTGTCCGAGCACATCCAGACCACCGACCGCTTCTCGGCGCGCATGGCGCGCTCGATGCAGGAGTCGGGCGTGCGCTTCCGGGTGAGTGACCTGTTGCTGCGGCCGCTCGGCCGCTTCTTCAAGGGCTACGTACTGCGCCAGGGCTTCCGCAACGGCCTGCCCGGCTTCATCGTCTGCGCAGCGACCGCGTACTACGTGTTCATGAAGTACGCCAAGCTCTGGGAGCTCGAGACCTCGGCTCGGAAATGAGGATCCTCCAGCTCACGAGTGACTGGAAGTGGACGGGTCCCGCCGAGCCGATGCTGCACGCGCTGACCGGATTGCGTGCGCGCGGGCACGAGGTCGACGCGGCCTTCCCCCAGACCCCGCCCGGGCACGCGGGCGGGCTGCCGGAACGCGCGCGCGAGCGCGGAGTGACTCCCGCGTTCGAGCTCGCGCCGGGCCGTGGCTATCGGCCGCTCTCCGACCACGGCGAGGTGGTGCGCCTGCGGCGCTTCCTGCGCGAGCGCCGCTACGACGTCGTGCACGCGACTCACGCCCGGGCTCAGCTCCTGGCGCGCTTCGCGCTCGGTCGTCGCCGGACCGAGACCCGGCTCGTGTCCGGCTGGACACACGGCGAGCCGATCCCGCCGCGATTCTGGAATCGCTGGCTGTACGGGCCGAGCGGCTGCGACGGCGTTGCGGTGCTGACGGAACGGCTCGCGCTCGAGACGCGACGGCTCACGGGCTGCCCGGTGGGCGTGGTCTCCGGCGTCGTCGACACCGAGCGCTTTGCGCCGCGTCCGCGGCGCAGCGAGCTTCGCGAGTCGCTCGGGCTGAAGCCCGACCAGCGCGTGATCGGTCTCGTCGCGCGGCTCCAGCCGCACCGGCGCGTGGCGCTGATCCTCGAGTCGCTCGCGCGCGCGCTGCGCGGAACCCCCGACCTGCGCCTCCTGGTCGTGGGGCGCGGCACGCGCGCCCGGCAGGTGCTCGACGAGCCGGTGCGGAAGCTCGGCCTCGACCACGCGGTGATCCGCGCCGGCTACCTGAGCGGCGACGAGTATCTCGACGTGCTCGCTCAGCTGGACGCGCTGGTCTATCTCGTGCCCGGCTCCGACGGCTCGTGCCGCGCCGCGCTCGAGGCGATGGCGATGGGCATCCCCGCGATCGCCTCGCGCCGCGGAGCGCTGCCGGAGCTGCTTGCCGAGACGGCGCTCTTCTGCGACGAGGAGCCCGGCACGCTCGCAGCCGCCCTGCGGTCCGTCGCGGTCGACCCGCTGACCTGGCGCGAGCGTTCGACCGCCGCGCGGCAACGCGCGCTCGCGCACTTCACCATTGCGAGCTACGCCGCGCGCTGCGAGGCGCTGTACACGCGCCTGCGCTCCGCCTAGCTTTGGCGAGGCGATGACTCGGCGCGGTCTCCTGATCGGTCTACTGCTCCTCTGTCACTGTCAGCGACCGTCACAGCAAAGCGTCGGCTGCTCCTATGTGCGGAGGAGCACCGGAGACCTCGACTCCCGGTTCGACAGAGCAAGGAAGACCTCGAAGAGAGCGAAAGCTTCAAGGGGCTCGAAGTGACTCGATAGCTGCGAGCGGCTCTACGAGGCCGTCCGATACCGCAGCACGTAGGTCAGGATGCCCGTACAGACCAACCCCAGCGCGCCGGTGCCCGGCTCGGCGGGCTCGGGATGTCGGTGGGGTAGGGCCAGCGCCCCCGCAAGCAAGCTTGCACAGACCCACCGCAGCTCCTGAGCGAGATAGTACGATCCGCGCGCAGTGAGTGGCGGGATTCAGCGGATTCTGAAATGCGCCGGCGCGCAGCGATAGAATCGTGCGCAGGAGGGTCCTCGTTGACCGACTTGAAGGACATCGCGCCGAAGTTTGTCGAGCTCGCCCACCGCATCGTCTGGTGCAGCGCCGCCAGCGTCGACTCGCGCGGGCGCCCGTTCACCCGCATCCTGCATCCGATCTGGCAGTGGGACGGCACCCGGCTGACCGGCTGGATCGCGACCTCGCCTACGCCGCTGAAGCGCGCGCACCTCGAATCGACGCCGAACCTGTCGCTGTCGTACTGGACGCCCGCTCACGACACCGCGCAGGCCGAGTGCCGCGCCGCCTGGTGCTTCGACGACCGCACGCGCACCGAGGTCTGGAACCTGTTCAAGAACGGCCCTGCGCCGGTGGGCTACGACCCGGCGCTGATCCCGGTCTGGACGAGTCCGACCGCGGATACGTTCGCGGCACTGCGGCTCGAGCCCTGGCGCATCCGCCTGATGCCGGGTACGGGGCTGATCAACGGCCAGGGCCGACTCACTTGGCAGGAGTAGTGACTTCGTCCCGCCCAGCTCGACCTACCGACCGGGAGGCGACACTGGCTGCATGATCGAGCGGGTGATCGAGCAGCGGCGGCGCGACCTGGGCGGCTTCGAGGTCGGCCGCGTCCTGCCTTACGCGGGCGGCCAGATGGTCGGCCCGTTCATCTTCTTCGATCACATGGGGCCGGTCGACTTTCCGCGCGGCATCCCGCGCAGCGTCGACGTGCGCCCGCACCCGCACATCGGCCTGTCGACGGTCACGTACCTGTTCGTAGGCGAGATCATGCACCGCGACAGCGTGGGCTCCGAGCAGGCGATCCGGCCCGGCGAGGTGAATTGGATGATCGCCGGCCGCGGCATCACTCACTCCGAGCGCTTCGAGCACGCGCGGCGCGAGGGCGGGTCGATGCACGGCATCCAGGCGTGGGTGGCGCTGCCCGAGCGCGAGGAGGAGATCGCGCCGGCGTTCGCGCACCACGGGGCGGCCGCGCTGCCGCGGCACGAGGCCAAGGGCCTGCGCGGGCGGCTGATCGCGGGCGAGGCGTTCGGTGCGCGCTCGCCGGTGGTGACTCACTCGCCGATGTTCTACGCCCACTGGGAGCTCGAGCCCGGCGCGCGCGCCGAGCTGCCTGACGGCCACACCGAGCGAGCCGCCTACGTCGCAGCGGGCCGGATCGAGGTAGGTCACGACGGCTTCGGCACCGGTCAGATGCTGGTCTTCTCGGCCGGAACGCCGGTGACCGTCCGCGCGCTCGAGCCCAGCATCGTCATGGTGCTGGGCGGCGAGCCGCTGGGTCACCGCTTCATCGAGTGGAACCTGGTCTCGTCGTCGCGCGAGCGGATCGAGCAGGCCAAGGCCGACTGGCGCGCGGGACGGCTGAAGCTGCCGGATCTCGACCACACCGAGTTCATCCCGCTCCCCGGCGAGGACGGCGGGACTTACTCGATCATCACGTCCGGCACCCAGAGATAGCCGTCGGCGTCGAGCAGGTACACCTCGCGCATGCCGTGGCCCTTCGCTCGCGCACTCTCCAGCACCCGGTAGCCGAGCCGGCGCGCGGCCGCCTCGGCGCGATCGGGGTCACAGCCGTGCAGGCGCAGCTCGACTCCACCGCCGCGGCGAGTCACCCCCCAGATCTCGGCGCCCAGCGGATGCTGGTCGTAGGTGTGATCGGCATGCAGCATCCACTCACTGCCGTACCCGCGTACGACGGCGAAATCCGGATCGGCATACACCACCTCGGCCTCGAGCACCCCCCGCGCGAAGGCCAGCGACGGCTCGATCGCGCCCACCAGCAGGTTGACCGACAGCCCCCGCAGCGTCGCCGCATAGGCCGGCCCGCTCATCCAAGGATCCCGCGTCCGCAGCTTCATTGCGGCCTGAAATCCTACACCCGTTGAGTCGGCGTCGTTCCATCCGATCAGTCCTCCGTGAGACTCGCAGCGCCTCTGTCACTCTCACTGACTCTGCTGTCCGTTGCGGTCAGAGCGGAAGCAGGCTGGGTCGAGGGACCTCCTTTGCCCGAGCCTCGCTGGCATCTCGCCGCGGCAGCCTCGCCCGACGGGTTCGTGATGGCCTTCGCGGGTCGCGTCTTGAAGGGGGAACGGCGGACTTACGACTACGGCGCAGGCGACCTCGGGCTTGTGTTCTTCGACCCCCGTTCACGGCGCTGGACGCGAGCCCCTCACCAGCCGCTCTATCAGACGAGCGTCGTGGTACACCAAGCCAAGCGAGACCCTGCTACCGGAGAATTCGTTCAAAACGGAAGTCCCAGCGCGGTCAAGCACTCGAGAGTCGCGCCAGAGATCGAGCTGCCCTTGGGAGGTGCCGACAGTCGAGGCCGCGCCTACCGGTTCGTCTACCCCGGGTTCCTTCGCTTCGATCACGTTTTGTCCAGCAGTCGCGACTTTCGGCTGGCTCGATGGGACGAGTCCTTCATGGCGGGAGCGCCAACAAGGTGCAACTGCGACCGGGCCTGATGGCTGTATCTCGTGGGCGGGCTGGGTTCTACGCCGAAGGTCGGATCACCGTGGGATGCGCGGTGACTGCTGCCGACGGCACGATCTGGGTCATCGGGGGGTATGGGGTGGGGCAGGAACCGACCGCATCCGTGGAGCTCCTGAAGACCTCGGCGAAATAGCCCACTGACCCCGCAAGATCGCTTGCGGGTGAGCCTTGGCGCCCCACGACAGTCAGTGAGTGCGAATTGTCTTGTGTTCCCGAGTGAGATCCGGGCAGAATCGCGCCGGTCCAATCGGGGCAGGGCGTGGCGTTGTTCTCGGGGAGTGTGTCGCGAGCCGCAAGTCTGCTTGCAGTCACGCTCGTCTTCGCATGGGCGGTAGAAGCGCAGGCGAGCTCGACTCCGCCTACGGTGACGATCACTTCGCCGGCGAATCATCTGCTGACGAAGAACACTCCGGTCACCGTCTCGGGAGCGTTTGGCGGCACGGCGACCGTCACCGTGAAGGTGAACGGCGTCACCGCCACCAAGAGCGGCAGCAGTTACTCCGCGAGCGTTCCGCTGACCGAGGGGTCGAATACGCTGACTGCCACCGCGACGAACTCAGCGGGTAGCGCCAGCGCGTCGGTTCAGGTCACGCTCGACCGGACCGCGCCCACGATCACA
Source organism: Myxococcota bacterium (assembly GCA_035498875.1). Lineage (GTDB taxonomy): Bacteria > Myxococcota_A > UBA9160 > SZUA-336 > SZUA-336 > VGRW01. The sequence goes on from DATJZP010000010.1 coordinate 58,131, forward strand.
GTCACCGCCCCCGGCAACAACTCGACCACGGCTCAGGCTTCGATCGTGGTCACTGGCACGGTCACCGATGCCAACGGCGTCGCCAGCGTGAAGGTAAATGGCACCGCGGTCACGCTGAGCGGCAGCTCGTTCTCGAGCACGGTCGCGCTCGCGCTCGGTTCGAACACGATCACGGTGAGTGCGACCGATGCCGCAGGCAACACCTGCTCGACGACCGTCGCGGTCACGCGCGTGACCGGGCCGTCGGTCACGATCGGATCGCCGGCCAACGGTCTGCTCACGCGCACCACGCCGATCACGGTCTCGGGCACGTTCGGTGGCACCGCGACCGTGACCGTCAAGGTCAACGGCGTGACGGCCACCAAGAGCGGCAGCAGCTATTCAGCGAGCGTGCCGCTCAGCGAGGGCGCGAACACGCTCACGGCCACGGCGACGAACGCCGGCGGCTCGGCTTCTGCATCGGTGCAGGTCACCCTCGACCGGACGCCTCCGACGATCGTCTTCACGTCACCACCCAACAACTCTACGACCGGGGCGGCCTCGGTCGTGGTCACCGGTACCGTCACCGACGCGAGCCCGATCACGAGCTTCAAGATCAACGGCAATACCGTCGTCCTCACGAACGGCGCGTTCAGTACCACGGTATCGCTCGCCGTCGGCTCGAACACCATCACAGCCGTCGCGTGCGACGCGGCGGGCAACACCAGCACTGCTTCTCTGACGGTAACGCGGGCCAACGCGCCCACGGTCACCATCAGCGCCCCCGCCAACGGGCTGCTGACGCGCAACACGCCGACTACCGTCACCGGCTCATTCGGCGGCGCGTCTCCCGTGGCCGTGTCGGTGAACGGCGTGGCGGCCACGCTCTCGGGCTCGACCTACTCGGCGAGCGTGCCGCTCACCGAGGGCAGCAACACGCTGACCGCGACGGCAACGAATGCGGCGGGCTCCGCGACGGCCTCGGTCACCATCAAGCTCGACACGACGCCGCCCGTGGTCACCATCACCTCGCCTGCGAACGGCACGGTGACTGCCGCGAGCTCGACCGTCGTGACGGGCACCGTGACTGACGCGAACCCGATCACGAGCGTCACCGTGAACGGCGCAGCCGTGACCCTCACGAACGGCGCATTCAGCACCACGGTGTCGCTCGTGCTCGGCGCGAATCCGATCGCGGCCAACGCCACGGATGCGGCGGGAAACGTCGGCACGGCGGCGATCTCGGTGACAAGAGCCGCGCCACCTACGGTTGCGATCACGGCGCCGGCGAACGGCTCACTTACGCGCACCACGCCCGCGGTGGTCACGGGGACCTCCACCGGCACGACTCCGATTACGGTGAGCGTGAACGGTGTCGCCGCGACCGTCACGGGCACTTCCTACAGCGCCACCGTCCCGCTCAGCGAGGGCTCGAACACCCTGACGGCGACCGCGACGAATGCGGTCGGAACCGCGAACGCGTCGAGCTCGGTCATGCTCGACACTACCCCGCCGGTAGTCGCCATCAATACGCCCGCCGACGGCGCGACACTCGCCACGGGCTCGACCGTAGTGACTGGCACCGTGACCGACGCGAGCCCGATCACGACCTTCACGGTGAATGGTGCGCCGGTCACGCTGTCCGGGAACGCCTTCACCACGACCGTGTCGCTGACGGTCGGCGCGAACCCGATCACGGCCAGCGCCACGGACGCCGCGGGAAACGTCGGCACGGCGGCGATCTCGGTGACGCGCGCCGCGCCACCCACGGTCGTGATCGGCGCGCCGGTGACGGGCTTGCTCACGCGCACGACGCCCGCGCCGGTCACGGGAACCTTCACCGGCACGACTCCGGTCACGGTGAGCGTGAATGGTGTCGCCGCCAGCGTCACGGGTACTTCCTACAGCGCGACCGTCCCGCTCACCGAAGGCCAAAACACTCTGACGGTAACCGCGACGAACGCGGCCGGAACCGCGAACGCGTCGACTTCGGTCGTGCTCGACACCACCCCGCCCGTGGTCGTGATCAATGCGCCCGCCGACGGCGCGACGCTCGCCACGGGCTCGACCGCGGTGACCGGCACGGTGACCGATGCGAGCCCGATCGCGACCTTCACGGTGAACGGTGCGCCGGTCGCGCTGTCCGGGAGCGCCTTCACGACGACCCAGTCGCTGACGGTGGGCGCGAACCCGATCACGGCCAGCGCCACCGATGCGGCAGGGAATACGGGCACGAGCGCAATCTCGGTGACCAGGGCCACGCCTCCGACGATCGCGATCGGCGCGCCCGCGGACGGCCTGCTGACGGCACATACCCCGATCGACGTGACCGGCACGGTCAGCGGCACGCCGCCGATCAGCGTGAACGTGAACGGCATCGGGGCCTCGGTCACGGGAAGCTCGTTCACCGCGCACGTGACACTCAGCGAGGGTGCGAACACACTCATGGCGATCGCGACGAACCTCGCGGGATCCGTCAACGCGTCGGTGGCGGTGACGCTCGATACCACCCCGCCGGTCGTCACGATCACGTCGCCGCCCAACGGGGCCGTGTTCTCGAGCGCGTCGCAGACGCTGGCGGGCACGGTGACCGACGCGAGTCCGATCGCATCGCTCGTGGTCGCGGGAGCGCCTGCGCCGCCCGGCAATGCGTTCTCGCAGTCGATCTCGCTCGCGCCGGGTCCGAATCCTTTCGCCGTCCAGGCTACCGACACCGCGGGCAACATCGGAACGGCCACGGTGACCGTATCGCTCGCGAACCAAGGCCCGCCACTCTCGATCGCGATCCAGTCCCCCCCCGATCACTCGATCGTGTCGACGCCATATCTGCCTGTGAGTGGCACCGTGAGCGATCCGAACGCGGCGGTGTCGGTGAACGCCGTCGGCGCCGACACCACCGACGCCGGCTTCGTCGCGCCCGTAGTCGTGCTGAGCGAGGGCGACAACCAGCTCGTCGCCAGCGCGGTGCGCGGCGGTGAGACGGCGACTGACACGGTGACCGTGCGCTACGAGAAGCCGCCCACGATCTTCATCCTCCATCCCGCAAACGGCACGCGCTTGCGCGAGGCGGCGACCGACGTCTCCGGCTTCGTCGACGATCTCTCGGCCGCCGTCAGCGTGAACGGCATCGCCGCGACGGTAAACGAATCCGGTGGCTTCGTGGCGCGTGGCGTTCCGCTCGTGCTCGGGGACAACACGCTGAACGCTCAGGCTGTGTCGCTCGACGGACTCGTCGGCACCGACACCGCGAAGGTCACGCGCGACGACGCACTGCCGCAGGTGGTCCGCCTCGTCCTGTTCCACCCGTTCGGACCGCTCGTCGTCGACGGCTTCGACGCGTTCGTGAGCCAGCTGCAGACGCGCGGTCTTTCGCCGTCGAGCTTCTCGCCGCCGCTCGATCGCACGGTGATCTCTCCCTCGACGAGGATCTCGCTGTTCGTGTTCACCGAAGATCCGGGTGAGGTGACCGTGCCCGAGGTCGAGGCCTATGGCGCCGAGCCGACTCAGACGCTGGCGCCGATCTCGGAGCTCGATCCCGCCGATCAGCAACAGGTCCTGCCGCTCGACTTCGCCCCGCGCTTCTACGCCGTGTACGACCTCCACTTCGTGAACGAGAACCCCGAATGAGTCGCACTGCGCGCCACACCGCAATGCTCTTCGCCGCCGTGCTGGTCGTGGTCGGGCGACTAGCAGTAGCCGCGAGCGACGGCGCCGGACCGCTCACGTTCCATGCGACCAGCAACGGCGCCACCGACGACCTCGACGTGCTCGTCGATCTCGCCCCGCCGACGCTCGAGATCCTGACGCCGGTCACCGGCTCAGTCATCGGCGGAACGACGGTGACGGTGACCGGCACCGTAGTGGACTACGCGGGTCTCTCCGAGAACACGCCGGGAAACGCCCCTCGCACGCTGAGCTGGGTGCTGATCGACCGCAGCATCGGCGTGGGGGTCGCCGATGGAAACGCGCCCGTGATCGACGGGCATTTCGCGATTCCCGATCTGCCGACCCTCTTCGGACAGAACGAACTGGTGATCCGAGCCAGCGACGCGAACGGCCGAACCAACACCAATTCGACCGTCTTCACCGTCGACCCGAACGCTCCCGTCGCCACACTCACGAGCTTTCACGACGGCGAGACGACGCTCCTCCAGGCGGTCCCCGTCGACCTCGATTTCGCCGCGCCGACCACGCTCGTTTCGGTGAATGGCGTGCCCGACGGCCGCAGCTTCCCGGCGGGGCTCGCTTCCGGCGTCCTCGACCTGCCGCTCGTCTTCGGGCCCAACAGCTTCGAGCTCGAGCTCGCGACGGACGCCGGCACTTCGATGCTCGCGTTCACCTTCTTCCGCGCGGAGTCGAACGAGCCGATCGCGATCACGAGTCCGCCCGAGTCCTTCATCAACACGACGTCGGTTCCGGTCACGGTCACGACGCCTCTCGGCACGCCGTTCGTCACCGTGAACGGGGTGGACGCGGTGCGCGGCGCGGACCTGCAGACGTTCACCGCGCAAGTCCCGCTGGTCGAAGGCACGAACAAGCTCACGGCGCTCGCCTACCCCTTTGGCCAGCGCGCGGTACAGACCGTGGTGCGAGACACGACGCCGCCGCGGGTGATCGCAATGGTGCCCGCCGACGGCCTCTTGCTGCTGAACGAGACGGTGACCTTCCAAGGCGTGGTGTCAGAGCAGGCGCAGCTCTCGCTCGCGTCCGAGTTCGACGAGCTGGACGGCCACACGATCCCGATCCTCGCGCCGGTGCAGCCGTTCCCGACCTTCACGCCGCTCAAGCTGGACACCTTCGAGTTCGACGACTTCCCGCTCGGGCTCGGCGAGAACGACATCGTGCTCACGCTCGTCGACCGCGCCGGCAACGAGACTGACGTCCCGATCACACTCATGCGCACCGACAAGCCACTCACGATCCTCGCACCCGAGGTCGGGAGCAGCGTCGATTCGTTCACCACGTCGCTGCAGCTCCAAGCCGTGGAGGCACTGGGGATCGATGCGGTGTACGTCAACGGGACCCTCCTGCCGTCCCTGCGCCAGAACATCCCGGCCGGATTCACCGAGTTCGACGGCCTGCCGCTGAAGACGGGGCCAAACGACATCCGGATCGTGTACAACCGCTTCGGCTTCCCGAAGCAGACGTTGACCACGACGGTGACCTCGACCGCGGTCGTGACTCCAGTCAATCCGATCACGTCGCTCCAGGGCCTGGTGACGGACTCGGTGACCGGCGCTCCACTCGCGGGCGCCACCATCACGGTGAGCCCGCTCAGTAGCGACGACCTCGTGGTCACGACCGGCAGCGACGGCCGCTATCGGGTCGTGATTCCGCCCGGGCCGTACACGGTCGTGATCCGCCACGAAGGCTTCATTCCCGCGTCCGGCCCGGACGTCGCACTGCTCGGCGAGACGATCGAGACCGATCAGGCGATGCTGCGCTGGTCGACCGGCATACTTCCCGCCACGCTCACCGGCTCGGGAGTCGGCAGTGATCACCTCGAAGGCACGGTGACCGCCGCCGCCACGAGCCAGCCGCTCGCCGGCGCGCAGGTCCGTGTCACTGCCGGGTCTGCCACTTTCGACACCGTGTCTGCCGCCGACGGCAGCTTCGTCTTCAACGGCCTGCCGGTCGGGCCGTTCGCCGTCGCGGTGACGAAGACGGGCTTCTTCCCCGCCAGCTACGCGATCGACAACACCGAAGCCGTCGACGTCCGCCTCACCCCCGCGTTGAAGACCGCTCCGACCGACGTGACCGTCGCCGCGCTCGTTCAGAACCCGTCGAATCGCCTGCCGCAGCCGAACGTGCGCGCGACCTTGCTCGGTCCGAACACGCAGGCCTTCTCGGACGTGCAAGGCCAGTTCCAGTTCACGCACGTCCCGATCGGTCACAACGCGCTGCGCTTGGAAGAGCCCGGCTTCACCGACGCGGTCGTAATCTTCGACGCGAATCCGAAAGCGGACGGCAGCCCGACCCAGCTCGCGATCTCGTATCCCACGAACTCCGGCTCCGGCCGCTTCATCGCGGTGTCGGCAGGCTCGACCGCGTACGTGCGCGACCGGTTCACGGGCCGCGGCATCGTCGGCGCGCAGGTCAGCGCGGACGGCAACACCGCGGTCACGGATGCGAACGGTGCTTTCTTGGTGCCCCCGCTGAGCGAGGGAGATTCTCACTTCCTCTTGGCAACGGCGCCGAGCTACGAGCCCGAGACTCTGCGGATCGTGGTGGCGCCGGGAGCAACCGATCCGCTCGCTTTCGACCTGCTGTCGCACGCGCCTGGATCGATCGCCGGTGTTGTACAGGACGCCGTCACGCACTGCGGCATCGCAGGTGCAAGCATCAAGATCGCAGGCTCACTCGACCAGATGGTGGGGACCTCGTCGGATGGCTCGTTCGTGCTCGATGCCGTGTCGCCAGGGACATACGCTCTGGAAGTGACTCAGCCCCAGTATCTCGCTGGAACGGTCGCCTCGGTCATCGTGAATTCCGGAGCGACGGCTCCGGCCAGCGTCAGCTTGGTTCATCGACCGGTCGTCGGGGGAATCGCGGGCCGCGTCCTCGACGCGCAGACGAGCGCGCCGATCGCCGGTGCCACCATCACAGGTCCAGGATCGTCAAGCGCGACGAGTGACGCGCAAGGCAACTACGCGCTGGCGGCGCTCCCCGCGGGCATGACGACGCTCTCGATCACGGCCGCCGGCTACCCCGTCACGGCGCGCGACGTCGCGGTGAAGGCCGACGTCGATGCCACGACGCCCACGACCACGCCGGTCGATCTCTCGTTGTCCGCGACCAGCGCTTCGGTTCCCGATGCTCCCATCGCGATCCATCTCGCGCAGGGCGGTCAGGTCAGGGATCCATCCGGCCGACTCACCTTGGTCCTGCCTCGGTTGGGTCTGACCCAGGACGCGCTCGTCACGGTGCGCATGTCGGCCGATCCCGTCGTGGCGTCCGGTCAGCTGCTCCCGATCGATCCCGCGCTGAACGCCACCGGGATCCGCGCCGTGGGCGCAGAGATGGAGATCGTTCTGAAGCCCCTCGTCCCGGGCGGGCCGGTCCCGCGGCCGGTCGCACCGTGGTTCTTGGTGGAGCGCTATACGGCTTCCGAGGCAGCGTCGGCGGGAGCGATGGAGAGTCACCTTGTTCCATTCGTCTGGAATGGCTCGCAATTCACGGCGCTCGACCCGCTTCCTTACCTACATGCAGTCGACGAAGTCGACCGCATCGTCGTCGAGGCGGTGAACCCGAGCACCACTGAGACCGGGGCTCCGCTGTTCTCGCTCGCGGGAAAGTCGCGTCCGCTGTATGCGGCCTCGATCGAGCCGCAGCCGACGGCGGACGAGTTCGATATCACGGTGCAGCTCGGTGCTCCGCCGCTTCCGGTGGACCCGGTCACACCGTTCGCCCCCGTGCTCCTCCACGATCTTGCACACGAGGGCGTCCTCGGGAACGAAGACTTCCCAGACGCCGAGCCGCATCCGAACGCTTCTCCCGTCGTCTTCATCCATGGCTGGGATCCAGAGAATCTCTACCACGACTCGGAGCTGCTGGCGGATCCATTCGACGACCCGAATGGAGACGAGCGCTACGCGTCGATCATCCGCGATGTCGCGCATGCAACTGCGGGGGTCTATCGCCCGATCTGGACGAGCTACAACCCCCGGAACCTCGCGCGATCGACGGCCTCTACCATGTTCACGGTCGTGAAGAACAACCTCGCGGGAATCATCCGTGGAATTCCCAGCGACCCCACGGACCCGAACAGCGGCCGATTCGAGAACTTCGACACCGTCGGCTTCAGCAAGGGCGGGCTCATTGCGCGCAGTCTCTTGTGTCTGCCGGACGTCGGTCTCCTCGGCGCCGTAGAAATCGCGACTCCGCACCACGGCGGGCTGAATCGCCTCGACTCGATGCTCGAAGTGGACGTGTTGAATCCGTTCGGAATTCCGGGTGTCCCCGGTGAGACCTTGAGAGAGGTCATCCAGAACAACTCGCCCGGTACGGCCGACCTCCTCGACTACACCGATGGCGTCGACCCGGAGGCCAGCGGCAACCCATATCTGGCCGACCTGAATCAGCGGCCTTGCAGTGCATCGGCCGACAAGATGGCCCTGATCGCGGGCACCGATTCAGTTCAGTACGACGCGCCACTCATCATTCCGCCGCCGGAGGCGTTCCTGGTGGGAATGGAAACCGAGGGCCTCGTGCCGATCGGCCTTCCGCCATCGCCGCCGACGACCGTTCTCGTTCCGTTCTTCAACGTCGGCGCATTCCTGGCTAAGAACCCGAGCGACGGAGTCGTGCCGCTGTGGAGTGCTCAGGGCAACGACGAGGCGGGCTTCCGCCTGCCTGCATTCGTCGAAGGAATCGACAGCGACTCACTTCACGTTGCAGACCCGCAGCCTTTCAATCACTTCCACGGTGGCTCGGCCCAGCATAACCAAGCATTCGGCCCGATCGTGGCCAAGGATATCCTGCCCACCTTGAGCGAGTGGATCACCACCACCGAGGTGGAAGAACCGAGAAACCAGTCGGATCCCGCAACGCCTGGCTCGTTCATCTACACGGCACCGACGCGGATCGAGTGGGCGTCACCCGGCGCTGCGATTACTGGATTCGCTCAGGTCCTTTACGCGCTGGATACGCGAGGAAACTGGCACCTGGTCGGGGGAGCGAACGCCTCGGGCAAGATCGATCAAAACGGCATCAGCACTGGCGAAAGGCCAGTGTCTGTCAGCGTCGCTCCAAGCGAGAAAACGATCGATACACCGATTCCATACTCATTGCCGGAGCTCTTCGACTCCGCAGGCCAGCCGATCCACTTCAGCAGCATTCGTACGGTCCTGACTGTACCGCTCCCCTACAACGATCCGGACGACAATCTCGACGAGAACGTTGTGCCGATCGATCACCTCCCCAAGACCACCTTCCAGACTGCGCCGGTTCCTCCGATCAGTGCTCCGTGAGGCGTGAGCTCAAGGCTTTCGGTTGTTCCTTCGTACTAGCTTTGTCGCTGGTGTTCGTATCCGTCGACGCGAGCGCAGGTTGGATCGAGGGACCATCCCTCCCAGAGCCTCGCTGGCACCTGGCCGTGGCGAGCTCACCCGACGGATACGTCATGGCATTCGCCGGGCGCGTCTTGGCGGGAGAGCGCCGGCACTACGACTACGGGGTGGGCGCGCTCGGCCTCGTGTACTACGACCCGTCCTCACGCGTCTGGAAGCACGCGGCCAAAGAGGGCCGCTACAAGACGCGCGTCGTGGTCCACCCTGGCACATCCGACCTGAAGACCGGAGCATTCACCGCACTAGGGACGCCCAAACCCCTGAAGACGGAGGAGATATCGGCGGAGTTCGAGTTGCCTCTGGGTGGGGGCGACCGTCAGGGTCGTGCCTACTGGTTCGTGTATCCGGGCTTTCTGCGGTTCGATCCTCGCTCCAACCGCTGGGACCAACCCGAGGCTCCCATCCAGCACCTCTTCCCCGCTGCGCCAAAGCTGGATTGGGTCGAAGGGACGAGTCCGTCGTGGCGCGATCGTGAAGAAGGCGTCCTTGCGAGTGGCAGCGACGGCCGGCTCTATCTCGTCGGGGGCGTGGGTGCTGTTGCGCCACGCGAGCCCACGGTCGGAGTGATCGACGGTCTAGACATCTACGATCCCGAGACCAACTCGTGGCAGAAGGGCGCGCCGATGAAGCGCGCTCGGCAGTCACTCGCCGCGGCGTTCGGTCACGACGGTAGGCTCTACGTATTCGGAGGGTGCGCATGCGAAGGAGTCTTCCCTCTGTACAATCCGAGCGACCCAGAGAGCAAGCGCGTCGCGAAGGCGGAAGCTGAAGCGCAGCGGCGTATGATCGACGTGACCGAGGTCTACGACCCCAAGACCGACACGTGGTCGACGGTGGCATCGGACCCTACGCCGAGAATGCTGGCGGCTGCGGCTACGGGCGCCGACGGCAAGATCTACGTGATCGGCGGACAGACGCAGTGGGGAAGCGATCCGCTTGCTCTGGTGGAGGTCTACGATCCGGCGACGAACCGCTGGTCCCTCGGGCCGAGCCTGCGGGTGCCGCGCCTCGGCCACGGCGCTGTGACTGCCGCCGACGGCACGATTTGGGTAATCGGCGGGTCCGCCGCTTCGCCGAGCGCGACGGAGATCATGCGGGCGGTGTCCGGTGACAAGGGCGGGCCGACGGCGTCGGTCGAGACCCTGAAGACCGCTCCCAGCTCGCAGTGACTCGGTTCAGGGTCATCGTGGCTGCGATGGCACTCGCAGCAGGACGACTCGCCCATGCCCAGTGGCGCCAAGGCCCTGACCTTCCCGAGCCGCGGTGGGGCGGAGCGGCTGGGGCGTCGTCCCGAGGCGATCTCACTGTGGTGGGTGGGTCGATCCTTTCGGGGCCGAGTCACCAGCGAAAGCACGGAGATGGCGTGCGCGGGGCAGACGTCTACGACGCCGCCGCAAAGGCGTGGTCGCGCGCGCCCGCGCCGCCCGCGCCGCCCGCGTTCCGTCCGCGCGGCATGGTGCACCGCTTCCGCCAGGCCCTGATTCCCGGTACACGCGAGCATCAGGCGGTCGCGGTGGAGGAACCGAGCACGTACAAGGGGCCTTCACCCCCTGCGAAGCTTCCTTTTGCAGCCACGGGCGCAGCGGATCGCCTGTACTGGTTCACGAGCTACGGGCCGGTCCACTTCGATCCTGTCACGAAGCGGTGGGGCCAGTCGGAATGCGACGGCCGCGACCGGCCGTGACGGACGGATCTATGTCATCGGTGGCGCCCTCGAGCTCGACGGCGAGCCGATGGATCTGGTCGAGATCTACGACCCGACCAAAGACCGATGGACCTCCGGGCCTTCGCTGCACATCGCTCGGCTCGCGCACATGACCGCTGTGACTCCCGATGGTCGCATCTGGGTGATCGGCGGCATGGCCGCCGAGCCGGGCCTCGCCGACATTCCGCGCCATGTGAGCGGCGATCGCGGCGGTCCGACGCGCTCCGTGGAGATCCTCGAGACTGCGGCGCCATGAAGACTTGCCGGTGAGTTCTGAGTTACTCTAGCGACTCATGAACTACCGAAGCATCGTCGGCCTCATCGCTGCTGTCTGTCTCGCAGTTGCCTGTCGGCGCCCGGAAGAGAGGGCAGCCGAGCCGGTCGCACGTGTGAATGGTGTGCCGATCGCGTTGGAGCCGATGGCGCCCACAATGAATCCGGCGGATGCGCGGACCGCCGTGGATCGTGCGATCGACCGGCACCTGGCTGCAGAAGAAGCCGCGCGTCGGGGGCTCGGCAAGGAGTCGAACGGCGCTCCTCGCTCGGCTCACGATGAGGAGCGACTCCGGGACGCATTGTTCGCGTCCATGCGCGATTCACTCGCGCTCGGTGACGACGATCTGCGAGCTCACTATGAGGCGACCAAGTCGAGCTACGTGCGGCGGCAATGGTTGCTCCGCCGTGAGGCCTTCGCGAGCGAAGCCGCGGCGCGCGCGGAGGATCAGCGGCTCGGGGCCGCAGGACGGCTGGACGCGGCGCGGGCCGAGTCGATCGGGCCAACGCCCCCCGACGCGCTACCTGCCAGCATCGCTCCCGAAGCGTTGTCGTTCGCGCAGCCCGGGCAGCGCGCAGCGGTCTTGCGGGACGGCACGTGGGCGCTCGTCGAGCTCGAGGAGATCCGCACCGAGCCGCTGCCTTTCGACGCCGTGCGCTCGCAGGTGACCTCGAGTCTGCGCCTGATTCGGGCCCAGGCGGCATTCCATGCCGAGCTGGCGCGGCTGCGCAGTCAGTCTCAGATCGAAGTCAGCGAAGCGAAGTAGCTCAGCTCGCCGAGCTGAGCTGCAGCTTCACCAGCTTCTGATACAGCCCGCCGGCGGTGCTGAGCTCGTCGTGAGTGCCGGTCATGCTGATGACTCCGTCTTCCAGCACCGCGATCACGTCGGCGGACTGCACGGTCGAGAGCCGGTGCGCGATCACGAGCACCGTGCGCTGCTTCATGAGCCGCGAGATCGCTTCTTGGACGGCCTGCTCGGAGATGGCGTCGAGCGCCGAGGTCGGCTCGTCGAGGATCAGGATCTGCGGGTCGCGCAGGATCGCGCGCGCCACGGTGAGTCGCTGGCGCTGCCCACCCGACAGCTGGCTGCCCAGCTCGCCGACCCGGGTCTCGTAGCCCTGCGGGAGCTTCTCGATGAACTCGTGCGCGTTGGCGGCCTCGGCGGCGGCAACCACCTGGGCCTGACTCGCCTCGGGCCGTCCGTAGCGGATGTTCTCGAGGATGCTGGTGTCGAACAGGAACGGCTCCTGGGTCACCACCGCGCACATCGCGCGCAGTGACTTGCGCGTGAGCTTGCGCGCGTCGACGCCGTCGAACTCGATCGCACCCGACTCGGGATCGTGGAAGCGCAGCACCAGGTCGGCGATGGTGGTCTTCCCAGAGCCGGTCGGTCCCACCAGCGCCACGGTCTTTCCGGCCGGTATCTCGAGGTCGACGCCCTTCAGCACCTCCTCGCGGCCGTAGTGGAAGACCACGTCGCGGAAGCGGATGCCGCGTTCGAGCCGCTGGATCGGCAGCGCGCCCGGCGCGTCGACGATCTCTTCCTCGGCGTCGATCACCTCGAACACGCGCTCGGCCGAGGCCACGGTGTCGTTCACCATGTTCGGGATCTGGGTCAGTGACTTCATCGGCCGGTACAACGTGCCGGCGATGAACATGAAGGCCACGGTCTTGCCGAGCGTGAGTCCCCACAGGTTGCCGATCGCCGCCCAGAAGCCGAGCAGGATCACGGCGTACATCGCCGACTGACTCATCAGGTCGACGAGGCCGCGCGAGTACACGCGGTTGCGCACCACGCGCAGCGCGCGCCGGAAGTAGCGCATGATCTCGTCGGCGAACGCGCGGTCCTCGCTGTCCTCGGCGCCGAACGCCTTGATGATCTTGATGCCCGACAGGATCTGCACGAAGCGTTGCAGCACCTCGCTCATCTGCAGCTGGCGGCGGCGGCTGGCCTTGCGGATGCGGGTGCCGAACACCGACAGCACGATCCCGACCGGCGGGCCGATCACGATCAGCGACAGCGTGAGCTGCCACGACAGGTAGAACAGTGCGCCCGCCGCCGATAGCACGACCGCCGCGTCCTCGAGCACGTCGTCGAAGATCATCGACTGCAGACGGTTCGCGATCTGCGTGTCGTTCGTGATGCGCGCGATCGCGTCGCCGCGCGCGCCGCGCTGGTGCGTTCCGATCGGCAGGTGCAGGAGCTTGTGAGTGAGATCGCGCTGCGTGTCGACCAGCATGCGCGTGATCACCCACTCCGAGCAGTAGTCGCGCACGACCCGGATCAGGGCCATCACCAGCACGAGCAGCGCCGCGGCGATCGCTCCGCGCAGCAGGTTGTGCCGCGCGCGCTCCTTCGACATGTGCCGCTTCTCGGACAGCAGGTCGGGATCGATCTGCGTCTTCTTCTTCGCCAGCTCGATCCAGTCGTCGAGCGACTCCGCCTTCTCGTACGGCGTCGCGACGTCGTCCACGAGCAGCTTCACGATGAACGCGCGGCCGGTCAGTCCGCCGCCGTAGGCCAGCGAGAGCAGGACCGAGACCACGACCATCCCGGCGTACGGGCGAGCGTAAGCAAGGAGTCGGAGGGCGGGACCGCGCCGCGAGGGCGTCTTCGCCACGGCCGCCTAGGCGACCTTCGTGACCTTCCCGGAGCGAATGCACTGCGTGCAGACCCGCAGCTTGCGCACCCGACCGGAGACGATCGCGCGCACGTTCTTCAGGTTCGGCAGAAAGCGCCGCCGCGACTTGTTGTTCGCGTGGCTCACGTTGTTGCCCGACGAGGGCTTCTTTCCGCAAACGGCGCAGGAATAGGCCATAGGAGTGCTCCGGCTAGATCCCGGGGGGCGTTTTACCAAAAGCCCCCGGCGCTGTCATGGCAAACCGCGTTTGGCGCCCAGCCGGTCCGCCAGGCGCAGCGCGGCCTGCCGGGCGAGCAGCAATTCGCCCTCGAAGCCGAGCCCCGGGGCGAGCTCGGCCCCGACGGCATACATGGGGGGCTTGGTGCGCAGGGCCGACTCGCTTCGGGGCGTGAGGAAGCGGTGGTCGGCGGCGTCGCGATCCCAGCGCGGGGCCGGGCCCAGGTCGACGGGCACCAGGCCCTCGTCGGGGAAGGGGTTCAGCGCGCCGAGCGGCTGGTCCAGGGGCTGGGCGGTCGCGCCGGGGCCCGCGACGAGCAGCCACTCCACCCCCTCCTGGACGGGGTCGGCGTAGCGGGCGAGCCAGTGCATCTCCTCGGGCGCGCCCGGCGAGACCACCGCGCGCGAGCACAGGCCCACCGGCAGGGCGTCGGGCTCGGCGCGGAACAGGCGCACGGGAATGTCGACCGGCGGGGTGCGCGGGGCGAGCCAGCGCGGCGTCATTCCGGCCGCGGTCGAGACCCGGCGCAAGAGCTCGATCGGCGCGGCCAGGACCACCCCGCGCGCGAACAGCCGGCCGCGCGGCAGCTCGATCCCGACCTCGCCGCGCTCACTCACCAGCGCGAACTCACCGGCCGAGCGGATCTCGCCGTGCAAGGTCAGGAAGCGCCGGCGGAAGAGGTCGAGAAAGGGCGTGCCCGCGTCGGGCATGAAGAAGCCGCCCTCGCGCGTGCCGCGCAAGAGCATCGCGGCGTCGCGCCCCGGCGAGCTCTCGGGAGTGAGTCGCGACAGCGCGGCCAGGAGCGCGTGCACGACCGGAGCCAGTCCTTCCGGTATCGGCCCCAAGCTGGCGTCGATGCTGCCGTTCCGGCCGGCGCGCGTGAGCAGTCTCTGGACCAGCGGCGCGTTGGCGTCGCCGGCGTCGCCCTCGACCAGGCGGGCGCGCAGCTCCTCGCCGCGCTCGTCCACGCCCTCGAAGAACGCCTGCGCCTCGGCCGGGTCACATACGCCGAAGGCGTCGAGCTCGCGCGCCAGGTCGCGCCGGCCCGCCAGGATGTCGAGGCGCGCGTTCGGCAGCAGCACCTGCACGGCCACGGGCCGCTGCGCCACGCGGCGCTGCTCGATCAGCGGCAGCGCCAGCTCGCGAAACACTCGGTGCGCGGGTCCTTCCAGGTCGAGCCCCGACAGGCTGAACGGCTCGCGCAGCAATGGCGGGCGCTTGGCGAGCGTGTCTTCCTCGACCAGGACCGTGCGCAGGCCGGCGCGCGCGAGATAGGTCGCGGCCACCAGGCCCCCGAGCGAGCTCCCGAGCACGAGCACGTCCGAGCGCAGCGTCGTCATGGCGCCGATTTCACCCCCCAACTTCGTCGCGGCACATTGTAGTTCGTTGTGCCGGCTCGCACTCTTGGAAACGTGATCATCACGCTGGCCAGCGATTTCGGCACCGCCGACGGCTATCTGGGCGCGCTGAAAGGGGTCCTCTTGGTGCGCTGTCCGGGCGTGCAGCTGGTCGATCTGTCGCACGAGCTCGCCCCGGGCGACGTGGCCGGCGCGAGTCACTTGCTGGGCCGGGCGGCCCCGCACTTTCCCGCCGGCACGGTGCATCTGGCGGTGGTCGACCCCGGCGTGGGCACGGCGCGCCGCGGGCTCGCGCTCGAGATCGACGGGCAGCGCTTCGTCGGCCCCGACAACGGCCTGTTCAGCGCGGTGCTCGAGGCGGGCAGGGCGATCGCCGCCCACGCGCTCGAAAACGTTTCCCTGTGGGCCGCGCAGCCGTCGCCGGTCTTTCACGGCCGGGACGTCTTCGCGCCGGTGGCGGCGCACCTGGCCAGGGGCGGCGCGCTCGCGGCGGTCGGGTCGGCGCTCGCGAGCGACACGCTGGTGCGTCTGCGCTCACCCAAGCCGCAGGAAGATCCAAGGGAGCGGGGCACGCTGCGCGGCGAGGTCGTTCACGTCGATCGCTTCGGCAACCTGGTGAGCAATCTCCCCGCGCCCGCGGGTGACGGCGCGGTGCGGGTCGAGGTCGCCGGGCAGACGCTGCCGCTGGCGCGCACTTACGGCGACGTCGCGCCCGGCGCGCTGGTCGCCCTCGTGGGCTCGTCGGGGCGGATCGAGGTCGCCGTCCGCGACGGCAGCGCCGCGGCTCACTTGGGAGCACGCGCCGGCCTTGTGATAATCTTGCGCGCCCCCAGGGAGTCCGCTTGACCCCGAGAGAGCGCGTCGTCGCCTACGTGCGCGAGCACCGAGTGCGCTACGCCGTCGGTGCTCTGCTCACGATCGGTTACTCCATCGTCTTCCAAATGGTGCCGCTCGCCGCGCGCGCCATCGTGGGAGAGATCCAGGCCGGCGCCGACGGCGCCGCCGTGACTCACTCCGCGCTCTACCTGGTAGGCGTGGCCAGCGCCTTCGCCGCGCTCTCGTTCTCGTCGCGGAACGTGCTGTTCTCGGCCGCGCGCGAGATCGAGTACGAGATCCGCGGCGAGCTGTTCTCGCACCTGCAGCGCATGCCCCAGTCCTACTTCGCCGGCCAGCGCACCGGCGATCTCATGTCGCGCGCGGTGAACGACGTGAACAACGTGCGCATGTTCCTGGGCATGGGGCTCTTGAACGTCGTGCAGACGCCGGTCCTGTACGTGGGCGCGATCCTGGTCATGCTGCACGTCGACTGGCGACTCACGCTCTGGGTGCTGTCGCCGTACCCGCTGTTCATCGCCGTGGCGCGCTTCTTCGGCAAGCGCATGCACAACGCCACGCTCGAGTCACAGGAGCAGCTCGGCTCGCTGTCCTCGATGGTGCAGGAGAACGCGGCCGGCGTGTTCGTGGTGCGCTCGAACACCATGGAAGACCGCGAGCGGGCGCGCTTCGAGGCCGAGGCCCGCGCGCTCTACGGCAAGCAGATGTATCTGGCGGTGATCTCGAACGGCATGATGACCACCGTGCAGACGCTGCCTGCGCTGGCGCAGGTAGGCGTGCTGATGGCCGGCTCGTACGGCGTGCTGGGCGGGCGACTCACGACCGCCGACATGTGGCTCTTCTACCTGTATACGATCCAGCTCACCTTCCCGACCTTCATGGTGGGCTGGGTGATCAACATCGTGCAGCGCGGCATGGCCAGCCTGCAGCGCCTGGGCGAGGTGTTCGACGTGGTGCCGTCGATCCGCGACCGCGCCGACGTGCTGCCGCTGTCCACGCTTCAGGGCCGGATCGACGTGCGCAACCTGCGCTTCGCCTTTCCCGGGCGCGAGGCCCGGCCCGCGCTCGCGGGAGTGACCTTCTCGGTGCTGCCGGGCCAGACGATCGGCATCGTGGGCGAGGTCGGCTCGGGCAAGAGCACGCTGGTGTCGGCGATCCCGCGGCTGCTCGAGATTCCCGACGACAGCGTGCGCATCGACGGCTCGGACGTGAATCGCATCCCGCTTCATCTCTTGCGCTCGAGCTGCGCGGTGGTGCCGCAGGACAGCTTCCTGTTCTCGACCACGATCGAAGAGAACATCCGCTTCGGCTGCCCGGACGCGCCGCGCGCTGCGGTGCGCGAGGCGGCGCGCCGCGCGCACGTGCTCGACGACATCGAGGAGTTCCCGGAAGGCTTCGAGACGGTGGTGGGCGAGCGCGGAATCACGCTCTCGGGCGGCCAGCGCCAGCGCATCGCGCTGGCCCGCGCGCTCGCGCTGCAGCCGGCGATCCTGATCCTCGACGACTCCCTGTCGTCGGTCGATGCCGCGACCGAAGAGGGCATCCTGAAAGAGCTGCGCGGCGCGCGCTCCGGCCGCACCTGCTTCATCGTGGCGCATCGGCTCTCCGCGGTGCGCGACGCCGACCAGATCCTGGTGCTCGACCAGGGCAGGATCGTCGAGCAGGGGACTCACGACGAGCTGGTCGCGCGCAACGGAATCTACGCGCGCATCCACCGCCAGCAGCAGCTCGAGGCCGAGATCGAGGGAGACGCCGCGTGACCCCGGGCTTCCACGACGAAGAGGTCATGGGCAAGGTCTATGACTCGCAGCTCATGGCGCGGCTGTGGCCCTACCTGCGGCCCGAGCTGCGCTTCGTGCTCGCGTCGTTCCTGTTGATTCCGCTGCGCATGGGCTTCGAGATGATCCCGGGCTCGATCATGGGCTACGCCATGAATCGACTCACCGGCGTCGACGAGGTCCCGGGCGTCCAGCTCTTGCGCCACGTGATCGAGCCGCCCGCGGCGATCGACTGGATCCCCTGGCTCGCGGGCCTCTATTTCGCGATCGCGGTGGGGGCGTCGCTGGTCGAGCTGGCGCGCTCGGTGTCGATGGCGGCGATGGGTCAGCGCGCCATGCTCACGCTGCGGGGCCGGCTCTTCGACCACGTGCAGCGCCTGCCGCTGCGCTTCTTCGACCGCTACCCGGTCGGGCGGCTGGTGACTCGGCTCGGCAACGACATCGAGTCGGCCTCGGAGATGTTCTCGGCGGGCCTGGTCGCGCTGATCGCCGACCTGGTCACCATGGCCGGCTTTGCGGCGGTGCTGTTCTACTTCAACTGGCGGCTGGCCGCCTGCGCCATGGCCGTGGTGCCCGCGATGGCCGGCGCCGCGATCGTCTTCCGCTGGAAGGTGCGCGAGGCGTTCCGCACGGTGCGCATCAAGATCGCCCGCATCAACGCGCACCTGCAGGAGACGATCACCGGCATGCGCGTGGTCCAGCTGTTCGCGCGCGAGAAGCGGAACCTGGCCGAGTTCATGCACACCAACGGCGAGCACCGCGACGCCTGGTTCATGTCGATCTGGTACGAGTCACTGCTCACCAGCACGATCGGCCTGGCCGGCAACCTGACCACCGCCTTCATCCTCTGGTACGGCGCGCGGCTGGTCGGCTTCAAGGTGGTGGCGCTGGGCGACCTGATCCTGTTCGTCGACTACATGCGCCGCTTCTACCGCCCGCTGCAGGACCTGTCGGCCAAGTACTCGGTCATGCAGTCGTCGATGGCGAGCCTGGAGCGCGTGTTCCAGCTGCTCGACATCCCCGCCGAGCCGGTCGAGGCCGCGCGCGTTGCGCCGCGCGCGGTGCGCGGCGAGATCGTGTTCGAGAACGTGACCTTCGCCTACGAGTCTCAACCGATCCTGAAGAATCTCTCGTTCTCGGTCGCGCCCGGGCAGCGGGTCGCCCTGGTGGGTCACACGGGTGCGGGCAAGACCACGGTGCTGAAGCTCCTGGCGCGCATGTACGAGCCCCAGGAAGGCTCGATCCGGATCGACGGCGTCGACGTGCGTGAGATCCCGCGCGCCGAGCTGCGCCGGCACATCGCCTTCGTGCTCCAGGACGTGTTCCTGTTCACCGGCGACCTGGCCTACAACGTGAGCCTGGGCCGCAGCGACATCTCGCAGGCCGACGTCGAGGCGGCCATGCGCACCGCACACCTGAGTGACTTCGTGGCGCGGCTCCCGCTCGGCTACCGGCAGCCCGTGCACGAGCGCGGCGGGAACTTCTCGGTGGGCGAGCGCCAGCTGATGTCGTTCGCGCGCGCGCTCGCACAGAAGCCCGAGATCCTGCTCCTCGACGAGGCCACCTCGAGCGTCGACACGGCCACCGAGGCGCTGATCCAGGACGCGCTGCACGCGCTGATGCGGAACAAGACCTCGATGGTGGTCGCGCACCGGCTCTCCACGATCGAAGACGTCGATCGCATCCTGGTGCTGCACCACGGCGAGCTGCGCGAGAGCGGCACGCATCAGCAGCTGCTCGCCCAGCGCGGCCTCTACTGGCGCCTGTACCAGCTCCAGTACGCGATCCAGGAACGCGCGGCCTAGCCCTCGAACGTGAGTGGCAGGCTGCGCGGGCCGCGCACCATGAACGAGTCGAGTCTCTCGGGCTCGACGTCGCTCTTGCGCGCGATGCCGCGCAGCTCGAGCAGCTCTTCGAGGGCGACGCGCGCCTCGAGTCGCGCGAGCGAGGCGCCCAGGCAGTAGTGCAGGCCGAAGCCGAAGGCGATGTGAGCCGGGCGGTCGCGCCGGACTTCGAAGCGCTCGCCGCCGGGAAAGGCTTCCTCGTCACGGTTGGCCGAGCCGACGAGCGGCACCACGACCGAGCCGGCGGGGATGGCCACGCCGCCGAGCTCGGTGTCGCGCGTGGCCTCGCGGAACAGGGCCTGCGCCGGTGAGTCCCAGCGCAGCGCCTCCTCGACCAACACGGGGATGAGCGAGCGGTCAGTCTGCACGCGCGCGAGCTGCTCGGGGTTCTCGGTCAGCGCGAGCAGCGCGTTCCCGAGCAGGTTGGTGGTGGTCTCGTTCCCCGCGACCAAGAGCAGCAGAGTGAACATCACCACCTCGGCGGGTTTTAGCGCCTCGCCCTGCTCGGCGCGGATCAGCGTGCTGATCAAGTCCTCGCGCGGCGCGCGCCGGCGGGCCTCGATCACCTGCGCGAGATACTGGAAGAGCTCGAGCATCTCGGGCGCGCGCTGGCCGGTGGCCGGGCCGCCGGTCGAGGTCTGGATGATCGCGTCGGACCAGCGCTTGAAGTCGGCCTGGCGCTCGACGTCGATGCCGAGCATCTCGGCGATCACCGTCACGGGCAGGGGGATGGCGAACTCGCTCATCAGCTCGAGCTCGCCCTTGGTGCGCGCCTTCACCAGACACTCGCGCGCGATCTCGCGCACGCGCGGCTCGAGCTCGGCGATCTTCCGCGGCGTGAAGCCGCGGTTCACGATCGCGCGAAGGCCGTGGTGCTCGGCCGGCTCGGCGTAGATGACCGAGCGCGCCATCACCAGCTCGAGCGGCGAGAAGGGCAGGGCGGCGGCGAACTCGGCGGCCTGCTCGGGCGTCATGTTGGTGCCTTCGAGCGGCGAGCTCGGCGCCCGGCCGCCCGTGCGCACCCAGCGCATGGCGCGCGACGAGAAGAGCTCCGGCGTCCGGAACACTTCGAGCACGTGGCGGTGACTGGCCACGGCGTAGAAGTCGGTGCTGGCGATGTGCGCGACCGGGGCCTTCTGGCGCAGCTCGCGGTAGTAGGGATAGGGGTTCTGGCGCACCTCGGATCGCGTCGGGTCGTACGAGATCGCGCTCATCTCCCCTCCTTCTTCCGCGCCCGGCGCGGCCGCAGTGAGTCGACCAGATCCGGAACGCGCTCGGGTCGGAACAGCCCGTACAGCAACAATCGCTTGAGCTCGCGGACGAGGCGCGCCGTGGCGGCGGGCACCTCCGACTCTTCGTACTCGGCGCGCGCGCGCAGCGACCAGACCAGGCTCGTGCCGACCAGCACGTGCGCGAGCATCTCGCCGTCGACCCCGACCTGCGCGTGCGGCCCGCGGACCGAGCGCGTGATGTGTGCGACCGCGCGCTCCCAGGCGCGCTGGGGCAGAGGATCTCCCGCGAGCATCAGGTGCAGCGCGAGCCTCGCGATCTCGGGCTGCAACGTGAGCGCCTGGATCATGCCGTCGATCAGCTCGGGGGCGGGGCGTTGCTCCTGGAGCCGGGCCTGCAGCTCGTCGCCCATCACCTCGAGCACCGCGCTCGCCAGCGCATCGCGCGTCCGGAAGTGCTGGTAGGCGGTCGTGCGATTCAGCCCGGCGCGGTGCGCGACCTCGGAGACGGTGAGCGCCTCGGGGCCGCGCTCCGCCACGATCTTGCGCGCGGAAGCGAGCAAGCGCTGTCGATTTTGATCGAAGTCGCTGCGGCGGCGCCGCGGAGGCGTCGGGCGGGGCTGCGCCATCGGCCCTCTTATACGGCTTGACGGGGGCAAATTCAACAGCAGTGTTGATGTTAATCTGTTCAGAGGAGCCGAGCGCAATGTCACTCAGCACGAGCTTCACGCCGGGCTGGAGTCTGGCCGGTGGTGCGCTGATCGGTCTCGCAGCGGGGCTACTCTTGCTCTGCGACGGCCAGGTCGCCGGAGTGAGTGGCATCCTGGGCCGCGCGCTCACGCCCCGCCGCGGCGATTTCGCCTGGCGCGTCGCATTCCTCGTCGGGCTGCCGCTCGGAGCCGCAATGGTGAGCGCGGTCACCGGACCGCTGCATGGCTTCGAGATCACCCACACGCTGGCGCTCCTCGTCGGCGGGGGACTGCTCGTCGGCTTCGGCACCTCGCTGGGAAGTGGCTGCACGAGCGGCCACGGCGTGTGCGGCCTGGCGCGCGGCTCGGGGCGCTCGCTCGCCGCGACGCTCACCTTCATGGCATCGGGCGCTCTGACGGTGTTCGTCGTCCGCCACTGGCTCGGGATCTCGTGATGCAGATCCTGGGTGCTCTCGTCTCGGGTCTCCTCTTCGGTGCCGGGCTGTTCCTCTCGGGCATGACCAACCCGGCCAAAGTCCTGGGTTTTCTGGATGTTGCGGGCAGCTGGGACCCGAGCCTCGCCTTCGTCATGGGCGGCGCGCTCGGGTTGAACGCGCTGGCCTACGCCGCTACCCGGCGGCGGCCGCGGCCGCTCTTCGCCGAGTCCTTCGCGCTGCCGACCTTGCGCGACGTCGATCGCGAGCTCATGGCGGGAGCCGGCCTCTTCGGCGTTGGCTGGGGCCTCGTCGGACTGTGCCCCGGACCCGCGCTCGCGAATCTCTCGCGGGGTGAGTTGCCGGTGTGCGAGTTCGTCGCGGCCATGGCGCTGGGCATGCTGCTCCGGCAGGCGCAACGGCTTTACAGCGTGAGGGTGCCTGGGTAACCTCGCCCTCGAACTTCCTCCTCCGAAGCCAGCGCCGGTCTTGTTTCTCGCCTCCTCCCCCCCGGGTTGAGGATGTGGCCGCGCGGTAGTCAGTTGGCGGGGCTCGGTTGCGGATCCGATCTCTAGAGCTCGTAGGCTTCAAGTCCTTCGCGGACAAGACCACGTTCGCGTTCGACCGCGGCATTTCCGCGATCGTCGGCCCCAACGGCTGCGGCAAGTCGAACGTGATCGACGCGCTGCGCTGGGTCATGGGCGAGCAGAACCCGCGCCACCTGCGCGGCCGCGGCATGGAAGACGTGATCTTCGCCGGCACCGAGAAGAAGCCGGCCGTCGGCATGTGCGAGGTCACGCTCGTGCTCGACAACTCCGACGGCCTGGCGGCGCCGCCCTACGGCGGCTTCTCCGAGATCCAGATCTCGCGCCGGCTCTACCGCGACGGCGAGAGCGAATATCTGATCAACAAGACGCCCGTGCGGCTGCGCGACGTCCTCGACTTCTTCCTCGACACCGGCGTCGGCACGCGCGGCTACACGATCGTCGAGCAGGGTCACATCGCCGAGCTGGTCTCGAGCAAGCCCGAAGAGCGGCGCATCATCTTCGAGCAGGCGGCGGGCATCGGGAAGTATCGGCAGCGGCGCAAGGAGACCGAGTCCAAGCTCAAGGCGACCGAGCAGAACCTGCTCCGCGTGAACGACATCCTGGTCGAGCTGCGGCGCCAGATCGGGTCACTCGACCGCCAGGCCGCCAAGGCCAACCGCTACAAGAAGCTGCGCGCCGAGCTGCGTGAGCTCGAGCTCGTGGTCGCGCACGAGAGCTACGCGCGCGACTCGGCCGAGCTGGCCGACGCCGAGCGCGAGCTCGAAGCGCTGCGCGCCGAGGGCGTGGGCCTCGATGCGCGGGCTGGACGCGCCGACGCCGACCTCGAGACCGCGCGCCGCGCGCACCTGGACCGCGAGCGCGAGCTGTCGCGCGCGAGTGAGTCGTTGTACGCGCTGCGCAGCCAGATCCAGGGGCTCGAGAACCGGATCGGCTACGAGCGGCGCGAGCGCGCCGGGCTGATCGCCCTGGCCGACGAGCGCGAGCAGGAGCTGCGCGAGCTCGAGGCGCGGCTCGCCAGTGACTCGACCGGGCTGCACGAGGCGCTCACGCGGCTCGCCGAGCTGGAAGAGCGCGTGCGCGCCGACGAGCTCGAGCTGGCTCGGCGCGACACCGAGCTGCACGACCACGCCGAGCGGCTCGCCGCCGCCCAGGGCCGGCGCGAGGCGCTGCACGCGCGCCTGGTCGAGCTGTCGGCCGACGAGGCCTCGGTCGGGGCGCTGGCCGACCGGCTCGAAGAGCGCCGCCGCGAGTTCGAGCTGCGCCTGCGCGAGAGCGAAGACGCGATCGAGGCCGGCGCGCAGCAGGTCGAGGAGCTGTTGCGAGACGAGGCCGGCCTCGAAGGCCGGCTCAGGCTCGGCCTGGCCGAGCGCGACGACCACGGCCGCCAGCTCGCCGAGTCTCTGCGCACGCAGGAGCGCACGCGCGAGCACGAGCGCGGGCTGGCGCGCGAGCTGGAGCAGGCGCGCGAGAAGCTACAGGTCTCGCTCGCGCAGCTCGAGTCGCTGCGCGAGAACGAGCAGAGTGAGTCGCGGCGCGCGGCCGAGCTTCTGGAACGGCTGCCCGAGCGCGAGCGCGCGCGCGTGCGCGGCTGGCTGTCGAACGCGCTGCACAGCGCCGACGGCTACGAGGCGGCCGTCGAGGCCGTGCTGGCGCAGCGCCTCGAGGGCCTGTTGGTCGACGACAGCGACATCGCGCTCGAGCTCTTGCGCCAGATCCGCGACGAGCGCATCGGCCGCGCCACCGTGCTGGCGCTCGACGCCGGCCCGCAAGAGGCGAACACCGGCTTCGTGCCGCTCGGCCGCCCGCTCACCGACTTCGTGTCGAGCGATGCGCGCAGCGCGCCGCTCCTGCACCGGCTCTTGCGCGACGTCTATCTCGTCGACGATCTGGCCGAGGCGATCGCGCGCTTCGGCGTCGACCACCCGCCCGCCACCTTCGTGACCCGGGCAGGCGAGGTGCTCGACCGCTCCGGCGCGCTGACCGGCGGCTCGGGCGCCCCGCCGGGCGCACTGTCGCGCGCGGGCGAGATCCGCCGGCTGTCCGCGCTGACCAGCGAGCTCGAGCCGCGAGTCGCGGCGCTGGCCGAAGAGCTCGCCACCACGCGCGCGCGCATCGAGTCACTCGCGCGCGAGATCGAGAACTCGCGCAGCCGCCGCCACACCGCCGACATCGCGGTCGTGAACGTGGAGAAGGATCTCGAGCGCATGCGCGAGCGGGGCAAGCTCGCGCACGACTCACTCGAGCTGTCCAAGATCGACAAGCGCGGCCTGGCCGAGCAGCTCGAGACGCTGGGCGCGGAGCGCGTGCGCGCGCTCGAGCGGCGCGACGAGCTGGCGCGCGACCGCAACCGTGCCGAGGCGGGCCGCGGCGAGCTGCAGCTGCAGCTGCAGAACCTGGCCCGCGAGCTGGAGCGCGTGGAGCAGCGCGTGGTGCAGGCGCGGATCGAGCTGGCCGAGCTCGGCGCGCGCCGCGATCAAGAGACCCAGGCGCGCGAGCGCCTGCAGATCGCCGTGCAGGAAGGGCGCGAGCGGATCGAGCGCCGGCGCGAAGAGGTGCGCAGCGCGCGCGAGCGCGGCGCCGAGCTCGCGCGCTCGGCCGACGAGGCCCAGCTCGAGCTCGACGCGCAGATCCGGCTCGAGGAAGAGGCGCGCCAGCAGCAGGCCGCACTGCGCGACGCCTTCGAAGCCAGCGCCAGCGCGCTCGAGTCACTCGAGGGCGAGGTGCGCGCGGCGACCCGCGAGCGCGAGCTCTTGCGCGAGCGGCTGGCCGCGCGCGAGCTGGCGGTGCACGACGCGCGCATGCGGCTCGAGCAGCTCGTGGCCGGCATCCGCGAGCGCTACGAGGTCGAGCTCGCGAGCTTCACGCCGAGCTCCGAGCCGCCCGGCACGTCCGAGGAGCGCGAGTCCGAGCTCGAGCGCGTGCGCCAGGCGCTCCGCTCACTGGGCGAGGTGCATCTCGGCGCGATCGAAGAGTACGAGGAGGTCTCGGAGCGCTGCCGCTATCTCAGCGAGCAGAAGTCCGACCTCGAGCTCTCGATCGAGCGCCTGCGCGGCGCGATCGCGCGCATCAACCGCACCAGCCGCGAGCGCTTCCGCGAGACTTTCGACGCGGTCGACAAGGTGTTCCAGACCGTGTTCCCGAAGATGTTCGAGGGCGGCCGCGCGCACCTCACGCTGACCGACGACGAGGACGTGCTCGAGGCGGGCATCGAGATCATCGCGCAGCCGCCGGGCAAGAAGCTGCAGAACGTGAATCTCTTGTCGGGCGGCGAGAAGTCACTCACCGCGATGGCGTTGCTCGTCGCGGTGTTCACGGTGAAGCCGTCGCCGTTCTTCCTGCTCGACGAGGTCGACGCCGCGCTCGACGACGCCAACGCCAACCGCTTCAACAATCTGTTGCGCGAGATGTCGAAGACCTCGCAGTTCCTGATGATCACGCACAACAAGCAGTCGATCGAAATTGCCGACGCGTTGTTCGGGGTGACCATGCAGGAGCGCGGTCTGTCCAAGCTCGTCACCGTCGATCTCGTGACGTAGACTCCGCGGCCTCGTGCCGCATCTCAGCCCCGAAATCCTGGAGCTCCTGGGCGGCGCCTTCGTCGCCCTGGGCGCGTTCGTGGGGCTCGTGGTCGGGCTGCGGCGCGCGCGCCGCGCACCGGCGCAGCTCCCCGCACCCCGGCCGAAGCCGCTGCCGCCGGCGCCGCCCCGGACCGAGGCCGCGCCGCCCGAAGGCGTGGTCGTTGCCGAGTCCGCCGCCCCGGCCGCGCCCGCGCCGGTCGCCCCGCCGCCGAAGCGCCCCGACTGGCGCGCCGGCCTCGCGCGCTCGCGCGCCGGGTTCGTGGGCAAGCTCGAAGGTCTGTTGCGCGGCCGCAGCGCACTGGACTCCGCGACGCTCGACCAGGTCGAGACGGTGCTGTTCGGCGCCGACCTGGGCGTGCGCACCGCCGACGACTTCCTCGGCACCGTGCGCAAGCTCTCGTCGGCCGAAGCCGTGCGGCCCGCGCTCGAGGCGCGCGCGCTCGAGATCCTCGACTCACTGCCGAGCGCGGTCGTGCCCGAGACCGAGAAGCCGCACGTGATCCTGGTGGTGGGCGTGAACGGCTCGGGCAAGACCACCACCATCGGCAAGCTGGCCGCGAGATACGCGCGCGCCGGCAAGCAGGTGCTGGTGGCCGCGGGCGACACCTACCGCGCCGCCGCGATCGACCAGCTCTCGATCTGGGCCGAGCGCGCGGGCGTCGAGATCGTGAAGGGCGCGCCGGGCGGTGACCCGGCCGCGATCGCCTTCGACGCGGTGAAGGCGGCGCGCACGCGCGGCATCGACGTGGTGCTGGTCGATACCGCCGGCCGGCTGCAGACCGACCAGGGACTCATGGACGAGCTGGCGAAGATGCAGCGCGTCATGCGCAAGGAGCTGCCGAACGCGCCGCACGAGGTGTTGCTCGTGCTCGACGCCAACACCGGGCAGAACGCGATCCGTCAGGCCCAGGAGTTCAAGAGGGCGGTCGCAGTCACCGGCATCGCGCTCACCAAGCTCGACGGCACGGCCAAGGGCGGGGTGGTGCTCGGCGTGGCCCAGGAGGTCGGCCTGCCGGTGCGCTACGCGGGCCTGGGCGAGTCACTCGACGACCTGGCCGACTTCGACGCGCGTGAGTTCGCGCAAGCACTATTTGCGCCGGAGTGACTAGCGGCAGGCCGAGCGAAGGCAATCAGGGGGCGCGCGCAAAGCACACGACGCTGATTGCGAGCACGGTCCGGCGCGCATCCGGGTTGCGGTAGCCGTGGCGCTGGTCGCCGCGAAACACCAGCACGTCTCCCGGCTCGAGTAGCCAGCGCTCGCCCGAGGCCACGAGCTCGATCCGGCCGGACTCGCAAGAGAGATACTCGCGCGTGCCGGGCGTGTGCGGGATGCCGGTGAGTCGGCCGTTCGGCGGCAGCTCGAGCTGCGAGATCTCGAGCCCGGGAATGGCTTCGGGCAGGAGCGGCCGCAGCCGCGCGCCCTGGCGCTCGCGGGCGGGCCGCTCGGCGGCGCGAAACAGCCGAGCCGCGGTGCGGGGCGGGCCGATCAGCTCCTCGATCGACACCTGCAGCGCCGCCGCGGCGCGCGACAGGACAGCGAGCGTCGGGTTGGCGCTGCCCGCCTCGAGGCTGCCCCAGGTGGGGCGGGGCAGGCCGGCGAGCGCGGCGACCTGGCGCTGCGACAGCCCGCGCGCTTCGCGCAGGCGGCGCAGGTTGGCGGCCAGGTGTGCGCCCGCCGAAGCCATCGGCTGCCAGGATAGCGGCTGGACGATGAGGCAACCAGACGGACGCTTTCCCGTCCGAAGCTGGCGAGGCTGTCCGAAAAGGAGACGCTCCATGTCCATCCGCCTCGACCACGCCAATCTGAACGTTCGCGACGTCGACGCGACCGTGCGCTTCCTGCAGACCGCCTTCCCCGACTTCCGCATCCGTGCCGAGGGCAAGAAGTGGAACGGCGACCGCTGGCTGCACGTCGGGAACGACCAGACCTATCTGGCACTCACTCAAGCCCGCAGTGAGGCATCGGAGAGATGGGTGCCCTACGGTGCCAAGCCCGGCACGAATCACCTGGGCTTCGAGGTCGACGACGCGGCAGGCGTGCGCGAGCGCCTGGCCGAGGCCGGCTACCGCGACACGACCGTGCCGAACGCCCATCCGTACCGACGCCGCGTCTACTTCGCCGATCACGACGGCAACGACTGGGAGTTCGTGGAGTATCTCTCCGACGATCCTGCGCTGCGGCACGACTACGCGATCGCCGACGGCAGCTAGCTCGAGCTCCGGCCGATCTCTTCCACGGCCCGGGTGATCTCCAAGCCAGAGACGGGCTTCACGAGATGCCGTTCGAAGCCGGCGTGGCGGCTGCGCGCGTCGCCCTCGGTGCCGAAGCCGGTCATGGCCACGCCGCGCACCGGGCCGCGCTTGCGCAGCTCGACCATCAGCTCGAGCCCTGTTCCGTCGGGGTCGAGGAACGTGCGCTGGCCGTCGGGCACCACCCAGCGCACCAGCGGGGTCTCATCGATGCGCGCGCGCGGTGTCCCGAGTAGCTGAGCGGTGGCCAGAATCGAGCCCGTGACCATGCCTGGCATGTCGAGCGTGAGGAACGGCGTTGGAGCGAAGTCGAACAGCTCCGCATAGCGGTCGCGCGAGCGCTCGAGCTCGGCCCGCGCCACGCGGAGGTCGTGCTCGCTGTCGCTCAGTGCTCGCAGCTCCGCCAGCTCGTGCTCGAGCTCGGCTCGGGTCAGCTCACCTGGGGGGGCGTCGCCTCATGGGCTCAGTGAATCCTACGCGCAGATGCAGCGATTCGGTGGGGCGACCCACACCTCCTCCTCTCGCATGCGTATCGCAGGCCCCGGTCAGGACGGGTCTGGGCGATCACGCCGCGCCGCGTCGCAACGCGCGACCGGGCCGCGCGCCCGTGTGAACACCGTCGCGCACCACGTGGCTGCCGTTCACCAACACGTCGCGGATGCCGGCCGGCGGGTGATTCGGATCCTCATAGCTGCCGCGATCGACGATGCGCGCGGGATCGAAGAGCACGAGATCGGCGAACGCGCCTTCGCGAATCACTCCGCGCTCGCGCAGCCCGAACTTGCGCGCAGGGAAGCCGGTCATGCGATGGATTCCCTCCTCGAGCGGGAACAGTCCGAGCTCGCGCGCGTAGCGGCCGAGCACCCGCGCGAACGTGCCCCACAGCCGCGGGTGCGGCTTGCCGGGCAGGGTGGGGATCCCGTCCGAGCCGATCATCGTGCTCGGATGTCTCATCACCGTGCGCACGTCGTCCTCGCTCATGGTGTGCATGACCACGGTGACTCCCGGCGCGGCCGCGACCACGTGCTCGGCGGCGGCCAGCGCGGACTGGCCGAGTGACTGGCAGAGCTGCGCGATCGACTGGCCCTCCCACTCGGGGTGACCCGGCGCGGAGGCGATCGACACGTCTTCGGGCGCAATCTTGCCGAGACCCACCGCGGGCCGGTCGCCGAAGGCGCCGTTCTGCACCACCGCGGCGAGCACCGTGCTGCCCGCGGTGTAGGGATACTGGTCGGCGTGCACGTCCAAGCCCTCGGCCTGGGCGCGCTCGATCAGCGCAAGTGACTCGCCGACCTTGCCCCAAGCGTCGCGGCCCGACGCCTTGTGGTGCGAGATCTGAACCGGCACGCCGGCGCGCCGGCCGATCTCGATCGCCTCGCGCACGCTGTCGAGCAGCCCCGTTCCCTCGTTCCGCATGTGAGTCGCGTAGAGGCCGCCGCTGTCGCGCAGCTCGCGGGCGAGCGCCGCGATCTCGTCGATCGCGGCGTAGCGGCCCGGCTCGTAGACCAGGCCGGTCGAGAGACCGACCGCGCCGGCCTCGATGCCCTCGCGCACGACCGCGCGCATGGCGTCGAGCTCGCGCTCGGTCGGCGCGCGCTTTTCGTTGCCCATGACCGACGCGCGCGCGGTGCCATGTCCGATCAGCAGCGCGGCGTTGGTGCTCGGCGGCTCGGCCCCGAGCCGTGCGACATACCCGGCGTAGCCGTCCCACTCCGGGAAGCGCCCGTTCGGGTGGAAGGCGCGCGCGAAGAGCATGGCGATCCGCCACGGCGCCGCGCCCATGCCGCAGTTTCCGACCACCACCGTGGTGACTCCGCCGAGCACCTTGAAATCCATCTCGGGCCGCGCGAGCAGCGCAAAGTCGTCGTGGGTGTGCACGTCGATGAAGCCGGGCGCGAGCGCGAGGCCGGCCCCGTCGAGCGATCGATCGGCGACCCAGTCGCCAGTGTCTCCCGGCGGCGCCACGCGCGCGATTCGATCCCCGCGCAGCGCCAGGTCGAGCGCGCGCGGCGGGGCGCCCGTGCCGTCGTAGACAGTGGCTCCCCGGATCCACAGCTCGGCGCGCTTCACCATGGCGGGAGCATAGCGGAACGCGCTACTCACAGCGCATGTCGATGTACGTGCTCGCGCTCGACCAGGGCACCACCAGCTCGCGGGCGATCCTGTTCGACGCGGCCGGCGGCGCGCTCGCGAGTCAGGCGCACGAGTTCAAGCAGCACTACCCGCAGCCCGGCTGGGTGGAGCACGATCCGCTCGAGATCTGGGACACGCAGCTGCGCGCCGCGCGCGGCACGTTGGCGCGGGCCCAGATTCGCGCCGACGAGGTGATCGCGCTGGGCATCACCAACCAGCGCGAGACCACCGTGGTCTGGGAGCGCGCCACCGGTCGGCCGATCTACCCCGCGATCGTCTGGCAGTCACGCCAGACCGCCGCGCTGTGTGACGATTTGAAGCGGCGCGGGCTCGAGCCGGTGGTGCGCGACCGCACCGGGCTCGTCGTCGACGCCTACTTCTCGGGCACGAAGCTGTCCTGGATCCTGTCGCAGGTGGACGGCGCGCGCGAGGCGGCGCGCCGCGGCGAGCTGGCCTTCGGCACGATCGACAGCTGGCTGATCTACAAGCTCACCGGCGGCAAGGTGCACGCCACCGACTACTCGAACGCCTCGCGCACCATGCTCTACGACATCGGGCGCCTGCGCTGGGACGACGAGTTACTCGAGGCGCTCGACATCCCGCGCCAGGT
The DNA here is from genome assembly GCA_035498875.1 of Myxococcota bacterium. Taxonomy (GTDB): domain Bacteria; phylum Myxococcota_A; class UBA9160; order SZUA-336; family SZUA-336; genus VGRW01. The sequence goes on from DATJZP010000010.1 coordinate 89,301, forward strand.
GCTGCCCGAGGTGCGTGACTCGAGCGGCGACTTCGGCACCACCGATCCCGAGCTGCTGGGCGCGGCGCTGCCGATCCGCGGCGTCGCCGGCGACCAGCAGGCGGCGCTGTTCGGCCAGGCCTGCTTCGAGGAGGGTCACGCCAAGAACACCTACGGCACGGGCTGCTTCATGCTGATGAACACCGGCACCAAGCTGGCGCGCTCGGCCTCGGGCTTGATCTCGACCATCGCCTGGGGCATCGGCGGCACGGTCGAGTATGCGCTCGAGGGCGCGGTGTTCGTGGCGGGCGCGGCCGTGCAGTGGCTGCGCGACGAGCTCGGGCTCCTGCACAGCGCGGCCGAGAGCGAGGCCTTGGCGCGCTCGGTTCCCGACACCGGCGGCGTGTATGTCGTGCCCGCGTTCACCGGGCTGGGTGCTCCCTACTGGGATCCGAACGCGCGCGGCACGATCGTGGGACTCACACGCGGCACGAGCCGTGCGCATCTCGTGCGCGCGACGCTCGAGGCGATCGCGTTCGAGAGCACCGATCTCTTGCGCTGCTTCGAGCGCGACACGCGCGTGAAGACGCACCAGCTGCAGGTCGACGGCGGCGCCACCGCGAACGACTTCCTGATGCAGTTCCAGGCCGACGTGATGGGCGTACCCGTGCGCCGGCCCAAGGTGCTCGAGACCACGGCGCTCGGTGCCGCCTATCTCGCAGGACTCGCCGCCGGCTTCTGGAAGGACCGCCGCCAGATCGCGAAGAACTGGCAGGAGGACCGCTACTTCGAGCCCGAGATCTCCGAGGCCAGGCGCGAGGAGCTCTACGCCGGCTGGCTGCGCGCGGTGGAGCGCTCACGCGGCTGGGCCCGCTCGTGACGACGCAGAACATCGCCCACCGCGGGGCGTCGCGCGATCGGCCCGAGAACACGCTGCCCGCGTTCGAGCTCGCGGTCGAGCAGGGCGCCGACATGATCGAGACCGACCTGCACCTTCTGCGCGACGGCGCCGTCGTGCTGTATCACGACGACGAGATCGGACGCCGGCCGGTCGGGCTCCATTCACTCGGCGAGCTTCGGCAGAGCCTGCCCCACGCGCCGACGCTCGAGGAGACACTCGACGCGCTCGGCCAGAAGATCGCCTGGAACCTGGAGCTCAAGGCGCCGCGCAGCGGGCCGTATCCGGGGCTCGAGGCGCACGCGCTGGCCCAGGTGAAGCGGCGCGGGATCCTCGAGCGCACCTTGTTCTCGAGCTTCTCCGACGCCGTGCTCGTGAAGCTGCGCGAGCTCGAGCCGAAGGCGCGGCTCGGGACGCTGGTGTCGGCGAGTCACCCGCACGACATCCTCGGCCGCGCCGCGCGCGTCCGGTCCGAGGCGCTGCACCTGGAGCTGCGGCTCGCGACCGAAGAGCGCGTCAGCGAGGCGCACGCCGCGGGCTACCGCGTGAACGTGTGGACGGTCGACTCAGCGGCGGACCAGCGCCGGCTGATCGGCTACGGCGTCGACGGCATCTTCACGAACCTGCCGGCGAAGCTCGGCGCGATCCTGCGCACTCAGTAGGCGTTCGGGTCGTTGAAGCCGCGGATCAGCGTGAGCACGAGGATCCGCAGGTCGAAGCCGAGCGACCAGCGGCGCAGGTAGGCCATGTCGAGCTCGAGCCGGCGCTCGATCGAGGTGTTGCCGCGGCAGCCGTTCACCTGCGCCCAGCCGGTGAGTCCGCCCTTCACCTTGTGTCTCAGCATGTAGCCGGGCAGGCCGGCGCGGAACTCGCGGATGAATTCGGGCCGCTCCGGGCGCGGGCCGACCAGGCTCATCTCGCCCTTCAGCACGTTCCAGAACTGCGGAATCTCGTCCAGGTTGGTGCGGCGCAAGAACGTGCCCAGCGGCGTGCGGCGCGAGTCATTCGCCACCGCCCAGACCGCGCCCGTCTCCTTCTCGGCGTCCTGCACCATGGTGCGGAACTTCCACATCGAGAACAGCTCGCCGTCGAGCCCCATGCGCTCCTGGCGATAGAAGATGGGACCGGGCGAGCTCCACTTGACCGCGAGCGCGATCGCGGCGAAAACCGGCGCGCCGAAGAGGAGCGCGGCCGAGGAGCCGACCACGTCGACCACGCGCTTGGCGATCGCGTTCCAGCCCACCAGCGGTGACTCGATCAGCCGGATCATCGGCAGGCCGTCGAAGTCCTCGATTCCGCCCTGCACGGTGTCGATGCCCAGCAGGTCGGGCACGAAGCGCACCGCGGCGGTGGTGTCGTGGAGCTCGCGCAGGAGCTTCAGCGGGTTCGCGGGGTCACTGCGGTCGAGCGCCAGCACCACCTGCTCGATCTCTTCGCGCAGCACCACGTCGTGCAGCGCCTCGTAGCCGCCGAGCCAGGGCGCGTCGGCGCCGAGCCCCGCCGACGAGGGGCCGACCAAGCCGCGCACGCGGAAGCCGAGCTCGGGGTGGCGGCTGAGTCGCGCCTGGATCTCGCGCGCCAGCGTGCCCGTGCCCACGATCAGCACGTTCTGCACGAAGTGGCCACGCCGGCGCAGGCTGCGCAAGAACGCGCGCAGGGCGATGCGCGAAGCCATCAGATACGCTGCCGAGCTGACCGCGAACACGCCCACGGTGAGTCGCGACACCCAGGCCAGCCGCCCGAAGAAGGTCAGCGACGCCAGGAACAGCGTGCCGAGCGCGCAGACCTCGACCAGGCGCCGCGTCTCGGACAGGAGTGAGTGCACGCGGTGGCCGTCGTACAGTCCGCGCCAGCGCAACAGGATGTGCCAGATCGGCAGGATCCCGAGCAGAAGCCACGGATAGTCCGAGAGCGTGTAGGCGTGCTCCGGCTCCGGCAGCCAGCCCGAGACGAAGCGCAGCCAGGTCGCCGTGGTCCAGGCCGCGGCGACCAGCCCCAGGTCCAAGAGCGCGAGCAGCCCGCGCAGCACCTCGCTGTGTTTGCGCAGCACGGGGAGAGGCTAGCGGCTCTTCACCGAGAGATCCCGATCGATCTGCGCAGCGGCCTCGCGGCCCTCGGCGATCGCCCAGACCACGAGCGACTGGCCGCGCCGCATGTCGCCGGCGGCGTACACGCGCGGCACGCTGGTCGCGTAGCCCTGCGTGGCCACGTTGCCGCGCTCGGACAGGCTGACACCGAACTGTTTCAGCATGTCGTCGCGCACCGGGCCCAGGAAACCCATGGCCAGGAGCACCAGGTCGACGTCGAGCGTGAACTCGCTGCCCGCGATCGTCTCCATCTCGCGGCGGCCGTTGGCGTCCGGCGCGCCGAAGCGCACGCGCACGGCGTGGAGCTTCTGCACGCGGCCGTCGCCGATGAAGCCCACGCTCGACACGCCCCAATCGCGCGAGCCGCCCTCCTCGTGCGAGGTCGACGTGCGCAGGATCTGCGACGGGCCCGGGTGCACCGGCCAGGGCGCGTCGTGCGGGCGTGACTCCGGCGGGCGCTCGAGCAGCTCGAAGTTGTAGACGTGCTTCGCGCCCTGGCGGTGACTCGTGCCGATGCAGTCCGAGCCGGTGTCTCCGCCGCCCAGCACCAGCACGTTCTTGCCGGTGGCCAGGATCGCCCCCTGCTCGGGCACGTCGTCTCCGGCGATGCGCCGGTTCTGCTGCTCGAGGAAGTCCATCGCGAAGTGGACCCCGTCGAGCTCGCGGCCCGACACTTTCAGGTCGCGCGGTGACTCGGCGCCGCCGGCGAGCAGCACCGCGTCGAACTCGCGCAGCAGCTCGGGCCCCGAGACGTCGCGGCCCACGTGCACGCCGGTCCGGATCTCCACGCCTTCGGCGATCATCAGCTCGACCCGGCGGTCGATCGTCCACTTCTCGAGCTTGAAGTCGGGAATGCCGTAGCGCAGCAGGCCGCCGACGCGGTCCTTCTTCTCGAACAGCGTGACCGAGTGACCCGCGCGGTTGAGCTGCGCGGCCGCGGCCAGACCGGCGGGGCCGGAGCCGATCACCGCCACCTTGCGCCCGCTGCGCGTGGCGGGCGGCTCGGGAGTCACCCAGCCCTCGGCGAAGCCGTGCTCGGCGATCGTCTTCTCGATGAATTCGATCGTGACCGGATCGTCGTTGATGCCCAGCACGCACGCCGACTCGCACGGCGCGGGGCAGATCCGCCCGGTGAACTCCGGGAAGTTGTTGGTGCGGTGCAAGCGCTCGAGCGCGTCGCGCCACTTGCCGCGGTACACCAGGTCGTTCCAGTCCGGGATGATGTTCCCGAGCGGACAGCCGCTGTTGCAGAACGGCACCCCGCAGTCCATGCAGCGCGAGGCCTGCGCGCGGATCGCCTCGTCCGAAGGCTCCGAGTAGATCTCGAGATAGTCGCCGACCCGCTCGCGAGCCGGCCGCTTCTGCGGGGTCTTGCGCCCCAGCTCCATGAATCCAGTCGGCTTGCCCATCAGTAGTTCTCTTTCCCGAACTCGATGCCGAGCAGCGCGCGCTTGTACTCGCGCGGGAACACCTTCACGAAGTGGGGCAGGGTGGTGGCCCACTTCTCGAGCACTTGCTCGGCGCGCTCGCTGCGCGTGTGCCGATAGTGCGCCTCGACCAGGTCGCGCAGCTCGCGCTCGTCGGCCTCGGTCTCCACGCGCTCGAGATCCACGGTGCCCGGGTTGCAGAGCTCGGCGAACGAGTGAGTCGGATCGAGCACGTAGGCGATGCCGCCGCTCATGCCGGCCGCGAAGTTGCGGCCCACGCCGCCCAGCACCACCACGCGCCCGCCGGTCATGTACTCGCAGCCGTGGTCGCCGACGCCCTCGACCACCGCGCGCGCCCCCGAGTTGCGCACGCAGAATCGCTCGCCGGCCACGCCGCGGAAGAACGCCTCGCCGCTGGTCGCGCCGTACAGCGCCACGTTCCCGATCACGATGTTCTCCGCCGGATCGAAGGTCGACTCCGGGTGCGGAGACACCACCACGCGGCCGCCCGAGAGACCCTTGGCCGTGTAGTCGTTCGCGTCGCCTGCGAGCGTGAGCGTGATGCCCTTGGGCAGGAATGCGCCGAACGACTGACCCGCGCTGCCGGTGAAGCGGATGCGGATGGTATTGTCGGGCAGACCTTCGAGCCCGTGCTTCAGCGACACCGCCGAGCCCAGCATCGTGCCCACGGTGCGGTTCACGTTGCGGATCGGCAGCGACAGCTCGACCGGCTCCATGTTGTCGATCGCCGGCCGGCAGAGCCGCAACAGCTCGATGTCGAGTGACTTCTCGAGCCCGTGGGACTGGCCGCACACGCGCCGGATCGCGACGCCCTCGTAGGGCGGCGTGGGCTGGCGCAGGATCGCCGCCCAGTCGAGGCCGTTCGGCAGCTTCCAGTGGTGTGACTCGGGATCGGGCTCGAGCAGGTCGGTCCGGCCGATCACCTCGTCGAGCTTGCGCACGCCGAGCGCCGCCAGGATCTCGCGCGTCTCTTCCGCGACGAAGCGCAGGAAGCGCACCACGTGCTCGGGCTCGCCCGTGAACTTGGCGCGCAGCTGCTCGTTCTGAGTCGCCACGCCGACCGGGCAGGTGTTCAAGTGACACACCCGCATCATGATGCAGCCCAGCGCCACCAGCGCGATCGTGCCGAAGCCGAACTCGTCGGCGCCCAGCATCGCGCCGATCACCACGTCGCGGCCGGTGCGCAGCTGCCCGTCGACGTGCACGCGCACGCGTCCGCGCAGGTCGTTCATGACCAGCGCCTGCTGCGTCTCGGCCAGCCCGATCTCCCAGGGCACGCCCGCGTGCTTGATCGAAGTGAGTGGCGAGGCGCCCGTGCCACCCTCGAAGCCGGCGATCTGCACCGACTCGGCGTGGCCCTTCGAGACACCCGCCGCGATCGTGCCCACGCCCGAGACCGACACCAGCTTCACCGAGATGTCGGCCTTGGGATTGGCGTTCTTCAGGTCGTAGATCAGCTGGGCCAGGTCTTCGATCGAGTAGATGTCGTGGTGGGGCGGCGGTGAGATCAGACCCACACCCGGAGTGGCGTTGCGCACGCGCGCGATCCAGCGGTTCACCTTGTAGCCGGGGAGCTGGCCGCCTTCGCCGGGCTTCGCGCCCTGCGCGATCTTGATCTGCAGCTCGTCCGCGTTCACGAGATACCAGCTCGAGACGCCGAAGCGTCCCGACGCCACCTGCTTGATCGCGCTGCGCCGCCAGTCACCGTTGGCATCCGGTGTGAAGCGCTTGGGATCCTCGCCGCCCTCGCCGCTGTTCGACTTGCCGCCGATGCGGTTCATCGCGATCGCCAGCGTCTCATGCGCCTCGGCGCTGATCGAGCCGAAGCTCATCGCGCCGGTACAGAAGCGGCGCATGATCTCGCTCGCCGGCTCGACCTCATCGATCGGGATCGACGGGGCGCCGCCCTTGAAGCGCAGCAGGCCACGAATCGTGTAGTGCTCGCGGCTCTGGTCGTTGATCGACTTGGCGTAGTCGCGGTACTGACTCGGGTCGTTGCGCCGCACCGCGTTCTGCAGGCGGTGGATCGTGGACGGATTCAAGAGGTGCTTCTCGCCGCCGCGCCGCCACTGGTACTCGCCGCCGAGCTCGAGCTCGTGCAGCGCGTGGTCGGGATCGGCGTAGGCGGTCTGGTGGCGCATCAGCGCCTCGCGCGCAATCACGCCCAGGGTGACTCCGCCGATCCGGGTGGCCGTGTCGGTGAAGAACTCCTTCACCACTGGCTCGGCGATGCCCACGGCCTCGAAGATCTGCGCCCCGCGGTAGCTCGCGAGCGTCGAGATGCCCATTTTCGCGAAGATCTTCAGCAGGCCCTTGCCCACCGCCTTCACATAGTTGTACTGGGCCTTCTCGGGTGTGAGCGTCGACGGCACCCAGGTCTGCTCGCGCACCAGCTGAGTCACGGTCTCGAACGCGAGATACGGGTGGATCGCCGCCGCGCCGAAGCCGATCAGGAGCGCGAAGTGCGCGACCTCGCGCGCCTCGCCGGTCTCGACCACGAGCCCGCAGCGCATGCGCAGGCCCTCGCGGCACAGGAAATGGTGCACGGCCGAGGTCGCCAGCACGCTCGGCACCGCCGCCCGCGTGCGGCCCGCGGCGCGATCGGACAAGACCAGGATCGACGCGCCGCCGCGCACCGCGGCCGCCGCCTCGTCGCGGATGCGATCGAGCGCCTGGCGCAGCGCGAGCTCGCTCTCGGCGAGGCTCTTCGCGCCGTTCGGCTCGAACGTGCAGTCGATCGTCGTGGCGCGCAGCCAGGGGTGATCGATCTGGCGGATCTTCTCGAACTCCTCCGCCGACAGGATCGGCTGCTCGAGCTCGAGCAGGCGCGCGTGCTCGGGCGTCTCTTCCAGGATGTTCTTCTCCGCGCCCAGCGTGCTGATCAGCGACATCACGCTGTCTTCGCGGATCGAGTCGATCGAGGGGTTCGTGACCTGCGCGAAGATCTGCTTGAAGTAGTTGAACAAGATCTGCGGGCGCTCCGACAGCGCGGCGATCGGCGTGTCGTTGCCCATCGATCCGTCCGCCTCGGTGCCGTTCGCGGCCATCGGTGCCAGCAGGATGCGCAGGTCCTCGAGTGAGTAGCCGAACAGCTTCTGGCGCGTGAGTCGGTCCGACTCACCGTCGCGTGCGACCGCGGCTCGCGGCTCGAGGTCGCCCAGTTTCACCAGGTTGGCGCGGAGCCACTCGCGGTACGGGCGGCGCCGCGCGTAGAAAGACTTCAGCTCCTCGTCCGGGATGATCCGACCTTCGCTGGTGTCGATCAGCAACATGCGACCCGGCTGCAGCCGGCCCTTGTAGCGCACGTCCTCGGGGTTGATCGGCAGGACGCCGCACTCCGACGACAGCACCACGAAGCCGTCCTTGGTGACCCAGTAGCGTGACGGCCGCAGCCCGTTGCGGTCGAGCACCGCGCCGATGCGCGTGCCGTCCGAGAAGCAGATCGAGGCGGGGCCGTCCCATGGCTCCATCAGACACTGGTGGTATTCGTAGAAGGCCTTCTTCTCGTCGCGCATCAGCGGATCGCGATCCCAGGCCTCGGGGATCAGCATCATCATCGCCTGCGCGAGGTCGCGACCCGAGAGCACCAGGAACTCGAGCGCGTTGTCGAGCATGGCCGAGTCGGAGCCGCCGGGAGTGACGAGCGGGAAGAGCTTCTCGATGTCGTCGCCCCAGACCCCGGAGCGGATCACCGCCTCGCGCGCGCGCATCCAGTTGTGATTGCCGCGCACGGTGTTGATCTCGCCGTTGTGACACAGGTAGCGGTAGGGGTGGGCGAGGTTCCAGGTGGGCCAGGTGTTCGTGCTGTAGCGCTGGTGCACGAGCGCGAGCCCGCTCTCGATCGCCGGGTCGGCCAGGTCGGGATAGAAGCGCTTCACCTGGTAGGCGAGCAGGAGGCCTTTGTAGACGAGCGTGCGGCTCGAGAGACTCGGCACGTGGAAGCCCTTCACGCCCGCGGCGCGCAGCTCGTTCTCGGCGCGCTTGCGCACCACGAACAGCTTCCGCTCGAAGCTGTCGGCGTCGAGGCCGCTGCCGCGCAGCACGAAGCACTGGCGGATGCGCGGCATGCGCCGGCGCGCGGTCTCGCCGATGTGCTCGGGGTGGACCGGCACGTCGCGCCAGCCCAGGAAGTGCTGGCCCTCTTCGGCGACGATCCGCTCCAGACACGACTCACACATCGCCCGGTCATTCGCGTCCTGGGGCAGGAACACGGATCCGACGCCGTACTCGTGCGGCTCGGGCAGGCGGATGCCCAGGCTCGCGCATTCACGCTCGAGAAACGCGTGCGGGACCTGCATCAGGATTCCGGCGCCGTCGCCCGTCTCTGCGTCCGAGCCCGTCGCGCCGCGGTGCGTCAGATTCACCAGCACCTGCAGGCCGCGCTGGATGATCTCGTGAGACGCGCGGCCGTCGATGTTGCACACGAATCCGACACCACAGGCGTCGTGCTCGAAGCGGGGATCGTAGAGTCCCTGTTTCTCGGGGACGTTCTCGGGCACGTTCGGGTCACTCATTCGCGTTTCCTCGCACACTCCACGTGCTTGGCGCGAGACGCACCTCACGCGACCCGTCGGCCGGAGGAGGGGCGTCCCCGGAGTACAAGCCCACCCGCCTCGCGCTGTTTCCGCCGCCGATCCCGCGGGACAGTAGGCCCAGTGGGACCTATCGAGAAGCGGGATCGGTCACTCGGAAGTGCGCGATTTTCCGGGGATTTTGACGAGAGCTAGGCTAGCGGAAGCCGCGAAAGGGTGTCAAGCAAGAACCCCGAAGCGAGGTTTTCCGAAAGGCCCGCGTTCGCTCGGGCGCGCAAGCCGGCACGCGCACACGATATTTTCAGCGCGCGCCAGCTTGACGGCGGGCTCCGGCCGGTGAACCATGGGCGTACCCCCCGAGTGACTGCCATGGCGAGCTGCGCGCGCGACCTCGGCGCCCGCAGCGTTGGGGGGACGCGGGTGCAGAACGAATCCGCAGAGCTTTTCGACGCGCCGAAGCGCCCGCAGGCGCTCCTGGGCGACGACCTGATCGCGGTGCTCGCCGGCCGGCTCGAGCGCCTGATCGAGCGGCACCGGGCGACGCAGCGCGCCGTGAACGAGCTGCGCGATGCCGTGGCCGCGCGCGACCGGCGGATCGTCGAGCTCGACGCGAAGCTGGCCTCGAGCGAGCGCGCGCGCGGCGCGTTGGTGGGGCGGATCGACGTGCTGATCGCCGAGGTCGACGCACTGCTCGAGGGCGCGGACGCCGGCTCGGAAGCGGAGGAAGCATGAACGAGCTGCGCAGCGCCACGGGACGCTCCACGGTGATCAAGATCCTCGATCGCGAGTACAAGGTGCGCACGGACGCCGACCCCGAGCACCTGGCCGCGGTGGCTGCCTATGTGGATGGGGTGCTGCGCGAGGTGCGGCAGAGCACGCCCGACACCCAGGACGCCTCGGTGCTCGCCGCGCTCAACATCGCGAGCGAGCTGCTGCGCCACCGCGACATGGTGGCGGTGCCGCGCGAGCGCGTGCAGGCGCTGATCGACCTGGTCGACTCCGCCTAGGTGAGTCGTGGCCGGCGCAGCCGCCGAGCGCAAGGCGACGCTGCGCGCGCAGTTCAGAGGTAGGCGCGGGCACGAGCGCGGCGCGGCCAGGCTGGCGGTGGTCGAGCACGTCCTGGCGCTGCCCGAGCTCGCGCGTGCGCGCACCGTGGCGCTGTATGCGGCGCTCGGCGACGAGGTACCGCTCGAGCCCGTCGCGCGCTGGTGCATCGAGCGCGGGAGACGAGTCGTGTATCCGATCGTGGCCGGCCCCGAGCTCGAGCTCGCCCCCGACGCCACGCGACCCGAGCGCGTCCCTGCGGGCGAGGTCGATCTCTTCCTCGTTCCGGGTCAGGTCTTCGACCGCGCGCGCCGGCGGCTGGGTCGCGGCGGCGGACACTACGACCGGCTGCTGGCCGGCCGGGGCGCCAATGCAGTGCTAGTCGGAATTTGTTACGCCGATCGCGTGATCGACGAGCTGCCGGAAGATCCCTGGGACGTGCGCATGCACGCGGTCGTGACCGAGCGCGGGGTGCTGCGGTGACGAAGGCGAGCGTGCCGGGCGCCTTTCGCGAGCGCGTGGTGGATCTCGTGGCCGAGCCCGAGCTCGCCGCGCGCCTGGCCAAGGGTAAGCCGCTGCGTGTGAAGTACGGCTGCGATCCCTCGGCGCCGGACCTGCACCTGGGTCACACCGTGCCGCTGGACAAGCTGCGGGAGCTGCAGGAGCTGGGTCACACCATCATCTTCCTGATCGGCGACTTCACGGCCATGATCGGCGACCCCACCGGCCGCAACAAGACGCGCACGCCGCTCTCGCGCGAGGCGGTGAAGAAGAACGCCGAGACTTACTCCGAGCAGGTGAGCGCCGTGCTCGACTCCTCGAAGATCGAGCTGCGCTTCAACAGTGAGTGGATGGACGCCATGCCGCCGTCGGAGTTCATTCGGCTGGCGTCGCACCAGACCGTGGCGCGCATGCTCGAGCGCGACGACTTCAAGAAGCGCTTCCAGAGCGAGACCGCGATCGCGATCCACGAGTTTCTGTATCCGCTGGTGCAGGCCTACGACTCGGTGGCGCTGCGCGCCGACGTCGAGCTTGGCGGCACCGACCAGTTCTTCAACCTGTTGCTCGGGCGCGAGATCCAGCGCGCCTACGGCCAGGAGCCCCAGATCGTGATGACGGTGCCCTTGCTCGAGGGCACCGACGGCAGCGAGAAGATGTCGAAGTCACTCGGCAACGCGATCGGCATCCACGAGCCGCCGAACGAGATCTACGGCAAGACCATGTCGATTCCCGACTCACTCCTGCCGCGCTGGATCGAGCTCTTGGGGCGCGCGGAATGGGAGCTGACGCAACGAGTCACTGCCATGGCAGCGGGCGAAGAGAACCCGCGCGACGTGAAGGCGGCGCTCGCCGCGCGCCTGGTCGAGCGCTACCACGGGGCGCCCGCGGCGCGCGAGGCCGAGGCCCACTTCGACCGGGTCTTTCGCCAGCACCGGGCGCCGGAGGAAATCCCCACGGTCGAGGTCGCGTCCAGCGGCCCGGAAGGGGTGCGACTGGTCGATGCGCTGCTCGCGGCGGGCTTTGCGAACAGCCGTTCCGAGGCGCGCAGACTGATCGGACAGGGCGGCGTTCGGGTCGGCGAGGCGCGCGTCTCGGACCTCGAGGCCAGCCTCCCCGCGGGGGAGCATTTGCTGCAAGCGGGCAAGCGCCGCTTCGCGCGGGTTCGCGTGCCCTCCCGCTAAGTCCCTGGATTTACACGGGTTTCCATAGTTTGACAGGTCGGAGGACTTGTCATATCGTACGCCCCCTCGCGATTCGCCGGGCTGCCCGTCGGGTCGTTCTCGAGGGGTTCTCTCCCTCGACCAACTCGGTCTTTGAAAAGCGAATAGTACGCGGACCTTGGTCTCCGTCGTCGCCTGCGTCGACGGGGACGGATGAGTTCGGATTCTCGTCGATTCTCGACAAGACAAATACGAGTCACGAGTCACTCATGGCTCGAGGCTCGATGATTGATTCTTCAGTTTTGAAATAACTGGAGAGTTTGATCCTGGCTCAGAACGAACGCTGGCGGCGTGCCTAACACATGCAAGTCGTGCGAGAAAGCCCGCAAGGGTGAGTAAAGCGGCGCACGGGTGAGTAACACGTGGGTAACCTGCCCTCGAGTCTGGGATAACCCGGGGAAACCCGAGCTAATACCGGATACGGCCGTGAGGTCCTCGGACCTCGCGGAGAAAGGCGGCGCTTCTTCGGAAGCTTTCGCTCGAGGATGGGCCTGCGTCCCATTAGCTAGTTGGTGAGGTAACGGCCCACCAAGGCAAAGATGGGTAGCTGGTCTGAGAGGATGGCCAGCCACACTGGAACTGAGACACGGTCCAGACTCCTACGGGAGGCAGCAGTGGGGAATTTTGGGCAATGGGCGAAAGCCTGACCCAGCAACGCCGCGTGTGGGATGAAGGCCCTCGGGTCGTAAACCACTGTCAGGAGGAAAGAACGGCCGGCCGGATAATACTCGGTCGGTTTGACGGTACCTCCAAAGGAAGCGCCGGCTAACTCCGTGCCAGCAGCCGCGGTAATACGGAGGGCGCAAGCGTTGTTCGGAATCACTGGGCGTAAAGCGCATGCAGGTGGCTGAGTAAGTCGAATGTGAAAGCCCCGGGCTCAACCCGGGAACTGCATCCGAAACTGCTCGGCTAGAGTCCCGGAGAGGAAGGCAGAATTCCCAATGTAGGGGTGAAATCCGTAGATATTGGGAGGAATACCGGTGGCGAAGGCGGCCTTCTGGACGGTGACTGACACTCAGATGCGAAAGCGTGGGGAGCAAACAGGATTAGATACCCTGGTAGTCCACGCCGTAAACGTTGCGGACTAGGTGTCGGGGGTATTCACCCCTCCGGTGCCGAAGCTAACGTCTTAAGTCCGCCGCCTGGGAAGTACGGCCGCAAG
>DATJZP010000011.1:0-97425 GCA_035498875.1 Myxococcota bacterium
TCTCCGACCGTGCTGAACCAGCGCCTCGCCGAGCTGCGCGAGTCGGGTCTGATCGTTCGAGAGCCGGGCGCCGGCTACGCGCTCAGCGCGCTCGGCGAGTCACTCGGCGACGCGCTCGCCCCGCTCGGCGCCTGGGCCGAGCGCTGGGCGCGCAGCGGGAAGCGCCGCTAGCTGGCGTCCTCGAGCACCTCGTCGATCACGTACGTCCCGCTGCGCGCGTCTTTGTGGATGGCGATCAGCTTGTTCTTCTGCGCGTCCTCGAGCAGCCGCGAGAAGGAGCGGTAGCCGTGGTACTCCTCGTTGAAGCCGGGGTTCTTGCGCTTCATGGTCTCCTTGACCAGCGACCCGTGCAGCTCCTTGTTCTCGCGCTGCAGCGCCTCGAGCGCGTCGAGCAGCATGTCGAAGACTTCCTGCTGCTTCTTGGGCAGCTCCTTGGCCTTGGGCAAGACGGGCTTGCGCTCGGCGGTGCGGCGCACCAGGTCGTCGTAGTAGATGAACTCGTCGCAGTGCTCGATGAACATCGGCGAGGTCGAGTTCTTGACCCCGCAGCCGATCGTGTGGCGGTTGTTCTCGCGCAGCTTGGCGACCAGCGGCGAGAAGTCGGAGTCACCCGAGACGATCGTGAACGTGTCGATGTGCGGCTTCGTGTACGAGAGCTCGAGCGCGTCGACCACCATCTTGATGTCGGCGCTGTTCTTGCCCGTGAGCTTGGAGCCGGGCATCTCGATCAGCTCCACCCCGTTCTCGTGCAGCGGCCGGCGGTAGTCGGGGTACTTGGTCCAGTCGGCGTAGGCGCGGCGGGTCACCACGTTGCCCTTGTCGACCATGCGTTTGAACACCAGCGACGCGTCGAAGAGCTTGTAGCGCGCATCGCGGCAGCCGATGACGACGTTCTCGAGGTCGATGTAGACGGCGATGTTGTGCGGCGCGTCGGGCGTGGTGGCGGCCATACGTACTCCCCGCGCCCGAGTCTATCGAACGGCAGTGGTTTCGTGAATCTGTGGCATGTTCAGGGGCAGCCGAACACAAAGGGGGGAAGGCTCGTGACTAAGAGGTCCGTCCGCGGGCTGGCGCTGCCGCTCGCTTGTATCTCGCTCTTCGGGCTGGCGCGCAGCGCAGGCGCCCAGGAGAGCATCCATTCGGTGTCGATCAACATGAAGGCGGTGGCGCAGGCCACCAACACCGGCGGCGACCGCACCGCCGCGAAGTCGACCGTGAACGACGCCAGCATCTTCGAGGCTTGCGTGGGTCAGGCGCCCACCAAGACCCAGACGCTGGACCTCGACTTCCTGGACTGCACCGACCTCAGCAACAACCTGGTCAACGCGGTCGACGGCCCCAACTTCGACATCGTGCTCGGGGGCATCGGCGCGTTCATGTTCGAGATGGACCGCGCCACGTTCAAGAGCTCCGGCGGCGACACGGTGCAGAAGTCGGCGCAGATTCCGGTGCTGGTCTCGATCGAGTGTGTCGCGCCCGACGCGTCGATCACGCTCTCGGGCATCGCCAACATCACCTTCAAGCCGTTCGGGGGCACGTTCTGCCCCGAGACCGTGAAGGTGAAGCTCACCGGCTTCGGCATGACGACCGCGAACCCGGCCTTCCTGGCCAACGACGGCTCGTCCGCGCACAGCAAGCGCGTGGTCGATCAGGAGAACATGTGATGCGCGTCGCGACCGCGATCGGGGTCGCACTCTGGGTCGCGGCTTCGAGCGCGAGCGCGGGCACCACCCGCTTCCATGCCATCAGTCTTTCGGCGAAGCTCGAGAACCAGGTGAGTCAGGGCGTCGACTTCAAGATCGATCGCTCGAGCGAGTCGGCGAAGGACGTCGTCCAGGCCTGTACGGGTACGCCGACCAAGACGCAGGGGCTGTATCTCCAAGAGTCCTGTGGCTTCCCCGGCCTCGAGAACAATCACGTCGTCATCTTCGACACCGAGACCATGAGCGTGACGCCGATCGGCTCGCTCGAGCTCGACGTGGACTTCGCGCTCACCCACACGAAGGGCGGGCCGACGCAGCTGTTATCGGCGAGCATGCCCTTCCATGCCGAGCTGAAGTGCGACAGCGCGATCGACCTCGTGCTCGACGGAGTCATCGACATGGCCTTCGAGCCGAACGCCACGGTATGTCTCTCCACGTTCAAAGCCCATTTCACGGGCACGAACGTGCAGGGGACGGCCTTCGTGGTGGCCCCGGGCTCCGCGCTCTCGGGGAAGAAGCCGCTCGTCTTCTTCTAACGACACTGCGCCACGGTCGTTGAGGCGCAAAGACACGCCGCGGCGCGGCTGCGCGGCGCGCGGCGCAATCGCGCGCGGCATCTGCTTTGCACGGTGGATCGGGTCACCAAGAGGAGACCCCGTCATGAGCACCGTGATCCGTTTCGTCATCTCCGCGGCGATCGCCGCTGCGGCAGTCGTGCTTCCCCTCCACGCGCGGGCCGGCGGCCCCCCGACCACCGTACACCTGCTCTCGATCAACCTGAAGACGGTCAGTCAGACCACCAACAGCCACGGAGACGACGTCGCCGACAAGGTGACCGCGAAGCAGAATGACGTGTTCAAGCAGTGCGTCGGGGCCTCGCCCGCGAAGGACGAGGGCATCTACCTGTTCCTGGACTGCGCCGACCTGAACACGAACACCATCGCCGCGATCGACACCGATCCGCTGTTCGACACCGCGGTCATCATCGGCGGCGTCGACTTCGATCTGGGCCACATGGTCCAGAAGCAGAAGAGCGGCGTGACCCAGTCCGCGACGGTGCCGGTCGAGATCCATCTGAGCTGCGACGGCGCGACGACCACCGCCGACGTGTCGGGAATCATGAGCCTGACGTACTCCCCGCTCGGCGGGAGCCCGGCCTGCCCGCTGTCCGGCAAGGTCCAGATCACCGGCGTCGGCCACAACCCCACGCCCGGGAACTTCATCGTCGACAGCGGCTCCTCGGTCTCGGTTGGAAAGCGCTCCGGCTCGATCGTGACTTTCCCGCCCAAGTAGCCAGGACCCCTCCTGAAATCCTCCCGGCGCGCGGGGTATGCTCGGGCGCACGGGAGGAATTCGAGATGGCAGGGAAGCTTTCGGGCAAGGTGGCGCTCGTAACGGGCGCGGCGTCGGGAATCGGCCGGGCCAGCGCGCTCGAGCTCGCGCGCGAGGGCGCGCGAGTCACTTGCGCCGATCTGAACGCGGAAGGCGCGGAGTCGGTCGCTAAGGAGATCACGCGCGCCGGCGGCGAGGCGTTCGGGCTGCGGCTCGACGTGACCGACCCCGCCGACAATCAGCGCGCGATCGACGCCACCGTGAAGCGCTTCGGCAAGCTCCAGCTCGCGCACCTGAACGCGGGCATCGCGGCCACCTCGTCGGTGCTCGACACCACGCTCGAGGAGTGGAACCGCACCATCGCCGTGAACCTGTCGGGAGTGTTCTACGGGCTGCAGGCCAGCGCGCGCGCGATCAAGAACGCGGGCGGCGGCTCGATCGTGATCACCTCGTCGGACGCGGGCTTGCGCGGCGGCGGCGGCATGGGCAGTTACTGCGCTTCGAAGCACGGCGTGCTGGGGCTGATGAAGTGCGCGGTGGGTGACTTGTCGCAGCACAAGATCCGCGTGAATGCGATCTGCCCGGGAGTCATCGACACGCCGATCCTCGGGCCCCTGCACAAGAACAAGGTCTTCACCGAGGGCCCGCTCGCGGCGGCGCATCCCCTCGGCCGCGTGGGTCAGCCGGAGGAGATCGGGCGCGTGGTCGCGTTCCTGCTGTCGGAAGAGGCGTCGTTCATCACCGGCGTCGCGCTCTCGATCGACGGCGGCCTGAACGCCGTCTTCGGCGCGTTCGGCCAGCAGGGCGAGAACGTCTTGGAGAAGATCAACGGGTAGGAGTCACCCGACTCTTCGGGTGTGACCGCGCCAGAACGGCTCGCGCAGGTCTTTCTTCAACACCTTGCCACTCGGGTTGCGCGGCAGCTCGGCGATGAAGTCGACCGAGCGCGGCCGCTTGTAGCTCGCGAGTGACCTGCGCGCGAACTCGATCAGCTCGATCTCGGTGACGGTCGTGCCGCTCTTCACCACCACGATCGCCTTCACCACCTCGCCCCACTGCGCGTCGGGCACGCCGATCACGGCGGCGTCGGCGATCGAGGGATGCTGAAACAGCACGTCCTCGATCTCGCGCGGGTACACGTTCTCGCCGCCCGACACGATCATGTCCTTCACGCGGTCCTGGATGTAGACGTAGCCCTCGTCGTCCATCGTGGCCGCGTCGCCGGTGTGCATCCAGCCGCCGCGCAGCGCCTCCTTGCTGGCCTCGGGCAGGTTCCAGTAGCCGCGCATGAGCTGCGGCCCGCGCACCAGGATCTCGCCGATCTGGCCGCGCGGGACCTCGTTGTCGTCGGCGTCCGCGATCATGACTTCGGTGCCCGGCAGCGCGCGACCGCACGACAGCAAGAGACTCGGCTGCCCGCGCAGCGCGCGCTCGTGGTCGGTGGCGAGCAGGAAGGTCGCCGCCGCGGTCGTCTCGGTCATGCCGAAGCCCTGCGCGAAGCCGCAGCCGAACACCTCGATCGCGCGGCGCAGCGTCTCGACCGCGATCGGCGACGCGCCGTAGATGATCGTGCGCAGCGTGTCGTAGTTGCGCTCGGCCACGTCGGGAACGTTCACCAGACAGGCCTGGATCATCGCGGGCACGAGCGTGCCGGCCACGATCCGTTCCTCGGACAGCACGCGCACCACCTCGCCCGGCGCGAAGTCCTCGAGCACGTACATGCTGCCGCCCTGCGCCGCGACCCAGAACGAAGTGACTGCCGCCGCTGCGTGGTACATGGGCGCGACCACCAGATAGCGCTCGCCCAGCCCGACCTGAGTCACCGCCGAGATCTGGCGCGCGTTCTCCATGACCGCGCGGTGCTGCAGCACGGCGCCCTTCGGCCGGCCGGTCGTGCCGCTCGTGTACATCTGGTAGACGTCGGACGCGTCGTCGATGAAGCGCTCGGGCGGCGCGTCGGAGGCGCGCGCGAGCCAGTGCTCGTAGTCGTCCCAGCCGGGCACCCGAGCCTCGAGCGCGATGCAGCGGCGCACGCTCGCGAGCTCCCCGCGCACCGGGTCGATCGCGCTCACCAGCGCCCCGCGCGCGAACAAGAGCTCTGCGCGCGCGTCGTTCACGATGTAACTCCACTCCGGCGGCGCCAGCCGGTAGTTGAGCGGCACGGGCACGACGCCGGCCTTGGCGGCGCCCATGTAGAACACGCCGTACTCGGCGCAGTTCTTGGCCAGGAACGCGACCCGCGCGCCGGGCTCGAGGCCCTCCGCGACCAGCGCGTTCGCGATCCGGTTGGCGCGCGAGAGCGCCTCGCCGTAGCTCGTCTCGCGCCCGGCGAACCAGGCGTACGGTGCATCCGGTCGCTCACGCGCGTGCCAGTCGAACAGATCGAAAAGTCGCATCGTGGCTTCCAGTATGATCGCGCCCGTGGACGAACACGAGGACCTGCGTGCCGAGCTGCGCGCCTGGATCGCGGCCCACCATCCAGGCGACCCTGGCTGGAAGCTGCCGCAGAGCGCGCTCGAGGTGGCCGACGACCGCCAGTTCCACTGGCTGCAGGATTGGCAGCGCAAGCTCTACGACGCCGGCTACGTGGGCGCGGAGTGGCCGCGCGAGCTCGGCGGCGGCGGCAAGCCGCGCGGCACGCAGCGAGTCATCGACCAGGAGCTGGCGCGCGGGCGCGCGCCGTTCCTGCTGAACCTGGTGGCGCTGTCGTGGGCCGGCCCGGTGATCCTGCGCTACGGCACGGAGTCACAGAAGAAGCGCTACATCCAGCCGCTGTTGCGCTGCGACGAGATCTGGTGTCAGGGCTTCAGCGAGCCCGGCGCGGGCAGCGACCTGGCCTCGCTGCGCACGCGCGCCGAGCGCACCGGGAGTCACTATCGGATCACGGGTCACAAGGTCTGGACCACGCTCGGGCGCTACGCCGACTGGTGCATCCTGCTCGCGCGCAGCGACGACGCCGGCGCCAAGCACGCCGGCATCTCCTACTTCCTGGCGCCGATGAAGGTCCCCGGCGTCGAGGTCCAGCCGCTGCTGAAGCTGACCGGCGAGGGCGGCTTCAACCAGGTGATCTTCGACGAGGCCGAGATCCCGGCCGACTCACTCCTGGGCCGCGAGGGCCAGGGCTGGGAGATCGCCATGGCCACGCTGCAGTTCGAGCGCGGCGCGGCCGAGGGCTCGGCCGGCGGCCAGGGCGGCGGCGCCGAGCAGGTCGCGAGCCTGGCGCGGCTCGCGCGCTCGCTCGAGCGCGACGGCCGGCCGGCGCTGGAAGACCCGGTGGTGCGCGACCGACTCACCCAGTTCTGGATCGAAGAGACCGCACTGCGCGCCAACGCGGCGCGCGCGCGCGTGCCCGGTCTGGTGAGCGATCGCCCCGAGGCGCTGCCCTTGATGTCGAAGCTCGCGAGCTCCGAGCACGGTCAGGCGCTGGCCGACTTCGCCTGCGAGCTGCTCGGGCCCGGCGCAGGCCTGTGGATCGGCGATCCGCACGCGCCCGCGAACGCGGAGTGGCAGCGCTCGTATCTGAACTCGTTCGCGATGACGATCGCCGGCGGCACCAGCGAGATCCTGCGCAACATCCTGGGCGAGCGCGTGCTCGGCCAGCCGAAGACGCGATGAACCCGGCGATCCGCTACGACGAGGAGCACGCGCTGTTGCGCGCCGAGGCGCGGCGCTGGCTCGAGGAGCGCTTCCCGATCGCGCGCGTGCGCGCGCTCGCCGAGAGTGACTCGGGCGAGGAGGCCGCGGATTGGTCCGAGCTCGGGTCACTGGGCTGGCTGGGCCTGTGCGTGCCCGAGAAGTTCGGCGGGGCGGGCCTGGGCGCGGCGCACCTCGCGGTGGTGATGGAGGAGACCGGGCGCCGGCTCCTGCCCTGCCCGCTGCTGTCGTCGACGCTCGCCGGCCTGGCGATCGCGCAGAGCGGGTCGGACGCGCAGCGCGAGCGCTGGCTGCGGCCGCTGGCTTCGGGCGAGTCACGGCTGGTGCTGGCCGGCGGCGCCGGCGCGGTCTGGGGCGGCGCGCTGGCCGACGCCTTCGTCGCGCGGCGGGGCGAGCGCTTCGCGATCGTGTCCGCGGGCGCGGCGGGCGTGCGCGTGGAGCCCGAGCTCGTGCTCGACCGCACCCGCCGCAGCGCGCGCGTGACGCTCGACGCGGTGTCGCTCGATCCCGATTCGATCCTGCCCGCGAGCGCAGCCGAGCTGCTCGGGCGACTCACTCCCTGGGCCTGTCTCGCGCTGGCGGCCGAGATGGCGGGCGGCGCCGACGCGCTGCTGGCGCTCACCGCCGGCTACACCGCCACGCGCGAGCAGTTCGGCAAGCCGATCGGCTCGTTCCAGGCGGTGAAGCATCCGCTCGTGAACGTATTGATCGGCGTCGAGGGCCTGCGCTCGCTGGTCTACGCCGCGGCCAGCGCGCTCGACGCCGGCCACGCCGACGGCGAGTCACTCGCGCGCATGGCCAAGGCCAAGGCCTGCGACGTGTACGTGTTCGCGGCCTCGCGCGCCGTGCAGCTCCACGGCGGCTTCGGCTTCACGCTCGACTGCGACGCGCACCTGTACATGAAGCGCGCGCAGACCGTGCGCCCCGCCTTCGGCGACGCCATGGCGCAGCGCCGCTGGCTGACCGAGAAGCTGCTTCCGCCCACGTGAGATAATCGGCGGCGGAGGACACCCCATGAGAGCCGCCGTGATGCGCGCCTTCAAGCAGCCGCTCGGGATCGAGGAGATCGAGATCAGCCAGCCGGGGCCGCGCGAGGTGCTGCTGCGCACCGCCGCCACCGGCGTGTGTCACAGCGACTTGCACGTGATCGACCAGGCGATCCCCGTCCCGCCGCCGATCGTGCTCGGGCACGAGCCCGCGGGCGTGGTCGAAGCGGTGGGCGAGCTCGTGACCCACGTTCAGCCGGGCGATCACGTGATCGGCTGTCTCTCCGCGTTCTGCGGCAACTGCGAGTACTGTCTCTCGGGCCGGCCCAACATGTGCGGCGGGGCGGCCACCATGCGTCCGCGCACGGGCCCGCCGCGGCTGTCGAAGGACGGCGCCACCATCAACCAGTTCGCGCACCTGTCGTCGTTCGCCGAGAAGATGCTGGTGCACGAGAACGCGGTGGTGAAGATCCGCAAGGACATGCCGCTCGACCGCGCCGCCCTGATCGGGTGCGGAGTCACCACCGGCCTCGGCGCCGCGCTGAACACGGCCAAGGTGCCGGCCGGCAGCACCTGCGTGGTGATCGGCTGCGGCGGCGTGGGTCTGTCCGCGATCCAGGGCTGCCGCATCGCCGGCGCGAGCCGGATCGTCGCGGTCGACACCATGCCCTGGAAGCTCGAGCTCGCGAAGACCATGGGCGCGACCGACGGCGTCTCCGCGTCCGAGGGCGACTCCGTCAAAGCCGTGCAGTCACTCTTGGGCGGCGGCGCCGACTTCGCCTTCGAGTGCATCGGCACCAAGCAGACCGCCGCGCAGGCCTTGGCGATGGTGAAGAAGGGCGGAGCCGCGGTCTGGGTGGGCGTGGTGCCGATCGGCCAGCTCGCCGAGATCTCGGCCTTCGACGTCGTGATCAGCGGCAAGCGGATCCTGGGCTCGATGATGGGCGACAACCGCTTCCGCGTGGACATGCCCCGCTACGTCGACTTCTACCTCTCGGGCCAGCTCAAGCTCGACGAGATGATCTCGGCGCGGCTCAAGCTCGACGACGTGAATCACGCCTTCGACGAGATGCGCAAAGGCACGGCCGCCCGCAGCGTGATCGTGTTCGACGCGTAGGGTCGCCGCGTGGCCGATACCCGAATGACCCGCGCCGAGCGGGAGGCCTTCCTCGCGGACGTACGAGTCGGCGTGCTCAGCATCGCCGACGCCGGGCGGGGACCTCTGACCGTACCGGTCTGGTACGGGTACGAGCCTGGGCGCGAGCTTTGGTTCGTGACCGACCGCGACTCGCGCAAGGGCCAGCGGCTGCTCCTGGTCGACCGGCTCAGCCTGTGCGTGCAGACCGAGCAACCGCCTTACAAGTACGTCTCGGTCGAGGGGCCGATCGCCGGCATCGAGCGCGCCGACCGCGAGCGACACCAGCGGGTGTTGGCCCACCGCTACCTGGGCAAGGAGCTGGGCGACGCCTACCTGGCCGCGGGCGAGGCGGGGGAAGAAAGCATCGTCGTTCGGCTGCGCCCCGAACGCTGGCTCAGCGTCGACTACGCCAAGGCCTTCGGCTCACTCGGCTGAGCCCACGCGCTCGTCGGGCGGACCTGCAGAATCTGCGCATATCCTGCCCGCCGAGCGAGCGTTTTTTTCAGATTCCCGGGGTGTCATTCGACGCCTGTGATAAGCTCCGCGGCGGTAGCCTCCATTTCGGAGGTGTTTGCATGGGCTCCCTCGCCGGAAATGCCGGGCCGGAGTCAAGGCGAGTAGGGTGCCGCCAACGGTCCTAGGAGGACCCGGCACCGAGGTATCTGTTTTGGGTAAGAAGCTCTACGTCGGGAATCTTCCGTACACCACCAACGATGCGGACCTGCGCGCGTTGTTCGAGAAGCACGGCCGGGTCGAGTCGGCCAACGTGATCTCGGACCGCGAGACGGGTCGGTCGCGCGGCTTCGGCTTCGTCGAGATGGAATCCGACGCTGCCGAGACGGCGCGCAACGCGCTCGATGGTCAGGACTTTGGCGGCCGCAAGCTCCGCGTCAGCGAAGCGAACGAGCGCCGCGGTCCCGGTGGTCCCGGTGGTCCCGGCGGTCCGCGCGGCGGCGGTCCGCGCGGTGGCGGTGGCGGGTTCCGCGATCGCGATCGCGACCGCTACTAGGCAAAAATAGGCGGCGCGGGGGCGTCCCGCGCGGCTTTCTCGAGCTTTCGAGTTCCCCCGCGGCCGTTCGACGGGGACGGCCGATAGGGATCGTTTGCGCGTCAGCGCCCCTGGAACTTCGGGTCGCGTTTCTCCAGGAAGCTCCGGACGCCTTCCTTGAAGTCGGCGCTCTGGAACAGCGGCAGAAGCTGCAGATACACGTGGTGCACGTGGTCGTCGAACGGCTCCGACAGCGCCATGCGCATCATGCGTTTGGCGCCCTGCACCGCGAGCGGCGCGTTCTGCGCGATCTCGTTGGCGAGCGCGCGCGTCGCGCCGGGCAGCGCCTCGTCGTCGACCACCTGACTCACGAGGCCCAGCGCGAGACACTGCGCGGCGTCGAGCGTGCGGCCGGTGAAGATGATCTCGGCCGCCTTCGACCAGCCGACGAGCCGCGGCAGGAGCCAGGTGCCGCCCGACTCGGGCAGCACGCCACGCTTGGTGAACGCCGCCGCGAGCTTGGCGCGCTTGCCGGCGATGCGGATGTCGCAGCCGAGCGCGAGGTCCATGCCGTAGCCGGCCGCGCCGCCGTTCAGCGCCGCGATCACCGGCTTGTCGAGTGAGTGGAGCACCGTCGGTGGCGCCGTGCGCAGGTCGAGCGTCGCGGGCATCGGCGCACCGCCGCCGCCGATGCCGCTGCCGCTCGAGGCATCCGAGAGGTCGAGCCCGGCGCAGAAGCCGCGGCCGGCGCCCGTGATCACGATGACCCGCACGTCGCGGTCCGCGTTGGCCTCGACCAGGCGCTCGGACAGCGCGGCGAGCATCGGCCCGGAGATCGCGTTCATGCGCTCCGGGCGGTTCAGGGTCAGCGTCGCGATCGGCCCGTCTTTCTCGTACAGGAGCTCTTGCGTCATGGCGCGACTGTATCAGTTGGGGATGCGAATCGTAGGCTGGACTTTCGTCTGATTTTCGCCTAGGCTGCCGGCGATGGCTCGCTACCGAGAGCCGATCCGAGGCCGAGGCACCCCCGCCGCTCCCCCGAATCGCTTCGAGAGCTCCGCACTCGAGCCCGATGCCGAGACGGGCTTCGACGACGAGCTCGCTCCCGATCCGCGCACCCAGTATCTGCGGGACGCCTCCCGCTCCGCGATCGCACGCAACCAGAGTCCCGACGTCGGCTTCGACGTGGGCATCAATCCGTACCGCGGCTGCGAGCACGGCTGCATCTACTGTCTCGACCCGGACACGCCGGTGCTGCACGCCGACTTCGGCTGGCGCCCGCTGTGCGAGGTGCGTCCGGGCGACTCACTCGTGGCGTTCGACGAGCACTGCGTCAGCGGCGCGCGCAAGCTGCGCGCCGCCACCGTGCAGCGGGTGTGGTGGTCGCGCAAGGAGACATTGCGCTTGGTGACTCGCGGCGCGAGCGCCGTGACCACGGCGGAGCACCGCTGGCTCGAGGCGCGCAGCAGCCGCTGGCTGCGCACGAGCCAGCTCGCGCCCGGCCGCTGGCTGCGCCGGATCGCGGTCGAGCCCGCGCCCGAGCTCGACGAGGACTATCGCGCGGGCTACGTGGCGGGTCTCTCGCCCGCCGGCGACCGCTACCGCCACCAGGAAGCCTATTGGCGCGTGGTGCTCGGCGATCTCGAGCCGCTCGAGCGCGTGGTCGACTATCTCAAGGGCTTCGGCTGGCTGTGCGGGGTCCAGACTCACTCCAGGCGCGGCGCGCGCTCGCGAGAGTGGAAGGTCGACGTGCGCTCGCTCCTGGCGCTGGGGCTGATCGACGCGCTGGTTCACGTCGAGCGCCCGAGCGCGAGCTACCGGCGCGGCTACCTCGCGGGCTTCTTCGACGCCGACGCGCCCCGGCCGGATCCGGCCGCGCTGGAGCGCGCGCGGCGCTACGCCGCGGCACTCGGGCTGAGCGCCGAGCCTCGCTCGCTGGGCGAGCGCATGCGCTTCTTCGCGGCCTGCCGCCCTGCCCTGCGCCGCAAGCTCGAGGGCCTGTTCGGGCACCGCCCGGCCTGGTCCGCCGAGCCGATCGAGGCGATCGAGCCCGCCGGCGTGCGCGACGTGGTCGACATCCAGACCTCGACGGGCACGTTCTTCGCGGCCGGCCTGGCCACCCACAACTGCTACGCCCGGCCCACGCACGAGTATCTCGGCTTCTCGGCGGGCCTCGATTTCGAGACCAAGATCGTGGTGAAGCACGACCTGCCGGAGCTCTTGCGCGGCACGCTGGCGCGGCCGAGCTGGAAGCCGCAGGTGGTGGCGATCTCGGGAGTCACCGACTGCTACCAGCCGGTGGAGCGCAAGCTGCGGCTCACGCGCCGCTGCCTGCAGGTGCTGGCCGAGTTCCGCAACCCGTGCTCGGTGATCACGAAGAGCCGTCTGGTCGCGCGCGACGCCGACGTGTTCCAGGAGCTCGCCCGACACCAGGCGGTGTCGGTCACGATCTCGCTCACCAGCCTCGATCCCGACGTCGCGCGCAAGATGGAGCCGCGCGCGGCGCAGCCGCGGGCGCGGCTGGCAGCGGTCGAGGCGCTGGCGAAGGCCGGGGTACCGGTGGGCGTGAACCTGGCGCCGATCGTGCCCGGACTCACCGACCACGAGATTCCGGCGCTCGTGGCCGCGGCCGCGGCGGCGGGCGCGCGCTGGGCGGGCTGGCAGATGGTGCGCCTGCCCTACTCGGTGAAGGAGCTGTTCGCGGCCTGGCTGGCCGATCACTTCCCCGACCGGCGCGACAAGATCCTGCACCGCATCGAATCGATCCGCGACGGGAAGCTGAATGACTCGCGCTTCGGCGTGCGCCACCGCGGCGAGGGCATCTTCGCCGAGCAGATCGCCGAGTGGGTCGCGCTCGCGCGCAAGCGCAGCGGGATTCCGGCGCACGGCCCCGAGCTCTCGAGCGCCGCCTTCCGCCGCCCCGGCGGCGCGCAGCTCGACTTGCTGTGACTCAGCCCGCGGCGTCTGCCTCGGCGCCGACGTGCGCCTCGGCCTGGTCGCGGCGCAGCAGCGAGCTGGCCACGCCGGGCCGCAGGATCGAGTAGAGCGCCGGCACCAGAGTGACTGCCGCGAACATGTTGATCACCATCAACACGATCAGGAGCTGCGCCATCTCGGCCTGGAAGCGCAGGTTCGAGAACACCCAGAAGCCGATCCCGCCCACGACCGTGGTGCCGGTGAACGTGACCGCCATGCCGGTGGTGCGCACGGCGGTGCGGATCGACTCGTCCAGATCCTTGCGCACCGCCATCTCCTGGCGGATCCGGTCGACGATGTAGATCGCGTAGTCGACGCCGACGCCCACGCCCACCGCCTGCACCGGCAGCGTGTTGATGTTGAGCCCGACGCCGCGCACCGCCATGTAGGCGAGTGACAGGAGCGTGGCGGTCGCGAGCTGCAGGAAGATGATCCCGCCGCTCACCGCCGAGCGGTAGGTGACCGAGTGCAGCACGAAGATCACGAACAAGATGAGTGAGATGTTGGCCAGGTGACCGCGCTCGACCTCGTCGTTCACGGCGGCGAGCGTGCCGAGCGCGCCGCCGGCCAGGATGAACTGCACGCCGCGCGTCCAGGTCTGGGTGGGCTGGTAGGTCGGCGCGGCGCCCTTGGCCTTCTGGTCGTCGACGATCAGGTCCTGGGTGTTCACGGCCACGGCGCGGATGCGCAGCTCGTCGTTCTCGAACCACTGGTCGACGTCCTTGGCGTCCCAGCTCGCGAGCCGCGCCGGCCAGGTGAAGGTGTGACCCGGCTTCACGTGCTCCTTCTCTTTCGCGTACTTGTCCTGCGCGCCCTTGCGGAAGTCATCGAGCCAGGGCGGGAGCCCGTCCTTGGTCACGGTCTTCACCTCGAACGGCACGTACTTGCCGTCCTGCTGGCGCAGCACCTGCAGCGTGTGCGCGCGCGCCGGCAGGAGCGGCCCGATCATGTAGTAGAAGAAGTCGGTGACTCGCGCGCGGTCCCAGAACGGCGCGCCCGGCGCGGCGTGGTTCTGATCGAGCCGGATCTGGATCGCGCCCATCGGGTTGTCGGCGATGAACTGCTCGGCGGTCCGGATCGCGCGGCGGATCGTCGGGCCCTTGTGGTCGGGGTAGAAGGCGGTGAGCTGCGCGACCGTGCCGTTCACGTTGATGATCGACGACAGCGCGCCCGGCGCGCTGTTCAGCCGGATGAAGATCAGCGCGGCGCGCGCCGCCGCGCCGTCCGGGATCAGCTCCTGCTTCGGCTCGCCGTTCCGGAACTGCCGGTTCGCCACGCGCACGATCTGCACCGGAGACACCACCGCCACCGCGCCCGTCTCGCGCTTCAGCTTGCGCTCGAGTGACTGCATGTCGACCAGCACGTCGTGATCTTCGACGCCGTCGTTGCGGTCGGCCTCGGCGTAGATGGTGAGCGTGTCGGCGACGCCGAACTTCTCGCCGATCTTCGCGATCGCCTGGTTGAAGGGGTGATTCGGCCAGAACAGCGGGATGCCCGGCTTGGCCTCGCCGATCGTCGACCAGGCCGCGACCGCCGCCGCCGAGCCGACGAAGATCGCCACGAACGTGCCGACCACCACCCAGCGTCCCACCGGGTGAGTCACGAGGTCGCCGAGCGTGCCCACGAAGCGGCGCATGATCTGGGGCGTGTAGTGCTGCGACTCCTTGGGCGCGGGCAGGAAGCAGATCAGGATCGGGTGCAGGATCTCGACGGTCACCGCGATCGACGCGACCCAGAACGCACCGAACACGCCCAGGTCGCGCATCTGCGGGATCGTGGTCACCAGGATCACCAGCAGCCCGGCCACGTCGGTCAGGATGCCGAGCGTGCCCGGCACGATCAGCTCGCCCATCGCGATCGCCGCCGCCTCGAGCTTCGCGCGCTGGGCGTCGCCGTAGATCGGGTACAGCCGTTCGTAGTCCTCGAAGAAGCGCTCCGCCATCTGCACCGTGTGAGACACCGCGCGCGCGGTGATCAGCATGGGAATCACGAGCACCAGCGGATCGAAGATGATTCCGACCCAGCCGGTGAAGCCGGTGCCCCAGATCACGGTGGCGAACGCCGCCACCATCGGGATCAGCACCCCGTGCCAGCGCCGGAAGTAGGCCCAGAGCAGTGCGAAGATCGCCAGCCCCGCCCCCAATACCGAGAACCCGATTTCGTTCTTGTGCGCCAGGACGTACCCGACCGCCAGCGGCGCACCGGTGATGTACAGGTGGTGGTGCTCGTCCGCCTCGCGCTTCTGCAGCGCCATCAGGTGGTCGAACACGGCCTGGTAGACCTCGAGGCTCGACAGCCGGTCGGTCACGAAGCCGGCCGTGATCAGCGCAGCCTTCTCGTCGGGAGACACGAGCAGCCGGCGCGCCTCGTCGGGCATGAGCTCGTTCGCCTTGCGCCGGATCTCGTCCGCTTCTTTCTGAGTCTCCGGCGGGTTCTCCATCAACAGATTGGCGTTGATCGTACCGTCCTTCTCGTACTCGATGATGCGCGTCGACAGGTGCGTGATCGAGCGCACCGCGTCGTGATTCACCGGATACGGCGGGAAGCGGCGGTCGAGCTCGGCCGTGATCTCGGCCTTGGTCTTGTGGGTCTCCTTCTCCAGCCGCTCCTTCTCGGCCGTGCGCTCGTCGCTGCGGGGATCGTAGTCCCAGCCGTCGAGTGACTTCGTGATGTCGTCGATCTTCTGCAGGTTCTCGGGCGTGTAGATCGTGCCCTCGTCGACCGTGTACAGGATCAGGACCGCGGTGGTGTTTCCGAAGTCACCGGCGAACTTGGCCTGCGCGTGGATGAACGGGTGGTCGGGGAGCTGCGCGTTGGCGTCGCTGCCGATGCGCACGCTCGGACCGGGCAGCGGGTGACCGGCCGCCGATACGAGCGCGTTCAGGATCGGATAGAAGAAGAACGCGGTCGAAATCAGCAACAAGAATGCGATCGGCAGGCGCCGCCGCACCACGAAGTGACCGAAGCGGGTGGTGGCTCGCTCGCTCAACCGATCACCTCGATCGTCTTGCCACCGCTCTCGATGGCCAGGTCCGCGTACTCGGCCAGGCCCTCGCCGTGCTGGAAGAGACTCACCGCGATCAGCCACACCGCCACGGCGCGCCGCGGCAGCGGCTCGCCGATCGCGGCCCGGTAGTCGGCGAGGATGGGACGGCGCTCGCTCTGCCACGCACCCAGCCCGTCGTCGCCCGAGCGCACCACCCAGTGAGTCTCGCGCGCGGTCCACTGCGGGATCGGGCAGGCGAAGCTCTTCCCGACCGGCAGGCTCGAGCTCCAGTACCAGGACAGGTCGCGCCCGTTCTCGAACTCCACCGCGACCGAGAGATAGTCGTGACTGAGCAGGAAGTCCTCGGGCTTGCGCGACGGCAGCTGGTCGACGCGCCAGCGCCAGCGCAGCTGCGAGCTCGAGTCGAGCGGCACGTCGATCGGCCGGCGCAGGATCGCCACGTCGTCGTGGCAGCGGCAGGCGATCGAGTGAGTGCCGTTCGCGCGCTGCGCGCGGTAGATCTCGCTCTGGCCGAGGAACCAGAGATAGCTCCAGCCCGCGGGGCGCACGGCGGGCGCCGCGAGCCGCTCGAGCTCGGCGGCGAAGAGCGGCTCCTCGAGCGCGGCGCGGCGCACCGCCTCGAGCCCCGCCGCGGCCTCGCCGCGCCAGCGGATCACGAGCGCCTCGATCGCGCCGCTGACTCCCGCGTAGGCCTCGACCGGGGTTCCCAGCACGCCGTCGGGCGTCTTCCACTCCCCGTTGTAGAGCGCGAGCTCGAGCACGCCGTCGCGCTCAGCCCGGAAGCTCTGGGTGTCGCGCGTGCCGGTCCAGATCGGACCGCGGCCGCCGACGCGCGCCCACAACGCGTAGCGCGGACGCAGGTGCAGGCCCGCCTCGGGCGAAGTCACGATCCGGCCCTCGGCCAGGATCGAGATCTCGTCGCCCTTGGCGATGCGCACGCCGGTGTCGGTCCAGGGCGGCACGTTCCCGGGCAGCCGGATCACGCGCGCCTCGGCGATCGTGCGCGAGCGCAGCTCGGCCGGCAGCCTCGCGGCCAACGCCTCCCAGCGACTCGAGAGCGCAGCGCTAGCGCTCGACACTCGGACTCCTCCCGGCGCGCGCCCCCCGCACGCGAGGCCGCACCCTAACCGCGCGGCCGGTCTCGCGTCCAGCGCTACTTACAGCGCGAGCTCCGCCATCTTTCGCATCACCACCGGATCGTGGGACGACATCAAGAGCGTCGTCACGGGCGTCTCGCGCCAGGCCGCGAGCCGGTCGCGGATGCGCTCGATCGGACCCACCAGCGAGATCTCGTCGGCGAACTTGTCGGGCACCGCCGCGATCGCCTCGCCGCGCTTGCCCTCGAAGAAGAGCTCCTGAATGCGCTCGGCCTCGGCGGCGAAGCCCATGCGCGACATCAGCTCCTTGTGGAAGTTGTGCTGCTTCGCGCCCATGCCCCCGATGTAGAAGCCGAGCATGGCTTTCACCGGCGCGAGCGCGGCGGCGAGGTCGTCGGTGATGTTCACGACCACGCCCTGCACGATCTCGAAGCCCGGCTTCGCGCGCGCGAGTGACTCTGCGTAGACCTCGGGCCGGAACGGCGAGTAGTAGAGCGGCAGCCAGCCGTCGCAGATCTCGGCCGCCAGCGCCACGTTCTTCGGGCCCTCGGCGCCCAGGTAGATGGGCAGGTCGGCGCGCAGCGGATGCACGATCGAACGCAAGGGCTTGCCCAGGCCCCAGGCACCCTCGCCGGTGTACGGCAGCGGATAGTGTTTCCCCGGGTTCGCCACGGGTGACTCGCGGCGCAGCACCTGGCGGATGATCGAGACGTACTCGCGCGTGCGCGCGAGCGGCTTGTCGAATGGCTGGCCGTACCAGCCCTCGACCACCTGCGGGCCGGACACACCCAGCCCGAGGATCACCCGCCCCTTCGACAGGTGATCGAGCGTCAGCGCGTGCATCGCCGTCGACGCCGGCGTGCGCGCCGAGATCTGCGCGATGCCCGTGGCCAGCTTGATGCGCGAGGTCTGCGCCCCGATCCAGGCCAGCGGCGTGAACACGTCGGAGCCCCAGGCCTCCGCGGTCCAGACCGAGTCGAAGCCCAGACGCTCCGCCTCCTGAGCGAGCTGCACGTGGTTGGTCGGAGGCTGCGCCTGCCAGTAGCCGAGCTGGAGTCCGAGCTTGAGAGTCATCGGCGCATCGTATCGGATTGCGGCTCGGGTTTGAAACGTGTTCTAATCCGCCGATGCGCCGAGCGAGCCAACTGGCCGTCGAGAAAACGAGCGGGGCTCCGCCGAAGCTCGTGGCGAGCCAGCTCCGGCGCATGCGGCGGATCGTCGACACGGCGGTCGAGCTGGCCGAAAAGGGCGGCTTCGACGCGGTGCGGCTGCGCGACGTGGCCGAGAAGTCCGACGTCGCGCTGGGCACGCTCTACAAGTACTTCCGCAGCAAGGAGGACATCCTGCTGTTCGCGTTCGACGAGGGTGTGACCCGGCTCGAGCAGAGCCTGGCGGCGCGGCCCGCGAGCGGGCGCAGCGCGCAGGAGCGGGTCACCGGCTTCTTCCGGCGCGCCACGCGGGGTCTCTTGCGCAACGCGCAGCTCGGCAGCGCGCTGATCCGCGCCATGTCGGGCAGCGAGAAGGAGACCGCGCAGCAGATCGCGGCTTCGAACCGGCGCATCGCGCGCCTGATCGTGTCGTCGCTGCGCGACGCGCCCGAGCTGCTCACCACTCCGCTCGAGTCGTTCGAGGCGAGCGCCGAGGAGCGCGAGCTCGCGGACGCGCTCACCGGTGTCTGGTTCGCGGCGCTGATCGGCTGGGTGATCGGCGCCGAGCCGGATCCGGCCGCGGTCTCGCGCAAGATGCGCAGCGCCGCGCGACTCATGCTGGAAGGCGCCGCACTCGACGCGCGGCCGCGGGGAGACTGACGTGGCCGAAGAAGCGCCGCTGACGGCGAATCACCACCTGGAATACGCCTACCGGCGCTCGGTCGGGCCGGTGCTGGGCCGCTTCTTCGCCGAGCTGCGCGAGCGCCGGCTCGTCGGCATCCGCACGCGCGCGGGCAAGGTGCTGGTGCCGCCGTCCGAATACGACCCCGCGACCGGTGAGTCGACCTCGACGGACTTCGTCCCGGTCGGACCCGGCGGGCGAGTCACGAGCTGGACCTGGGTCAGCGAGCCGCGCACCAAGCAGCCGCTGCCCCATCCGTTCGCCTACGCGCTGATCCAGCTCGACGGCGCCGACACACCGATGCTGCACGCGGTCGATGCCGGCAGCGAGTCGCGGATGAAGAGCGGCATGCGCGTGCGCCCGCGCTGGCGCGCCGAGACCGTGGGCGAGCTGAAAGACCTGGCCTGCTTCGAGCCGGAGGCCTGAGATGGAGCTGGTGAAGAGCATCGTGACTCCGGTCGTGCTCGACTACGAATACGTGACCGGGCGCGCCCAGAGCCGCTTCCTGCGCGGGATCGCGGAGGGCCGGATCCTGGGCCAGCGCTGCGTCGAGTGCCGGCGCGTGTACGTGCCCGCGCGCGGCGCCTGCCCGCGCTGCGCGGTCGCAACCGAGGAAGAGGTGCAGGTCGCCGACCGCGGCACGGTCACCACCTTCTGCATCGTGCGCGTGCCGTCCGAGAATCTGTCGTTCACGCCGCCCTACGCCTGCGTCGCGGTGCTGCTCGACGGCGCCAACATCCCGTTCAATCACGTGATGCAGGAGTGTCCGCTCGAGAACGTGCGCATGGGCATGCGCGTACAGGCGGTTTGGGCCGACAAGAAGGACCTCGGACCGTCGATGCAGAGCATCCGCTACTTCAAGCCGCTGGCCGAGCCCGACGCCGAGTACGACAGCTACAAGGAGCACCTGTAGTGCGCGACGTGGCGATCGTCTCCTTCGCGCAGTCCACCAAGGCGCGCGAGCTGCGCAACGAGATCGAGATCCTGATGCCGGTGGTGCGCGAGGCGGTCTCGGCGTCGCGCCTGCCGCGCAGCGAGATCGGCTTCACCTGCTCGGGCTCGAGTGACTACCTGCAGGGCCAGAGCTTCGCCTTCGTGGGCGCGCTCGACGCGGTGGGCGCCTGGCCGCCGATCCGCGAATCACACGTCGAGATGGACGGCGCCTGGGCGCTGTACGAGGCCTGGATCAAGATCCAGACCGGCGACGTCGACTCGGCGCTGGTCTATTCGTTCGGCAAGTCGTCTCCGGGCGACATCGCCGAGGTGCTGGCGCTGCAGCTCGACCCGTATACCGTGACTCCGCTCTGGCCCGACGCCGACAGCCTGGCGGCGATCCAGGCGCGCGCCTTCCTCGAGGCCACGGGCAAGAGCGAGCGCGAGCTGGCCGAAGTGGTGGCGCGCAGCCGCCGCAACGCGATCGCCAACCCACACGCGGTCGTCTCCGGCGAGTTCGACGTCGAGAAGCTCCTGCTCGAGCCGTACGTGAGCTCGCCGCTGCGCGCGCACGACCTGCCGCCGGTGACCGACGGCGCGTCCGCGCTGGTGCTGGTGGCCGGCGAGCGCGCGCGCCAGCTCTGCTCGCGGCCGGTCTGGATCCGCGGCATCGACCACCGGATCGAGCCGCAGTCACTGGGCGCCCGGCCGCTCGTGCGCAGTGAGTCGACCGAGATCGCGGGCCAGAAGGCCGGCGTGCACAAGGGCAAGGTCGACTTCGCCGAGCTGCACGCGCCTTACTCGCATCAAGAGCTGATTCTCCGCGCCGCGCTGGGCCTGGGCGACGGCGTCGAGATCAATCCTTCGGGAGGGGCACTGGCCTCGCATCCGCTGATGGCGGCGGGGCTGGTACGGATCGGCGAAGCGGCGATCCGGATCATGGCAGGCCACGGAAACCGCGCAGTCGCGCACGCCACCCAGGGACCCTGCTTGCAGCAGAACCTGGTGTGCGTGCTGGAGGGAGACTGATGGGCGAGCACAGCGCGGTCATCGGCATCGGCCAGACGAAGTACGACGCGAAGCGCATCGACGTGTCGATGCCCGGCCTCGTTCGCGAGGCTGCGCAAGCTGCGCTGGCCGATGCCGATCTGTCGTGGAAGGACATCGACGCCGTGGTGGTCGGCAAGGCGCCGGACATGTTCGAGGGCGTGATGATGCCCGAGCTGTTCCTGGCCGACTCACTCGGCGCCGCGGGCAAGCCGCTCATCCGCGTGCACACCGCCGGCAGCGTCGGCGGCTCGACCGGGATCGTGGCCTCGTCGCTGGTCGAGGCGGGCACGTTCGAGCGCGTGCTGTGCGTGGCGTTCGAGAAGCAGTCCGAGTCGAACGCGATGTGGGCGCTCACCGTCTCGACCCCGTTCAGCGTAGCCGTGGTCGCGGGCGCGGGCGGCTACTTCGCCCCGCTGATCCGCGCCTACATGCGCCGCTCGGGCGCGCCGGAAGACACCGGCATCCGCGTGGCGGTGAAGGACCGCCAGAACGCGCTCAAGAACCCGTACGCGCACGTGAAGCTCCCCGGAGTCAGCTTCGAGCAGGTGATGGCTTCGCCCATGCTGTGGGACCCGATCCGTTATCTCGAGACCTGTCCGTCGTCGGACGGCGCCTGCGCCATGATCTTCGGCAGCGAGCGCGCCGCCAGGAAGTCACCGGGCAAGCCGGCCTGGGTGCACGCCACGGCCATGCGCTCCGAGCCAACCATGTTCGCGGGCCGCGATCAGGTGAACCCGCTGGCCGGGCGCATGAACGCGAAGGACCTGTACGCGAAGGCCGGCATCACGAACCCGCGCCAGGAGATCGACTGCGCCGAGATCTACGTGCCCTTCAGCTGGTTCGAGCCCATGTGGATGGAGACGATGGGCTTCGCCGAGGAGGGCCAGGGCTGGCGCATGACTTACGAGGGCGCGACCGCGCTCGACGGCGACCTGCCCGTGAACATGTCGGGCGGCGTCCTGTCGTCGAACCCGATCGGGGCCTCGGGCCTGATCCGCTTCGCCGAGGCGGCGATGCAGGTGCGCGGCCAGGCCGGCGAGCACCAGGTCGACGGCGTGCACAAGGCGCTCGGACACGCCTACGGCGGCGGCTCGCAGTACTTCTCGACCTACATCGTCGCCGACCACAGAGCTTAGGGACTCACGAGTCACTCGAGGGAGTTCTCGCATGGCCGATCTCGGCTTCTGGAATTTCGCGAAGAAGGACCCATCCGTGCTGGCGCTGGCGGCGCCGGACGGCAGGGAATGGACACGCGGCGAGCTGTTCGCGCTGCAGAACCAGGTCGCGCACGGTCTGCGCGCGGCGGGGCTCTCGCAGGGCGATGCCGTGGCGATCGCGATGCCCAACTGCGCCGAGTTCCTGGCGGTCTATCTCGCGTGCGCGCAGTGCGGCTGGTATCTCGTGCCGATCAACTGGCACCTCGCGGCCAGCGAGATCGCCTACATCGTGAAGGACAGCGAGGCCAAGGCCTTCATCGCGCACGAGCGCGTCGGCGACACCTGCCGCGCGGCGGCCGACGAGATCGGACTCCCGGCGCAGGCGCGCTTCGCGCTCGGCGAGATTCCCGGCTTCCGCCCGTTCTCGGACCTGACTCGCGGCCAGCCGACCACGCTGCCGCCGGAGCGCACCGCCGGGGCGGTCATGAACTACACCTCGGGCACGACCGGCAAGCCCAAGGGCGTGCGCCGGCCGCTGGCGCCGATCGACCCCGACACGATCGCCACGCTGTTCACCGGCTTCCTGGCGATGTTCGGGATCCAGCCCGAGGACGGAAACGTCCACTTCATCGGCTCGCCGCTCTACCACACGGCCGTGCTCGTGTTCGGCTCGGCGTCGCTGAACATGGGCCACCCGGTGGTGCTGGTGGAGAAGTGGATCCCCGAGGACTGCCTGCGGCTGATCGAGAAGTACAGGGTCACCACCAGTCACATGGTGCCGACTCAGTTCCACCGCATGCTCGGCCTGCCGGCCGACGTCCGCGCCAAGTACGACTGCAGCTCGACGCGCACCATGGTGCACGCGGCGGCGCCCTGCCCGCCCGACGTGAAGCGGCGCATGCTCGACTGGTGGGGTGACTCGATCTACGAGTACTACGCCGCGACCGAGGGCGGCGGCACGCTCGTGACTCCGCAGGAGTGGCGCAAGTTCCCGGGCACGGTTGGCAAGGCCTGGCGCGGCGCCGAGATCAAGATCTTCGACGACGAGGCCAAGGAGCTCGCGACCGGCCAGCAGGGCACGGTCTACATGCGGCTCGGCGTCGCCGACTTCGAGTACCACAAAGACCAGGAGAAGACGCGCAAGAACCGGATCGGGAATTACTTCACGGTCGGGGACGTCGGCTATCTCAACGAAGAGGGCTACCTGTTCCTGTGCGACCGCAAGATCGACATGATCATCTCGGGCGGCGCGAACATCTACCCGGCCGAGATCGAGAACGTGCTGTTGACCCACCCCAAGGTGGGCGACGTCGCGGTCTTCGGCATCCCGAACGAGGATTGGGGCGAAGAGGTCAGGGCGGTGATCGAGCCCGCGGCGGGAGTCACTCCTGGACCGGCGCTGGCAGCCGAGATCCTGGCCTTCTGCGCCGACAAGCTGGCCAAGTTCAAGACGCCCAAGACGATCGACTTCCTGCCGGAGCTGCCGCGCGATCCGAACGGCAAGCTCTACAAGCGCAAGCTCCGCGATCCGTTCTGGGCCAACCGCGAGCGCGCGATCTGATGGCCGACCCCGCGCGGGATCTCGCCGAGATCACGCAGCTGCTCTACGCCTACGCGCGCGCCATCGACGCCAAGGACTGGAAGGCGCTCGAGCGCGTGTTCGCCCCCGACGCGCGCATCCACTACGCGCTCGAACGCGGCGCCGAGCTCTCGTTCGCCGAGCTCGGCGCCTGGCTCGCCGGCGCGATGCGCATCTTCAAAGCCACCCAGCACGTGATCTCGAACCCGCTGGTCGAGCTGCGCGGCGACGCGGCCAGCTCGACCGCGTATCTCGTCGCGACTCACGTGCAGATCAAGCAGGACGGCACGCCCGCGCTCACCAGCGAAGGCGGCCGCTACAGCGACACCTGGCGCCGCACCGGCGAGGGCTGGCGGATCGCGACCCGGCGGCTCGACCGGATCTGGGTGAACGGCAGCTATCTCGTGCCGCCCGAGATTCAGCTCTTCGACTGACGCCGCCGGCGCGCGGGCTGACTGCGCCGCGTGTGCTTCCGCGCCTTGCCGGCCAGGCGCTCCTTCAGCAGCTGCACCAGGTCGATCAGCTCGCCGCCCTCGGCCTCCGGCTCGGCCTCGCCGCGAGTCACGACCGCATCGCGCTCGTGGCTCTTGCGCTCGGCCAGCGCGCGCAGCGCCCGCGCGTGGGGATCGTCGAGATCCTCGCCGTCGAGCCCGGGCTCGGACAGCGCGCCGATGGCGCGCTCCCAGGCCTGCTCGCCGGCCGGCTTGCCGCGCCCGTTGCCCGTGCCGAGCCGGGCGAGTGAGTCGGGTCGCCGGATCTCGTCGGCGAAGCGCAGCGTCTCGGCGCACAGGACGCCGTGCTCGGCGAAGATCGCGACCCAATATTCCCTGTCTCGCATCACGAACGTGGCGATGCCGGCGCGACCGG
This sequence comes from Myxococcota bacterium, assembly GCA_035498875.1. Classification (GTDB taxonomy): domain Bacteria; phylum Myxococcota_A; class UBA9160; order SZUA-336; family SZUA-336; genus VGRW01. The sequence goes on from DATJZP010000011.1 coordinate 24,298, forward strand.
AGCGCTCCAGCACGCGCGCCAGCAGGCGATAGGCTTTGTCCGAGCCAGCCCGCGCCACCAGGAAGTAGGCGCGCTCGAAGTAGATGGGATCGAGCGCGGCCACGTCGACGAATCGCCGCAGGTCGATCTCGCGGCTCTTCCTGGGCTCGACGCGCTCCAGCTCCTGGTCACTCACCACCACGGTGCGGCCGTCGTCGAGCTCGTAGCCGCGCACCAGCTCCTCGCGCGACAGCTCGCGGCCGTGATCGGGACAGAAGAAGCGGCGCTGCAGCGGCGTGCCGTCGGGACCCAGCATGCGCAACGAGGGCGCCGTGTCGCGCACGCCGGGATACAGTTCGACCGGAATGCTCACCAGCCCGAAGGCGAGCGTCCCCGACCAGATCGCGCCGCGGGCGTTGCGGCCGGGCTCCTGGGCTTCGTCACGCGCCACGCGTTCGGCTCCTCGTGACTCCGCTGCGATTCAGCTGCTCCAGGCTGCGGCGCAGCGCGCTCGCCAGCTCGGGCGCGGGCGCGCGCCGCGGCAGCGCTGCCAGCTGGGGCTTGCGGCCGCTGGCCTTGGCGTCGAGCAGCGCTTGCAGCCGCGCGCGGTGCTCGTCGCGGAAGGCGGTGGGATCGAACTCGCCGGCGAGCGCGGAGACCAGCTGCTCCGCCATCGCCAGCTCGAGCGGATCGGGCGCGCGGCCCTCGGACGCGGACAGCTCCTCGGCAGACACGACTTCGTCGCGGTGGCGCAGCCGCACCAGCGCGAGACCGCCGTCGTGCGCCAGCAGCGCGCCGACGTAGCTCGTGGAACGCATGGTCCAGTGCGTGATGCCGATCCGTTTGCGCCGGGCGAGCGCCTGGCACAGACCGCGATAGCCCGCCACGTCGCCGTCGGGCCCGACGTAGTAGGGACGCACGTACCAGCCGGGCGCGACCGCGCCCGGCGGCACGAAGCGAGTCACTTGGATGTCTTGTGACTGCGCGGGCGTGAGCTTCTCGAGCTCTTCGGGCTCCAGCACCACGAAGCGCTCGCCGTCGAGCGGGTAGCCGCGCCGGATCTCGTGGTTCGGAACGGGCTTGCCCGTGTTCGGATCCACCATCTGCTGCTCCACCCGCACGCGGTCCGCTGCGTGCAAAAGGTGGAATCCGATCCGTGCCTCGCGCGCGGCCGCGTAAAGCTTCACCGGCAGCGACACCCGGTCGGCGCGAATCACGCCCTTCCACAGCGCGCGCGCCGGAGTCTCTGCGTTTCGTACACTTCGCGTCTTCGCAGCCCGTCGTGCTCTTGCAGCCATCTCTGCGCTAGGAATAGCAAGAGCCCTGCCGACTGAGTCGCGATCTGTGGCACGGGGCCTGCAGACTGGAGCGGTGCAATGGCGCTTCGCGAGTATCGGCGCAGGCGAAACTTCGCCCGCACGCCCGAGCCGCGCGGTGGCGCTCGCGCGCGGCGCTCGGGACGGCCCAGCCCGGGGCCGAGCTTCGTCGTCCAGAAGCACGCGGCGCGCGCGCTCCACTACGACTTCCGGCTCGAGCACGCCGGTGTCCTGTGGAGCTGGGCGGTGCCGAAGGGGCCGAGCCTCGACCCGAAGGTGAAGAGACTCGCGGTCCGCACCGAGGACCACCCGCTCGAGTACGGCGGATTCGCGGGAGTGATTCCCGAGGGTCAGTACGGCGCCGGCAGCGTGGAGATCTGGGACCGCGGCACCTGGCAGCCGGAAGGCGACGCGGCCGCGGCGCTGGCGCGCGGCCGACTCGACTTCACGCTCGAAGGCCAGAAGCTGCACGGCCGCTGGCACCTGATCCGCACCCGGGCGCGCGGCCGCGGCGAGGCTGCCTCTTCGCAGAGCTGGCTCCTGTTCAAGGGCAGCGACGACCGGGTAGCGCCGGACGCGGGCCGCAAGCGCGCGCCGCGAGTCACTCCGCGCCGCCGGCTCAGCGGCCGCGATCCGCTGCCCGACTTCGTGGCGCCGCAGCTCGCCACGCTGGTGAGCGCGGCGCCCGAGGGCGCCGCCTGGCTGCAGGAGCTGAAGTTCGACGGCTACCGGATCCAGGCCCGGCTCGAGCGCGGCGCCGTGACCCTGCGCTCGCGCAACGCGCTGGACTGGAGCTCGCGCTTCCCGACGCTCGCGCGCGCGCTCGCGGCGTTGCCGGCGCGGCAGGCGCTGCTCGACGGCGAGGTCGTGGTGCTGCGCGACGGCCGGAGTGACTTCCAGGCGCTGCAGAACGCGCTGTCCGCGCGCGACGACTCACGCTGCGTCTACTTCTGCTTCGACCTGTTGCACCTGGACGGGTGCGACCTGCGCGCGTTGCCGCTGGTCGAGCGCAAGGAGCTGCTGCGCGACCTGCTGAAGGGCGCCGACGACCGCGCGCGCTACTCCGACCACGTGATCGGCCGCGGCCCCGAGTTCTTCGCGAAGGCCTGCGAGCTCGGCGCGGAGGGCGCGCTCTGCAAGCGCGCCGACGCGCCCTACGAGTCGGGGCGCTCGCGCTCGTGGCTGAAGGTGAAGTGCACGTCGCGCCAGGAGTTCGTGATCGGCGGGTTCACCGCGCCGGCGGGCTCGCGCCAGCACTTCGGGGCGCTCTTGCTCGGCGCGCACGACGAGCACGGCGCGCTGCGTTACGCGGGCAAGGTGGGCACCGGCTTCAGCGCGGCTTCGCTCGCGGAGCTGCGGCGCAAGCTGCGGCCGCTCGAGCAGGGCGCGTCGCCCTTCGAGCCGCCGCCCCCGCGCTCCGAGGCGCGCGGGGTACGCTGGGTGCGGCCCGAGCTGGTGGCCGAGGTCGAGTTCACCGAGCGCACGCGCGACGGCCGCGTCCGGCACGCGTCGTTTCAAGGCCTGCGCGAGGACAAGCCCGCCGGACAAGTGACTCCCGAGAAGCCCGCCCGCACCCGACGAGTGAGCCAGAGGATGGCGAAGAAATCCGGCGTACCCGACCCGGCCCAGGGACTGACTCACCCGGAGCGCGTGCTCTATCCCGAGCTGGGACTCACCAAGCGGGGGCTCGCGCTCTACTACGCCGAGGTGGCGCCGTTCCTGCTGCCGCACGTCGCGGGCCGGCCACTCATGCTGGTGCGCCACCCGGAAGGGCGGCGCAAGGCCGGCTTCTTCCAGAAACACCCCGGCCGTGGCACGCCGGCCGCGATCCACGCCATCTCGGTGCGCGAGTCGGGCGGCGTGGCCGACTACATGACCATCGTCGACGCCGCGGGCCTGCTCGGCCTGGTGCAGCTCGGCGCGCTCGAGATCCACGCCTGGACCTCGCGCGCGCCCGACGTCCTGCACCCCGACCAGCTGATCTTCGATCTCGATCCCGACCCGGCCGTGCCCTGGTCGGAGACCGTCGCCACCGCGCGCGCGCTGCGCGAGCGGCTCGAGTCACTGGGGCTCGAGAGCTTCGCGAAGACCACCGGCGGCAAGGGCCTGCACGTGGTGGCACCGATCGTGCCACACGCCGACTTCGACTCGGCGAAGGACTTCGCGCGCGCGCTCGTCGACGAGCTGGTCGCCCGGAATCCCGCGCTCTACCTCGCCAAGGCCTCCAAGGCCGCGCGCCGCGGCAAGATCTTCCTCGACTATCTGCGCAACGCCCGCGGCGCGACCGCGATCTGCCCCTACTCCACGCGCGCCCGCGAGGGCGCGCCGGTGGCGACGCCGATCGCCTGGAGCGAGCTGTCCGCCAAGCTCGACCCGCAGCGCTTCTCGGTCGAGACGGTGCCCAAGCGCCTGGCCAAGCTCTCGCGCGACCCGTGGGAGGGCTACGCCAAGCTGCGTCAGTCGCTGCCCGCGCTGCGATAGCGCGTCGGAAACTCCATCAACAGCCCGAAGCCCACGGCCAGGAGCACCGGCCCCACGAACATGCCCAGGAGCCCGAGGCTGCCGAGCCCGCCCACCACGCCGAAGAACACCAGCATGAACGGAATGCGCGTGGGGCTGTGACCGCTGATCAGGAGCGGGCGCAGCAGGTTGTCGACCGAGCTCACGAGCAGGCCGCCCCAGGCCGCCAGGCCGATCGCCGCCCACAGCCAGCCCTGGGCCCACAGCCAGACACAGGCGCCGCCCCAGATCACGAGTGAGCCCCCGGGCACGAGTGAGAACAGCGCGGTGGCGAAGCCGAAGAACACCGGCGACGGCACACCGAAGATCGCGAAGCCGATGCCCGCGAGCACGCCCTGCGCGACCGCGGTGCCGAGCAGACCGAACACCACCGCGCGCACGATCGCGCCCACGCTGTCGACGAGCCGGTCGTCGTTGCTGGGCACGATCAAGAGCGCCAGCCGGCGCGCGTGACCCGCGACCCGCTCGCCGTCGAGATACAGCGCGAACAGTACGATCAGCATGATCCCGAACTCGAGCACGCTGCGCGCGATGCCGCTGCCCAGCGCCACTGCCCACTGCGAGCCCGTCTGTCCGTAGCGCGCGACCCACTCACCCGCGGCGGCGGGCCCGAATAGCGGGCTCTCGCGCAGCTCGGCGACCCAGCGCGCGAGCCATGGTGTGTTGGTAATCCACCCCGGTAGCTGCGCTCCGGCGGCGACCCACTCCTGCACGCGGTTCGCGACCAGCGAGGCCTGCGACGCAAAGGCGATCAAGAGCCAGCCCACGGGCACCGCGATCGCCAGCGCGAAGAACAGCGTGACCACGAGCGCAGCTGCCGCCGGCCAGCGGGTCCAGGCCCGTACGCGCGCGTAGATCGGCCAGGTCATGTAGGCGGCAATTGCGGCCCAAACCCCTGGAACCAGGAAGGGATGGAGCAGCCAGAGCGTCGAGCCCACCAGCGCCAGCCCGACCAGGACGCGGGCCACGATCAGGCCCGGCCGCCGCTCCTCCACCATGGCGCGCAGTATCTCTGGTTTGTCCTCATGGCGGTAGCGCGGCGAATCCGGGGGCCCCGGGCTACCCTGCTTCTCATGCGGGTACTCGTGGTCGAGGACGAGCTGAGGGTGCGGAGTTTCGTGGAGCGCGGCCTGCGCGAGGCGGGCTTTGCAGTCGATTCCGCCGTCGACGGCGAGGACGGCCTGCGGCTGGGGCTGGTCAACCCCTACGACGCGATCGTGCTCGACCTGATGCTGCCGCGCCGCGACGGGCTGTCGGTTCTGCGCGAGCTGCGCTCGGGCGGCCGAGCCACTCCGGTACTGGTGCTGTCGGCGCGCGAAGAGATCGACGACAAGGTGCGCGGTCTGGACGCCGGCGCGGACGACTATCTGCCGAAGCCCTTCGCCTTCGCCGAGCTGCTGGCGCGCCTGCGCGCGCTGTTGCGGCGCGGAACCGCCCGTCCGAGCCTTCTCGAGGTGGGCGACCTGCGCGTCGACCTCTTGGCGCGCAAGGCGGAGCGCGCGGGCCAGAAGCTCGACCTGACTCAGAAGGAGTTCGCCCTGCTCGAGTATCTCGCGCGTCACGCCGGCGAGGTCGTGACTCGCACGATGATCTCCGAGCACGTCTGGGACATGAACTTCGACAGCTTCTCGAACGTGATCGACGTGTACATCCGCTACCTGCGGCGCAAGATCGACGAGCCGTTCGAGAAGAAGCTGATCCACACCCGTCGTGGGGTCGGCTACATGCTCTCCGCCGCGACGTGAACCGCAGCATCCGGCTGCGCATCGCGCTCGCGGTGTTCGCCGTGGTGGTCAGTCTCGTCGCGCTGCAGAACGTATGGGTCCTGGAGCGTTTTAAGCACGGTTTCACCGAAGAGATCGACGATCGGCTCGAGGAGGACCTGGGCGAGATCCGGCTGGTCCTGGGCACCCCGGCGCTGGCCGAGTGGATCCAGGAGGCCAGCCAGCGCCAGCGCCGCGAGGACGAGCTGTTCATCGAGGTGCGCGACGCCGACGGGAAGATCGTCGCCCACAGCCTGAACGTGCCCGACGCCGGCTTCCCCGGCGCGCACGGCACGATCGGCCCGCCCAAGCTCTACTACTGGGAGTTCGCCCACCCGCGCAGCCGCAGCGGCGCCCGGCGCGTGCGCGCGCTCGAGGCGTGGGTCGGCGAGTACCACGTGGCGATCGGGATCAGCCTGCAGGAGACGCAGCGCTGGTACTGGGGCCTGCGCAAGAACCTGGCGACGTCGCTGCTGGCGATCGCGGTGCTGGGCGCGCTGTCGGCGTACTGGGTGGCTGCGCGCTCGCTGCGGCCGGTGTCGCGGATCGCGGCGCAGGCGCGCGCGCTCGGCAGCCTGCCCGACGGCGTCCTGCCGCGCACCGGCTCGGGCGACGAGATCGACCGGCTGGCGGCGGTGCTGAACGACCTCTTGCACCGGATCCGCGAAGAGGTGCTGCGCGTGCGCCGGCTCACCGCCGACGCGGCGCACGCGCTGCGCACGCCGCTGACCGCGATTCGCGGCCACCTCGAGCTCGACGCCGCCGGCGCCGGCGACGCCAGCGAGCCCGTGGCGACGGCGATCGAGCAAGTCGACGACCTGATCCGATTCGTGAACCGGCTGCTCTTGCTCGAGAAGCTGGAGAGCGGCATGGGCGAGCCCACGGCGCGCGAGCGCTTCGATCTGCTCGAGCTGGCGCGCGAGCTGGTCGACCATCTGCGCGTGATCGCCGAGGAGCGCGAGATCTCGCTCGAGTGCCGCGGCGAGAGCGCCTGGGTCGAGGCCGACGCGGTCTGGATCCGGCAGGCGATCGTGAACCTGCTCGACAACGCGCTGCGCCACACGCCGCTGGGCGGCAAGGTCGCCGTCGACGTGGGCACGCTCGGCGGCGCGGCCGAGATCTCGGTCTGGGACAGCGGCAAGGGCCTGCCACCCGACCAGCTCGAGCGCGTGTTCGAGCGCTACTACTCGACGCGCGGGGGGACCGGCGCGGGCACGGGCCTGGGCCTGCCGATCGCGCGCGCGATCGCGCGCACCTACGGCGGCGACGTCACGGCGACCTCGCCCGGCGGCGCGCGCTTCGTGCTGCGCCTGCCGGTGGCGGGCGAGGCCCCGATCTAGCGCGAGCGCTCGAGCGCGGCGCCCAGCGCGGCCACGCTCTGGCGCAGCCGGCGCGGCCCGCGCCCGCGCAGGAACGGCAGCCACTGCGACAGTCCGGCCAGCCCGCGGAAGCGGCCGATCGCGCCGCCGCTCGCGGCGCGCTCCAGCCGACACCGATTGGTGTAGCCCCGCAGCCACTCGCGCAAGAGCCCCTGGGCGCGCGCGCCCGCGGCGCGCTGCAGCGAGCCGATGAAGCCGGCCAGCTCGACGTCGACCAGCGACTCGATCCGGCGCGCATCGGTGTAGGCGTACTCGAAGTCGAAGTAGGTGAACACTCCGGCGCGGTCGATCAGGTGCGCGAAGCTCGGGTGCGCGTGCACGAGCCCGGGCTCGCGCAGCTTCTCGGCCAGGTCGTGGCGCCGGCTCTGCGCGGTCGCGAACGCCGCCAGCGCCGGCTCGAGCCCGCTCGCGGCGGGGTCGCGCAGGCGCGCGTCGACCAGCCCGCCCTCGATCCGCTCCAGCACGAGATACGGCTCGGCGATCGGCTCGGGCAGCGACAGCGGCAGCACGCGCGGCACCGCGAAGCCGTGCTCGGCCCAGAGCTGGAGCAGCCGCGCCTCGGTGTCGCGGCGCGCGCGCGCGTCGAGGGCGCTCTTGCCGACCAGGAAGCGGTGACCGAACGAGCGCAGGCCGGTGGCGAGCCGGCCGCGCTTGCGGCCGTAGATCTTGATCACGACCTCGCGGCCCGCCAGCCGCGCCGACACCGTCTGGTGTCGGCCGTCGCCGCGCTCGGAGCGTGCCAGGCGCAGCGCATCGAGGCCGCCGACGCGCAGCGCGTCGCCGCCCTGCGCGCTCATGCGCGCCCGAGCAGCTGGTCGAGTCGCGCCGCGATCCGGTACTTCGACGACGGCTTCTGCGCGCGCTCGCGGAACGCCAGGTCGAGCTTGCGCCCCACGCGCACCAGCGGGTTGGGATCGGCGAACGCGAACTCGTGCGTGTAGCGCAACAGGTCGCGCCCCGGGTAATTCGCGACGGTCTCGAGCAGGAACGCTTCGAACTCGTCGCCGACGGTGCGCGCGAGTGACTTCAAGTAACACAGGATCTCGCGCGCCACGACCTCGCGCACGCGGCTCTTCGCGCGGAACACCGTCTCGAAGTCGAAGAACAGGAACTCGTCGCCCACGATCATCACGTGCTTCAGGTCGCCGTTCTCGTGCACGAAGCGCGGCTCGCGCCGCTCGACGGCCAGCCGGTGGCGGCGGTGCCAGACCGGCAGGAAGCGGCGCCAGGTGGCGAGACGTGTCTCGAGCGGCGTCGCGCGGTCCGCGAAGTAGTGCACGAAGCGCGGCGCGTCGACCCACTCGAACAGCGCGTGACCGTCGCGCGGCAGACCCTCGACCACAGCGTCGTACACGCCGAAGACGCGGAAGCCCGCGTCGCGCCACAAGCGGATGCAGTCGAGCTCGGTGCGCCGCCGCGACCAGGGCAGGACCGCCGTCTGATTCGCGAGCAACAGGTTGCCCGCGCTCTTCAGCGCGTAGCGGGTCATCGACAGGCTGCCGTAGTAGAGCTTCAAGACGGCCCAGCGGCCTTCGAACGGGACCTTGTACAGGTAGTTCCCGTTCTTGTGCAGCAGATACTTGTCGAGGTCGTCGAAGCGCAGCACGGCGGGGGCGACGGAGCCGTTCATCGCGGCGATTACAGCAAAACTCCCGGCGCCCCGCCGCCGTCGGGAAGCGGGCTCGTGATCACCCAGAGTCGGTCGCCCTGCCAGGCCTCGACGTGACACCGTTCTGCGTCGGCGGGCGGGCGCAGCACCGCCTCGGCCGCGACCTGCGACGCCGCGGTCGCGCCCGCGCACACCAGCTCCAGCCGGGCCACGTCGGGAGCCGTGACTGCGTAGCCCTCGGCGGTGCGAGACACTCCGAAGTGACTCACCGGCGCGATCCCTTCGAAAGCGACGTAGCTGCGCCCGACCCGCAGCGCGTCGAGCACGCCGGCCGTGGAACGCTCGCGCGCCAGCACGTGAGTCGTGACCAGCCGGAACACGTCGCGGTAGCGGTCGAGCTTGCCGCCGAGCGGCCCCAGCACGCGGAACTTCGCGTGCGCGTCGACGCCGCCGACCAGGGCGCGGACACTCGGCAGCGAAGCGAAACGGCCCAGGTTCGCGGTCGGCGCGGCCAATAGCGGCCGCATCGCCCAGGCCGCGGGCAGGAACAGCTCGCCCAGCGCCAGCCGCACGCCCACTTCGAGCGCGGCCGCGTGCAGGTTCACGATCTCGATGCCGTCGGGCGCGGCCGCCGCGTAGCGCTCGGGATCGGACAGCTCCGAAGACTCGAGGTGCGCCACGAATGCCAGCCCGCCGCGCTGGTGGATCTCGCCGACCAGCCGCACCGGGTCGTGCGGCAGCTGCCCGCGCTGCTCGACGCCCAGCGCCAGGATCGAGGCGCCCGCCGACTTCACCTCCCAGCCGGGAATCAAGAGCACGCCCTCGATCACCCCGTTCGCCGGGTCGAGCTGCGCCCGATACGGGTGCTCGGAGAGCGCGATGAAGGCGATGCCGGCGTCGTGGGCCGCGTCGATCAGCTCACCGGGGCCGCCGTGACTGTCGTGCGACACGCGGGTGTGTACGTGCACCGAGCCGCGCAGGTCGAGCAGCTCGCCGGCCGCGAATACGGAGCTGCCGCGTTCGAAGCCGCTGGGCCAGGGCAGCGCCGCACAGCCCGCGAGACCGAGCAGCGCCCCAAGCCCCGCAGCGACCCGAGCCGCGCTCCTCCCCGACATCGAGGGCGAAAGATACCCGCCCGCCGTGACTGCGCCCGGCGACGCCGTTCGGTGTCGGGTGTAGCATCGATTGCGCCCACGGAATTGGGCAGGGGAGGTTCCATGCGTCGAGGGGTTTACATTGCATTCGCGATTCTCGGCCTGACTGCCTGTGGGCAGAAGGCGGACCAGAGCTCGGCCGGCGCCACCGCACCGGCCGCTCCGGCGGCTCCTGCGGCTCCAGCCAGCAGCGCCGAGAGCGCGGCCAAGCCGGACGTCGGCGCGGCCCCGAGCTCGGCCAGCGAGAGCCCGGACACCGCGAGCTGCCTGGACCTGGTGGCCACGGCCCGGTACGCGGACGCGGTCCCGGCCTGCGAGAAGGCGCTCGAGGAAAACTCAGCCAACGAGCAGGTGAAGACCGCGCTCGCCACCGCGCAGGCCAAGGTGGCGGAGATGGCGGCCGGCGCCGCGCAGAACGCGGGCGACGCGGCCAAGGACGCCGCGGGCTCCGCGGAAGATGCCGCGGGCGCCGCCAAGGACGCCGTGCCGAGCACGCCGCCCAAAACCTACTGATCCGCGCTCCGCCGAAAACGAAGCAGAAACGGAAGCCCCCGGGACACGCGCAGTGTCCCGGGGGCTTCGTGTTTCGGCCTGCCGGCCGGAGTTACTCGACGTCGAGCGTCACGCGCCGGTTCTGCGCGCGTCCGTCCTTCGTCTTGTTGTCCGCCACCGGCTGGGACTCGCCGAAGCCCACCGCGGTGAGTCGCGACGCGTCGATGCCGTGCTTCACCAGGTAGTCGCGGACCGCCTTGGCGCGGCGCTCCGACAGGCCCTGGTTGTAGGCGTCCGTGCCGACGCTGTCGGTGTGACCGCCGACACGCACCTTCACGTCCGGGTTCTCCTTCAATACGTCGACGGCGGCGTCGAGCACCGGCTCCGCCTCAGGCTTGATCACCGCCTTGTCGAAGTCGAAGTTGATGCCGCGCAGCACGATCGAGCGCTTCGTCGTCGGAGCGGCCGCCGCCACCGAAACCGGCGCGCTCGCCGAGCCAGTCATGTTGTTGTTGTCGGTCGCGGTGCACTTGGCCGGATAGCTGCCCGCGCTCGAGTAGGTGTGGCGCGGATTTTGCTCCGTCGAAGTGGTGCCGTCTCCGAAATCCCACGAGTAACTCTTGATGCCCGCGTCCGAAGTCGCCTGGCAGCGAAAGTCGACAGTGAGTGGCGGGGCGCCCGAATCCGGGTTCGCCGTCGCGCGCACCACTGGCGCCGCTTTCGCTTCTTCCGGTGCTGTCAGTGCGCAAAGCAGAGCGCCAGCGACCGCGCCCACGCCGCCACCGATCGCCGCCGCCTCGCGCAGGTCATCGCGGTCGTCGTTGCCGTGGTGCCAGTTCGAGGCGACGCCGCCGCCGACCGCGCCGAGTCCGCCGCCGATCACGGCGCAGACTATGGGGGTCGCGGGGCCGAACGTTTCGTGGAATGACGCACAGCCGGTGCCCAACGCGAGCATTCCGACGGTGACCAGGGTCATGAGTCGCTTCATTGCGGGGCTTCCTCCAGAAGGCGCGGACCGTGCGCACACACCCGACGCAGTCATGCATCACGCGCGCAAGTCGGCCCGGCTAAGCCGCATCATGACGGGATTTGCACCTTTTGCAAGCGTGGAGAGATGATTGCCGGCATACGAGATGTTGCCGGTGTGCTTCAACCGATCCGCCGATTTGCCGATCGATCCAGGCGCCGGGGGGGCGCCGTAGGAGTAGGAACAGGAGACTTGGAGCGATGTCGGATCGTTCTCGTGCAACATTATTTCGGGTCGCTTTAATCGGGACTCTCGCGCTCGGCACGCTGGCACTCACGCCGGCGCCGAAGGCGAGCGCCGCGCAGTCTTTCGACAGCTTCTGCCAGGAGTGGATGGGCAAGCTCGCGCAACGCGAGCAGCAGAACGCAGCCAAGGTCGAGTACAAGAGCCAGGGCAGTCAGGTGGTGGGCACCTACACCGGCTACGAGAAGACACCGCTGCGCTGCCAGTCGCGCGCCAAGCCGGGTGCGCCTGGCGTGGGAACGCTCGTCTACAACGAGCTGCACATGCGCAAGGCCGGCAGCTCGGTGGAGGGCGCCAAGCAGAGCTCGCCCGAGGTGGTCGAGAAGGTCGAAGTGATGGAGATCTTCCGCTTCGACGGCGCGGCCTGGAAGTACTGACCGAGCGGCCGTTTCGGCCGCTTTCTTGTTTTCGCGCCCGCCGGCGGCTGCGTTGACTGCGCCGCCGGCGGAGCGCGAAACTCTCCTGCGATCGTGCGCGCGGCTGTCGCGCGCCCACCACGGGGGAGAGCATGAAGCGCTTCATCGCCCACCACGAGCTGGCGCGGGACAGCCGGTTCATCCGCCAGGACAACCTCGCGACCACGATGCTGTCGATGCTGCCGGACGACGTCGAGAAAGTGGTCGAGATGTTCGAGCGACTCACTCCGATCATCGAGGTGTCGGTGCGCGGCACCGCCGCCGAGCCGCTGTACGAGGAGTACGGCCCGGCCTTCGGCCTGGTGACTCTGAACGAGCCGCTCAAGCACGACGATCCCGCGGTGACGACGCGGCTGCTCTTGCGCATGCACGGCATCTTCGTCGGCGAGTTACAGGCGCTCGAGGGCGCCGGCCGCTCGCTCTGGGATTTTCCCGACGCGCCCTGGGAGTTCAAGATGAATATGGCGCGGCAGTGCTGGGACGAGGCGCGGCACGTGCAGATCTACGAGAAGCTGCTCGTGCACTGCGGCGGCACCGTGGGCATGTTCCCGGAGTCGAGCTTCCTGTTCGAGTGCGCCTGCTCCGACGACCCGGCGCTGCGCGTCGCCGGCGTGAACCGCGGCCTCGAGGGCCTGGCCTGCGACGTGTTCCGCGACATGATCCGCTACGCCCAGGCCTCGGGCGACGAGAAGATGCAGCAGGCGGTCGACTACGTGCTGGCCGACGAGCTGACTCACGTGCGCTTCGGCAGTGAGTGGGTGAAGGAGTTCACCAAGAACGATCCGGCGCGCTTCGAGGCGGCGCAAGAGTTCCGGCGCCAGGTCGACAAGCAGTTCAGCTTCGGCGGCTCGCGCTCCGACCGCGAGGACGCCGCGATCCGAATCGCGCGCGAGGACCGGATCGAGGCCGGCTTCACCGAGCAGGAGCTCGACGAGCTGACCACGATCTCGGCCGGCGGCCCGTCACGCGAAACCCTGCGCAAGGCCGCCGAGACGCTGCGCGTCAGACACCTGGCGCGGAAGGCGGCGGCGGAGACGCGTTCATGAGCGAAACACGGCTCTACCCGGGCACCGGCCGCGACGAGCGCACCAGCTTCGCGCCCTACTCCGCCTTCGAGATCCCGGCCGACCTGCGCGAGCTGCACGGACGCTACGACGTCGAGGCCATGGCCCGGCGCGTCCGCAACTTCCGCTACGCGGAGGAGTGGATGATGATGGCCATGGGCGGCTGGGTGGCCACGATCCCCGAGATCCCGGTCAAGACCGGCCTCGGCAAGATCATCTGGGAGTCCGCCCAGGCGGCCGACGCGCTCGGCAAGCGCCTGCCCGAGCTGCGCTGCGGCCGGAAGGCGGTCTCGGCCTCGGAGTCGGCCAACCAGGGCTTCGCCGCCTTCGTGCAGGCCGTCACCGAGCCGGAGCGACCCGACCAGACGATCGAGAAGCTGGTGGGCGTGTTCGACGTGCTGAAGCCGCACCTGATCGAGGTCTACGAGCGCACCATGCGCGAGACCGACCAGATCGCGGACGCACCCACGATCGAGATCCTGGATGAGGTCGTGCGCAAGGCGCGCCGGCACGTGGCCTGGGCCCAGGAGGTGCTCGATCGGCTATGCAGCACCGACGCCCTGCGCGAGCGCCGGCGCCAGCGCGCGGCGTCGCTGCGCGCGGACCTGATCGCGTGTGGAGGCGTGACCGGCGACTTGGCGGCGGGATCCGCGTAGATCCTCACGAAATCTCGGGGAGGTCGGCGCGGCGCTCGGGGCATTTTTCCCCCCACCGCAAGCGCGCTGGCTGGTATCCTGCCCCCATGATGAAGCGGGATCTCCTGGTTGCGGCAGCAGTGGTCTTCGGCCTCGCGGTAGGAGCTGGACGGAGCGCGTCCGCGAACCTGCTGCCCGGTCAGACTCCGGACTACCAGATCGTGGTCAGCTCGGACGTCGGCGGCGACCGACTGACCCTGAATCCGACCTCGACCCAGACGCCCGGCGGGCTGTTCGTGGGCAACGCCTCGGGTACCGAGCCGAGCTTCTCGTTCTCGACCGACTTCGCGCTGACAGTCGATCCGAACATCTCCGGCAGCTTCACGCTCACGAATCTGTCCGGAATCACGCAGGTGTTCACGGTCTCGGCCTCGATGACGATCGCGCCGTTCCCGGGGCCGACGACGATCGACGGCTCGTTCGGCGACGCGATCTACACCGACGCCAACGGCGACTCGTCGGTCGAGTTCGCCACGTCGGGCTCGGACCCGTTCTTCAGCGCCCTGATCGACGGCGTGCTCGCGGACTCGCGCGGCAAATTCGACGAGCCCCTCTCGGGCGGGCCAGGGATTTTCGGCACGCACTCGAAGGAGGCCTTCGGCCCGGAGAGCGGGCCAGCGATAGGGATCGCGAGCAACTTCGGGGTGGCGTTCAAATTCTCGGTCACCCCGGGAGACAGCGTCCAGACGCCGTTCGAGTTCAACGTGGTATCCGCTCCGGAGCCCGAGTTTCTACCGATCTTCGCCACCGGAATCGCATTGTTTCTTTGCACACTTGCGCAAGAAAGCGCTTCCCGTGGGAAGTGACCCTGGGGTAGGATTCCGTCAACGGGTGGTTGCAGGGAAGATCGCCTGACCGCGCTACGCATCGGCGCGGGGAAGCATCGGAGGGAGACCATGAACGTGAGGGGGCTGCGAGGGGCGCTGACGCGAGTCAGTGCAGCAGCGGCGGTGATCATGGCGGCGAGCGCGGCTTGGGCTGCGTCCGTCCCGCCCACGGTGACTGTGTCCATCGACTCCGTCGGCGTCTACGACAACTACACGAAGGCCATCGAGGGCACGCCCAACGGCGACGGCAGCTACACGGTCGGCGACACCGGCTACGGCAACAACTTCACTTGTGACTGGTCGCTGGTCGTGAATCCCGATCCATCGATCAGCGGGAACTTCAACCTGACGAACGTGTCGAACACGACGCAGGGGTTCGTGCTCACCGCGACCCTGCCGACCGGCGCGATCGTCGGGCCGACCAAGACCGGCGGCTACCTCGGCGACGTGACTTACACGGACACGAACGGCGACGGGAACCTGAGCTACGACCCGGTGGGCTCGAACCCGCTGTATCTCTCGCTGATCGACGGCGGGGCCTTCCAACCCCTGAACGTCGTGAGCGGCCCGGCCTTCGGCAACGGCGTCACCGTGGTTTCTTCGCAGGTGAGCTTCGGCCTGCCCGGCTTGACTCAGCCGGGTCCCGGCGTGGCCGCGAACATCGGCGTGAGGATCCAGTTCTCGCTCACGGCCCACGACCACGTCTCGATCCCGGTCTCGTTCCAGGTCGAGGCGAATCCCGCTCCGGAGCCGGCCACGGTCGTGCTCATGGGCTTGGGCCTCGGCGGTCTCGCGCTGCTGCGCAAGCGCGCGTAGCACCCGGGGCTGGCAGTGACTCACAGCGCCGCGCCTTCGGGCGCGGCGCTTCTGTTTGGTGGGCCCTAGGAGAGCCAGCGCCCGAGCGGCGTGCCGTAGAGCCAGCGCACCACGTTCTTCATCTGCGCATCGCGGGCCGCGCTGTACGGATAGTGAGTCGCGGCCTGCTTGCCGCCCCAGCGGTCGCGGATGATCGGCAGCGCCTGGCAGTAGCCGCGCAGGCCGTCGCGGCCGTGCACGTGACCCACGCCGCTCTCCTTGCGCCCGCCGAAGGGCGCCTCGGTGATGCCATAGGTCATGGTGAGATCGTTGATGCAGACGCTGCCCGAGTCGATCCGGCGCGCGATCTCGCCCGCCAGGCGCGCGTCGCGCGTCCAGACGTTCGCGCCCAGCCCGTAGCGCGTGTCGTTGGCGCGCGCGATCGCCTCGTCGAGGTCGCGCACGCGCACGATCGGCAGCACCGGCCCGAAGTTCTCCTCGCGCATCAGCGCCATGTCCGAGCGCACGTCGACGATCACGGTGGGCTCGTAGAAGTAGCCGCCCAGGCGCGGGTTCTTGCGGCCGCCCACCAGCACGCGCGCGCCCTGCGCCACGGCCTCGTCGACCTGGCGTGACACGATCTCGAGCTGGCGTGGCCAGAACATGGCCCCCACGTCGAACTCGCCCGAGGCCTCCTGGCGCAGCGCGCGGGTGCGCGCAACGACCTTGTCGATGAACGGGTCGGCGACCTCTTCGACCACGTACACGCGCTCGGTGCCGCAGCAGAACTGGCCGGCGTTCAGGAAGCCGCCCGCGATCGCGCCACCGGCGGCGGCGTCGAGGTCGGCGTCGGCGCACACGATCATCGGGTCCTTGCCGCCGAGCTCGAGCGTGCACGGAATCAGCCGCTCGGCGCAGGCCATGGCCACGCGCCGGCCGGTCGCCACGCTACCCGTGAACGAGATCTTGTCGACACCCGCCGCGCACAGGGCCGCCCCGGTCTCGCCGTCGCCCACCAGGAGCTCGAGCACGCCCTCGGGCAGCCCGGCCTCGCGGAACAGGTCGGCCACCACCCGGCCCGAGAACGGCGTCACCTCCGAGGGCTTGAGCAGCACCGCGTTCCCGGCCAGCAGCGCCTGCACCGTCGGGTCGAGCGACAGGATCACCGGGCCGTTCCAGGGGCTGATCACGCCCACCACGCCGAGCGGCCGGTAGGCGATCTCGAGCTTCTTCATGAAGCGCATCATCCCGTGCAGCGGCACGCGCTCGGTGCGCAGCAGCTTGGGCGCGCGCTTGGCCCAGTAAGTCATCGAGTCACAGGCTGCGAAGATCTCCATCATGCGCGCCTCGGTCGCGGGCTTGCCCGACTCGCGCACCACGATCTCGACGATCCGGTCCTGCTTCTCGATCAGGAGACCCAGCGCTCGAGACACGAAGCGCGCGCGCTCGCCAACGCCGAGCGCCGCCCAGGCCGGCTGCGCCTTGCGCGCGCGCTCGAGCGCGGCCTGCACGTCGCCCGCGTTCTGGACCTCGATCTCGCCGATGCGCTCGCCGGTCACGGGGCTCGAGATCGCGAGCCGCCGGCGGGCCCCCGGGGCGACATCGATCGGTGTCACGATCGCCATGTGCGCGCGAGTGTACCATCGCCGCGTGGTCGAGATATTGTTCCTGTGCACGCGCCGGCCCGGGCTGTCTCGCGCCGAGTACGGGCGGCACCTGCTGGAGCGCCACGCGCCGCTGGCGCTGCGCCATCACGCGAGCCTGCGCGGCTACCGGGTGTCGCTGGTCGAGGAAGGTCTCGACGGCGCGCCCGAGCTCGACAGCGCGAACGCGCTCGCCTTCGACTCACTCGCGGACTTCGAATCGCGGCTGTACGACTCCGCCGAGGGCGAGCGGCTGGTGACCGAGGATCACGCGCGCTTCCTGGGCGGCGCCTCGGGCTACGCGGGGACGCCGCGCGGCGTGCGCCGCGCCGGCGCCGGAGCATGGGGCTGGCTGTGCGCGCTGCAGCGCCGGCCCGAGCACCCGCCGGAGCGCTTCGCCGCCGCGCTCGAGTCGGCGCTGGCTCCCGAGATACTGGCCTCGCTGCCGGAGGCGGAGCGCGTCTCGCTGCTGCCGGTCGAGCGGAAGCTCTTCCCGCCGGAAGCGCCCGACTGGGACGTCTTTCTCGAGCTCGGCTTCGCCGACCCGGCGCGGCGGCCGCTGCACCCGTTCGCGTCGCCCGATTGCGGCGTGTCGCTGTTGCGGCGCGTGGGCGCGCTGTGCGCGCGAACTGCGTGTTGGAGCGTGCGCCAGCACGTGCTCCGGCCCGCGAGCTAGGATGGCGGGCATGGCGAACCCGCCCCGCATCGACCTGTACGACCCCGAGAGCTTCGCGCACGGCCAGCCGCACGAGCAGTTCCGCTGGCTGCGCGAGCACGACCCCGTGCACTGGCAGCGCGAGACCGACGGTCCGGGCTACTTCGCCGTGACGCGCCACGCCGACGTGGTCGCGGTCGGACGTGACTCGGCGACGTTCTCGTCGAAGGGCACGATCCTGATCCAGGACCCGCCGCCGGGCTCCGAGATGGACTTCGGCGACCACGGCATGATGCTGATGATCGATCCGCCGCTGCACACGCGCTACCGCCGGATCGTGAGTCGCGAGTTCACGCCGCGCGCCTCGGCGGCGCTCGCGCCGCGCATCGGCGAGCTGGCGCGGCAGATCATCGACGCCGTGATCGAGCGCGGCGCGTGCGACCTGGTCGACGACATCGCCGGCGAGCTGCCCTCGTACGTGATCGCCGAGCTGCTCGGCATCCCGCTCGACGACGGCCGCGAGCTGTACCGGCTGACCGAGGCGATCCACGCCGCGCCCGAGTCACTGCCGCCGGGAGCAGGCGGCGCCGCGGTGCTGCGGATGTTCCAGTACGCGCAGGGCGTGATCGCCGAGAAGCGCGCACGCCCGGCAGACGACCTGTCGACCAAGATCCTCTGCGCCGAGGTCGACGGGCGCCGCTTCGACGACATCGACTTCCAGCTGTTCTTCATGCTTCTGGTCGACGCCGGCGGAGACACCACGCGCAACCTGGTGGCCGGCGGCATGCTGGCGCTGTTCGAGCACCCGGAACAGCGCGCGAAGCTGGCGCGCGCGCTCGACTCACTCCTGCCCGGCGCCGTCGAGGAGATGCTGCGCTGGGTGTCTCCCGTGGTCTACATGCGCCGCACCGCGACGCGCGACACCGAGATCGCCGGCACGAAGATCGGCAAAGGCCAGAAGGTGGTCATGTACTACGGCTCGGCGAACCGCGACCCGCGCGTGTTCCCCGAGCCCGAGCGCTTCGACATCGCGCGCGACCCGAATCCGCACGTCGCCTTCGGCGGCGGCGGCGCGCACTTCTGTCTGGGCGCGCACATCGCGCGGATCGAGATCGAGGCGATGCTGCGCGAGATCCTGACCCGCATTCCCGACGTCGAGCCGACCGGGCCCGCCGAGTGGCTGCCCTCGACGTTCATCTCCGGCCCCAAGCACCTGCCGGTGCGCTTCACGCCGGGGAAGCTACGCGCGCGCGTGTAGCCGGGCCGGGTTCTCGACCAGGATCTGGTGCAGCTGCGACTCGCTGGCGCCGCAGTCGCGCAGCCACGGCACCACGTGCTGCAGCACGTGCGCATAGCCCCAGCCGCCGTAGGCCTTGTAACAGGTCTTCCAGCCGATCTCGTTGCCGATCAGCACGCGATCGGCATGACCGGCCTCGACGAGCTTCATGACGGCGTCGATCTCCTCCTTGTCGCGCGGGAAGGCGCGGCCGGGACCGACGATCTCGTAGTACTCCTCGTGACCGAAGTGGTCGTAGGACACGTAGCCGAGCCCGCGCCGCAGCACGTGCAGCGCCACCTGGGCGGAGTAGAAGCCCATGTGCGAGAGATAGACCTTGCCGAGATCGGCGCCCTCGGCCTCGAGCACGTCGAGATAGAAGTCGAGGTGGTGCTTCGGCGTCTCGCGCGAGCCGTGCGTGCCGCCGTTGGGATGCACCGTGAGTGAGGCGCCGGTGCGCGACTGCGCGCGCGCCGCGGCGCGCAGCACCTTCTCTTCCTCGGGCAGACAGGGCGCGTCGGGCATGCCGCTGCAGCCGATCTCGCCGATGTTTCCCGCGCGCACGCCGCTCGTGCCGATGCCGTCCGTGAGCTCGCGCACCATCGCGTCGGCCAGCGCGCCGGCGTCGCGCTCGGCGACCTCGGCGGGGTGACTCGCCTGGGTGTACCAGCCCGTCGAGGCGATCACGTGCAGCCCGGTCGCGCGCGAGATGCGCTGCAGCGCCGCCACGTCGCGGCCGATCCCCGGGAGCTCCATGTCGACGAGCCCCCCGCCGCCCGCGCGCTGGAACTCGCTCGCCTCGCGGATCACGAGCTCGACGTCGGACTGCACCAGGTTGTCGCGCACCACCAGCCCGTTGCGGCGCGCCAGGCCCAGGTTCTCGAGCCCGAGCGGCTTTGCCGCGATGCGCGCGGTCTCGGGGTCGGCGGGCGGCGCGTACCAGCACGAGATGTCGAGCGTGAGGTGCACGTGCGACATGGTCGCGCCGAGCTGACTCGGGTCGATCGGGCCCAGGACGGTCTCGACGCGCGCCATGCTAGAAGCGGTCGATGCCGACTTCGGTCGAGTAGAACTGCTTGTACCAGCGGCGGAAGCGGCCCACGTCGCCGTCGTTCTCGGCCAAGAGCGGCTGCGGCCGGTACACCTTCTGGTTCCAGAGCTTGAAGTCGAGCTCCCAGTCACTCGCGTAGAAGTCGAAGAAGCCCTCGAGCTCGGCCTTGGTGGCCGGCTCGGACTTCTTCGCGTAGTAGGTGTGCACGACCTCGCACTGCTCGTCGTCGAGCGGAGTCAGCGTCTGGATCGAGACGCCGGCCATGCGCCCTGTGACTCGCGTGAGCGAGAGACCGGGGCCGTACATGAACGAGCGGAACGAGCTCTCGCCGAGGTCGTTGGTCTGCGCGTCCGCCTCGCGCTTCAGGTCGAGCACCAGCGTCGCGATCGCGCCTTCGCCCTGCCAGTTCACGCGCTCGATCTGCATGCCGTGCACGTGCGCGAAGTGCTGGATGTCGACCGCGTTCTCGTACATCTCCTGGATGTGAGTCGCGAGCTCCCAGCGCACGCGCTTGTACAGGTAGTAATTCGGGTCCGACGCCTCCGGAATCAGCGGGATCTCGAACTCGGGTGGCTTCTGGTCGGCGTGGTGCCAGACCATGACGTAGCCGTTCTGCTCGCGCGTCTCCCAGGCGCCGATCCGGGCCAGCGGCGGGATGCGCTTCGCGTACGGCACGGCGGTGCAGCGGCCGTCGCCCGCCCAGCGCCAGCCGTGGAAGGGGCACTGCACCTCGTTCCCCACCACCTTGCCGCCCACGCCCAGGTGCGCGCCCAGGTGCGGGCAGTAGGCGTCGAGCACGTGCGCCACCCCGTCCTCGCCGCGGTACACGACCAGGTCCTTGCCGAACTGGTGGATGGGTCGGACGTCGCCGACCGCGAGCTCGTCGCTGAACACCACCTTGAACCAGCCGTTGGGTGAGTGGGGCAGCGGGATGCGCTTCATGGCTCCTCCACACGAGTTCAGAACCCGAACCCGAGTTTAGAACATGTTTCAGTCCCGGCATTATCCACCCCGCGCTTGCCTGCTGTCCATCGCGCGTGGGAAAAATCGGGTCCATGGCGCTGTCCGAGATCCGGATCGAGGCCGCCGCCGCGCTGCTGCTCGCCGCGCAGCGCGCGGTGCGGCCGCGTCCGGCCCTGCCCAAGGACTGCGCGCCCGCGAACCTGGCCGACGCCTACGCGATCCAGGACCGCTTCGTGGCCCGGCTCGGCCGGCCGGCGGGCTACAAGATCGGCTACTCGAACGCCGCCGTGCAGCAGTCACTCGGCATCCCCGAGCCGGTCTTCGGCCGGCTGATCCAGGGCCGGATCCTGCCCAGCCCGGCGCGGCTGCCGGCCTCGGGCTTCGCCACGCGCGTGGTCGAGACCGAGTTCGGGGTGCGCATGGCGCGCGCGCTGCCGGCGCGGCGCGAGCCCTACTCACTTGCCGAGGTGACCGCGGCCGTCGGCGCGGTCATGCCCTCGTTCGAGATCGTCGACTCACGCTTCGAGGAGTGGCGAAAGCTCCGGCCGGTCGAGGTCGTGGCCGACAACGTCCTGCACAGTCACTGGGTGCGCGGGCGCGAGCGCGCCGACTTCGCCGGGCTCGACCTGGCGGCGCAGGAGGTCGTGACCCGCGTCGACGGCCGCGAAGCCAGCCGCGGCACGGGCGCGAACGTGTTGGGCGGGCCGCTGCTCGCCCTGCACTGGCTCGCCAACGCGCTGGCGCAGCTGGGGCGCGGGCTCGCGGCAGGCGACTTCGTAACGACGGGCTGCTGCATGGAGATCCTCGAGGTCGCGCCGGGCGCGGTCGCCGAGGCCGATTTCGGGCCGCTGGGCGCGGTCCGCGTCGAGTTCCCGGTCTGAGATAGAATTGCGAGCCATGAGCGCAGCCGAGGCCAGCGGAGAAGTTCGGGGCATCGACGCCCCCAAGGTGTCCGAGTGGCTCGCAGCGAACGTGGCGGGCGCGAAGGCGCCCTTCCGCTTCGAGCCGATCACCGGCGGTCACTCCAACCTGACTTACAAGGTCGAGGACGCTGCGGGCGAGCTGTACGTGCTGCGCCGCCCGCCGCTCGGCGCGGTGCTCGCGACCGCCCACGACATGGGCCGCGAGCACAAGATCATCTCGGCGATCGGGCGCCACACCACCGTGCCGGTCGCCCCGGCGCTGGGCCTGTGCCAGGACAACGAGGTCAACGGCTCGCCCTTCTACATCATGAAGTTCGTGCAGGGCCACGTGATCACCGACGCGGTCACGGTCGCGCGCCTGTTCACGGAGCCGCAGCGCCGCGAGTGCGGTGAGTCGCTGATCGACGTGCTAGCGCGCCTGCACCGCGTGAATCCCGACGCGATCGGGCTCGGTGACCTGGGCCGGAAGGACGCCTACCTGCCGCGCCAGCTGCACCGCTGGCGCACGCAGTGGGAGAACTCGAAGACGCGCGAGCTGCCGGCGATGGAAGAGGTGCACGCGGCGCTGGTCGACATGATGCCGCCGCAGAAGGACGCGACCATCGTCCACGGCGACTACCGGCTCGGCAACTGCATCACCGGCGACGACCGGCGCATCGCCGCCGTGCTCGACTGGGAGCTGTGCACGCTGGGCGACCCGATGGCCGACATCGGGTATCTCATGAACAACTGGGCCGAGCCCGGCGAAGTGGGCGGCAACGCCGCCGCCGCAGCTTCACCTTCCGCCGCCGGCGGCTTCCAGACGCGCGCCGAGATCCTCGCGAGCTACTCACACAAGACCGGCCGCGACGTCTCCCAGGTCGACTACTACCGCGCCTTCCAGTATTGGCGCCTGGCGGCGATCGTCGAGGGCGTGATGGCGCGGTATCTCAAGGGCGTGATGGGCGGCAAGGCCGACACCACCGCCTTCCGCAACCAGATCGACGGCCTGGCCGCCAACGCACTCGCTCTGGTGCGCACGCTCAAGTCGCGCTGACTCACTCCAGCGTCTACGGAAACTGCAGCGCCTTCGGCTCGAGATATTCTTCGAGCCCGTACTTGCCGAGCTCGCGGCCATTCCCCGACTGCTTCACTCCCCCGAACGGGGCGTAGGGGTTGAACGGGGCTCCATTGATGTCGAGTTGCGCGCTGCGAATCCGGCGCGCGACGCGGCGCGCCCGCTCGGTGTCTCGCGACCAGATTGCGCCGCCCAGACCATAGATGGTGTCATTGGCGATCCGGATCGCGTCTTCCTCGTCGTCGTAGGGGAGGATCGTGCACACCGGCCCGAAGACCTCCTCTTGGGCGATCTTCATATCGCTGCGAACGTCGCAAAAAAGTGTCGGCCGTACGTAGTAGCCGCGCGGCAGGCCGGCCGGTGACTCCGTCCCACCCGTCACGAGCCGCGCACCCTGGTCGATTCCAGACTGGATGTAATTCCGGACCCGCTCGCGCTGCAGCGCCGAGACCAGCGGCCCGAGCCGCGCCTTGCCCTCGCGCGGATCGCCCAGCGCATTCGCGCGCTGCAGCTCGTCGAGCGCGAGGCGTGTGGCTTCGTCCTGGCGCGCGCGCGGCACCAGCATGCGCGTCCACGAGGCGCAGGTCTGCCCGCAGTTGATGAAGGCGTGGTTCAGGCTGGCGCGCACGGCCTTCTCGAAGTCGGCGTCGTCGAGGATCACGCTCGCGGATTTTCCCCCGAGCTCGAGCGAGACCTTCTTCACGGTCCTCGCGGCGAGCTCGGCCACGCGCCGTCCAGCCGCGGTCGAGCCGGTGAACGAGACCATGTCGACGCCGGGATGGGACGCCATGGCTTCGCCGACGACCGGGCCCGCGCCGGTCAGGAAGTTGAAAACGCCCTTCGGCATCGACGTGCGACTCACGATCTCCGCGAGCATGAAGCACGACAGCGGCACCACCTCGCTCGGCTTCAGCACCACGGTGCAGCCGGCGGCGAGCGCGGGGCCGAGCTTCGCGACGATCTGGTGCAGCGGATAGTTCCAAGGCGTGATCGCGGCCACCACGCCGGCCGGCTCCTTCACCACCAGTGAGTTCCCGATCCGCTCCTCGAAGGAGTAAGTCGCGAGCAGGTCGGCGTAGAACTGGATCGTATTGGCCGGGAAGTCGACCATGAACTGCTCGGTCATCGGGCGCGGCGCGCCGAGCTCGGCGATGATCACCTCGACCAGCTCCTGGCGGCGCTTGCGCATGCCCTCGGCGATCTGGCGCAGCACGTCCGCGCGCTCGGCGGGCTTCGTGAGTGCCCAGCCTTCGCAGGCGGCCCGCGCCGCCGCGACCGCGCGGTCGACGTCGGCCGGCGAGCCTGCCGGCACGCGCCCGATGACCTCCTCGGTCGAGGCGTCGGTCACGTCGAAGTGACCGCTGCCCTGGGGCGCGAGCCACTCTCCGCCGATCCAGAACTTGTCGAACACCAGCACGGTTCTCTCCTCAGCGCGCGATCGGCTTGCCGAACGGCGCGTACGGGTCGCCGGGAATCTCGATCAGCTCCACCAGCATGCCGTCGGGGTCGCAGACGAACAAAAGCTTCGAGCCGTAGTCGGGGTGCTCGATGCGCGTATCGTCCAGGATCCGGAAGCCGGCCGCGCGGATCTTCTCCACCAGCGCGTCGAGCGACTCGACGCGCAGCATGAGCGCCGCCATGCCGGTCTCGTTCATCGCGCGCACGCGGCCCGAGCCCAGCGCCCTGGGCTCGCGGAAGGCGAACAGCGCCAGCCGCACGCCGTCGCGCTCCACGAACACGGTGGTCTGGTCGACCGCGGGCAGGCGCAGCAGCTTCGCCGAGAGTGAGTCCGCGACGGTGGCCTCGCTGAGCGGACGGAAGCCGAGCAGGTCGCAGTAGAACTCGAGCGCGCGCGGCAGGTCCGAGACGCAGATTCCGACGTGTCCGACGCGCAGCACCGCCATCGGCTACTCCGAGCGCAACGCGGCCGCCAGCTCGCGCGGCGGGTCGCGCTGCGGCCGGCCCACCTCGAGAGTCACTCGACCGATCTCGCCGTTCCACGGGAACGGCGTCTGGTAGTCGTCGCAGACCGGGAAGCCGCGGTCGAGCCCGACGTGGAGCGCGGCACCGCCGATCTGCCAGCGCACGGGCAGGTCCTCGGCGATCTCGCACTCACCCAGGATCCGCTCGCCCAGCGCGAGCGAGATGCCTCCTCCACCGGCCGTGCGGCGCGCGTACTCGAAGCGCAGCGAGTGACTTCCTGCCGGCAGCGCGTCCGCGGACTCGACCCG
The DNA here is from genome assembly GCA_035498875.1 of Myxococcota bacterium. Taxonomy (GTDB): domain Bacteria; phylum Myxococcota_A; class UBA9160; order SZUA-336; family SZUA-336; genus VGRW01. Next base: position 49,376 of record DATJZP010000011.1, read on the forward strand.
AAAGAGCTCGCCGCAGATGTTCACCGTGGCCACGGCGCGCCCGCGCAGGCCGTAGATCGCCCAGCCGTTGGTCCAGTCGCCGAAGGCGGCGATCACCCCCGAGGCGGGCTCGGCTCCGACCGTGATCTCGGCCCGCACCTGGAAGCCGCCGAACAGCGGCGGCAGCGCGTCCTCCGAGACCGCGGTCTCGCCGCGCCAGAGCTCGACGCGCGGCCGGAAGCCGTACTGCGGCCGAACCATCGAGGCGGCGCGGGTCGCGAAGCCATCCTCGAGCGGCAGGACCTGGTTGCGGCCCGCCTCGGCCCACCACAGCGCGACCAGCGCTTCGAGCTTCGCCGGCTCGGCCTCGGCCCGGTCGTGCGCTTCCGAGAAGTCCTTCTCCAGCTCGAACAGCGACCAGCGGTCCTGCTCGAAGTCGTGACTCCCGGGCACGAGCGAGCGCTCGCTCGAGAGCTGGGCGCCGATGTGGTCGGTGGTGGCCTTCCAGCCGGCGTGGTAGATCGCGCGGCTGCCGAGCATCTCGAAATACTGCGTGTCGCGGGGCGCCGGGGCTTCGGCCGATTCGAAGCAGGGCCAGAGACTCGCGCCGTCGAGCGGCCGCTGAGGCACGCCGTCGACCCGCTCCGGCCGCTCGATGCCCGCGGCGGCGAGCACGGTCGGCAGGAGGTCCACGGCGTGACAGAACTGACTGCGCAGCTCGCCGCGCGCCGCGATCCGCCGCGGCCAGGAAGCGACGAGCGGCGTGCGCACCCCGCCGAGCCAGGTGTAGCGCTTCCACAGCCGGAACGGCGTGTTCCCGGCCCAGGCCCAGCCCCAGGGGTAGTGGTTGTAGGCGCGGAAGCCGCCGATGCCGTCGAGCTCGCGCGCGCTGCGAGTCACTTCGTCGCTGCGGCCGCGCATGAAGCTATGCTCGTTGAAGAGCCCGCTGGGGCCACCCTCGGCGCTGGCGCCGTTGTCGGAGATCAAGAGCACGAGCGTGTCGTCGAGGAGGTCTTGCTGCTCGAGGAAGGCGAGCAGCCGACCGATCTCGGCGTCGGCGTGAGACAGGAAGCCGGCGAACGCCTCCATCAGCCGCGCGTAGACGGCGCGTTCGGTGCTCGAGAGCGCTTGCCAGGGCTCGACCCAGGGCGGACGCTCCGGCAGCGCGGCCTCGGGGGGCACGACTCCGAGCTCGAGCTGGCGCGCAAAGGCGCGCGCGCGCCACTCCTCCCAGCCCAGCTCGAAGCGCCCGCGGTAGCGCTCGATCCAAGGCTTCGGCGCCTGGTGCGGCGCGTGCACCGCTCCGGGCGCGAGATACAGGAAGAACGGCTTCTTGGGCGCGGCCTGGCGCAGGTCGCGGATGTTCGCGATCGCGCGGTCGACCAGGTCCTCGGTCAGGTGGTAGCCCTGTTCCGGCGTGCGCGGCGGCGCCACGAACTCGTTCGCCTGCACGAGCTCGGGCGTCCACTGATTCGTGTCTCCGCCGAGGAACCCGTAATAGCGCTCGAAGCCCTGAGCCAGCGGCCAGCGCGTGAACGGCCCGGCGGCCGTCTGCTCCCAGCGCGGCGCGAGATGCCACTTGCCCACCGCGAACGTGGCGTAGCCCGAGTCACGCAGCACCCGCGCCAGCGTCGCGGCCGACGGCGGGATCCGGCAGTCGTAGCCGGGGAAGCCCATCGGGATGTCGGTCAGGAAGCCCATTCCCACCGCGTGGTGGTTGCAGCCGGTGAGCAGCGCCGCGCGCGTGGGCGAGCAGAGCGCGGTCACGTGAAAGCGGTTGAAGCGCAGCCCGCGCTGCGCCAGTGAGTCGATCGCGGGCGTGGCGATGTCCGAGCCGTAGCAGCCGAGCTGCGCGAAGCCCAGGTCGTCGAGCACGATCAGCACCACGTTGGGCGCCCCTGCGGGCGGGCGCGCGTCGCGCGGCTGCGCCGCGCGGGACTCGCGCACGGTGGGGCCGATGCGGGCGCGCTCGCTCACGCGCGCGCCTCGGCGCCGGCTCCGAAGAGCGACTCGAGCTCGCGCTTCAGCACCTTGCCCATGGCGTTGCGCGGCAATGCCGTCACGAAGGCGATCTCTTCGGGCACCTTGTATCGGGCGAGCTTCGCGCGCGCGAACGCGCCCAGCTGCTCCGCGTTCGCCGCCGCGCCGGGCGCGAGCTGAACGGCCGCGACCACGCGCTGCCCGAGCCTGGGATCGGGCCGGCCCAGCACCGCGCAGGCCGCCACCGCCGCGTGCTCGCAGAGCACGCGCTCGACCTCGGCGGGATACACGTTCGCGCCGCCGCGCAGGATCAGCTCGTTGCGCCGGCCGCGGATGTACAGGTCGCCGCGCTCGTCGACGAAGCCCAGGTCGCCCGAGTGATACACCCCGCCGCGCAGCGCGCGCGCCGTCTCCTCGGGCTGGTTCCAGTAGCCCAGCATCGGCGTGTAGACGCCTGCCCAGGGTCCGCTGCGCGCGGGGCCGACGCAGATCTCTCCGATCTCGCCCTCCGGCACCGGCGCGTCCTTCTGGTCCAGGATCTGGATCTCGATCTGCGGCACGGGCTTGCCGCACAGCCCGGGCCGCGGCGCCGCCGAGCCGTCGGAGCGAGTCACCGCGGTCGGCGCCTCGGTCATGCCGTAGCCGATCGTGACTTCGTGCCCGAAGCGCTCGCGGTACAGCGCGCGTAGCTCCTCGGGGCACTCGGCCCCGCCGACCTCGGGCCGGCGCAGCGAGGCCAGGTCTTCGCGCCGGATCTCCGGATCGCTGAGCAGGTCGTAGAGCACGGTAGGCACGGCCGCGAAGTGACCCACGCGCTCGTTGCGCACCCACTCGGCCACACCGCGCGCGTCGATCCGGTCCATGCACACCAGGGCCGACTCGTCCTGGAACGCCACCAGCGGCCCCAGCACCATCAGGTTCAGGATCGTGAGCGGCAGGAGCACGCCCTGACTCACGCCGGGACCGTAGGTCCCGGACGCGGCCGCGACCGCGCCCGGCAGCAGCAGGTTGTGGTGACTGTGCACCGCGCCCTTCGGAAAGCCGGTCGTGCCGCTGGTGTAGGCGATCGCGGCGGGGTCGTGCGGATCGACCGTGACGCGCGGCCGCGACTCGTCGCCAGAGCGAGCGAAGCTGCCGGGAGTCACCTCGACCCAGTGCTCGTGCTCGGCGAGCTCGGGCGGGGCGAGGAACAGGCGCGCGCCCGAATCGCGCAGCAGGTACGCCTTCTCGGGCGGCGCCAGCGGCCGGTTCACGCCGACCCAGATCGCACCCAGCCGCGCCACGCCCAGGAACGCGATCACGATGTCGACGTCGTTCGGCAGGCAGGCGGCCACGCGGTCGCCGCGAGTCACTCCCAGGCTCGCCAGCAGATTCGCGGCCCGGTTCGCCGCGCGGTCGAGCTCGGCGTAGCTGAAGCGGCCGCTGCGGCCCACCAGCGCGAGTCTCTCGGGATCGCGCGCGACCGGAAGGTCGAGCACAGCGCCGATGTTCACGGCCGCATGTACCAGCCGCCGGACACGTTCAGCGCCTCGCCGGTGATGAATCCGGAGCGCCGGTCGGACGCGAGGAACAGCACCGCCTCGACCACGTCTTCCGAGCGGCCGTAGCGGCGCAGCGGCGTGGCGTCGATCAGCGGCCGGAAGTCGGCGTCGAACTTCTCGACGAAGCGCGACCAGATCAGGCCCGGCGCGATCGCGTTGCAGCGGATGCCGTGCGGGCCGACCTCGTGCGCGATGTTGCGGGTCAGCGCGAACATCGCCGCCTTGGCGGCCGCGTAGGCCGGCTCGCCGTCGCGCTCGTTGGGGTTCCCGATCCAGCCGGCGACCGACGAGATGTTCACGATGTTGCCGCGCTTGCGCGCCACCATGCCCGGCAACACGCGCCGCGCCAGGAAGAAGTTCGCGCTGAGCGACACGTCGATGGTGCGGTCCCAGTCCGCCATGTCGTAGCCGACGATCTTGCCCAGCTTGTTCTCGGCCGCGTTGCAGACCAGGACGTCGACCCCGCCGAGCGACTTCTCGGTCTCGGCCAGCATGGCGTCGACGCGCGCGCGGTCGGCGATGTCGAGGTGGAAGTCGAGCACGCGCGCGCCGGTCTCCTTGCGGATGCGCTCGGCCATCTCGCGGTTGCGGCGCTCGTGCAGGTCGCAGATCACGAGCGAGGCGCCCTCCTGCGCGAAGCGCAGGGCGGTCGGCCCGCCGATGCACGAGCCGCCGCCGCCGGTCACCAGCACGACCCGGCCCTCGAACTCGCGGCCGTCGCTCACGCCTGACTCACGAGATACTGCGCGTTCTCGCGCATCAGCTTCACCACGTCCTGCGCCGGGAACTGCTTCTGGATGCCGGCGATGAACTCCTCGGGATGCGGCACGCACTCGGCGTGCGGGTAGTCCGAGCCGAACACCACGTGGTCGACGCCGATCAGGTCGGCCAGCGCCTTGTGGTCCTCCTCGTGGTAAGGGTTCACCCACACGTGCTGCTTGAAGATCTCACTGGCGCGGCCCAGCACGCGCCCGCCGATCCAGGGACCGTTGCGGCCCATGCCCTTCATCTTGTCCATCGCCTTCAACAGGTAGGGCACCCAGAGCGAGCCGTTCTCGACCGACAGCACTTTGATCTGCGGGAAGCGCCCGAAGAAGTTGCCCATGACGAGCGCCACGATCGTGTCCATGATCGGCCGGTCGCCGTACATGCAGACCCACTGGAACGCCGACTGGTGGTGCGACGCGGGATTCGCGGCCTCGCCCCAGTGAGTCGACATCAGCTCGTTGTAGCCCGCCTCGCCCACGTGGTAGGCGATCGTGATCCGAGCCTCGTTGGCCAGCGACCAGACGCGGTCGAAGAGCGGATCGGCCGGCGAGTGACCGCCCGCCGGGCCGGTGCGCACGTTCACGATCCGCGCGCCGCGCGCGAGGAACTGCTCGAGATCGCGCAGCGCCTGCTCCGGATCCAGCAGTGACAGCACGGGCGAGGCGAAGATCCGGCCCTGCCAGGCGAAGCCCCAGGTCTCGTCGAGCCAGCGGTTGAACGCGCGCAGGTTCGCGTACGAGAGCGCCGGGTCGTGGCGCAGGAAGTGCTCGACGCACACGCCCAGCGTGGGGAACAGGAACGCCGCCTCCACGCCCTGCTCGTCCATGCGCGCGAGCCGCGCGTCGCGGTTCTGGAAGGCAGGATCCATCGGGATCTCGACCGACTCGGGCTCGACCAGGCGCTCGCTGCCCAGTGACTTCAGGAACTCGCGCAGCGAGCCCGGGCGCACCGTCTTCTCGAAGCTGGCGAAGGTGTCGTCGAGGAAGTGGAACTCGCGCTCGCCGATCCAGATCTGCGGCTTCCCGTCCCGGTCGATCACGCGCACCGCGCGGTCGCGATAGCCGGGCTCGATGTAGCGCGTGAACGCGTCGCGCGGCTCGTAGTAGTGGTTGTCGCCGTCCCAGATGCCGAAGCCCAGTGGAGTCATGCGTGCTTCTCCAGGAACTCGCGCAGCGCGCGGTTCACGGGTTCCGAGTGAGTGACGTTGGGTGCGTGCGCCGCGCCCTCCACGATCACCAGCCCCTGGCAGTCGGCCAGCGCGCGCACCAGCCCGCGCGCGGTCTCGACGTCGAACGCTTGGTCGGCGCCGCCGTGGATCACCAGCGAAGGACAGCGGATCTCGGGCAGGCGGTGCAGGAACTCGTCGCGACCCAGCACGGTGTCCCAGGGGTGCTTCATCTCGCCGGGCGGCTTGGCTTGCCACTTCGCGCGCCAGTGACTCGCGTCCCAGCGCGGCCCGAACAGCAGGTCGCTCATGCCCTGCGCGATCTCGCCGACCGGTCCCTGCGCGATCCAGGCGTCGGCGGTGGCGCGGTAGGCGGCGATCACCTCGGGCGGGAAGAGCGCCGCCGCGGTGTCGATCAGCGCCAGCGCTCGGACCCGCCGGGGATGCTTCCAGGCCGCTCGCATCGACAGGAAACCGCCCTGCGACATCCCCACCAACGTGGCCGCTGCGATCCCCAAGTGGTCGAGCAGGGCGATCGCGTCGCTGGCCGAGTCGTAGTAGTCGAACGGCCCGTGACACTCGCTCATGCCGTGCCCGCGCTCGTCCCAGCTGAGGCAGCGGAAGCGCGGCGCGAGCGCAGCCACCTGTGACTCCCACATCGAGTGATCGAGCAGGAAGCCGTGACTGAACAGCACCGCCGGGCCGCTGCCGCCCGAGTCCTCGAAGTACATGCGATGCGCGGCGGTCGTGAAGAACGGCACTAGCGGAACTCCGGCATGATCTTGGTCGCGAACAGCTCGAGCTGGCGGTCCTGCACGTGCCGCGGCGTCGTGCCCTGATAGAAGAAGTTCCAGGACAGCCACTCCAGGTTCCCGTTGCCGTGACAGCGGACCAGCTTCTCGAAGTGGCGCTTCACCTGGTCGACGGTGCCGCAGATCTGGTAGCCCTTTTCGATCATGCGCTGGGTCGCGGCCTCGTAGCTGTCGAACAGGAGCGGGCGGCGGTTCGGGTCGTCCTCGGGGTTGCGGAACAGCTCGAGGAAGCCGAACCGGCCGAAATACTCCTGGTAGTCGTGACCCGTGGTCTGCGCGGCGAGGGCGAACGCCTCGTCGTAGGTGTCCCCGATCGTGATCGCGCGCACCGCCCCGCAGTTCTCGCCCAGCGCGAAGCGGCGCCCGTGCTCGGCGGAGACGCGGCGGTACTCCTCGCACATCATCAGGAACTTCGCCGGGTCGGACTCCCAGATCCACGGCAGCCAGCCATTCTTCGCGCAGTTGAGCAGCGACGGCATGCCGCCGGTGATCGGCACCCAGATCGGCGGGTGCGGCTCCTGGAACGGGCGCGGACACACGCCGATCTTGCGAATCACGTCGTCGTCGTCGATCTCACCGTGCGCGCCGAACTGTCGGGTGTAGCCCGGCGCCCCCCAGCCCACGATGCCGTCGTGCGGGTAGGGCACCTGGAAGTATTTCCCCTTGTGCTCGAAGGCGTCGTGAGTCCAGGCCTTGAGCAGGATCTCGACGTTCTCGTCGTAGCGCTCGCGGTTCTGGCGGTCGACCTCGTCGCCCATGCCGGTGGCGATCGGCGCGCCCTGCCCCAGCACCTGCATCCAGCGCTTCTGGTAGCCGCGCGCGAACGCGACCGCGACGCGGCCCTGGGTGAGCTGGTCGAGGATCGCCAGGTCTTCGGCGACGCGGATCGGATTGGCGGTGGTCATCACGATCGACATCGGCGCGAACTTGATGCGCTTCGTGCGCGCGGCGAAGTCGGCGAACAACAGGATCGGATTCACCGACAGCTCGTTGCCCTCGGTGTGGAAGTGGTGCTCGGTGGTCGAGAACGCGTCGATGCCGAGCTGGTCGGCGGCGATCGCCAGGTGACGCAGCTCTTCGAGCATCATCTGGTAGCGCTCGGTCGAGCGGCCGATCGGGCGCAGTCTCTCGCGCTCCTCGAGCGAGGCCGGCACCGCGGGCATGGCGAACAGATCGATCTTCATGCCCGCCCCCGGGTCCCGGCCCGCGGGCGGCCGCGCGCCACCCAGTTCGTTCGCCTTCGGCTCACTGCGCGCTTCGCTTGCATTACACGAACCTCTCTTGCATCCAAGGCACGATCACGTCGAGCGCGGCGTGCTGACCGCTGCGGTCGCGCATGCCGCCCGGGCCGTAGCCCAGGTGGTCGCCCGGCACGCGGAAGATGCGCTTGTCGCGCGCCGGCGAGCGCTCGAAGATGGCGTCGGTGTGACTCGACAGAACCGCGTTGTCGCCGAGATAGGCGACGACCAGCGTCGGCAGCGCGAGCTTGGGCAGACAGTCGAGCGTGGCCGCGCGCGAGGAGTGACCCGACCAGGTCGAGAGCCAGGCGCGCGGCGTCTGGTACTTGCCGAAGCCCGACTCGAGGTAGTTGAACACGTCCGGGCGCGGCGAGAAGAACGAGCCGATCGCGCGCTCGGACGGGCAGATCGTCGGGTCGGTGTAGGCCGGGTTGGCCTCGGTGCGGTGGATCGCCAGATAGCGGCCGACGAAGGCCCGCCGCTCGATGCGCTGGCGCTCGGCCAGCGGCAGTGCCTCGGCCTCCGGCGTGCCGAGCTTGCGCAGCCAGTGATTCCACTCCTCCACGAAGCCGCGGGCGACCGCGTCGATGCGCGCGACCCGCGCGCACTGCGCCTGGCGGTAGCGTGCCAGGAACTCGCCCGAGTATTTCGAGGGCGCCGGCAGCGGCCGGAAGCCGTTCGCGGGGTCGTACATGTCGAGCGCGGGATCGAGCGACAGCGGGTCGCTCTCGTCGACCAGCGACGGGTCGATGATCTCGAGCATGAGCTTGCCCTGGCCCAGGTGAGTCGCCAGCTGCACCAGCCCGTCGGCGCGCGGCAGGTCGAGCTTGTTCAGGTCGCAGGGGTCACCCGCCGCGGTGTCTTCGAGCCGTCCCGGCGGCGCGGTCGCCGCCTGTGACTGGTAGAAGCTGAACAGCGCGCCGCCGCCGGAGTTGCCCACCAGCACGATCTTCTGGAAGCCGCGTTCGCGCAGGCGCCGGATCGACGCCGCCACGTCGAGAATCAGTCGCTCGTGGATCAGGTTCACGTCGTTGTTGATGAAACGCCCGGCCTGGCCGAAGCTGGCGATGCCGGCCGCGAGCAGCCGTGGCATCGCGTAGTGGCGCTGCATGTCGCCGCGCGGGTGCATGAACATGGCCACGCAGCGCTCGCCGCCGCGCGTGAACAACGTGCCGTGCGACTCACCGCCATCCTCCGCCAGCAGCGGCATGGGCTCGACGCGGGTGCCCTCGGGTAGTGACTCGAACGACCAGAGACTCGGGCCCGAGGCGGGATAGCGGGCGAGCTGCGGGAAGGCCATCAGCTCCGGCCTCCGTCCTTGCGCACGGTGAGCTGCACGTGGTCGCGCTTGGCCGCCATGGCCTCGGGCGCCACCGACAGCGGCCGCACGCAATCCACGTTCACGGCCTGGATGTCGTTGGTGCCGATCTCGCTCCAGAACTGCTCGGCCATCTGGCGCGCCGCCTCGCCGGGTCCGTGCACCGCGCCGCGCGGGTGCCACATGATCGTGGTGCCTTCCATCGGCTGGCCGGCGATCGAGCCCGCGTGCAGGAAGCCGATCTCGTCGAAGTCGACGTTGCGGTGGTAGTAAGGCAGGCGCGCGGCCTCGCGGTCGCGCTGCAGCGGATTGGGCACGAAGTTGCACAGCACCCAGCCGTCCGCGCAGAACAGCCCGAACGCCGAGGGCGGTACGTGGTTGCGGTCGGCGGTGACGGGCCGGAAGTCGGTGTTGTGGAAGCGGAAGGGGAACAGGTCGCCCTTCCAGCCGACCACGTCGATCGGATGCTGGGCGTAGAAGAACGCGGTGACTCGGCCGTCGCGCCGGACGCGCACTTCGTACTCGGCGCGGCCATCGCCCTGCATCGCCTTGGGCTCGGGCACTGCGATCACGTCGGGATCGTAGGGGTTGTGGCGGCCCAGGTTGGGGTGCTCGATCAGCCCGATCTCGCCCCGTGACTCGAGGTGCAGGAAGTAGTTGTCGGAGGTCACGGGCACGACCCGATGTGTGACTCCCTTGGGCAATACCAGGTAGTCGCCGGGCCGGAACTCGAGCGGCCCGAACTCGGTCTCGACCGTGCCCTCGCCGCGGTGCACGAAGTAGAGCTCGTCGGCGTCGGAGTTGCGCACGAAGTACGGCATCGGCTCGCGCCGGCGGCTCACCGAGACGCACAGGTCGTCGTTCCAGAACAGGCGCGTGGGCGCGCCGCGCGGGTGGCTGCGGTCGGTCGTGTCTACGCGCTCGCCGTCGACGTCGCCGGGCGCGAAGTCACCCTCGACGCGGATCCAGCCGGTCGGCTCGTTCAAGCGGTACAGGTTGGCCACGCGGCCGTGGAAGCCGCCGCGGCCGAGCTCCTCCTCCTTCAGCCCCTTGGGCACGGCCACGTGCGCCTGCTTGGGAGTGACTCCCTTGGCCAAGTGGATCCAGGAGTTCTTCATGTGAACAGCACGTCGTGCGCGTACTTGGTGTCGACGTATTCCTTCACCGCCGAGATCTTGCCGCGCTTGGTCTTGAACACGAAGTGATAGTGGTTGCGGTAGTCGCGACCTTTCGCCGTTCTTGCGGAGAGCACGAACTGCACGCAGACCGTGTTGCCCTCGGCGACCATCTGCTCGACGTCGATCGTCATCGGCACGGTCGCGTCGTACAGCCCGATGCCGCTGCCCATCAGCTCGAGCACCTTGGCCTTGCCCTGGTAGGTGCCGGCCATGTCGGAGCCGGGCGGCACCCACCAGCTGACGTCGTCGGCGAGCAGCTCCGGCAGCCGCGGATCACCGGTCGCAATGCGCTTGAAGTAGGTCTTGATCAGCTTCTTGGCTTCGGCAGCGCCCATCGCGGGCTCCCTCCCGGCGCGCGTCGAGGAAGGCACGGATCCGATCCACCGCGCCATGCGGATCGCCGTCGGAATCTTCGAGCAGTGGCAGCCCGCGGCTCCACGCGAGTGACTCGCTCCAGCCGGGAATCACCGGCCACTCGCCGCCCAGCGCCGCCACCGCAGCCAGCGCCTCGGGGAACGCGAGCCCGGCCGCGCGCGCCAGCGTGGCGCCGTCGCCGTGGCCGATCAGGAACACCGAGCCGCCGGCGGCGAGCTCGTGCACCAGTGACTCGAGCTGCGCCAGGCTGTCGCCGAAGCTCGCCGGCTCCGGCCGGCCCCGCTCGTCGCAGCGGAACCAGGAGTAGCCAGCGTACGCGCGCCAGCGCGGATCGTCCGGAGCCGCGCTGGCGTGGAACGGATCGCGCGCGCGCGGGCCCTGCGGGGCCACGGCGTCGAACTCCGGGAGCGACTCACAGAGCGGCCAGAGCGCGTTCGCGTCACCGCCCGCGGCGTGCAGCGCCAGCACGGTGCCGCGCGGCGCACCGCGGATCCGCTCGCGCCGGAGGAGCTGACAGCGGGTCACGACAGCTCCTTCTTCGGCTCGCGCGCCGCATTCTCGCCCGCGATGCAGGCGAAGGTCACTGCGGGACCGAGCGTCCCGCCGCCGGCGTAGTAGTAAGGTCCGGTCGGCGAGGCCACGCAGTTTCCGGCCGCGAACAGGCCCGAGATCCCCTGCCCCTCGGCCGCGAGCACGCGCGCGCTGCGGTCGATCACCGGACCGCCGTTCGTGTCGAGCGTGCCCGGCGCCAGGATGATCGCGTAGAGCGGACCCGGCTCGTGGATCGGGTACATGGTCACGTTCTTGGTCGGCAGCGGATGCTTGGTGCCGGGGTTCGCGAACGACCAGATCTTGGCATGCCAGTCGCGGTCGTAGACCGACGCGCCGCGCAGGAAGTCGCGGTCCTTGCCGCTCGTGGCGTCGGCGTTGAAGCGCTTCAGCGTCTCGCCGAGTGACTCGTCGAACGACGCGTCGAGCCGCACGCCGCCGGTGCGGCCGGCGAGCTCCGCGAGCCGCGCGTCGAGCGCCTTCGCCAGCGCGGCGCGGCTCTCGGCGCGGATCACGTAGGGCGCGCTCGCGCCCGCCGCCGGCAGCGGGAAGCGGCCGCCGAACAGCTCGGCCGTGCGCTGATCGTAGATCATGAACAGCAGCAGGTTCGGCCACTCGTGCCGCACCGGGTCCCAGGCGTAGTGACTGCGCGTGCGCTCGTTGTAGTTCGACTTCTCGTCGACCACGCGGCGCCCGAAGCGGTTCACGAGCACCATGCTGTCGCCGGGCGGCATGAACACGTCGTCGGGCGTCGACGAGAACTGCAGCGCCTGCTCGAGCACGATCTGCGCACGCCAGGCGCTGGGCATGTTGCCGAGCTGCGCGCCCAGCGCCTCGGCGATGCGCACGAAGTCACCTTCGTTGCTGGGCACCGCGCAGCCGCCGAACACCGGCCCCGGCTGGAAGCGCCGCACCAGCTCGGCGTCGTGGGTGAAGCCGCCGCTCGCGAACACCACGGCGCGACGCGCGCGCACGCGCAGGCTCGGGCCGTTCTGCTTCTGCACCTCGAGACCCACGACCTCGCGGCGCGCATTCACGATCGCACGGGTGACTCGGTGGCCGGTGAGCAGCGGGATGTTGCGGGCGCTGAGTCCGGCCCGCAGCTGGCGCACCATCTCGTCGCCCAGACCGAAGGAGCCATCCGCTTTCTTGGCCCAGTAGCGGCGGTCGACGATCTTGGTCGCGTTCGGCGGCTCGAAGTAGTCGGGCATCGGTCCCGCCAGTGAGTCGGCGGCGATCGAGGTCAAGACGCCCATCTTCTCGAGCCCCACCACGGCGTCGGCGCCGCGGTCGTAGAAGGTCTCGATCAGCTCGTACTCGTTCTTGGGCAGGCCGTAGCTGGGCTTCTCGGGGGCGTACAGGAGCGGGTACGAGGCTCGGCACATCGCCTGGAGCGTGGCTTCGCGCGGCTCCTTCAAGCCCTTGGCGCGCTCGATCGGGTGATTCGGGATCCAGTACACGCCGCCCGACTTCGCGGTAGTGCCGCCGGCGATCGGGGCCTTCTCGAGCACCACCACCTGCGCGCCGTTCTCGGCCGCGTAGAGCGCGGCGACCGCGCCGGCCGCGCCGCTTCCGACCACGGCGACGTCGGTCTCCAGCTCGAACTGCGGCACATCCGCGGCCCGGGCGTCGTCTGGCGCCAGCACGGTGACTCCGCAGGCGGCGGCGCCCGCCGCCGCGCCGGCGGCGCCTGCCAGCTGCAGGAAGTCTCGGCGCGAAAAGGGGGGCATCGCTGACTCGCGGGCGGAGTTACTCCGCCTCGGCCCAGTCCTTGGAGTAGAACTGGCGCGCCCAGCGCCGGAACTCGGCGATCGGCCCGTCGCCGTCACACAGCATCGGCTTGGCTCTGAAGCGCTTGTTCTCCCAGATCTCGAAGTCCTGGGTGATGGCGTTGGACTGGTCGTCCATGTACGCCTTGAGCAGCTGCAGCGTCTCCTCCTCGCTGCGCCCGTCCTTCTTGCCGATGATGGCGGTGCGGAAGTGGGTGCGCTCGGCGTCGATCGGAGTGAGTCCGGTCGAGATCACGGTCGTGAACATGCCCGTGTAGGTCAGGAAGTTGTAGCCGAGCCCCCAGTTCTGGGCCTCCATGTAGAGGTTGTCGCTGACCCCGTCCATGGTGGAGACCTGCTTGGTCGTGCCGATGTTCCAGAAGAACATCTTGCCGTCGAACTTGTGACTCTTCTCGGGCGGCATGTCCATCTTGTGCACGCTGTGGAAGTGCGGCCAGTCGATGGCGTTCTCCATGATGTCCTGCGGGCAGGTGCGCACCACCCACTCGTACTTCTGCCAGGTGCGCGTCCAGCCCGAGTCACCCCATTCCGCGAGCCGCGGGATCTGGAAGTCGGGCGGCTTTCCCTCTTCGTGGTACCAGACGAAGATCGCGCCGTTGACCTCCGCCACCGGCCAGGAGCCCACCTCGGCGCGCGCCGGGATCTTGTTCGCGTAGGGCACCTGCACGCACTTGCCGTCGCCGTTGAACTTCCAGGCGTGGAAGGGGCACTGCAGGTCGGCACCGATCACCTTGCCGCCCTTGCCCAGGTGCGCGCCCAGGTGCGGGCAGTAGGCGTCGAGCACGTGCGCCGCGCCGTCCTCGCCGCGCCAGGCGACCAGCTCGCGGCCGAGATAGGAGAGCGGCTTCACGTCGCCCTTCCCGAGCTCGTCGGAGTAGAGCAGGAGATACCAGCTGTTCGCGAAACCGAACGGGAAACGGGCCATGGAATCCTCCTGGACTTCGCCGCAGGTGCGGTAGAAAATTAGAACACGTTTCAGAGTCGCCTGACAAGGGATGGAGCAGGACGGGAATGCGGTTGGCCGGCAAAGCTGCACTGATCACCGGAGCGGGCTCCGGCATCGGGCGCGCGATCGCCCGGCGCTTCGCGGCCGAAGGCGCGGCCGTGGTGGTGAACGACCTCGTCGCCGACTCCGCGCAGCGCGTGGTGAAGGAGATCGAGGCGGCGAACGGCCGCGCCCTCGCCTTCCCCGGCGACGTGTCCGACCCGCGCCTGGTCGAGGCAGCGGTGCGCTTCGCGGTCGCGCGGCTCGGACGGCTCGACGTGCTGGTGAACAACGCGGCCGCGGTGCTGCCCGGCCCGATCGAGACACTCTCGGACGACGCCTGGCGGCGCACGCACAGCGTGACTCTCGACGGCGCCTTCTACGGCATCCGCGCGGCCGTGCCCGTGATGGCCGCGCAGGGCGGCGGGGCGATCATCAACATCTCGTCCGGTGCTGCGCTGGCGGGCGAGCCCGGACTGGGCGCGTACGGCGCCGCCAAGGCGGCACTCGTGAACCTGACTCAGACCGCGGCGGTCGAGAACGCCGGCCGCGGCGTCCGCATCAACACGATCCTGCCGGGCCCGATCGAGACGCCGCCGCTGCTCGCGGCGGTCGAAGCGACCGGCGGGCGCGCGGGCTGGGAGCGCCAGATCCCCTGTGGCCGGCTGGGCCGGCCGGAGGAGATGGCTGCGGTGGCGCTGTTCCTGGCCTCCGACGAGGCCTCGTACGTGCACGGGGCCGCGATCGTCGCCGACGGCGGGGTGGCGGCGCGCACGAACAGCCCACGCTTCTAGCGCCGCGCGCGAGTCACTGCGGCGGGATCGGGCTCAGCGTCCCCACCACGGCGGTGACGGTCAGGTCGTCGAAGTAGGCGCCGCCCGAGCCGTCACGGGTGAGCAGGAACGAGCCCGAGTCGGCGCCGTTGCCCAGCGTCGTCCAGCAGTCGGCCTGCCAGGCCGGCTCGGCCGTGTTCTGGAGCCAGACCTTGGCGCGCAGCCGCGACAGCCCGGTCGCGCTGCGAGTGACTCGCAACTTGAACGAATACCAGCGCACGATGGATCCCTTCACCCCCAAAAGGCTCGATCCGCTGCAAGTCAGAGCGGGCTTGGCGTTGCTGCGCAGCGACCAGGAGCCACCCACTTCCTGGCCGAGCTCGAAGTAGCGACCGCCGGCGGTCCAGCGCGCTCCGATCCCCGCCTGGGTCTGAGCGCTGCTCGTTCGCACCCGGCCGGCGATCTCGTAGGAGCCCCAGCCCGCGCTCTCGCTGCCCGCGTATCTCGTCGCGGTCGAGCCCGAATCCCCGCCACTGTAGTCACTGACGCTGCCGTCGGTCGTGTAGATGACGGTCCACACGTTTCCGGCCGAGCCCGAGTCGGTGCTGCCGCGCGTGTCGACGAAGCCGGGAACGTGCACGCCGGGCGCATAGGCGTCGAAGTTCTGCTGCCACAGGATCGCACCCAGCGCCTCGGTGCGCGCGGCGACCGACAATCGGTTGGAGCGGCGTGACTCGTTGCCGCTCGAGTCGTACGCGGTCAGCTCGACGCTGTACGAGCGCGTCGGGTCGAGCCCGGACACGGAGTAACTCGCGACGCCCGACGAATCCGGCGTGCGCGCGCCGATGTCGATCGGCACATTGGTGATCGGCCCGGTGGTCTCGGGCGCGAGATACAGCCTATAGCCCGCGGCGATGCCCTGTGCCGGCGGACGGAACCGGACCAGGACCGCATCGGCCCGGGCGGCCGGCGCGAGCGCGAGCAAAGCAAACCCGAAACAGAGATAGACCTGTGGCAGCAACAGGCGCAGCAGCAGCATTGACGGCCCCCCAAAGCGATGCGGACTGGGGGAGGTTCTACAGTTTGCGACGCGCCCGCCGTGACTCTGCTCACGCCGCGCGCGTGATGCGAGTCACTTGCGGCGAGGACGCGTTCTACGTCGCTTCGTCACCGGGACCGAACAAACCGAGGAACGCCCGGGCAAGGCTCTCGTTCACTCGGTGCCCGTCGCCGCTGGCGGGCGCGTCGTCGAGCGCCTGCGCCGGCGGATCGAGCTCCTGCGGCGCGCCGTCGAGCCACTCGTCGATGCGCAGCAACAGCTTCTCGACGTCGGCGAGACGTTCCGCGACGCGCGCACGATGCGCACGAATCTTCGCGAGAGCTTGCACGCCGTCGGGCTCGCGCATCACTTCCACGACTTCGGCGAGCGGCATCTCGAGCGCGCGCAACAGACGCACGCGCAGCGCGTCGGGCAGCTGCTCGGGGCGGTAGTAGCGGTAGCCGCTCTCGCGGTCCACGTGCGCCGGCTCGAGCAGGCCCTGACTTTCGTAGTGACGCAGCGCGCGCACCGTGAAGCCCGCGAGCTGCGCGAACCGGCCGATCGGGATCAGGCGCGCCCCCGGCCCCGAGTCACTCACAGACACGAATAGAGCGCGTCGAGCAGCGCGTGCGGGCGCGGGTCGACGAGCCAGACTCCGGTGTGCATGCGATTCATCACGTAGCCGAAGCCGAGTTTCGCCTCGGGATCGGCCATGCCGAGCGATCCGCCGGCGCCGCCGTGGCCGAACGAGCGCGGATTCGGGCCCAGCGGCTCGTTCGCGGGCCCGAGCATGAAGCCGAGCGCCATGCGCGTGACGAGCGGCAGCACCAGGTCCTGGCCGTAGGCCTGCTCGACGCGCGCGGCCTCGATCGCGTCGCGGCCGATCAGCCGCACGCCTTCGAGCTCGCCGCCGTTGCCGAGCGCGCCGTAGATGCGCGCCAGTGCGTGTGCGGTGGTGTGACCGTTCGCCGCGGGCAGCTCCGCCGCGCGCCATTCGCGCGAGTTGGGACTCACGGCGAAGATCGGCGGATTGCCGAACACCTTCGCCACCAGGCCTTCGGGATCGGCGGCCGCGATCTCCATCAGATTGGGACCGCCCTCGGTGGAGATCGGTCCCTGGACCAGGTCGGCGGCGCGCCCGTCGAGCTCCTCGGGCAGGCCGATCCAGAACTCCGCGGAGAGCGGCGCGGCCACGTGCTCGCGCACGTAGCGGCCGACGCTCATGCCGCTGACGCGCCGGATCACCTCGCCCACCAGCCAGCCGTACGTGAGCGCGTGATAGCCGTGGTTCGTGCCCGGCTTCCACCAGGGCTTCTGCGCCTCGAGCGCGCGCGTCATGCGCCGCCAGTCGAACAGGTCTCGGGGCGCGAGCGGCTCGCTCACGCCGGCGAGCCCGGCCTGGTGACTCAGCAGGTAGCGCACGGGCAGCTCGGCCTTGCCCGACTCCGAGAACTCGGGCCAGTAGCGCGAGACCGGCGCGTCGAGATCCAGCTCGCCCCGCTCCACGAGCTGGTGCGCGCACAGCGCGGTGATGCCCTTGGTCGTGGAGTACACGTTGGCCAGCGTGTCGCGGCGCCAGGGCCGGCGCTGGGCCTCGTCGGCGAAGCCGCCCCAGAGATCCACCACCACCCGGCCTTCGCGGTAGATGCAGAGCCCGGCGCCCAGCTCGGCGCCGCTCGCGAATCCGGACTCGAACACCTCGCGCACGCGCTTGAAGCGCGCGTCGCACTGACCCTGGAGCTCGACCTTTGCCATGGCCGGATTCTACTCCGGCTAGGCGAGCTTCCGGATGACCGCCTCGGCGTAGCCTTCCAGGTAGCGACGCTTCTGGTCGAGCGTCGACTGCGGCCCGAGCGCGTACAGGAACGGGTAGCTGACGGTGCCGTGGGCGCCGAGATCCTCGAGCCGGCGCAGGATCGCGGCATCGGGCGGCACCGTGAGTGGCACGACCGCCTCGAACGGATCGCGCGCGCGGCCCGCTTCCTTGCGCAGGCGCGCGAGCTCGGCGAGGTCGCGCGCGGCTTGGTCGGGGTCGGTGCCGGTGCCGAGCCAGCCGTCGGCCAGGGTCGCGGTGCGGCGCAGCGCGGCGCGGCTGTTGCCGCCCACATAGATGGGGACGCTCCGCTTCGGCGCCGGGCTCATCGTGAGCGGCGGGATGTCGAAGAAGCGGCCGCGGTAGGCGGTGACTCCCGGGCGCCACAGCGCGCGCAGCGCGCCGATCGAATCGTCGAAGCGCGCGCCGCGGGTGTGGAAGTCGACGCCGAGCTGGTCGAACTCCTCTTTCATCCAGCCCGCGCCGGTGCCCAGCACGAAGCGACCGCCCGTCAGCACGTCGAGCGTGGCGCAGGCCTTGGCCACCTCGACCGGGTGCCGCAGCGGCAGGATGTAGACCATGGTCGCGAAGCGCAGCCGCGAAGTGACTGCCGCCATTGCCGCGACGGTCGAGAACGGCTCGGGCCAGGGCGTCTCGGACTCGAAGGCCGGCACACCATCGGGTGTATAGGGATACTTCGAGCGCAGCTGCGCGGGGTGGAACAGGTGGTCCGAGACCAGGATGCCCTCGAACCCGACCTCTTCGGCGAGCTTCGCGATCTCGATCAGCTGCTCGGGCTCGCTGAACGAGACCGCCTGCCAGAACTTCATTTCGCGCCTTTCTTGCCCGGCTTGCCGGGCGCCGTGACTGCCAGCGGCTTGGGCGACGGGCTGTAGATGCGGTCGCCCTCCTTCGAGCCGTCGGCGTTGGCGGCGTTGCCGGCGCCGAAGAACTCGACCTTGCCGGTGGCCGCGGACGGGGCGATCCAGTCGAAGCTCCACTGCCGCCCGCCGGCCTCGCCCACGCCGGTGCCGTAGTAGGAGTGACTCACGTAGCTGCGGTTCGCGCTGACGCCGTGGATCAACTCGGTGTTCGGCGAGTCGGTGATCACGAACTCACCGGCGCCGGTAAAGGCCTTCGCCGAGATCGCGGTGAGCTGGAAGCCCCAGCGCGTGCGCTCGGCATCGGGGTGGTGCAGCTCGATCGTGAGCGTATAGCGCTGGCCCGGCACGTAGCGCGCCGGCACGCCCGAGAGCTTGAGCACGCCGTGGCCGTCCGAGTTCAGCGGGAAGCCGGTATGACACGAGGTGCACAGCGGCTCGGCCGGAAAGCCACCGCCCGCGGGCACGCCCGACTCGCCCGGCTGCGGGCCGGACGAGGACGCGAGCGCGGCCAGCGCGGGTGCGAGCGCGAGCGCCAAGAGACCGATCCTCCGCAAAACCCCTTCCCCCCACGCTGCGTCGAGCCGCGCGATTCTAGAACGGGAGCCCGTAGTCGAGCCAGATGCCGAAGTTGTGGGCCAGCCGCATGCCGGCGCGCTCCATGTTGTTCTGACTCGTGCCGCCGTAGGCGGTCTGGGTGACCACGAAGCGGCTGCCGTGCTCGGCGGCCTCGCGCCAGCGCCGCGCGATCAGCGCGCTCTGGGCGCCGCGCCCGCGGCTCTCGGGCAGCGTCGCCGACATACACAGATATGCGACGTCGCCGTGCAGATACAGGCCGGCGCAGGCGACCGGCTCGCCCGCGTCGAGCGCCACGTAGCGCCGGAAGCCGGGCACCGCGAACCAGGCACGCCGGATCCGGCGCTCGTCCTCCCACAGGAAGTCGGGCAGTCCGAAGCCGCGGGCCCAGATTTCGAAGTAGCGGTCGAGCTCGTCGAGCGGCGACGCCCGCACCTCGAGCGTGCTCGGCGGCGGCGAGATCCGCGCCTCGATCGGCGCGTAGAGCGTGGTTTCGAAGCGCTCGAGCCCGATGCGCTCGGCGGCCAGCGCCACCGCCAGCGCGGAAGTGAGCTCCGCGGGGCCGATCTCGAAGCGCGCGCGCACGCCGTGAGTCCGGTAGAACGCCAGCATGTCGCGCAGCTGCCGGGCGTCCTGCTGCTCGAGCCCGACCACGCGGTTGTACCACTCCACCAGCGGCACCTTGCGCGCGATCGATGCGGTCGCGCGGCCGAAGCGGCGGACCTCGATCTCGAAGGGATTTCCGGCCAGTGCCTCGGCCGCGCGCATGCCCTCGACGTGCAGCGCCTCGTGCGCGGCCGAGAGCTGGCGGGAGAGCGCGATCGAGAGCGTGGGCGGCGAGCTCATGCGTCGTCGGATGATACGCGACCGGCGACCCCGCACTGACTCAGCACTTCGGTCGCGTAGCTGCCCGGCGGGAGCGCCAGCTCGAGCCAGGTGACTCCCTCCGCCGCCTCGAGCTTGGGCGGCTCGAGGAAAGGAACGACCAGCGGGCGGCGCTCGCCGGGGCTCCCGAGCGGGCCGGTCTCGAGCCAGGCCCAGTCGACGCCGCAGCCGGCGCTCCAGGCGCGCTCCTCGCGAGTCACTTCGGGGCCGGCCGCGAACACGTCGCAGCCGGGCAAGGGACCGGTGAGGAAGAGCTCGAGCCGGCCGGGCGCGGCGCGCCGCTCGGCGTCGGCGGCGTCGGCCGGGGCGCAGCGGAAGAGACCGCCGCCGGCGCGCCGCAACACGTCGCCGGCGCGCACCGCGTGGCTGAGTCCGGCGTCGCGGCGCGCGTCGAGCACGGCGTTGAAGACGGCGCTCTGCGCGGCGGATGCGACCAGCTTCGCGAAGCCCGGACCGGCGGCGCGCAGCGCGCCCTCGGCGTCTTCGGGTCGCCGCCGCAGCGCGCCCACCACCCTGCCCAGGAGCCCGGGGCGAAACTCGGCGGGCAGCGGGTCACCGGGTCGCCAGTCACCCTGCGGATCGACACACAGCGCGGCGGCGCGCGCGAAGTCACTCGCGCCCCAGGCGCGCGCCAGCGGCAGATTGATCCCGCCGTGACCGAAGCGCTGCGCCCCGAACCGGTTCTCGATGCCGCAGTGCGCGAGCCGCTCGAGCGCGCCGGCGAGCGCTTGCCGCGCCCACTCGCCCTCGGCGTCCGCCAGCCCGAGCTGAAACCGGTTCCCGCGCAGGTGACCCAAGCGCAGCTTGTTGCGGTGTCTCGAGACGCGCAGCACCTCGATCCGCCCGCCGCGCGGTGACTCGAGGCGCGAAAGCTTTGGCTCTTCGCCCAGGCGCACGCTGAACCACTGGCGCGCGATCGCCACCCGGTCCTTGCGGCCGGCGTAGCCGACGTCGCGGCGCGGCCGGCCCGTGGCGCGCGCCAGAGCATCGGCGACCTCGTCCGAGTTCGCGCCCACCTTCTCCAGCCAGACGTACAGGTGTTCGCCCGCGCCCTCGGGCGGGTAGGCCTCGAGCTCGGTGACTCGAAAGTGCTCGGGACCGGGCAGGAGCCGCATCCCGCCACGTTAGCGCCGCCAAAGGGAAGGGGCCTGGACCGTCCGGGGGGAAGTCCAGGCCCCAAGGGATCCGCCGCGTTGGGTTGCGGGCAGGCTGGGCGGCGGAACGACGAACGGCATCGGGGAGCGAAACCGTTCAGTGTCGCCAGTATAGATCGGTCACTCGTGACCGGAAGCGGGTTACGCGAATCTCCGCAGAATGGGCACGTTCGCTCACGAAGGCGTGTGCGGTCCTTCGCCGATCGGCGGGAGCTTGCCCCGCTGCAGGCGGATCAGCGTCTCTCCGAGATCCTGCTGCGCCGCTCCGAAGTCCGGATCGAGGTTCACGGCGCGCTGGAAGTGAGGTACGGCGCCCTCGAGGTTCCCGTCCATGACCAGCGATTCGCCGCGGCGCACCAGCACGCGCGCGAGGGTCTTGCGCGCATTGGCGTTTCCGGGGTCCAGGACGAGGGCCCGCTCGAGCGTCCGCTCGGCGTCGAGCCAGCGCTTCTGCCTGGCGAACACGAAGCCCAGGTCGACCTGCACCATGGGGTCGTCGGGGGCGAGATCCGCGGCGCGCTCGTAGGCCGTGGCTGCGGCCTCGAGATCACCCATGATGACTCGCGCGCGGCCGAGATCGGACCAGTGGCTCGCGAGATCGGGGCGCAGCTCGGTTGCGCGCGTGAAGTGCGGCAGCGCGTCGGCGAGGTCGCCTTTGTGTGCGAGCTCCTGACCGAGGGCTTGCTCGATCTGGTCGCGCAGGCGGTGCTCCGGGTAGATCTCGAGCACCTGGGACCACAGCGCGGACGTCGACCGATACAGCTCGAGCCGCAACGCGCTCACGCCCGCGAGCACGAGCAGCGCGGCGCTCGCGAGCGCGACGCGAATCCCGCGTAGCGCGCGGGCACGCAGCAGCTCGTGCGCTGCGACGACGATACCCACGGTGACTGCGGCCAGCGGGAGATACATGCGCCGCTCCGCGGCGATCTCGGAGACGATCGGCACGACGCTCGAGGTCGGGGCGAGGATCGCGAAGAACCACGCGCCCAGGAAGCCGAGCTGCGGCTTGCGCACGCACGCCCAGACCGTCGCGGCGAAGAGCGGCGCGACGATCGCGATGCCGAGCCAGACGTCGCCGACGCTGGACGCGACCGGCCAATCGTGCGCGATCACCAGCGGCGCGGGCCAGAACGCGAGCCGGAGGTACCAGGCGATGACACCCAACTGTGTCAGCGCGTAGCTGGCGGCGGAGATCGGCAGAGCGAAGCCCACGGTGGCGTCGCGCGGCCCGCTGGCGACCAGCACCGCGAGACACAGCCAGCTCGCGAACGCCGCGGCGTGGAGCGCGCGGTGGCGACGCCAGGCTTCTCGGAGGCTGCCGGACTCGAATGCTCGGTCGTAGAGCAACAGCAGCGGCGGTCCGGCGGCCATCACCTCTTTGGCGGCCACGCCGATCCAGATCGAGAGCGCCGAGGCGGCCAGCCAGCCGTGCGCCGGCCGGCCGGTGCGCTCGCGCTCGAAGCCGCGCTCGGCAGCATAGAGAGCGCCGAGGAAGGCCAGTGACCACAAGAGCTCCGTCCGCTGCGTGACGTACGCGACCGCGTCGGTCGCGAGCGGATGCACGAGCCACAGCAGCGCTGCGGCGCAAGCCAGGGCTGGCGCGTTCTGCGCGAGCGAGGAGTCGGAGGTGCGCGCGAGCGCGCGGCGGCAGAGCCCGAAGAGCAAGAGCCCGCACGCCGTGTGCAGCGCGACGTTCAGCGCGCGCCAGCCGCGCGGATCGAGCCCGAACGCGTAGTAACTCAGCGCGAACGAGAGACTCGCGAGCGGCCGACCGGCGACGCTCGTCTGCGGCGGAGCGCCCAGCGCCTGAGACAACGGCCACAGCGCGCGCACGTGCGGGTTCTCGACGATCGAGATCGTGTCGTCGAAGAAGAACGGCCCGGGCAGGCTGCGCGCGTACAGAGCCCCGGCGATAGCTCCGAACAGCAGCAGAGGCAGCAGCCGCCGTCCGAGCTCGCGCGCCGCGCTCACTTCGCCCCCACCTCCGTCGCACCCGCTTCGGCGACTCGGTCCAGCGCCTCGGCCAGCTTCTGCAGCACAGTCACGAGCGTCTCGCGCTCAGGCGGGCTCTGCGCGAGCGCGCGGACCAGCGCCTGCACCTCGGGCTGCGACGGCAGCTGTGACTCGGCGTCGCCGGCGAAGTCGCGCAGCGCGGCGAGCCGGCGCGTTTCGGCCCACGCGGGATCCTGCGGCTGGAGCGCACGGGCGAGCGCCTTGGCCTGGTCGCGCAGCACGCCCAGGCGCTTGCGCCGCTCCGCGACCTGCTTGTCGAGCGCTTCGACGCCCGAGGCGCTGGCGTTGGTCTTGTCGACGTTCTCGTCGATCTGCTTGCGCAGCTCGAGGTTGCGGTCGGTCTCGCGCTGCATCTCGTTGCGCAGCCGCTCGAGCTCCGCCTTCGCCGACTCGACCGAAGCCTCGTCCGTCGTCGCCTTGGCCACGGCGGCGTCGCGCATCGCCTCGGACTCCGCGGCCTCGCGCTTGGCGGTCTCGAGCTGCTCCTGGGGCACGCGCTCCTTCTTCAGCTTCTCGAGCTCGGCCTTGAGCGGAGTCACCTTGTCCTCGCCGCAGGCGAAGAGCAGCGCGAGCGCCGCGCAGGCCGTCAGCGCCCGGGCGCGAGTCACTTCGGCGGGGCCGCCACGTCGGGCGGCCCGGTGCGAGCCAGGAAGCTCTCCAGCTCGCGCTGGCGCGCCCGCTGCTTCTCGGTCTGCGCGATCAATCCATCCCGCTGCTTGACGATCTGCTCGTTCACGTTCTTGGCGTCGTTGACCGCGGTCTGGAGCTGCTGCTGCACGGTCACGATCTGAGAGCGCTCCGTCTCGGCCTGCTGGCTGCGCTGTTCCGCGGCGCGCTGCGCCTTCAGCGCCACGCCCTTGCGCTCGACTTCCTTCCAGTACTCGTCGCGCGGCACGGTCGTGGCGAGCAGCTGCGCGCGCTCGGCCTCGAGACCGGGCACGGGGTCCTCGCGCTGGCAGCTCGCGAGCGCCGCACACAGAGCCAGAGCGAGCCAGTGACTCCGAGCGCGCATCAGAACTTCACGGAGAGGTCGATGAAGAAGTGCTCGCGGTCGAGAATCTGGCGCCGGTACAGCGCGAGCACCGGGTTGTTCCAGACGGACTCGTCGCACAGCACCGCGCTGGAGTGGATGTCGCCGACGGAGGGAATGCCGCAGGCGATGTTGCGCTGCTCGGAGGTGTAGAACTGCCCGCTCAGGGTCACCCAGCGGTTCAGGTTCTGGATCACCGTGAGCCCCCAGCCGCGCGCGTTCACGTAGCCTTCGAAGAAGTCGAAGTCGGTGAAGATCGAGATCGTGCCGTTGCGCGGCATGGACCCGTACATGAACGTGAGCTGCGTGTTCGTCGGCAGGAACAGGTCGAAGCCGGTGTCGTAGCCGTAGTTCTCGCTCGACGCGTCGAGCATGTGGGTGAGCTGGAACCAGGGAACGATCGCCCAGCCCTCCGCCGGGGTGATCCGGGTGTAGGCGTCGAAGACCAGCTCGCGCGCGTGGCCGCGGGACGCGCCGTCGGTCGGAAACCCGAAGCCCGGCGCGAACGCCGGCGCGAACAGCGGGTTGTGGTCGATCGCGTCACCCCCGTTCCCGAGAAACTCCATGGCCGCCGCGGTGCGCGCGTTGATGTCTCGCAGGTCGTAGTACGAGACACGCCCTCCCAGCTCGAGGAACGGAGTGACATGGCCGCCGCCCTCGAGCTGCCACGAGTACATGAACGGATCTTTCTCGTCGATGTCCGGGAAGTCTGTGGGGGCGGGCACACCGATGGCCCCGTGCAGCGGCACCGTGGCCTGGACGACGTTGTCGACGCGGTAGTAACCGGCGTTCAGCTTGATCCAGCCCTGCTCCCCGAAGAAGCGGGCGGTGTAGCCGAGCTGCACGCCCTCCGGGCTGATGTCGTGGTCGAAGACCAGGATGTCGCCCGAGAAGTGCTCCGACACGAAGGGGTTCTGCATCTTTCCGACGCTCGCGCTGAAGCCCGGGAGCAGATGCGGCGCCCAAGTGATGTACAGGCGGTCCACTCCGATGCTCTTGGGAGCGAAGTAGTCACCCATCGTCACGAACGCGGAGCGTGAGTCGAAGTTGTAGTGTCGCGACAGATCGAAGCCGTTGCCCAGGAAGGGATCCGTGGCCCAGTTCGACCCCTGCCCCGTCGCGAGCCGGAAGCCGAACAGAAAGTCTTCGCCGAGTGTGTGCTCCGCGCCGAGCCGGAGGCGGATGCGAAAGCGCTCTTGCTTCGCGCCGGCGACGCCGTTCACGAGATCGACGGGGTCGTTCTGTGCGTTCAGTACCTTGCCGATCTTGAGCTGCCCTCCGCGGTCGATCTCGTCCCAGCGCACCGTGGCGTCGCCGCCGAAGGTCCAGCCCGTGATCCAACCGGGCAGCGCGTTCTTCTGCTGCTGCTCCATCTCGTAGATCGCCTGGCGCTTGTACAGCTCGGCATACTCCTCGTCGTTGATGATTCCCTTGTCGTGCATCGCATCGAGCATGCCGGCCGCCGCGTCCGAGGGTTTGGGGGGCTGCGCATCGTCGGCGCGCGCGCTCGCGATCACGAACAGAACCATCGCGCAGACGAAGATCGAGAGAGCGCGAACAGGCGTGTGACTCATGCAATCCTCCGAGAAACTCAGAATCCGCCCGTCACGCGGAAATTGAAGCGCGGGTCCCCGCGCGTGGTGTTCGTAGTGGTCTGCAGGGGATCGGTGAGATAGAGCGTGGCCGAGAACCAGCGCAGAAAGTCGACCTGCAGACCGGCACCGATCGAGTAGAGACAGGTTCGGCCCGTCTCACCCTCGCCCGGCGCCAGGTTGTACATGCACGCGTAGTCCCAGAAGCCCATCGGCCGCAGGCCCATGGACACGCCGGGCGTGAAGTCGATCCCGAAGCGACGCGTCCAGAGCTCGACCGAGTAGGCCAGAGCGTTGTCGCCGAAGACCTCGCTCTGCAGGTAGCCGCGCAGATTGGCCATGCCTCCTGCCGCGTACTGCTCGGTCGGAATGAGTGGCTGCGACGCGCGCTGGCCACCGGTCCGCAGCACGATGCCCCAGTCGTCGAGCACGCCGATCGAGTCACGCGACCGGCCCGTGTGCGGCCAGGAGGATCCGAGGAACGACTGACCCAGGTTGGCCAGGAAGCTGGCGCCGTCCGCCATCGACAGCCGGTGCCGCCACTCGAGCGTCCAGACGAAGATGTGGTAGTTGCCGTTGACTCCAGGCGCGGAGCGATTCTTGCGGAAGTCCGAGGAGTCCCCCCCCGACACCAGGCCCGACATGTTGAAGTGGTCGCCGAGCGAGACCGAGAGCGAGTCGTCGATCCCGTAGTAGCTCGACCACCAGCTGAGCTGGAACGGCAGATAGCGGATCGGCGTCGGGATGTTGGTCGTGATCGGCGGCGAGTTCGGGTCGTTCGGATCCGATGGATTCGTGACTTGCAGCGTGCTCTTGATGTCCTTGTAGTCGAGCCCGGCGGTGAAGCCCTGGTGGAGCGGCCGCTCGCTCCCGAACAGGTCGGGCAGCGCCGCGTTGTAGCGCAAGCCGAAGCTCTGGCCCTTGCCCAGGCTGCCCAGCCCGGCGACGAGCGGCACCGTGCTGAAGGTGTCCGAGTACGCCCAATAGCCCATCACGCGATCCGAGGGCTTGAAAGGCATCGGCGCCGAGTAAGTGGCGGAGGCGATCAGGACGTCGCTCGACTGGGTGGGCGCGGTGATGTAAGTCAGCGAGGCCGTGTGCTCCATGTCCCACAGGTTTCCGTAGCTGAGATCGGTCTCGAGACGGGAGTGCGGCGAGCCGGGCGTGCGGTCGTTGGTGAGCGCGACCGAGCCGTGGAGCGGGATCGTGTCGTCGACGACCAGGTTCACGTCGACGAGCCCCGGCTGCTTGCCTGCGGCCAGCACGGGCCGCACGATCCGATCCGGATTGTTGTTGGCGTTGGCCAGGTCCTGGCGCAGGTCCGACTCACGAAGGATCGCGCCGGGCTGGATGTCCGGTGTGAGTGCGCGAACGCTGTCGTCGGAGAACCACTTCACGCCTTCGTTCTTCACGGTGACGTCGCCGATGCGCGCTTCGGTCACGTCCAGGCGCACGCTGCCCCCCTCGACGGTCTGCTGCGGAACGCCGACCGCCACCGCGATGAAGCCTTCGTCGGCGTAGCGCTGCTGGAGCGCGTCGCGGGCCTTCTCGATCGTGTCGAAGCTCGCCTTGGGGTCGACGTAGGGGGCGAGCGTGCGCTCGACCTCGTCGTTGGGCAGCAACGTGTTTCCTACGACGTCGAAGCGCCGAATCGCGAAGGTCGGGCCGCTGGGCGCAGCCGCCGCCGCGGGAGCCACGGGCTTGAGCTTCGGCGGCGGGAGCGGAATCTCGTCGGCTGACCAGGCGCGGGGGCGATACAGGCGCGAGCCACCCGCGAAGGTCGAGGCGCCGGCGTCGTCGAGCGCCCGGGCCGGCAGCGAGACAGAAAGCAGGGCAAAGCTACACAGAATTGTGGCGACAGCCCTACCCCGCATCGCGCGGCACGGTAACACCACGCGTGTAGCGGCTCCGTGAAGGAGGGCCGTCGGTTCGGAGAAGGTTCCGTGTGACTCTCGAGGAGATTGAGGCGATCTCGTGGGCGCCAAACGAAAGGGGCCTGGATCCGCGAGCGGATCCAGGCCCCTGGATTGCCGAATGGACTCTCGTTACGGAATCGTGCCCACCGGAGCGATGGTGCCCGGGCAGGCGTTCGCGTCGGGCGCCGCCGTCGACACGAACTGAGTGAAGCTCGCGCCATCGGTCGCGCTCTTGGCGTAGTTGAGACCCGCGAACGGTGCATAGGCCTCGTTGGCGAAGAAGATCGTCGGGTTCTTCATCGCGGCGAGGTGCGCGGTCTTCGGGGCGGTGGCCACGCCGCCGAGGCGGCCGCCGGTACCACCGGCGAGCGGACCCCAGTAGCGGTACATGCCACAGCGCACGAGCTGCTTCAGGTTGTTGGTGTCCGGATCCACACCGTCGACCGGGACCGAGTAGAACTCATTCGTGGTGGGGTTGATGAACCCGTCCACGTAGCCCACCGAGCCCGCGTGCTGCTGCACGCAGATCTTGACGTCGTTGGTCCCGCCGCCCTCGATCAGCTGCTTGTGGAACACCTTCGGGGTACCCGTCGTCGAGCCGACGCGCTGACCGCAGGTGCCGATCACGCCGGTCGTGCTGCCCACGCCCTGCGTCGCGTCGCCGCGCGTATTCGCCATCCAAGTGTTCCGGAACACTTCCTTCGTGCCGGAGCCCAGAGAGCGATAGCAGACGTTGACGTCGACCGGGCCGGGATTCGCGAGACCGGACTGCGCGCCCACTTGCTGCCAGCTGCAGGTCGTCAGGTTGCTCGAAGGCCCGAACAGGCCCTCGATCTCCGGCTTGCCGAGCTGAACCTTCACGTTCGCGCCCGCGTTCGCGTGCACGTCGCGGCTGGCGATGATCTTGAAGATCTCCGCGCCGAACGTATCCGCGTTCGCGAAGGCGGCCGTGTTGAGCCCGGTCGCGGGCGAGAAGTCGCCCGGCGGCAGGTCTGCAAAGGCCGTGTCACAGGAGAGTGACAGGTTGGTCGTCTCGTTGGCCGCGTCGAGCTGCCCGAGGTGCGTGATCACGCCCGGAGCGGCAGCGCCCACGCGGTCGTTCTTGATCTGGGCGTCGGTGCCCTGGTCGACGTTGACGACGCAGAACTCCTGCACGCCCTTGGCCGGGTAGGCAGTGGGTGTCGTGCCCGGAATGCTGAACTTGTAGCCGCTCGTCGCGTCGTCGAGCTTGGTGTCGCACGCTGCGAGCTTGGGAGAGGTGTCGTTGGCATTGCCCACGGCACCGCCGCCGCCCGAGTTGGTACCCGGGCCAACGGCGCCGAACACGCCCGAGCCGCCCGCGTCATCCGCGGTGTTGGGAAGGCCGTCGAAGCCCTCCGGAGCGATGTAGCCGATCGCCGTCGGTGAAGACGCCGAGGCGCAGTTCAGGCCGTTGCCCGAGCCGTTGCCGGAGACGCGGATCGTGGCGTCGGCCTGGCCGCCGGGGACGCCGAGTCCGAGCGCGTCGGTGGTCGAGTTCCGGAGGTCACCCTGGATCTCGATGAACTGCGCGAGCGCGCCGTGGCCGCTGCCGTCGCAATTCTGGTTGACGGTCACTCCGCCGCCGGTCTGGCAGACGCGGAACACTCGCTTGATGGTGGCGAAGGACGCGATCGCGGCCTGCGCCTGAGTGTCGAAGCAGCCGGTGCAGCCGCCCGTGCGCAGCGCGTCGCGGGTGGCGGGATCGGCGTCACTCGTGGTCGAAGGGACCTGAGCGAAGACGGGCGCGGACATGCCGAGGATCAACCCGGCGGCCGCAGCCCACTTCATCGTTTTTCGGGCAAGGGACATCTGTACGTACTCCACGTTGGGGTTTCGTTAGCGATTCAGGGGCGCGAAGCGGGGACTAAGCGCGGCGGCGCAGCGTCGCCAGGCCTACCAGCGCGACACCCAGGACCAGCACGGTCGCCGGCTCCGGCACGACGGTGATGCCATTCGCAGTCACGCTCAGGTTGGCGAGCAGCGAGAGCTGCTGATTGAAGCCCGGGTCCGTCGGATCGAGGAAGGGATCACCGGCGATCGCCTTGTACAGCGAGATCGAGAGCGAGCCATCGGCCGCGATCGTCCCCACCGTCGTGAACGGGAACGCGCTGTTGAAATCGTTGCCGATCTTCAGCGCGAAGCCGGTGGCGGCCGTCGCGGACTGCGTGAGGTGAGTGCCGGCAGCGCCGTTGGAAACGCTGTTGATCGGGGGCAGATCGAGCCAGGCGTCCGAGGGTGGCCCGGGCGCCGCGAGGTAGTTCTGGGCCTGACCGATCGCGCTGTCACTGAGACCGCTCGGGAACGTGCCGGCCTTCGAGAAGATGACGTTCGGGATCGGAACCGTGAACGCGTCCTGCAGATTGCGGTCTACGACGCCCACGACCGAGAACAGCGCTCCCGAAGTCGAGCCACCGAACTCGGCGATGTTCGCGTTGTAGCTGATCGTGGTGCCCGGAGTCAGCGCGCTCGCGTTGCCGAGACTCACGACATACTCGAAGCCGCTCTTCTGGTAGACGGCGACGAGCGAGAGCGCGCTTGCGCTCATCGAGACCCCGAGCACCAGCGCAAAGCCTGCCACGGCCAATGCGCAGGTTCGGAGCCAACCAAGTGATTTGCGGACCATTTCATCCCTCCAACAAAGTTTGGACCAACAAGCGAAACCGGATCCTGTCTTGCAGATGCGTTAGCCGATCGACGTGCGCGCAGTATAAGCGGGCGAATTCACTGCGGAACCGGGTTACGCGAATCTCCACGGAACCCGCATCCTGACTCACGCTGTCGTCACTGGACTTTTGCCATCGAAGGGCGAAAGCCACGCTTCCGTCAGCGGCACTCGTCCTTCTCGTCACAGGGCCGCGAGCTCACGTCGATGATCACGCCACGCAGACCCGACGCCGCCTGGCCTGCCGCCGTCTCGGAGATCGGGTTCGAGCCCTGGGCCGAGGCCGTGGCGATTGCGCTGGCACTCACTTGATTCGCGGAGGTGTTCGAGACGGCGCCGCCGCCGCCGGAGACCACGCCCGCGGAGACCGTCGCGCCCGACGAGAGCGTGCCGCTGCCGATGCTGATGCTCGAGGCGCTGAACGAGCCCGAGATCGTGCCGCCCGCCTGGATCGAAATCGTCTGAGCCGTTGCGCTGCCGGTACCCGCGGTCACGTTGCCCAACGCGTTGAGCACGATCCCCTGAGCGCGGATGCCGGCGCCGAGGTTGATGTCCTTGTGCGCGGTGAGAAATGCGCGGCCGGAGCCCAGGGCGGAGATCCCGGCACCGTCGTAGTTCACGGTCGGGCTCTGAGTCACCGGATCGAACGCCACCTGCACGGCGCCGAACTGGGCTCCGTGACCGCCGATGATCGAGCCGTTGCGAGAGGTGATCCGGATGTCCGACGAGGACAGCGTCGCGATGGCGGACCCGCCGGAGTCGACGTCGTCGTTCGCGTCGACCACGATCTCACCGCCGCCGGTGGGCTGATTGACCAGCTGGTCGACCTGCTGCACCGCGTTCATCGCGAAGATCCCGCGCTGCCGGTGCGTTTGCGGCGGAGGCTGCTCTGCGAACACCCTGCCCGCGACGCTCTGAACGTTGACGTCACCGCCCTGGACCGTGCCGATCGCACCGAAGCGATGCAGATCGATGTTGCCGGCGACGACCACCTGGATGCTCGCGCCGCCGACTCCGAGCGCCGCGTTGCCGGTGTTGCCGGAGCTCAAGAGACCGAGTGAGTTCTCGCCGCCGACGTCGTTGAGCTCGAGATTCCCCGTGGCGCCGGTCTTGTCGATGGGAATCCAGGGGGCCTCTTTCTCTTTCGCGAACAGCTTCCCGTCGCCGGTCGCGGGCGGCGTCAGGCCTCGGTTGTCGAAGCCGGTGAATGATTCGGCAGTGCCGTACTTGTCCGTCCACTCCGCGAGCGTGATGCCGCCGTCGGTCGGGTCGACGGGCTTGGGAACCAGCGCCGCAAGCGCACCGTCGAAGCCCTCGATCGGATCCGTGTGGGGCGCGACACCGACGAGCACGCGCACTTCCCCGGGACCACTCACGTTCAGACCCGAGCCCGGATCATCCGGTACTTGCACGTTGACCGGCACTCCGAGCTGGTTGTCGACGAGCGTCTCCGTGCCCGCACCCAGGCGCACGTTGCCGTTGGGCACGACCAGCTGGGTGAGGTGCGCGCCCACGGTATCTGCGTGCGCGGTCTTCAGCGTGAGATCGACCACGTCGGCGCCGCTCCAGACCGTGGCGGCCTCCGCGAGATCGAAGCCGACGCGGTCGAAGCCGCCCTTGGCCAGGAGCAGCGCAGGGGCCGGGTTCCCGGCGTGAGTGGGACCCGAGCCCACCGTCAGCGTCGGGCTGTTCGGGTCGAACGGGTTCGTGATCGAGCACGCGGCGCCGGCGCGACAACGCTTGAAGTAGCTCGAGTAGTCGAACACGGCCGTACCGCGCGCATCGGGGAGCTGGGGGCTGGCTTGAGATTGCGTGATGTGAGCGACCGGGACGGCCGGCGGAAACGTCTGGGCCGAGCTCTTCCAGACCTGACTCGCATCGACGAGCACGAGCTGCTTCGCAGGGGCATCGACGCTGGTCGAGATGATGTTGCCGGCGGCGTCGCGAGTGATTTGCAGGTCCTTGAACACCGCTGGGACCAGCGCATCCTGGCTCTGCGAGAACCTGCCGATCACGGTGAAGATGAGATCGCTGGCGGAGACACCGGGCGGAAGCACCTGACCGCTCGCGACCTCGAGCACCGCTCCACCCGCCGGGATGCCCGCGGGCCCGACGACCGACACGGCCGTCATGTTGATCGGCGTGCCACCGGTCGACGGATTCCCGAACTGGTCCTTGTCCTTTCCGACCAGCTGACTCGGGTTCGTGGCGGAGATCACGCCGGCGATCGGTGTCTGCAGGCCGACGATCTCGCGATCGAGAATGGTGCCCTCGGATCCGGGCAGCTGCGCGTCGGCGAAGACGGTTGTGAGTGCGGGACGCGTGCTCACGGTGATGTTGGTGGCCCCCACCACTCCATCGACCGGTGTCTGAAGCTTGAGCTGCCCGGGGCGCAGGTCGGCGCCGCCGCCGACGAGGGCCGTGGCGCTGACCTGGATGGATGACTGACCCGGCCGGATCTGCACGTCCTGGTTGAGCGCGTAGAGCGCACCGTCGGGACCGACCAGGCGCACCTGCGCACTGCTGAGTGTGATCACGGCGTCGGTCGGGTGGTCGAGCTGGAAGACCACCTCGGTCTGGCGCTGGCGCTGCGCCGTTGGTGGAATCACCAGGGTGGCTTCGGTGCTGAAGATCTCCCCGCTCCGAGTCACGAGCTTCGTGCCGGCCGGGATCGTGATTCCGTTCTGCAGCGCCTGCGAAGAAAGGTTGAATTGCACCGGGCCGCGCGCCGGCAGCTCCGGCAGGCGCTCTTGCATCGGCACGGCCTGATCGAGCGTGTACTCGGCGCCCGTCTTCGGGTCGACGAGCACCAGTCCAGCGGGCAGCGAGAACGAGAGGTCGCCGCTCGCTCCGAACGACTCCGGACTGATGCCGACGGTGGGCTTTCCGGTCGCCACCGGGTGAGCCGTGCGGACCTCCCCCGCCACGTTCAGCGACAGGCCACCCTGCAACGACGGCAGCATCGTGAAGTCGTTCAAGAGAACGAGATCGCCGCCACGTGACTCGAGCCCGCGCGTGAAGTCGTGAGTCGTGATCGTGACGTTCGGAGGCAGGACGTGCACGTACGGGTTGGATGGCGGGTCCGTCGACGTGACGCCGCCCTCGCGCAGCTTGTCGTCGTTGCCGAGCAACACCACGTCGCCATGCTCGGCGTCGAGCACCAGCGAGTCGCTTTCCCCGTACAGCGGAAGCTTCGCGTTGCCTCCGGCGCCCTGGACGTTGTTGGGCGGATACACGAGTGACGGGTTCTCCGCCGCGCGCAGCGCGACGCCGTTCGCGCCGCGGCCGTCCGCAGACGCGAACGCCATGTCGATCGTGAGCGGGCTGCGCAGGCTGCCGAGCCAGCCGACGGTGGGATCGGCGTTCGGATTGTTCTTGTCCGAGCGCTGGAGGAGCCCGCTGCTCTCGATCGCCGCCAGCGCGCCGGGATCGGCGACGATCTGGTCGAGCGCGCTCTGCTCCAGCGTGTAGCCGGCGCGGAAGGTCGCCGTCCCGTTGCGGATCATGTAGTCGCCGGTGATGTCGCCGCCGGAGATCACGGTGAGCTTGGCCTTCGGCGCGTCCTGCGCGATCTGGACGGGGGCACCGAACGGGTTGTCGGCGAGCTTGTAGGGCTGCCCGAACACCCCGATGTGACTCCCGTCGTAGTCGAACGCGACCGGCTGGCTGGGGTCGAAGAGCGGCGGCAACGTGGTCGCGCTGCCGCCCGTGCGAGTCACGTTCACGTCGCTGCGCCGGGTCGAGACGTTGCCAAAGGCAATCACCGTCACGTTGCCCCCGGCCTCGGAGCCGATGCCGAGGATCCCGCGCGGATCGACGGGAATCGGATCGTAGCCGGTCGGATAGGTCCCGGGATCGAAGAAGGCGGGGTCGAGGACCGGTGCCGAATCGATCCAGCGATCGGCCGAGCCGGCGTTCACGTTGCCGGTCTCCGCGATCACCACCACGTTGCCGCCGTCGCCCTTCTCGTGCACGACCTGCGACCCGCCGTGGCCGTCGCTCTCGGTGACGTCGATGCCGCGCGTGCGGATCGCCGTGTTGCCCGCGGCGTTCAGGTTCGGCTGCAGGTTCACGTCGTGCTTCGCATCGACGCGGATGTTGCCGCTGCCGGTCTCGACCACGCTGTCGTTGTTCTGGTCGGTCGAGGTGAACAGCACGTCGTGACCCGTCGAGGTCACCGTGACGTCCCCGGTCTGACTGCGCAGGTTGCCGCCGGCGCCGATCACGACGTCGCCGCCCGAGGTCGCGGTCACGTCGCCGTTGTCGGTCACGGTGTCGCCGTCGACGTGGAGCTCCGAGTCACCGGTGAGGATGATCTGGCCCTCGTGCTCGACCGCCTTGCTCGCCTGGATCTTTCCGTCCTGGCGCACGATCGAGGCGCGGATGTCGACGATGCCCTTGTCGGCCAGGATCTGGCCGAGGTTCACGGCGGTGTTGTCGGGCGTGGTCGGGACCTGGTACTCGACCGCGACGCCGTCCTCGCCGGCCAGCGTCAGCACGGCACCCGAGGCCACCTTCACGATGCCCCCGTCGACGTGAATCACTCCGGTCGTCGAGTTCTCGACCCGGGCGCCGACGAGATACACGTCGCCGCCGGGCGCGACGTTGATGTGACCCTGGTTGGTGATCGCCGCGCCGGGCGCGCCCTGCGCGCTGGCGAGCGCGCTGGTCTGCGCGTCGATCAGGTTGCTGACCTGCGCGTTGGTCGCGGCCGCGAGGCCGCCCACGTTCACCACCGCCGACTGCCCGAACAGGATGCCGTTGGGGTTGATGAGATACACGCGTCCGTTGGCGTTCAGGTTGCCCAGGATGCTCGACGCCTGGCCGTCGAGGATCCGGTTCAGCGCGATCGCGTGGACGCCCGGCTGCACGAAGTTCGTGGTCTCGCCCTGCGCGATGTTGAACTTCTGCCAGGACAGCACGGCCGCGTTGCTGGTCTGGTTGACCGTGACCGTCGACGTGCCCTGACCCGCGATCGTCGCCCCGCCGCCCACCACGACGCCGCCGCTGGGGTTGGCGAGCGCTCCCGCCGGACTGAGTCCGGCGGTGAATCCCGCGAGGATGAGGGACAGGATCCTGCGGCTAACCGCGCCCACTGATCAGCCCCCCGGACGGGCGCAGCCGCAGAGTCACGACGCGGCCTGCCCCCTCGGGAGGCGCAGACACTCCCTTCTTCTGCACGCAGCGGACGGCTTCGAGCAGGTGCTCGTCTTCCGCGCCGAGGCCCGTGCCACGGACCAGCTTGTACGAGACGACCTGGCCGTCGTGACCCACCTCGAGCGCGACTTCGGCAGGCTGAGACGGGCCCGGCCAGTCACCGAAGCAAGAGCGGACGCGGCCGAGCACGCCCGCGTGGAACGCGCCGATCGGGCCGTCCTCGAGGCCACCGCCGATGAACTTGCCGCCGCTCCAGTTCAGACCGCCGCTGCCGCCGATCGCGACCCCGGGCGAGCTCGTGGTCGGCGCCGGCGCGCTGGCGACGCTGGGCGTTTCGAGCTTCTGCTCGAGCTGCGGGGGCGGCGGAGGCGGCGGCTCGGGGGCCTTCGCCTCGTCCTGCTTCTCCTGCTCGGGCGCGAGAAACTTGATCTTGTGGACCCGGATGAACTCCTGGCCGGCGTCGGTCTGGGTGAGCGCGTAGAGACCTCCGCCCATGAGCAAGTGAATGCCCACGACCAGGCCGATCACGACCGGCAGATTCGAGCCGCCGCGCTTCTTCCGGCGCGCTGGAGCCGCCGCCCTCTTGCCTGACTCAGTCATTCGACCTCCGTAGCAACCGCCAGGTTCTCGACGGGCACGCGCTTGATCGCGTCGAGCACCTTCACCACCTGCTCGTAATAGAGCCGCTTGTCCGCGCGCAGGATCACCGGCAGGTCGGGGTTCGCGAGCTTGTACAGCCGCAGCTTGTTCATCATCTGGTCGATCTGCATCGGCTCTTCGTTGACGAAGAGCGTTCCCGACGGATCGAGCGAGACGGTCACGACCTCGGTCGGGATCTCCTGCTTCTGCTCCTTCGAGGCATCGGGCAGCTTGAGATCAATGCCCTGGACGATCGTGGTCGTCGTGAGGATGAAGATCACCAGGAGCACCCACGCCAGGTCCAGGAGCGGGGTGATGTTGATGTCGGCCACCACCGAGCCGCGCTGCATCGTCTTCATGAGTCACTCTCGAATCAGTGAGTCGCGGCCAGCTTTCTCGTTTCGTGCTCGGCGCGGTCTCCGTAGTGCTCCGCGATGATGCGCGCCTCGAGGTCGCCGGCGAAGCCGGCGAGGCCGACCTGGATGCCCTGGATCGACTTGGTGAGCAGGTTGTATGCGAACAGCGCCGGGATCGCGACGACCAGGCCGACGATCGTGTTGACCAGCGCGCCTGCGACGCCGGGCGCCATCGCCGCCAGGTTCGCTTGGCCCGCTTGCGCGACGCCCGAGAAAGTCTCCATGACTCCGAATACCGTGCCGGTCAGCCCGATGAACGGGCCGCCCGAGATCGCCATCGCGAGCACGATCGTCCCGGACTCGAGCGCGACTGACTCGAGGTTGACGGCCTTCTCGAGCACCGCGCGCAGTGACGGCAGGTTGCGCTCGGTGAGCCGGCCCGTCGAGGCCCGCTGCCGTTCGATCTCCTCGCGCGCAGCCTCGTAGACCACCAGCCCCGGCGCGGCGGCGTACGACTTCTGCTCGACGTCGAGTGCCAGCGAATCTTCGAGCTCGGCGTAGGCCTCGTCGAAGCGGCGGCCGGCGCGTCGCTGTCTGAAGATCGCGAGTGCTTTGCTGAAGATCACCGCCCAGGACAGCAGCGACAGCACGAAGAGCAGGGACATGGTCGCCTTGCCCTCGATGGTCATGTGGCCCAGAGCGAAGATCAGCGCGGATTGGTGACCTTCCATCGACCGGAGGCTAGGGGCCGCGGGTGTCGCACTCGTGTATCAAGTGTGGGTTCTGTGCGAACTCCAGGTGAAGGATCCGAGGAGTCCGATCAGTTCGTCGGCGACTCGGCTTCTGCCCCCTCGGCCGCGACCACGCGACCGCTGTCGGCGCCGTAGAAGGTCGGCTCGGGCTCGCTGCTGGAGCCGTCGGTGAGCGCCTGCTCGAGCAGGTCGGCGCGCGCCTCGGGAATCATCGCGGCCACCATCCGGTCCGCCGCGGCGCGAGCGTCCGCGAGCGCTTGATCGCGCGAGTATCCATAGGGATAGATCGTGTTGCGCAGCAGATCGTGCATGATCGAGCGGGTCATGAGCTCGTCCGCGGCGATGTGCCGCAGCAGGTCGTTGCCGTCGCTGCGCGCCTCCAAGGCGGCGGCGTCGATTC
Source organism: Myxococcota bacterium (assembly GCA_035498875.1). GTDB lineage: Bacteria > Myxococcota_A > UBA9160 > SZUA-336 > SZUA-336 > VGRW01. The sequence continues at coordinate 86,713 of DATJZP010000011.1, forward strand.
CCGCCGCGCGCAGGATCGGCATCACGTCGATCTGGCGCAGCGCCTGATCTTCGAGCGCGCGCAGGTCATTCTGTGCCGGGGTCTCGCCCTGCTGCCGCGGAGCGCTCGGCGCAGTCGCTGCCTTCGCAGCGGGCAGCGCGACCCGGGGCTTCTGCGGCTCCGTCCCCGTCGTATCCGCCGGAGCGACGGCGAGCGGGTGGCTCGCGGCTGGTATCTGCGCTGCGGGCTCGGATGCGCTCGAGCCCGGCCCGTGCAGGACCGCAACAGCCACGGCAACAGCTGCAGTGGCGGTTACCGCGAGCACTGCGGTGCTCCCAACTCGCCTCACGAGCCGAGGCTAGCGCCGTTCCGGAGAGACGGCGCTCGCCCCCAGTGACGATCGGATGGCGTTTCCAGGAGACGGCGCACCCGAGACTTCACACAGACAACACCGTTCCTTGAACGTGGCGCTTCGTTCGCCTGCTAAACCACGCGATCGTGGCGCGTGTTCTCGTCGTGGATTCGGATCCATCCGGCCGAGCCGAGCTGGCGAGCTGTCTCTCGGCGGCCGGCTTCACGCTCGCCGAGGCTTCGAGCGCGAGCGAAGCAGCCGAACGGCTTCGCGATTTTACCCCGCAAGCCGTGGTGCTCGACATGTTCCTGCGCGACCAGTCGGGCTTCGCAGTGTGTCGCGCGATTCGCGAGAACCCCGACGCGAAGGACGTCCCGATCCTGGTGGTCACGCGCAGCACCTCCGATCTCGACCGGATCCTGGCACTCGAAGCCGGCGCCGACGACGTGGTGGTGCGGCCGTTCTTCGCGCGCGAGCTCGCGCTGCGGGTGCGCGCGCTCTTGCGCCGGGCCGACGGGGAGCGCCAGGCGCCCGAGCCGCCGCTCGCGCACGGGCCCATCTCGCTCGATCCCGGCCGCCGCTCCGTGCTCGCGGACGGCGACTCCGTGGCGCTGACCGAGATCGAGTTTGCGCTGCTGGGGCTGCTGCTGCGGCGGCCGTCCCACGTGTTCACCCGCGACGAGATCCTGACCGAGATCTGGCCCGACGGGGCAGCCCGCACGCCGCGGGTGGTCGACACCCATGTGAAGGGCATCCGGCGAAAGCTGGGCCCGGCGGCTTGGGTGCTCGAAAGCCTCCATGGGGTCGGCTACCGGCTGGCCGCGCTGCCGGAAAAAGAGCGGTAAGTTCGCGCGCAAGTTCGCGCCCTTACGGGCGCCTACCCGGAATCGTCATGCGAATGTAATATGATGGGAGACCGGATCCCCCGAAGGGCCCGGTACCGTCTAACCATGTCGACCCCAGAAGACACCCCTGCCGCGGATCCGGCGCCCAACGGCGCTCCCTTTTCGCTCTCGTCGCCGTCCAGCCGCTACCTGAACCGCGAGCTCTCCTGGCTCGAGTTCAACCGCCGCGTTCTGGCGATGGCGCACGATCCCGCGCAGCCGCTGCTCGAGCGCGTGAAGTACCTGGCGATCGTGAGCTCGAACCTGGACGAGTTCTTCCAGGTGCGGGTCGCGGGTCTGCACGCGCAGATCGACGCGGGAGTGACTGTGCCGTCGATCGACGGCCGCTCGCCGCGCGAGCAGGTCGCCGAGATCCGGCCGCTCGTGCTCGAGCAGCTGCGCGAGCAAGAGAACCTGTTGCAGAAGGAGCTCCTGCCCAAGCTCGCCGAGCAGGGGATCCGGCTGGTCGAGTGGAGTCAGCTCGACGAGATCGACCGCTCGCGGCTGGCGCGCATCTTCGAGGACGAGATCCTGCCGGTGCTGACACCGCAGTCGGTCGACCGCGCGCACCCGTTCCCGTACATCTCGAACCTGTCGCTGAACCTCGCGGTCGTGGTGCGCGACGCGGCGAGCGGCGAGAACCGGTTCGCGCGCGTGAAGGTGCCGCGGCTGCTGCCGCGCTTCTACGCGCTGCCCGACGGCCAGCGCTTCCTGCCGGTCGAGCAGCTGATCGCGGCCAACCTCGAGTCACTCTTCCCCGGCATGGAGCTGGTGTCGCACCACCCGTTCCGGCTCACGCTCGATGCGGATCTCGCCGTCGACGAGGACGGCGCGCGCGACCTCCTGGCCGCGATCCAGTCGGGACTCACTCGGCGCCTGCGCCTCAACGACGCGGTGCGGCTCGAGGTCGACCGCGGCATGTCGACCAAGGTGCGCGAGGTGCTCGTCTCGGAGCTCGAGCTCACGCCCGACGACGTGTACGTGATGGACGGGCTGCTCGACCTGGCCGGCTTGTGGGCGCTGTATGGCCTGCACCGGCCCGAGCTCAAGGACGAGCCGTGGCACCCGCAGACCCCCGCGCGGCTGGCGGGCGACGAGGGCAAGAAGGCGATCTTCCGCACGATCTCGGAAGGCGACGTGCTGGTGCACCACCCCTACGACTCGTTCCGCAGCTCGGTCGAGTCGTTTCTGACCGAGGCCGCGACCGATCCCGACGTGCTGGCGATCAAGCACACGCTCTACCGCACCTCGGGCCGCGACAATCCGATCGTGCGCGCGCTGATCCGCGCCGCGCAGTCGGGCAAAGAGGTCGTGGCGCTGATCGAGCTGAAGGCGCGCTTCGACGAGGGCTCGAACATCGAGTGGGCGCGCCGGCTCGAGCAGGCGGGCGTGCACGTCGTGTACGGGATCGTCGGGCTGAAGACGCACGCGAAGGTCGCGCTCGTGGTGCGGCGCGAGGGCGCGCAGATCCGCCGCTACTGCCACATCGGCACCGGCAACTACAACCCGATCACGGCAGACACTTACGAGGACGTGGGCCTGCTTACGGCGCGGCCCGAGCTCGGCCAGGACCTGACCGAGCTCTTCAACTACCTGACGGGCGGCGGCCGGCCGCAGAGCTACCGCAAGCTCATGGTCGCGCCGGTCACTCTGCGCCCGCGGCTGCTCGAAGAGATCCGCCGCGAGGCCGAGTCAGGCGACGGCCGGATCGCGATCAAGATCAACAACCTGTGCGACGAGGGCATCATCGACGCGCTGTACGCGGCGTCGAACGCCGGCGCCGAGATCGACCTCGCGGTGCGCAGCATCTGCTCGCTGCGCCCCGGCGTGCCCGGGATGTCGGAGCGCATCCGCGTGCGCTCGATCATCGGCCGCTTCCTCGAGCACTCGCGCGTCTACCGCTTCGGCAAGCCGGGCCGCGGCGCGCGCTACTACCTGGGCTCGGCCGATCTCATGAACCGCAACCTGGACAAGCGCGTCGAGACTCTCGCGCAGGTCGACGACCCGGTGCTGCAGGCGCGGCTCGAGGAGATCCTCGAGATCAATCTGGCGCCGAACGCGCTCGCGTGGACGCTGCTGTCCGACGGCAGCTGGCAGAAGCGCGAAACCGCCACACCGACGTCACACGATCGTTTCCAACGACTCGCCAAGGACCGCTCACTCCCGAGCGCGAGCTAGCGCCCGCAGAGCGTTTTCGGCACGAACGGTCTACGTTCTCGTCCCGGATGAAGCTCTACCTGATCCGGCACGCCAAGGCGGAGAGCCGCGCATCGTGGTGGCACGAAGACGTGCTGCGGCCGCTGTCCGCCGCGGGTCACTCCGAGGCCATGGGCCTGGTCGAGAGACTCGACGGCGTGCCGCTGGCGCGAGTCATCTCGAGCCCGGCGCTGCGCTGCCGGCAGACGGTAGAGCCACTCGCCGCGGGCTTCGGGCTGCCGGTCGAGATCGAGCCGAAGCTGGGCGAGGGCTCGAGCATGAGCGACGCGATGTCGCTGATCCAGTCACTCGGTAGCCGCCCGGTCGCGCTCTGCTCTCACGGAGATCTGATTCCCGGGCTGGTTGAGAAACTCTGGCCCGGCGCGCTCGAGCTCGAGGGCGGCGGCGTCGTGCCGAAGGGCTCGACCTGGGTGTTCCAGGGAACGCTGGGTGAGACACTCCGGGTCGCCTATCTGCCGCCGCCGCGCCACGCGTTCGGCACCGGCGCCGAAGGCGAAAGACTCCGGATCGCGGTGGCCGACCTCGGCAGCACCTCGTTCCACATGCTGGTCGCGGACGCGACGCCCGACGGTCACTTGGAGCGGGTCGCGCGCGAGCGCGAGATGCTGCGGCTCGGCGCCGCGATCGGACCCGACGGTCTGATTCCGCCCGAGACCTGCGAGCGCGCGGTCGACGCCGCGCGCCGGCTGGGCCGCGCCGCGGTGCGCGCCGGCGCCGAGCAGGTGCTGGCGACCGCGACCGCCGCGCTGCGCGACGCCAAGAACGGTCGCAAGCTGGCCGAGCAGCTCGGGCGCGCGCTCGACACCAACGTGCGCATCCTGTCCGGTCAGGAGGAGGCGCGGCTGATCTTCTCGGCCTTCCGCCGCCGCGTCGGTCTGGGCGACGAGCCGGCGCTCGGCCTCGACCTGGGTGGCGGCAGCCTCGAGCTCGCGGTCGGCAATGCCTCGCACCTGCGCTTCGAAGAGACGCTGCGGCTCGGGGTGGCGCGCCTGCACGGCGAGTTCGAGCCTTCCGACCCGATGACCAGCGGCCAGGCGCGCGCGCTGCGCGAGCGCGTCGAGGAGTCACTGAAGCCGCTGGTGCCGCAGATCAAGGCGCTCCAGCCGGTGCGCTGCATCGTGGCCGGCGGAACCGCGCGCGCGCTCGGGCGGCTGATCCTCGAGGAAGAAGACGGGGCGATCCGCGGCCTCTTGGTCTCGACCGACCAGCTCGAGAAGCTGGCCCAGAAGCTCCGCCGCTCGACTCACGAGGAGCGGCTCGACATGGTGGGCATCGATGCGCGCCGCGCCGATCTCCTGCCGACGGGCGCGTTGATCCTCTCGACCGTGCTCCAGGAGCTGCGGCTCCCCGGCATGATGATCAGCGATTGGGGCATTCGCGAAGGCGTGATCCTGGCCGCGATCGCCCGCCGCGAGCGCGAAGCGCGCAAGAAGAGCAGCGCCGCGGCGGGTCTCTAGGGTCCCGGCGCGGCACAGCCGCGCCACCCTCCTTCGCTCGGCTTCGCCTCGCTGCGCGCGTTCGCTTGCGGCATCCTCGCGGGGCGCTTGCCCTGTTTTTTGGAACACGTTCTAATGGGCTCCCGCGAGGAGCACCCATGTACATCGATCTGACACCAGATCTTCGAGCGCTGCGCGACGAGCTGCGGACTTACTTCGCGAAGCTCATGACTCCCGAGCTCGTGGCCGAGCTCTCGGCGGGCGGCGAAGGCGGCGGACCGCAGTTCCGGCGCGCGATGAAGAAGATGGGGCGCGACGGCTGGCTCGGGATCGGCTGGCCGTCCGAGTACGGCGGGCAGAACCGCACGCCGCTCGAGCAGTTCCTGTTCGCCGACGAAGTGCAGCGCGCGGGATTCCCCTTGCCGTTTCTGACGCTCAATACCGTGGGCCCGACGCTCATGGCCTACGGCAACGCCGAGCAGCGGGCCGAGTTTCTGCCGCGCATCCTGGCGGGTGAGCTGTTCTTCGCGATCGGCTACTCCGAGCCGGGCGCGGGCACCGACCTGGCGTCACTCATCACGAGCGCGGTGCGCGACGGCGACGACTGGATCATTCAGGGCCAGAAGACGTTCACGAGCCTGGCCGACTTCTCCGACTACATCTGGCTCGCCGCGCGCACCGATCCCGACGCCAAGAAGCACCGCGGCATCTCGATCTTCATCGTGCCCACCACGGCGCCCGGCTTCCGACTCACTCCGATCTGGACCATGGCCGACGTGCGCACCAACGCCACCTACTACGACCAGGTGCGCGTGCCGAACCGCTATCTGGTCGGCGGGGTGAACAACGGCTGGGGGCTGATCACCAACCAGCTGAACCACGAGCGCGTGTCGCTGTTCCCGATCGGGCCGTTCGAGCGCCTGTCCGACGAGGTGCGACGCTGGGCGCAGTCGACCAAGCTCGCCGACGGCCGGCGCGTGATCGACCAACCGTTCGTGCGCCGCAACCTGGCGCGCTGCTATGCCGGCGCCGAGGCGCTGCGGCTCATGCTGTGGAAGCAGGCCTGGACCCTGACTCACTCGCGCCTGCACCCGGCCGACGCCTCGACCGTGAAGGTGTACGCCAGCGAGTTCTTCGTCGAAGCCTACCGGCTGCTGATGGAAGTGATCGGGCCGGCGGCGGCGATCCACCGCCGCTCGCCGGGCGCGGTGCTCGCGGGCCGGCTGGAGCGCATGTACCGCTCGGCGCTGATCCTGACCTTCGGCGGCGGCACGAACGAAGTGCAGCGCGACATCATCGCCATGGCCGGGCTCCAGATGCCGCACTACAAGGGGTGACTCGGGCATGAACTTCGCCCTCTCCGACGACCAGAAGGCGCTCGCAGAGCTCGCGCGCAAGATCCTCACCGACAAGGCGACTCACGAGCGCACGAAGCAGGTCGAGGCCGGCGAGGAGGGCATCGACCGCGAGCTCTGGCACGCGCTGGCCGAGGCGAACCTGGTGGGCGCGTGTCTGCCCGAGGAGCACGGGGGCAGCGGCCTCGGCTTCTTCGAGCTGTGTCTGTTGTTGGAAGAGATCGGCCGCGCGGTCGCGCCCGTGCCCTATCTCGCGACCGTGGCGCTGGGCGCCCTGCCGCTGGCGCAGTTCGGCTCGGCCGAGCAGAAGCGTGCCTGGCTGCCGGGCGTGGTCGCCGGCGAGACACTGCTCAGCGCGGCGCTCGAGGAGCCCGACGGCGACGACCTCGAGCGGCCGTCGACGCATGCCGACCGCAACGGCGCGGGCTGGCGACTCACGGGCAGCAAGATCTGCGTGCCGATCGCGCAGCTCGCCGAGCGCATCCTCGTGCCCGCGGCCGCGGGCCAGGGTCGGATCGGCTGGTTCTGGATCGATCCCAAGGCCAGCGGCGTGCGGCTCGAGCTGCAGCGCTCGACCAACCGTGAGCCCGTGGCGACGCTCACTCTGCGCCGCGTCCGCGCGAAGCCACAAGACCTGCTGGGCACGCTGGCGCGTGGCCGCGAGATCGCGCGCTGGATCGGCGAGCGCGCGGTCGCGGGCCTGTGCGCGATCCAGGTCGGCGTGGCCGAGCGCGCGCTGCGCATGACCGCGCGCTACTCCAGCGAGCGCAAACAGTTCGACCGCCCGATCGGCAGCTTCCAGGCCGTGCACCAGCGCGCCGGCGACGCCTTCGTGAACGTCGAGGCGATGCGACTCACCGCACAGCAGGCAGCGTTCCTGTTGTCCGAGAACCGGCCCGCGTCGCTGGCGGTCTCGGTCGCGAAGATCTGGGCCGCCGACGGCGGAAACTTTACCAGTTACGCCGCGCAGCACCTGCACGGCGGCATCGGCATGGACCTCGACTACCCGCTCCACCGCTCCTACCTGTGGACGCGACAGATCGAGCTCAGCCTGGGCTCGGCCGCGAGACACCTCGACAAGATCGGCGAGGCGCTGGCAGCAATGCCCACGGGTCAGTGAGTCGAGTGCCCTAGAGGTTCCCCACCTCCGACTCGATCATGTCCGCGAAGCGGGCGCGCGCGGCCTCCTTGCGGGTCGGGATGTGACCGCTCGGGAACAGGCCGTCGGTGGCCTTGTGATCGCGCAAGATCTGGCGCGCCACGGTGATCTTGTGCACCTCGGTCGGGCCATCGGCGATGCCCATCACCGCGGCGGTGATCAGCATGTTCGCGAACGGCATCTCGTTCGAGACACCGATCGAGCCGTGCAGGTGCATGGCCCGGTACACCACGTCGTGGAAGACTTTGGGCATGGCCACCTTCACCGCGGCGATGTCCTTGCGCACCTTCTTGTAGTCCTTGTACTTGTCGATCAGCCACGCGGTGCGCAGCACCAGCAGCCGGAACTGCTCGATCTCGATCCAGCTGTCCGCGATCTTCTCCTGAGTCATCTGCAGGTCGGCGAGCCGGCCACCGCGCACGTCGCGCGACAGCGCGCGCTCGCACATCATGTCGAACGCCTTGCGCACCGCGGCGATCGTGCGCATCGCGTGGTGGATGCGCCCGCCGCCGAGCCGCGTCTGCGCGATCACGAACGCACCGCCCGGCTTGCCCAGGATGTGGTCCGCGGGGATGCGCACGTTCTCGTAGCGGATGTACGCGTGACTCGCGTGCTCGGGGCTCTCGACGCCTACGCCCACGTTGCGGATGATCTTCACGCCCGGCGTGTCGGTCGGCACCACGAACATCGACATGCCGCCGTGCGGGTCGCCCTCGGTGTTGGTCACCGCCATCACGATCAGGAACGACGACCAGCGCGCGTTCGACGAGAACCACTTCTCGCCGTTGATCACCCACGAGTCGCCGTCGCGCACGGCCCGCGTGCGGAACAGCGTCGGGTCAGCGCCCGCGTGCGGCTCGGTCATCGAGTAACACGACATGATGTCGCCGTTCAGCAGCGGCTCGAGATACTTCTTCTTCAAGAGCGGGCTGCCATAGTGCGCCAGGATCTCGGCGTTGCCCGAGTCGGGCGCCTGGCAACCGAATACGATCGGCGCGAAGCGCGAGCGGCCGAGGATCTCGTTCAGGAGCGCCAGCTTCAGCTGGCCGTAGCCCAAGCCGCCCAGGTCGGGACCGAGGTGGCATGCCCAGAGACCCCGCTCCTTCACCTCTTTCTTGAGCGGGTCGATCACCTTCTTGCGGCGCGGGTCGCCGACGTCGTACGCCTCGCCCAGCACCAGGTCGAGCGGCTCGACCTTCTCGCGCAGGAAGCCATCGACCCAGTCGAGCTCGCGCTGAAACTCCGGTTCGGTCTCGAAATCCCACATGGGCCTCGCTCCTCTACTTCTCGTGTAGTGGAAGCCTAGACCATGGCGGGGGTCGCTTGCTGACGGGCTACTTGCCCTTGTAGACCGGCTTCCGCTTCTCGGCGAAGGCGCGCGGGCCCTCCTTGGCGTCCTCGGTGGCGAAGATCGGCCAGCCCAGCTCGAGCTCTTTCTCGAGCGCGACCGACTCCGGCAGGCTCTCGTCGAGCGTGCGCAGTGACTTGAGGATCGCCTGCACCGAGAGCGGGCCGTTCTCGCAGATCTGCGCCGCGATCTTGCGCGCCTCTTCCAAGGCGCCGCCCGCGGGCACCACGCGACCGATCAGACCGAACTCCTTGGCCTCCTGCGCGCTCACGTGGCGCGCGGTGAGCAGGATCTCGGCGGCCAGCGTGTACGGGATCTGCCGGCGCAGCCGGATCGTGGACCCGCCCAGCGGGAACAGCCCGCGCTTCGCCTCGGTGACTCCGAAGGTCGCGGTGTCTCCCGCGACCCGGATGTCCGTGCCCTGCAGGATCTCGGTCCCGCCGGCGACCGCATAGCCCTCGACCGCCGCGATGATCGGCTTCATCGGCCGGTTGTGGCGCAGCAGCGCCTGCCAGTGCAGGTCGGGCACCTCCAGCATGCGCTTCGAAAGCTCCGCGTCCGGCTGCTCGCGCCCCATCGTCTTCAGGTCCGCGCCCGCGCAGAACATGCCGCCGGCACCGGTCAGCACGGCGCAGCGCAGCTCGGGATCACGATCCAGGAGCCGCCATGCCTCGTACAGTCGCCAGAGCATGTCGGGAGACAGGGCGTTCCGGGCCTCGGGCCGGTTCAGCGTCACGAGCAGGACGTGTCCGTCGCGTTCGACGATCGCGTGGGGGCTCATGCGCGCGATTGGACCACGCGACCGACGCTGTCTCAAGGTACGCTCGGGTTGCCACCCGAAGTAGAACGTGTTCTAATCGCGCACGCTGGAGGAACCGCGATGGCGCTCGACCACATCGACCTCGACGATCCCGACAACTTCGTCGCCGGAACCCCGCATCACTGGTTCAAGGAGCTGCGCCGCGAGGCACCCGTGTACTTCCACAAGGAGCGCAGCGGGCCGGGCTTCTGGTGCATCACGAAGTACGAGGACGTGAAGCAGGTCTCGCGCGACCCGCAGACCTTCTCGTCCTGGCTCGGCGGCACGAACATCCCCGACCGCGACGAGCAGGCGCTCCAGGGCATGCGCATGATCATGCTCAACATGGATCCGCCGCAGCACGTGAAGTTCCGGCGCATCGTGCAGCGCGGCTTCACGCCGCAGATGACCGCCAAGCAGGAGCCGTATCTGCGCGCGCTGTCCAAGCGCATCGTCGACGCGGTCGCGCAGCGCGGTGAGTGTGAGTTCGTGGAGGAGCTCGCGGCGGAGCTGCCGCTGCAGGTGATCTGCGAGCTGATGGGCGTTCCGCAAGAAGACCGCAAGCTGATCTTCGATCTCTCGAACAAGCTGATCGGCTTCGACGACCCCGAGTTCCAGAACACCGAGGAGGACGCGCGCCTCGCCTCGATGCAGATGTTCGGCTACGCGATGAAGCTCGCCGAGCGCTACAAGAAGGAGCCCGTCGACAATCTCACCAACACGTTGATGAACGTGGAGATCGACGGCGAGAAGCTCACCGAGATCGAGTTCTGCTCGTTCTTCCTGCTCTTGCTCGTGGCCGGGAACGAGACCACGCGCACGGTCACCACCAACGGCATGCGCGCGCTGCTCGCCCACCCCGACCAGCTGCAGCTCCTGGCGAAGAATCCCGAGCTCGTGCCGCGCGCGGTCGAGGAGTTCGTGCGCTTCGATCCGGCCGTGCACCACTTCCGCCGCACGGTCACTCAAGACACCGAAATCCGCGGCCAGAAGATCCGCAAGGGCGACAAGGTGGTGGTGTGGTACCCGTCGGCCAACCGCGACGAGGACGTCTTCGTCGCGCCCGACACGTTCGACGTGACTCGCGAGGACAACCCGCACCTCGCCTTCGGCATCGGCGAGCACTACTGCCTGGGCGCGAACCTGGCACGGCTCGAGCTGACCGTGATCTTCCAGGAGATGCT
>DATJZP010000012.1:0-118276 GCA_035498875.1 Myxococcota bacterium
GATCCCAGGAGTCGGTGGTTTGCTAGGCCACGATGGATTTCTCGCCGACTACAAGGCCTCATTTGTCGCGCGAAAGTACTTTGAAATCGTCGCGCCGACCGCCGCGGATCTGGGGAACATCTGACGCGCGCTAGATGCAGCGTCCCTTCGCTCTCCACGCCGAGCCCAAATCAGCGTTCCCGAAACTGGACCACTACCGTGGTGCGGTCGTTCTTGCATTGCTGCGCGGCGCTTTGATAAGCAGGGGCCATCCCACTCGTCCGTGCCTCTGAAAGGTCCGACGGCCCCCGATGACTCCGAACGCCGCTGAGCTCGTCCGCGCGGACGAGGCCGCCTTCCTTTGGAAGTCGGTGCTGCACACGCCTTCTCCGAGATTCTCCTCCGCAATGAGAGACTCCGTGGTCGAGCACACGCGCTGTCTCGAGCGGACTCCCGCGGTGCTGCGGATCGCGGTCGAAGCCAGTGAGCTCGACCCCTGGTTGCGCGGTGGTCACCTGGCGGCGCTCGACGCCTCGCTCGCGAGTCTCACCGACGGGACGGTGGCCCTGTCCGTGATCCCGGTCGACGGCCTGCGCGCGCTGCGCGGCGACCCGAGCTACGACTTCGCGAGCTTCGTGGCCAGCCCGGGGAGCGGCCCGGCCCGCGCCCGCGCCTTCGCGTTCGCGCGCGAGCCGAGGCCCGCGCGCGGGCTCGCGATCTTTGGCGGCTCGAGCTCGGGCAAGACCCACCTGGTGCGCGCGATCGCCGGCGCCCTGGCCGAGTCACGCGGCGCGGAGGGCGTCCTGTGCTGCGGCGCCGAGCAGCTCTCGCTCGACCTGATCCGCGCGATCGACGGCAACGCCGTCGACGAGTTCCGCGAGCGGCTGGGCTCGGTGAAGGCGCTCGTGCTCGACGATCTCGACGCGATCGTCGGCCGTGACGCGACTCAGGAAGCGCTCGCGGTCACGCTCGAGGCGCTGGCCGAGCGGAAAGTTCCGGTGGCGGTCTCGCTGGCCAAGGCCGTCGATCGCACCTCCGGCCTGTGCGACTCACTGCGCGCGCAGCTGCTCGAGTTCACCCCGCTCGAGCTGCGGGCGCCGGAGTGGGAGACGCGCGTCGCCATCATCCTGGCGCGCGCGCGGCGCTGGCACGTCGAGCCGGTGCCCGCCGTCGCCGCCTACCTGGCCAGTCGGCTGCGCAGCCAGCTCGGCCGTCTCGACGTGTACCTGACCCGGCTGATGACGCGCTCGTCCGTCGGTAACGCGCTCTCTGACCTCGACGTGGTGAAGCACCTGGTCGCTGCCAGCGACAAGCCGCTGGCGACCTCGCCCGAAGACGTGCTCACCGCGGTGGCCCGCCAGTTCAACCTGCGCGTGCGCGACCTGCGCTCGACCGGGCGCAGCGCGCGCGTGACCACGCCGCGGCAGATCGCCATGTACCTGATGCGCCGCCATTGCACCCTGTCGTATCCCGAGATCGGCCGGCGCTTCGGCCGTCACCACACCACGGCCCTGCACTCCGACCGCGTGATCCAGGAGCAGCTCGCCGACAACGCGAGCCTGCGCGCCGCGGTCGTGCTGATCGAGAAGGAGCTGCTGCGGCTCGCGGAGGACGGTGCGTGAACGGTGGAAAACTCCCGTGCTCGGCCGGGGCGCGCGCCGTCGCTAACCTATGAGCCACCAGTCGCGCACGGCCAGCGTCGGAAGAATCGCGTTCGGCTACGGCCTCAAGACTGCGTTTCCCACTTTTCCACAGGGTTCTCTCCTCCTCCTGATCTCCATGTCATAAGATCAGGAGCAGAGGGGCGGAGGTTGTCATGAAGCTCACCATCGAGCGCGAAGAGTTGTTGCGCGGCCTCGGCCGGGTGCAGGCGATCGTCGAGCGGCGCGGCACGATGCCGATCCTGGCGAACGTGCTGTTCGAAGCGCGCGACGATGGAGTCACTTTCGCGGCCACCGACCTGGAAGTCGCCGTGGTGGCCCGCCACCCGGCCAAGGTGAAGACGCCCGGCTCGGTGACTCTGGGCGCGAAGAAGCTGTACGAGATCGTGCGCGAGCTCGAGCAGTCCGAAGTGCAGCTGGTCGCAGACGACGCGCGAGTCACCCTGACCTGCGGGCCCGCGAAATTCAACCTGCTCTCGACCTCGCCCGAGGAGTACCCGAGCGTGCCCAGCGCCGAGAGCGCGACCTTCGCGCAGCTCGACAGCGGGCTCGTCGCCGAGCTGATCGACCACACCCTCTACGCCACCTCCACCGACGAGACGCGCTACAACCTGAACGGCGTCTACGTCGAGAGCAGCGACGGCAAGCGCGTGCGCTTCGTGGCCACCGACGGCTACCGGATCTCGATGATCGAGCGCGCGGTACCCAACCCGGTCACGTTCCTGGGCAAGGGCATCATCGTGCCGCGCAAGGGCATCGCCGAGATCCGCAAGCTGTGCGACGAGAGCGAGGGCGCGCTCGAGATCGGCGCCGCCGACGGCTTCCTGCACGTGCGCAGACCCGATCTCCTGCTCACGACGCGCCTGATCGATGGTGAGTTCCCCAACTACCGCCAGATCCTGCCGAAGTCACACCGGGTGCGGCTCCTGGTCGAGCGCGAGAAGCTCTTGCACGCGGTGCGGCGCATCTCACTCATGGCCCACGAGCGCTCGCGCGGCTTCCGCTTCGTGCTCGCCGACGGCCAGCTCGATCTCTCGGCCAGCAACCCCGACCTGGGCGAGGCCCGCGAGCTGCTCGCGGTCGAGTATCCGGGCGATCGCTTCGAGACCGCGTTCAACGCCCGCTACGTGCTCGACGTGCTCGGCGCGCTCACCGCGAAGGAGGTCGCGATCGAGCTCTCGGAGGAGCTCAGCCCGGCGCAGATCCGGCCCGCCGACGACGCGGACGAGAGCGCCGTGATCATGCCCATGCGGCTGTAGCCGAACGCGCGCGACTCAGCTACTTTATCCAGCGTTTGCAGCACCTTGCGACGCAAGGGACCTCCGCACTCCGCCCCTGCATTCACAGGGCCTAGCACAGCGTCCCCGCGTACAGGGCTTCGGTCCTCCCCGGCATCCAACCGCACAGATCCCAGGGGTTCCAAAACACTCGAATGACCGAATACGACGCGAGATCCATCGAGGTTCTCGAGGGTCTCGACCCGGTCCGCAAGCGACCGGCGATGTACATCGGATCGACCGGACCGGCCGGTCTGCACCACCTCGTCTACGAGGTCGTCGACAACTCCATCGACGAGGCGGTCGCGGGCTTCTGCGACACGATCCGAGTCACGATCCACACCGACTGCTCGGTCACGGTCGAGGACAACGGCCGCGGCATCCCGGTCGACCCGCACGCCAAGCTGGGCCGCCCCGCCGCCGAGGTGGTGCTGACGACGCTGCACTCGGGCGGCAAGTTCACCAACAAGGCCTACAAGGTCTCGAGCGGTCTCCACGGCGTCGGTGTCTCGTGCGTGAACGCGCTCTCCGACAAGCTCGACCTCGAGATCAAGAAGGACGGCAAGGTCTACCAGCAGCGCTACGAGCGCGGCGTGCCGCAGGACGACCTGCACGTCGTGGGAGTCACCGACAAGACCGGCACGAAGATCACCTTCCATCCCGATCCCAAGATCTTCGAGATCACCGAGTACAGCTTCGACACGCTGGCGAACCGGCTGCGCGAGCTCTCGTTCCTGAACGCGGGCATCCGCATCGACCTCGAGGACGAGCGAACCGGCAAGAAGCACGAGCTGCACTACGAGGGCGGGATCGCGTCGTTCGTCGAGTATCTGAACCGGGGCACGGTCGCGCTGCATCCAGTGATCTTCCTGTCGGGCGACCGCAGCTACGAGCAGTCGACCGGCGACGGCATGGTCACGACCGACGTCCACATCGAGGTCTCGTTTCAGTACAACGACGGCTACAACGAGAGCGTCTACAGCTTCGCCAACAACGTGAACACGATCGAAGGCGGAGCCCACCTGACCGGCTTCCGCAACTCGATCACCCGCGCGCTGAACCGCTGGATCTCGACCAATCTCTCCGAGAAGGAAGCGGTCACCGCCACCGGCGAGGACACCCGCGAGGGCCTCGCGGCGGTGGTCTCGGTGAAGCTCTCGCATCCGCAGTTCGAGGGCCAGACCAAGTCGAAGCTCGGCAACAGCGAAGTCACCGGGCTGGTCGCGAACCTGGTCTACGACTCACTCTCTGCGTATCTCGAAGAGAACCCGGTTGCGGCGCGCACGATCGCGCAGAAGTGTCTCGAGGCGGTGCGCGCGCGCGAGGCGGCGCGCAAGGCGCGCGAGCTGACCCGGCGCAAGGGCGCGCTCGACGGCGCCAGCCTTCCGGGCAAGCTGGCCGACTGCCAGGAACGCGATCCCGCGCGCTCGGAGCTGTTCATCGTCGAGGGTGACTCCGCGGGCGGCACCGCCAAGCAGGGACGCGACCGCTCGAACCAGGCGATCCTGCCGATCCGCGGCAAGCTCATCAACGTGGAGAAGGCGCGGCTCGATCGGATGCTCGCGAACAACGAGATCCAGACCATGATCGCGGCGCTGGGTGTGGGCATCGGCGAGGACTTCGACGCCTCGAAGCTTCGCTACCACAAAGTCATCCTGATGACCGACGCCGACGTCGACGGCTCGCACATCCAGACCCTCCTGCTCACGTTCTTCTTCCGGCACATGCCCGAGCTGATCACGCGCGGTCACCTGTTCCTGGCGCAGCCGCCGCTGTACAAGCTGAAGCGCGGCAAGAGCGAGCAGTACATCCAGACCGACGCCGAGCTGTCCCAGCACCTGCTCGGCATCGGGCTGGCCGAGGCACAGGTGTTCTCGTCGGGTCAGGACGACGCGCTGCTCGAGTCGACGCTGCGCGAGCTCCTGTCCGACGCGCAGCGCTGCGAGCGCGTGGCGGCGGCCATGGAGCGGCGCGCGATCGACTCGCGCGTGGTCGAAGCGGCGGCCGCGTCGGGACTCACGAGCTCCGCGCCGCTCGCGGGCGAAGCCGACCGCGCGGGCTTCGAGCGCCGGATCACGGCCTACCTCGAGGCGGGCTATCCCGAGACGCTGCCGATCCGGGTCGACTGGACCCACGACGCCGAGCACAGCCGCTGGACGCCCACGGTGCAGCTGCGCAACACGGCGGTGCAGCGCTCGCTCGAGTTCGACCAGGCGCTGCTCGAGTCGCCCGACTACGGGCGCTTCGTGTCGCTGGCCGAGCACGCGCGCGACGTGGGCACGGCGCCCTTCAGGCTGGTCACCGGGAGTGACTCGCGCGAGATCGCGACGCCGCGGCTCCTGCTCGCCGAGCTGCTCAAGATCGCCAGCAAGGGCCAGTACATCCAGCGCTACAAGGGCCTGGGCGAGATGAACGCCGAGCAGCTCTGGGAGACCACCATGGATCCCGCGCGCCGGACGCTCCTGCACGTGTCGGTCGAGGACCCGCCGGGCGCGAGCGAGACCTTCAGCGTGCTGATGGGCGATCTGGTCGAGCCGCGCAAGGAGTTCATCGAGAAGAACGCGCTCAACGTCGTGAACCTGGACATCTGAGTCACGGATGCCCGACCAACCAGAGACTCCCGAGCTGCCGCCCGTCAATCCGCCCACGCCCGTCGCCATCGAAGACGAGATGCGGCGGTCGTTCCTCGACTACTCGATGTCGGTCATCATCAGCCGCGCGCTGCCCGACGTCCGAGACGGTCTCAAGCCCTCGCAGCGCCGCATCCTGGTCACCTTCAACGACCTGAACCTGGCGAGTGACCGGCCCTACCGGAAGTGCGCCAAGATCTCGGGCGACGTCTCCGGAAACTACCATCCGCACGGTGAGGCCGTGGTGTACCCGTCGCTGGTGAGGCTCGCGCAGCCGTTCTCGATGAGATACCCGCTGGTCGACGGCCAGGGCAACTTCGGCTCGATCGACGGCGACCCGCCGGCGGCCATGCGCTACACCGAGGCGCGACTCACTCGCATCGCCGGCGAGATGCTCGCCGACCTCGAGCGCGAGACCGTCGACTTCGTCCCCAACTACGACAACACGCGCAGCGAGCCGGTGGTGCTGCCCACGCGTATCCCGAACCTGGTCGTGAACGGGTCCTCGGGCATCGCGGTCGGCATGGCCACGAACATCCCGCCCCACAACATCGGCGAGACGGTCGAAGCGCTCATCCTGCTCGCCCGCAACCCGCGCGCCACGCTCGAAGAGCTGATGGAGAAGCTGCCCGGCCCGGACTTCCCGACGGGCGCGCTGATCTGCGGCTCGGCACCGATCCGCGAGGCCTATCGCACCGGTCGCGGCCTGCTCACCGTGCGCGCGCGCGCCGCGATCGAGGAGGGCCGCGGCGGCAAGCAGCGCATCGTCGTCGACGAGATCCCCTACATGGTGAACAAGGCGTCGATGATCGAGAAGATCGCCGAGCTGGTTCGCGACGGCCGGATCGATGGCATCGCCGACGTGCGCGACGAATCCGATCGCCGCGGCATGCGCGTCGTGGTCGAGCTGAAGAAGGACGCCGACGACCAGGTCGTGCTGAACCAGCTGTTCAAGCTCACGCCGATGCAGACCACGTTCGGCGTGAACATGGTCGCGCTGGTCCGGAACCGGCCGCAGACGCTGGGTCTGATCCCGCTCTTGCAGCACTTCCTCGACTTCCGGCGCGAGGTGGTGCGGCGGCGCGCCGCCTACGATCTGCGCCAGGCCGAGGCGCGCGCCCACATCTTGGAAGGCTTCGCGATCGCGCTCGACAACCTCGACGCCGTGATCGCGCTGATCCGCGCCAGTCAGTCGCCAGCCGAGGCGCGCAGCGGCCTCGAGTCACGCTTCAGCCTCTCCGAGCGCCAGGCGCAAGCGATCCTGGAGCTGCGGCTGCAGCGACTCACCGCCATGGAGCGCCAGAAGATCCTCGACGAGCTGGCCGAGGTGCGCGCGCTGATCGAGGAGCTCCGGGCGCTGCTCGCCAGCGATCAGCTCGTGACCGACAAGATCGTCGAGGAGCTCGGCGAGATCCGCGAGCGCTACAGCGATCCGCGCCGCACCGAGCTGGCCGCCGCCGTCGAGGACTTCACGACCGAGGACCTGATCGCGGAAGAAGACATGGTCGTGACCATCACTCACCGCGGCTACGCCAAGCGCCACGTGCCGCGGCTCTACCGCGCCCAGCGCCGCGGTGGAAAGGGCAAGGTCGCGGCCGCGACCGCCGACGAGGATTTCGTCGAGCAGGTGATCGTCGCCTCGACCCATGCGTATCTCTTGTGTTTCACCAACCTGGGGCGCGTGTACTGGCTCAAGGTGTTCGAGCTGCCCGAGCTGTCGCGCGCCGCCAAGGGCAAGGCGCTGGTGAATCTATTGCGCCTGGGCGAAGGCGAGCGCATCGAGGCGATCCTGCCGGTGCGCGACTTCGACGAGGGCGGCTTCGTGGTCCTGGCCACGCGCCAGGGCACGATCAAGAAGACCGAGCTCGCCGCCTTCGCCAATCCCCGCCCGAGCGGCATCATCGCGATCAACATCTCCGAGGGCGACGAGCTGATCGCCGCGGCGC
This sequence comes from Myxococcota bacterium, assembly GCA_035498875.1. GTDB lineage: Bacteria > Myxococcota_A > UBA9160 > SZUA-336 > SZUA-336 > VGRW01. The sequence goes on from DATJZP010000012.1 coordinate 7,494, forward strand.
GCACCACCGGCAGCGAGCAGATCCTGCTCGCGACTCAGGACGGCAAGTCGATCCGCTTCCCCGAAGACCAGGTGCGCCCGATGGGCCGCAGCGCCACGGGGGTGCGGGGAATCTCGACGCGCGAGGGCGATGCCACCGTCGGCATGGAGGTCCTGAAGCCCGGCAAGACCATCCTCACGGTGAGTGAGAACGGCTTCGGCAAGCGCACGCCGCTCAACGACTACCGCGAACAGAACCGCGGCGGCCAGGGCATCATCACGATCAAGACCACGGAGCGGAACGGCCAGGTCGTGGGCATCCTGCAGGTGAGTGACGGCGACGAGATCATGCTGATCACCAACGGCGGCAAGATGATCCGCACGCGCGTCGGCGAGATTCCCACGATGAGCCGGAACACTCAGGGCGTGCGGCTGATGGAGCCCAACGAGAACGAAGTCGTGGTGTCGGTCGCCAAGCTCGCGGAGGAGCCCGAAGGCGACGACGGCGACGTTCCGGAGCATGGGTAGGGTGCCCAGGCGACCATGAGGACTGGCCGCTCGAAGCGCCTGATGAAGCGCGGCCGCGAAGTGATTCCCGGCGGCGTGAACAGTCCGGTGCGCGCCTTCGGCTACGTGGGTGGGCAGGCGCGGTTCATCCGCTCGGCGTCGGGGGCGCGGCTCGAGGACGAAGACGGCAACCGCTACGTCGACTGGGTCGCGTCGTGGGGCGCGATCCTGGTGGGTCACGCGCACCCCATGGTGCTCGAGGCGGTGCGCGCGGCGGCCGCGCGCGGCACCAGCTTCGGCGCGCCGACCGAGGCCGAGATCGCGCTCGCCGAGCGCGTCAGCTCACTCGTGCCCGGCGTCGAGATGCTGCGGCTCGTGTCTTCGGGCACGGAGGCCACGATGAGCGCGATCCGCCTGGCGCGCGGCGCGACTCACCGCGACCGGATCGTGAAGTTCGACGGCTGCTACCACGGCCACCCGGATTCGATGCTGGCCGCAGCGGGCTCGGGCGTGGCGACGCTCGGCATCCCCGGCACCGACGGCGTGCCGCAGGCGGCGGTCTCCGACACGATCGTGCTGCCGTTCAACGACCTCGAGCGCGTGAGCGCGGTGTTCGCCGAGCGCGGCTCGGAGATCGCGGCGGTGATCGTCGAGCCGGTGGCCGCGAACATGGGCATGGTGCTGCCTGCCGACGGCTTCCTCCAAGGCCTGCGCGCGCTCTGCGACCGACACGGATCGGTGTTGATCTTCGACGAGGTGATCACCGGCTTCCGCGTCGCGCTCGGCGGCGCGCAGCAGCGCTTTGGAGTGACTCCCGACCTGTCGACCTTCGGCAAGGTGATCGGCGGCGGGCTGCCCGTGGGCGCCTACGGCGGAAAGCGCGCGCTGCTCGAGCAGATGGCGCCGGTCGGGCCCGTGTACCAGGCGGGCACGCTGTCGGGGAATCCGCTCGCCACCGCGGCCGGTCTGGCGGTGCTCGAGCTCGCCAGCCGGCCGGGCACGTTCCAGGCGCTCGAAGCGACCGCGCAGCGCCTGACGCACGGGCTCGAGACACTCGCGCGCGAGGCGGGCGTGCCGTTCACCACCAGCGCCCTCGGCGGACTGTTCGGCTTCTTCTTCCACCCCGGGCCGGTCGCGAGCTACTCAGACGCGCAGAAGGCCGACGGCGCCCGTTTCCGGAGCTTCTTCCACGCCATGCTCGACCAGGGCATCTATCTCGCGCCGTCGCCGTTCGAGGCCGGCTTCGTGACCACCGCGCACGGTGACTCGGAGATCGACGAGACGCTCGAGGCCGCGCGGCGCGCGTTCCGCAAGCTGGGCTGAGGACGTCGCAGTGAGCCCCAAGCCGCCGCGGCGCCCGCGCTACGCACCCATCGCGATGGGACGCACCGCCGAGGCCGCCTGGGAGGCGTCGCTCTCGGTCGTGGCCGGTGCCGGCATCGGCTATCTGGCCGATCGGTGGGCGGGCACCGCACCCTGGCTCATGGTCGTGTTCGTGGTGCTCGGCACCGCGGCCGCCTTCCGGCGCCTCTTGGTGCTCGCCAAGGCCGCGGACCGCGAGCCTCCGAAGGGCCCTCCGCGCGGGAACGGCGCGTCCCCGCAGTGACTCGGCGCAGCGCTTCGTTGCAGGCCAAACATGCGCTGCTGCTCGCGCTTGCAATCGGGGGGGCGATTCCGTATGGATGCCACGCCGTTGCGAGCCTCGCTGTAGCGGGAGGGATCCAGGCCGTGAATCTGGCCGTCACAGAGCGGAGCGTGCGCCTGCTGTTCGCCGACGCCGTCGAGCCCGTGTCGGCGTTCGGCGCGCGGCTGGTATTCATGCTTCGCTTCCTGCTGGTGATCGCCGCGATCTTTCTCGCGGTTGGCCGACTCGGCGCACAGCCCGTGCCGTTCATGGTCGGCCTGCTCCTGATCGTGCCCGCGGCGCTCTGGCACGGCCTCAGCCGAGCGCGCGAGGCCTGAGCGAGCCATGGTCCACGCGCCCTCCATCTTCGAGTCGTTCGGCCCCTTCGCGATCGTTCCGGCGATCGGCGTGGCGATGCTGGCGACGCTCCTGGTCGCGTGGCGGGTCGGCGCGGCCGTAGGCCCGGACACACTCATCCCCTCGCCGGGCGTCTCGCTGCGAAACTTCGTCGAGGTGCTGTTCGAGGGTGTGTGCAGCCTCGCGCAAGACGTGATCGGTCACCACTGGAAGAGCTACATGCCGCTGCTCGGCACGCTCGGGCTCTTCATCCTGATCGGGAATCTGATGAACCTGCTGCCCGGGCTGGGCGCGCCGACCGGGTTCATCGAGACCAATCTGGCGTGGGCGATCGTGTCGGTGCTGACCGCGGAGATCTCCTCGATCCGCGTACACGGCGTCGGCGGCTGGCTGAAGCATCTCGCGCCCGGGCCGTGGTGGCTGGCGCCGCTGATCCTGCCGATCGAGCTGTTCAGTCACCTGGTGCGCTTCTTCTCGCTCACCATCCGCCTCACCGCCAACATGTTCGCGGACCACACCCTGCTTTCGATGTTCCTCGGCGGGTTCGGTACGGTGGTCGCGCTGTTGTTCCCGTGGGTCGTGCTCGGGCTCGGCCTGTTCGTCTGCTTCGTGCAGGCATTCATATTCACGTTCCTCACCATGCTTTACATCGGGATGGGCATCGAGGAATCCCACTGAGTGACAAAGGAGAAGGGGATGCGCGCGCGTTACGTGGTTTTGGGTCTGATTGCTCTTTGCCTGGTACCGAATCTGGCGCTGGCCGCCGAAGAGGGCGCCGGCTCGCCCAACTGGGGCATCGCCATCGGCGCGGGCCTGGCGATGGGTCTCGCGGTGCTCGGCGCGGGCATCGGCCAGGGGATCGCCGCGGGTAACGCGGTCGCCGGCATCGCGCGCAACCCGGGCGCGGCCGGCAACATCAGCACCCAGATGATCATCGGTCTGGCGCTGATCGAGTCACTGGCGCTGATCGCGTTCGTGATCGCGATCCTGCTCACCAACAAGGTCTGAGCGGGCCGCACGCTTCCATTCACTGGCGAGCGCTCGCGCGTTCACACGGACGCGCGGGCGCTCTCGCTTTTCGCGCACTTTCCGGCGGCACGGGCGTTGCGAAGTCACGCGCCGGGTGGAACGGGATGCCCTCTCACGGGACCAGGGATCCCCGGAAGCCCATTGCCGGATGGGGACACGGGGAATGGCGTGCGATCAACGGGGTGAGGCGTGCGCCTTCCCCATCCGGCTTTCCCGGGAGACACTCTAGGAAGTGAGCGGGCGCGGGCGCTTCATCGTGTTCGAGGGCATCGACGGCTCGGGCAAGTCCGAGCAGGCGCGACGCCTGGCGGCCTGGCTAGCCGCGCGCCGACACGCGGTGGTGTCGACCCGCGAGCCCACCGACGGCAGCTGGGGCCGCACCTACCGGAGCTGGGCACGCGGCGACTTCGAGGCCTCGCCCGACGAGGTGCTGCACTGGTTCCTGTGCGACCGGCGCGAGCACGTGCAGGCGCTGATCCGCCCCGCGCTCGAGCGCGGCCAGGTCGTGGTCTGCGACCGCTACCGGGACTCGACGCGCGCCTACCAGGCGGCCCAGGGCATCGACCGGGCGCGTCTGCGCGAGCTGTTCGCGAGCGCGGAGTTTCCGGAGCCCGACCTCGTGATCTGGCTGCGGCTGCCGGTGGCCACGGCGCTCGCCCGCATGGGGGCGGCTGCCGAGGAGCGCTTCGAGCGCGCCGACTTCCTGTTCCGCGTCGATGCCGAGTACGAGCGGCTGGGTCTCGAGCCGACCGACGCCGCGGGCAGCGTGGACGAGGTCGAGCGGCGCGTGCGGGGCCGCGTCGAGCGCGCGCTCGGAGACGCCGTCGTTCCTTGACCGCGCGCGGGGCGCGCGAGACTCTGCGCGCCGTGGACGCGGTCGCCTTCGCCGTCGCGGGAACGCCGGTGACCTGGATCGAGCTCTGGGGAGACGCAACGGGACTGGTGTGCGTGTATCTCGTGGCGCGCGCCAACGTCTGGAACTGGCCGGTGGGGATCGCCAACACCGTCCTGTTCTTCTTCCTCTTCGCGCGCGCCCGGCTCTACGGCGACGCGCTGCTCCAGGTCGTGTTCACCGCGCTCGGGGTCTACGGCTGGTGGCAGTGGACGCGGCCGGACGCCGCCGGCGGCGAGCTGCCCGTGCGGCGCGCCAGCGCCGCCGAGTCACTCGCGATGGGGCTGGTCTCGCTCGCGGGCACCGCGTTCGCGGCGCTCGTGCTCGCGCGCCACACCGACTCACCCGTGCCGGTCTGGGACGCGAGCGTGTTGGTGCTGAGCCTGGTGGCCACCTGGGCGCAGGCCGTGAAGCTCTGCGAGTCGTGGTGGCTGTGGATCGCCGTCGACGTGATCTCGCTGCCGCTCTACGTCGCGCGCGGGCTCTATCCCACCGCGCTCTTGTACGCGCTATTCCTGGGTCTGTGCGTGCTGGGGCTGCGCGAGTGGCAGCGCATCTTTCGCGAGCAGGACGCGCCCGCCGGAGCCGCGCCGTGAAGCCGAAGCATGGGCTCGTGCTCGGCAAGTTCTACCCGCCGCACGCCGGCCACCAGCTGTTGATCCGCACCGCGGCACAGGCCTGCGAGCGAGTCAGCGTGCTGGCGCTGGCGGCGTCGCGCGAGTCGCTGCCGCTCGAGCTGCGCGTGGCCTGGCTGCGCGAGGTGCACGAGCCGGACCGAAACGTGGCGGTGATCGGGGGGACCGACGACGTGCCCGTGGACTACGCCGACCCGGCGATCTGGGACCGCCACATGGCAGTGTTCGAGTCACTGCTCGCGGCCGCCGGCGCGCCGCTCGTCGACGCGGTGTTCACGTCGGAAAGCTACGGCGACGAGCTGGCGCGGCGATTCGGGGCGAGACACTGCTGCGTCGATCGCGAGCGCGCGCTCGCGCCCGTCTCCGGCACGGCCGTGCGCGCCGATCCACTGACTCACTGGGGCGAGCTGTGCGCGCCGGCGCGCGCGTACCTGGCGCGTCGCGTGGTGATCGTCGGTGCCGAGTCGACCGGCAAGACCACGCTCGCGCGCGCGCTGCGCGACGCGCTGGCCGCGCGCGGGGGTGCGTTCGCCGAGACCCGGTGGGTGCCCGAGCACGGCCGCGACTACACGCTCGAGAAGCTCGCGCTCGCGCGCGCCCACGCCGCCTGGCGCCGCGCGCCGGCGCCGGGCATGGACGATCTCGACTGGCCCACGAGTGACTTCGTCGCGATCGCGCGCCGCCAGAACGAGCTCGAAGCGCGCGAGGCGCGGGTCGGCGGGCCGGTGCTGGTCTGCGACACCGACGCCTTCGCGACCGGCATCTGGCACGAGCGCTACCGAAGCGCGCGCGCCCCCGAGGTCGAGGCTCTGGCCGAGCCGCGGCCCCGCCTGTACCTGCTGACCCACCATGACGACGTGCCCTTCCAGCAGGACGGCATCCGCGATGGCGAGCACCTGCGCGCCTGGATGACCGACTGCTTCGCCGAAAGACTCCGCGGCGGACCCCATCGGCTGGAATTCCTGCGCGGCAGCCGGAGCGCGCGCCTCGTGCAGGCGCTCGGCCGGATCGACGACTGGCTGCGCGCACCGTTCGAAGATTTCGTCGACCGAGAGCTCCGCGCGGGATAGCATTTCTGGCGGGTGCCGCGGGCACTCGCCGCGCGGCGCTCGGGAGGAACGAGCGATGGCTGGCGACAAACCGCGCCCCGATTTCTCGGACGTCACGGGCGGTGGCTCTTCCACAGCGCCCAAGGCAAATCCGGCCCCGGCTCCGGCCGCTCCGCCCGACGAGGTCTACACCGTCGTCGCGGGCGACAGTCTCTCGAAGATCGCCAAGCGCGTGTACGGCGACGCGAATCAGTGGCGCCGCATCTTCGAGGCGAATCGCGACCAGATCCAAAATCCGGATCTGATCCATCCCGGTCAGAAGCTCAAGATCCCGGCCGCCCGGGCGTAGAGTGAGTGGAGGGAGAGACATGAGTCCGAAGTCCACGCGGCGCGCGCTGGTAGCGTGCGCCCTGCTCGCGTTCTCGCTCGACGGCTGCAAGCGCGGCGAGACCCCGTCTTCGACCACGGCCACGCCCCCGGTGTCCTCGGCGGCGCCGTTCCGAGTCACGGGCGTCGAGGTCGGCAGCCTGGTCGACAACGACAAGCGGATCGCCGCTCCGTCGCAGGAGTTCGCGCCCGGCGACACGATCTACGCTTCGGTGGCGTCGGAAGGCAGCGCGCCCGAGGTCGCCCTGGTCGCGCGCTGGACTTACCAGGACGGGCAGGTCGTGAACGAGACCAAGCAGGTGATCGCGCCGAGCGGCCCGGCGGCGACCGAGTTCCACATCGCCAAGGCCAGTGGCTGGCCCTCGGGCAAGTACAAGGTCGAAGTCACCGCCAACGGCGCACCCGCGGGAAGCCGCGAGTTCGAAGTGAAGTAGCGAGTCAGCTCTGCGCTGGCGTCGAGCGGGCGGAGCCCTCGCGCGCCGCGGCCCGGCACAGCGCCAGGCCCACCACGGTGAGAAGCGCCCCGCTGCCGACCCAGACCAGCGGCGTGTGTCCGCCGCCGGCGTCGAACCCGGCGAGACCGAACACCTGGTACGCGGCGCAGATCTGCACCACGCCCCAGAGTGACTCGAGCGCGAGCGCGGGCCAGAGCGAGCGCGAGCACTGGCGCAGGATGCACAGCACGAGCGCGTTCAGCAGCGCGGGCGCGAGCAGCCACAGGCCGCGCGAGATCAGCGAGGGGATGAAGGCGTCGGCGAAGGCGGACAGGAACGCCGTCACCAGCACCGCTCCCAGCGCGCCCAGCCGCGCGCTCGCCAGCGGCTGGAGCACGCCGCGGAAGAAGACCCCGTAGCAGAGCGGGAAGACTCCGATTTGCAGGAACGCGAGCGCGACGCCCGCGAGCGGCGGCATCGGGCCGAGCTCCGCCGGAGGAACGACCGGCGGCGGCGCGATCGCCTTCACCACGTTGTCGAGCTCGCTCGAGACGATTACGGCGGCGGCCAGGAAGATCACCGCGAGCCAGCCGGTGAGTGGCGCGGGCACGAACGCGAGCTGGCGCGCGGGCGGCACCCGGAAGCGGGCCGCGCACAGCGCGAACATCCCGCCGTAAGTCACGAGCGTTGCCATGCCCAGCGACGAGGGCCCGAGCTGGACGGCGATCTTCTCGAACAAGAGCATCCACAGGAACTGGGTGAGCGGCGCCAGCAGCGCCAGCACGAACACGAACCCCAGCGTGAGGGGCGGCTGCGGCTCGGATTCGGAGTCGGGGATCATCGCGCGAACAGGATCGGGCGCAGCGCCTGACCGGTGTACGAGAGCGGGTTGTTGGCCACTTCCTCGGGCGTGCCGGTGGCGATGATCTCGCCGCCCTTGTCGCCACCCTCGGGGCCCAGGTCGATCAGATAGTCGGCGGTCTTGATCACGTCGAGATTGTGCTCGATCACGACCACGGTGTTGCCGCGCTCGACGAGCTTGGTCAGCACGTCGAGCAGCTTCTCCACGTCGGCGAAGTGCAGGCCGGTGGTCGGCTCGTCGAGGATGTACATGGTGCGGCCGGTGGCGCGCTTGGAGAGCTCCTTGGCGAGCTTGATACGCTGCGCCTCACCGCCCGAGAGCGTGGTCGCCTGTTGGCCTAGGTGCACGTAGCCCAGCCCGACCTCGGCCAGCGTCTGCAACCCGGGCCGGATCGACGGGATGTGCTCGAGAAACTCGAGCGCCTCGTCGACGGTCATCTCCAGCACGTCGGCGATCGACTTGCCCTTGTACTTCACCTCGAGCGTCTGCGGGTTGTAGCGCTTGCCCTGACACTCCTCGCAAGTCACATACACGTCGGGCAGGAAGTGCATTTCGATGCGCAGGATGCCGTCGCCCTCGCACGCCTCGCAGCGCCCGCCCTTCACGTTGAACGAGAAACGCCCGGGCTGGTAGCCGCGCTGGCGGCTCTCGGGCAGCTGCGTGAACAGCTCGCGGATGCCCGTGAAGATGCCGGTGTAAGTCGCGGGGTTCGAGCGCGAGGTGCGGCCGATCGGGTCCTGCGACACGTCGATCACCTTGTCGAGGTGCGGCAGGCCGTCCACGCGCTTGTGCTTGCCCGGCTTGTCCTTCGCGTCGAAGAGCTTCTGGGCGAGCGCGCGGTACAGCGTGTCGTTGACCAGCGTCGACTTGCCGCTGCCCGAGACGCCGGTCACGACCGTCAGCACGCCGAGCGGGAAGCGCACGGTCACGTCGCGCAGGTTGTTGGCCGAGGCGCCGACGATGGTCACGAACTTGTCCGAGCCCGGCCGGCGCAGCTTGGGCACCGGGATCGCACGCTTGCCCGACAGGAACTGGCCGGTGAGTGAGCGCGCCTCTTTCTCGATCTCCTTGGGCGTGCCCTCGGCCACGACCTCGCCGCCGTGCCGGCCCGCGCCGGGTCCGAGGTCGATCACCCAGTCCGAGGCGCGGATCGTCTCTTCGTCGTGCTCGACCACGATCACGGTGTTGCCCGTGTCGCGCAGCGAGATCAGCGTGCGCAACAGCCGGTTGTTGTCGCGCGCGTGCAGGCCGATCGACGGCTCGTCGAGGATGTAGAGCACGCCCGCCAGCGCCGAGCCGACCTGCGTCGCCAGCCGGATGCGCTGACTCTCGCCGCCCGACAGCGTGGCCGCCGTGCGCTCGAGCGTCAGATACTCGAGCCCGACGTTGCACAGGAACATGAGTCGCTCGCGCACCTCGCGCAGCAGCCGCTCGGCGATCGCGAGCTCCTGCTTGCCGAGCTGGATCTTCTCGAAGTGCTGCACCGCCTGCGCCACCGACAGCTTGCCGACGTCGGGCAGGCTCATGCCGCCCACCAGCACCGCGCGCGCCTCGGCCCGCAGGCGCGCGCCCTGGCAGTCCTCGCACACGGTGTTGCTCATGTACTCGCGCAGGCCCTCGCGCACCAGGTCCGACTCACTCTCGCGGTAGCGCTTGTCGAGCAGGCCGATCACGCCCGACCAGTTGCGGTCGAAGGTCCACTTGCGGCTGCGGCCGAAGCGGAACGTCACCTTCTCGTCGGTGCCCGAGAGCACCTGGGAGCGTGCCTCGGGCGCGAGCTTCTTCCAGGGCGTGTCGAGCGAGAAGCCGTAGTGCGCCGAGAGCGAGCGCAGCATCGAGCTGTAGTATCTCGAGGCGTGGCCCTTGCTCTTGAAGGGCGCGATCGCGCCGTCGTTGATCGAGAGATTGGGGTCGGGCACCAGCAGCTCGGGGTCGAAGAAGTCCTTCGTGCCGAGCCCGTCACAGGCCGGACACGCGCCCTGCGGGCTGTTGAACGAGAACAGCCGCGGGTTGATCTCGGGGAAGCTCGCGCCGCACTCCATGCACGCGGCCAGCTCCGAGAACAGCACCTCTTCGCTGCCCGGGCCGATGTCCACCTTGGCGAAGCCCTGACTCGCCTTGAGCGCGGTCTCGAGTGAGTCGGCCAGGCGCTGGGTCACGTCGGGTCGGATCACCAGCCGGTCGACGACCAGGTCGATGTCGTGACGCTTCTTGCGGTCGAGCTCGGGCGCGTCGTCGAGCTCGTAGTCCTTGCCGTCGATGCGCACGCGCACGAAGCCCTGGCGCTGGAACTCGCGCAGCTCCTTCTTGTACTCACCCTTGCGGCCGCGCACGACCGGCGACAGCACCTGGATGCGCGTGCCGTCGGGCAGTCCCTGCACGCGCTCGCACATCTGCTTCACGGTCTGCGCCTGGATCGGCTTGCCGCAGTTCACGCAGTGCGGAATGCCGATCCGCGCGTAGAGCAGGCGCAGATAGTCGTAGATCTCGGTGACCGTGCCGACCGTGGAGCGCGGGTTGCGGCTGGTGGTCTTCTGCTCGATCGAGATCGCGGGCGAGAGACCCTCGATCGAGTCGACCTCGGGCTTCTTCATCTGGTCGAGGAACTGGCGCGCGTAGGCCGAGAGACTCTCGACGTAGCGGCGCTGGCCCTCGGCGTACAGCGTGTCGAAGGCGAGGGACGACTTGCCCGAGCCCGACAGCCCCGTGAAGCAGACGAGCTTGTTGCGCGGGATGCGCACGTCGATCGACTTCAGGTTGTGCTCGGCGGCACCCCTGACGACGATGTCTTGAGGCTCAGAGCTCATCTCTCGACCCCCGCTCGTTCCGCGAAATCTCGACCGCCAATCTTACCGCCTCGATCATCGAGCTGGGATCCGCCTTGCCCTGCCCCGCGATCTCGAAGGCGGTCCCGTGGTCGACGCTGGTGCGCACCAGCGGCAGACCCAGAGTCACGTTCACGGCCTGGCCGAAGGCGTGCGTCTTGAGCGGAGCGAGACCCTGGTCGTGATACATCGCCAGGACGGCGTCGAACTCGCCGGCGACCGCGCGGTGGAACAGACTGTCGCCCGAAAACGGCCCGCGCGCATCGATCCCGCGCGCGCGCGCGTCGGCAAGCGCCGGCGCGATGATGCGCGCCTCCTCGTCGCCGAAGCGCCCGCCCTCGCCGGCGTGCGGGTTCAGGCCGCAGACGGCGATGCGCGGCGCCCGGACCCGGAAGCGGCGCGCGAGATCGGCGTTCATGGTTTCGAGCACGGACAGGATCCCTTCGCGCGACAGCCGATCCGGCACCTCGCGCAGCGGGCAGTGAATCGTGGCCAGCGCCACGCGCAGGCCGCGCCCCACCAGCATCATCACGGCGCGGCCCCGGCCCGCCACCTCTTCGAGCAGCTCGGTGTGACCCGGGTATGCGAAGCCGCCGTCGGCGATCACCTCTTTCGAGAGCGGCGCGGTCACCATCGCATCGAGCTCGCCGGCCAGGCAGGCCCGCGCGGCCTGCTCGACCGCGCGCACGATGCCCGCGGCCGCTGCCGCCGCCGGCTTTCCTGGGACGACGGGCGCGCTCGCGTGCTCCTGGTTCGGCCCGGGCGGCAGCACGCCGCCCGCGCGAGTCACCGCCCCGAGGTCCCCGTAGACGCACAGCGCGACCGGCTCGTTCGCGAACGCGCGCAAGGCCGCCGCCACGACTTCGGGCCCGATGCCGGCGGGATCGCCGACGGTGATGCCGATGCGCGGAGAAGTGGGCACCCTACCCCCGCTCAGCGAAGCTCCGGTGCGACCACCTCGACGTAGCGGCTCTTGCGCACGTCGGCGATCCACTTCTCGAACGCGGGCATGGTCTGCTGCTCCATCAGCTCGGCGCGCAGCTTGTCGGCGACCTGCTCGTAGGGCACGTCGGCGGGATCGAACTTGTCGAGATACTGGAAGAGGTTCTCGCCGTGCGCCGTCTCGAGCACCTCGCTGATCTCGCCCGGCGCCAGGTTCGCGATCGCGGCCTTGATCTCGGGCGGCGCGTCGGCCTCGCGAAACACGGTGAGTCCGCCTTGCTGCGCGGTGGGCGCGCCCGAGTACTTCCGCGCCAGCGCGCCGAAGTCACCTTTGTCTTTGGCCTTCTGGCGCAGCTGCTCGGTGAGCTCGCGCGCTTCCTGGCGCTGCGCGGGCGTGGCGTCCGACGGCACGGGAATCAGGATGTGCAGCACGCGGATGCGCACGCCGGGTTTGGCGTGCCCGTAGCGCTCGGTGTAGAGCTTCTTCACGTCCTCCTCGGTGACGTGCACCTTTCCCTGCACTGCCCCCTGCACGATCTTCATGCGCGTGATCTGCTTGCCGAGCTGCTCGCGGTAGGCCTTGCGGTCGAGGCCCTGCTGCGCGGCGGCCGCGTAGATCGCCTCGACAGCGACGCCCTCGTCCTGCGCGATGCCGCGCACCGAGTCGTCGATGTCCTCCTCGCTCGCAGACATGTTCTGCTTCTTGGCGACCTGCATCACGAGCTTCTCGTCGATCAGCTGCTTCAGCGCCTCGCTGCGCAGCTGCATCGCCTCTTCCTGGGTGATCGTGTCACCCTTGGCGCGAATGCGCTGGATGTAGGCCTGCCAGGCGTCGCGCACCTCGGAGAGCAGCACCACGTCGTCGCCGACGATCGCGGCCACGCCGTCCACGATCTCGGCGCGCGCGCGCGGCGCTGCGGCGAGCGCGAGTGACACGCACAAGAGCGCCGCGCACGTCCGGCTCATCGCATGGTCTCCATCACCCGGTCGTTCACGTGGATCTCGGCCTTCTTGCGCAGCTCGCGCACCCAGTCGCGGCGCAGATCGTCGAGCGCCCGCTCGTTCAAGTCGAGCGCAATCTTCTCACGGACCTCTTCGAAGCTCGTCTCGTGCGGCGGCAGCCGCGCCTCGACCTGGAACAGGTGGAAGCCGTAGGGTGACTCGATCACCGGCGAGATCTGGCCCGGCTCGGTGTCGAAGGCGCGGTCGAAGGCCTCGGGCAGCTCGCCCTTGGCGAAGGGCTTGAGCTCGCCGCCCGCCTTCGCCTCGGGCCCGATGCTGTTGGCGCGCGCCAGCTCCGCGAAGTCGGCGCCGCCTTCGAGCTGGGTGCGCAGCGCCTCGGCCTTCGGCCGCTCGGCCACCACGATCTGCCGGATCTGCACGCGCGCGGGCGCCGCGTACTCGGCCTTGTGCTCGTCGTAGTAGGCCTTGAGCGCGCTGTCCGGCACGCGCGCGCGCTCGCCCAGGTCGGCGAGCGCCGTGCGCTCCAGGATCATCTCGCGCCGCACCGAATCGCGGTAGCGCGGGTCAGGGTCCTTCCAGTCGTCGCCGTGGATCTGGCGCAGCCGCGCCTCGACCTCGGCGGGAGTCACGTCGATCTGCCGTTTGCGCGCGTAGTTCAGCACCACCTGGTCCGAGACCAGCCGCTGCAGCACCTCGCGCGCCACGTCCTCGCGCTTGGCGGCCGGGTTGTCCTCGACGCGCTGGTCGACCTCGCGCCGCAGGTCCGCGGCCGGGATTTTCTGGCCATCGACCTCCGCGGCCCAGCCGTCGTCGCCCGAATGCGAGCCGCAGGCGCAGAGGCCCGCCAGCAGAACGAACGGGGCCAGTCGGCCGGCCACACCCATCTTCATGCGGTTCCGCGCTCCTCTCGCTGCGGCGGGGATTCGGGCACGAGAAGGTCCACGAGCGCGAGGCTCTCGGCCAGGGCATCGCCCGGCTTGCGCAGGCGCAGGCCGAGCCGGCGGTCGGGATAGGCGCGGAGCTGGCTGCCGGGCTGTCCCAGGAGGCGCACGATGCGCGAAGGGTCGACCTGGGCGCGCTCGGCGACCTTGAGCTGCAGCTCGTTCCCCTTCACGTCCACCGACACGATCCCGAGCCGGCGGCAGCGGATCTTGAGCCGGATCACCTCGAGCAGGTTCTGCGCCTCGACGGGCAGCGGGCCGAAGCGGTCGAGCAGATCGGCGCGCAGCGTGGCCAGCTCGAGGTCGTCGCGCGCGCTCGACAGGCGTTTGTACTGCACCAACCGCTGACTCACTTCGGAGACGTAGCTCTCGGGCAGGAGCGCGGGCTGCGGCAGGCGGATCTCGGGCTCGATCGCCTCGGCGTCCTCCTGGCCGCGCAGGCGCGCGATCGCCTGCTCGAGCATCTCCATGTACAGGTCGTAGCCCACCGAGGCGACGTGCCCCGACTGCTCGCCGCCGAGCAGGTTGCCAGCGCCGCGGATCTCCAGATCTTCGGTCGCCAGCCGGAAGCCCGCGCCCAGCTCGGAGAGATCCTGGATCGCCTCGATCCGGCGCTGCGCCTCCTCACTCACCTGGCCGCTAGGTGGCAAGAGCAGATAGGCGTAGGCGCGGCGGTTGCTGCGGCCGACCCGGCCGCGCAGCTGGTAGAGCTGCGCCAGCCCGAACATGTCGGCACGGTGCACGAGGATGGTGTTGGCGTTGGGGATGTCGAGCCCCGACTCGATGATCGCCGTGCACACCAGCACGTCGAAGTCACGGCGCAGGAAGGCCATCATCGTCTTCTCGAGCGCCGTGCCCGCCATCTGCCCGTGGGCGATCTGCACGCGCGCATTGGGCGAGACACGCCGCACGTAGTCGGCGATCTCGCCGATCGTCTCGATCCGGTTGTGCACGAAGAACACCTGCCCGCCGCGGTGCAGCTCGCGGTCGATCGCCTCGCGGATCAGGTCCTCGCCGACGCGCGCCACCTGGGTGCGCACCGCGATCCGGTCCGGCGGCGGCGTCTGGATCACCGACAGGTCGCGCATGCCCGAGAACGCCATCTGCAAGGTGCGCGGGATCGGCGTCGCGGTGAGCGTCAGCACGTCGACCAGCTTGCGCAGCTGCTTGAGCCGCTCCTTGTGCGCGACGCCGAAGCGGTGCTCCTCGTCCACGATCAAGAGCCCCAGGTTGCGGAAGGAGATGTCCTTCGACAACAGCCGGTGCGTGCCGACGACGATGTCGATCTTGCCCGACGCCAGGCCCTCGCGAATCTCCTTCACGCGCTTGGGCGGAGTCAGTCGCGAGAGCGCGGCGACGCTGACCGCCGTCTGCGCGAAGCGCTCGCGCAGCGTCTCGAAGTGCTGCTGGCAGAGCACGGTGGTGGGCACCAGGAACGCCACTTGTTTCCCGCCGGCCGCGGCGAGATAGGCGGCGCGGCAGGCGACCTCGGTCTTGCCGAAGCCGACGTCGCCGCAGACCAGGCGGTCCATGGGTTTGGGCCGCTGCATGTCGGCGAGCACGTCGTCGGAGGCCTTGCGCTGGTCGGGTGTGTCTTCGAAGCGGAAGCGCGCCTCGAACTCCTCGTAGCTCGCGTCGGGGGGCGGGAAGCCGAAGCCCGGCAGCTGCTCGCGCGCGGCGACCACGGCCAGGAGCTCCTCGGCCATCTCGCGCACGGCGCGCTTCACGCGCGCCTTGGTCTTCACCCAGGTCTGCCCGCCCAGCCGGTCGAGCGCGGGCGTGGCGTCCTCGGCCGAGCCGTAGCGCTGCACCTGACCCAGGCGAGACACCGGCACGTAGAGCTTGTCGCCCTTGTCGTAGCAGAGCAGCATGAACTCCTGCTCGCCGCCCAGCACCGACAGGCGGGTGAGTCCGCCGAAGCGGCCGATCCCGTGCTCGGCGTGCACCACGAAGTCGCCTTCCTGGATCTGCGCCAGCCGCTCGACCGCGTTTGACTGGCGCGTGACTCGCGCGACCCGGCGCTGCTGGCGCTCGCCGAACACGTTCTGCTCGGTCACCAGCACGAGTGAGTCCTCGGGCAGCTCGAAGCCGTCGGCGAGCGGCGAGATCACGAGGTCGGCCTGGCCGGGCTCGGGCCACTCCGGCCACGCGAGGGAGCCCAAGCGCGCGGGTAGGGTGCCCGCGCGCTCATCGGTAAGCGGGATCGCGACGCCGTAGTCCTTCAGGATGTCGAGCAGGCGGTCGGCCGCGGCCAGGCTCGGCGCTGTGAGTCGCACGCGGCGCTTGCCCTCGAGCCAGGCGCCGAGTCGCTGGGTGAGTGGCTCGAGCGCGCGGCCGCTGCCGCGCTGCTCCTCGATCTCGCGCCGCAGCTCGCGCTGGTCGGCGCCGCGCGCGTCCACGACCTCCTCGTCGGCGCCGGGATCCACCATGCCGATCGGGTCGAGCAGCACCGGCCGGTGCTCGAGTACGCGCTTCCACGCGCTCTCGTCGGTGGCGTAGAGCGCCAGCGGGTCACAGACCAGCCGGTCTTGCGCGAGCGCGTGCTCGTGACCGGTGAACACCTCGCCGACGAAGGCGAGCGCGCGCGCCCGGCCGGCCTCGGGATCGTCGACGATCACGCGCGTCGCGGGCGGCAGATAGTCGAACACCGTCTCCATGTCGTCGTGCAGGAGCGCCTCGAGGTTCTCGACGCCGGGCGGCATGGCGCGGCGCGCGAACGCCTCGGTGACCGCGTAGATCTGTGACTCGGGCAGGCGCTTCTCGCGTCCCATGCGCCGCACTTCCTGGATCAGCGCGTCGCGGTCGCTGGGCAGGCGGTAGGCGCGCGGCGGGATCGCGACGATCGCGTCGAGCTCCCCGGCCGAGCGCTGCGTCGACGGGTCGAAGCTGCGGATCGAGCCGATGGCGTCGAAGTCGAACTCGATCCGCACCGGCTGTTCGAGCTGCGGCGGGAACAGGTCCACGATCCCGCCCCGCGCGCCCACCTCGCCGCGCTCCTCGACCAGGTGCGTGCGGTGGTAGCCGGCCTGCGCCAGCACGTCGACCAGCGCGTCGCGGTCGACGCTCAGTCCCCGCTCCAGGTGGGTGACGCGCGCGCGCAGCTCCGCGCGCGATGGTGTGCGCCGCAGCAGCGCCGACCACGAGGACACCACGGTGAGCGGCGTCTCGGGCCCCGCGGCCAGCCACGAATAGAGCAGGCTCATGCGGCGGGCCTCGACCTCGGGGTGAGCCGAGAAGCGGTCGTAGGGTGGGATGTCGTAGCGGGGGAAGAGCCGCACGTCGGTCGCGGGCGAGAGCGCGCGCAGCGCAGCCGCGAAGCGTTCGGCGCGCGTGGTGGTCGGCGAGATCACGAGCAGGGGCCCGGCGAAGGCCGCGCGCAGGCGCGCCGCCAGGTACGCCCCCGCGGAGCCGCGGATCCGCCCGACGCGCAAGGTACGCGTGCCGGCCAAGGCGTGCTGGATGATCTCCGAGGATTTCATGGCGATCCTTAAACGCGAGAAAGCCCGCCCCCCTTCCGACGGGAGGGGGTGGGTGAGGTCCCTATTGGGTGGCCGGGAGTATAGGCACCGGCTTTCGGTTGGGCAGCGGCGGAGGCGCGGCTATAATGCGCGCCCCCCAAGAGGATTCCTCCGATGAGTTTGGAACTGATCGGCCGCAAGCTCGGCATGACCCAGATCTTCAACGAGGCCGGCGACCGCGTGCCGGTCACCGTGCTCGAGATCGGCCCGTGCACCGTGGTGCAGAAGAAGTCGGACGAGAGCGACGGCTACGTGGCGCTCCAGCTCGGCTTCTCCGACAAGAAGAAGAAGCACACGCCCAAGGCCATGCAGGGTCACTTTGCCAAGTCGAAGATCGAGCCCAAGCGCGTGCTGGTCGAGGTTCGGGTCGAGGCCAAGGACCTGGGCAGCTACGAGGTCGGCCAACAGCTCACCTGCGAGGGCTACAAGCCGGGCGAGTTCGTCGACGTGATCGGCACCAGCAAGGGCCGCGGCTTCACGGGCGTGGTCAAGCGCCACGGCTTCCCCACCCGCAGTGACTCGCACGGCAATCACGAGTCGTTCCGGCACGGCGGCGCCGTGTCTTCGGGCACCTTCCCCGGACGCATCAAGAAGGGCCTGCGCATGGCCGGTCACTCGGGCAACTCGCGGGTGACTCAGCTGAACGTGCGCGTCGAGAGGGTCGAGACCGACAAGAACCTGGTCTACGTGCGGGGCGCGGTGCCGGGCGCGGCGGACGGCTTCGTCTGCATCCGGCCGACGGTCAAGGGCTAGCGCCGACGGCGCGCTACGACCGCAAGGACGCCTTCTACCGCCGCGCCAAGGACGAGGGCCGGCGCTCGCGCGCGGCCTTCAAGCTCGAAGACCTGCTGCGCCGCGCGCCGCCCCTGGCTCGCAATGCGGCGGTGCTGGACCTCGGCTGCTGGCCCGGCGGCTGGCTCGAGGTGCTGGCGCAGCGCATCGGCCCCGAAGGCCGGATCGTCGGCTGCGACCTGCAGGAGACACCCGCGCTGGCCGCACCCCAGGTCCAGGTGCAGACGCTCGACTTCTGCGAGCCCGAGTCACAGGAGAAGCTGCGGATCGCGCTGGGCCGGCCCGCCGACGCGATCCTGTGCGACGCCTCGCCCAAGCTCAGCGGCGTGCGCGACGTCGACCTGGCCGCGATCGAGGAGATCTACCACGCGGCGCTGGCGCTGGCCGAGTCACTGCTGGGCCCGCGCGGCTTCATGATCGTGAAGGGCTTTCCCGGCCAAGAGAGCGATCTCTTCCGCAAGGAGCTGAAGCGCCGCTTCGCGCAGGTGAGCGAGATTCGCCCGGAGGGAAAACGCACCACCTCCAAGGAGTTCTATTGGGTATGTCACGGCCGCCGTGGGTAGAGGCTGTCTGAGTTCCGCCTAAAGTGAACGACCTCTCCTTCCCGATGTGCGCGTTGTCACGCTGCCAAGGGGGAGGGAGTCATGACGCTCGGTCGTCGGTTCGCGGTTCTGTTCGTCGTCATCGGAAGCATGGTGGTCAGCGAGGTCGCGCGCGCCGATGCCATCGCCGTCGACTACTGGGTGACGCGCAAGGACTTCAAGAAGACCCAGGCGACCGACTCACTCGACTTCCAGCTCTACAGCGACCCGTCGTGCAGCGTGCCGCTCGACGACGTGACGCTCACCGCCAACGACCCCAACGTGAGCTACGTCCTCGACAAGCTGTCGCGCACGAAGAAGGGCTCGCCGATCCCGAAGGCGCTGCGCATCCACGCGCTGCTCGACGCCACGCTGACCGAGACCGCGCCCTATCTGAAGGTGGTCGGCAACGGCATCGTCGCGAGCGGCAGTGACTGCCAGATCCAGCCGATGTCTCACGCCGGCGAGGCCGGTCCGCCGGGCCCGCAGGGCGACCCCGGTCCGCAGGGTGATCCCGGTCCGCAGGGCACGGCGGGTGCCGCCGGCGCGACGGGCGCCGCGGGCGCACAGGGTCCGCAGGGCGACCCCGGTGCGCAGGGTCCGCAGGGTGCGCCCGGCCCGCAGGGTGCGACAGGCGCGACCGGTTCGACCGGCGCGACGGGCGCCACGGGTGCGCAGGGTCCGCAGGGTGATCCCGGTCCGCAGGGCGCGACGGGCGCCACCGGTGCGGCCGGCGCGACGGGCGCCACGGGGGCGCAAGGTCCGCAGGGCAATCCGGGTCCGCAGGGCGCGACGGGTGCCACCGGTGCGGCCGGAGCGCAGGGTCCGCAGGGCGACCCCGGTCCGCAGGGTCTGCCGGGGGCGACGGGTGCTCCGGGTGCGACCGGTGCGGCCGGTGCGCAGGGTCCGCAAGGCGACCCGGGTCCGCAGGGTGTGGCGGGCGCGACCGGTGGACAGGGTCCGCAGGGCGACCCGGGTCCGCAGGGCAACCCGGGTACGCCGGGCGCTCCAGGTGCCCCGGGAGTTCCCGGTGTGCAGGGTCCGCAGGGTGACCCGGGTCCGCAGGGCGTGCAGGGCGACCCCGGCGTGCAAGGCGTTCAAGGTGACCCGGGCGCGCAGGGCATCCAGGGCGTTCAGGGTCCGCAGGGGGATCCCGGACCGAGCAACCTGATCCTCGGCGGCGGCACGCGCAACTCGAACCTCGCGAACGGCACCAACAACTGGATCCCTATGTATCTCGGCGTGCTGCAGACCACCGAGCTGCCGGCGCAGCAGGCGGTGCCGCTGGCCGGCACGGTCTCGAACCTCTACGTGCGGCTGAGTGGCAACCCGAACACCGGTCGGTCCTACGCCTTCACGGTCCGCAAGAACGGCGCGGATACGGCGGTGACGTGCACGATCGCGGACAACGCCACGACCTGCTCCGACCTGACTCACTCGGTGGCGTTCGCGGTCGGCGACCTGATCGACATCCACGCGGTCGGCACCGCGAACCCGACCGCGCGCACCATGGTCTGGACGGCGGTCTTCTCGCAGTAGCCCGTCAGCCGCGCAGCCAGGCGAATCCCGCGCGCAGCGCCTCGTGGCCGCCGCGCTCGAGGATCTCGCCGTGCGCGACGCTGACGCGGTCGAAGTCCCACTCCAGAATCCGGTCGATGGAGCGGCGCATGGCGTGCGCGTCCTTCAGCACGCCGTAGCGGAAGATGCGCGAGGGCCCGAAGCGGCCGTAGGCGCCGTTCACGCGCATCAGCGCGCGGGTCGCGAAGCTCGCCGACTCGCGCACGTTGAAGCACAGGTCGAGACACAAGAGCGTCCGGCTCACGCGGTGGAAGAACACGACCTCGGAGAGGCGAGGCGCGCCCCGCGTCAGCACCTGCTCGAGATCGCCGGCCCACAGCGCGGGCACGGAGTCGCCGAGCTCCTCGTCGACGCGCACGGAGCCGAGCTTGGCGCGCAGGCCGGGCGCGGCGAAGACGCGCGCCTCGGGGTACGCCGCGATGCTCGCGGCGAGATAGAAGTGGTGCAACAGGTTCGGCGCGACGATCGCGCGCACCGGAGCGCGCGCCTCGATCACGCGCCGCACTTCGTCGGTGAGCGGGCCGGGGGTGTGGATCAAGACGCCGCCGCCCGAGAGCCGCACCAGACACGAGCGCGTGCCGAGCTCGACGCCGCCGGCCATGCGCAGGGGGTGGTCGATCGCCACCAGATCCCGATGCAGCTCGCGAATGCGCAGCGCCGTCATGACCCGAAGCTAGGCGTAGAATCTCTGGCATGGAAGAGCGCGAGCTCGAGCTCGGATCGGGTCGGACACACGTCGAGCTCGAGGGCCGCGGCACGCCCTTCGTCTGGGCGCACGGCTTCACCCAGTCGATCGCGGGCGAGAACGCGCTGGGAACCGACGCGCTGCTGCGCGGCCTGCCCGGGGTGGAGCTCGTGCGCTACGACGCGCGCGGTCACGGGCGCTCGGCACCGGCGCGCGACGTGGCCGCCGGCGCCTGGTCGGCGCTGGCCAGTGACCTGCTCGAGCTGGTCGCGGCGCTCGGCCTCCCGCGCCCGGTCGCGGGCGGCGCGTCGATGGGCACGGCGACCACGCTGCACGCTGCGGTCCGCGCAGCCGGCGCCTTCCGGGGCCTGGTGCTGGTGGTGCCGCCGACCGCCTGGGAGACGCGCAAGGCGCAGGGCGACTTGTATCTCGCGGGCGCGGGCCTGGTCGAGGCGCGCGGCGTCGCGGCCTACGTCGCCGCGGCGCGCGAGGCCTTCAAGACCCGGCCGATGCCGGGACTCACTCCCGAGCTGCAGGAGCGCATGCTGGCCGAGCTGTCCGCGAAGAGCGCGCCCGACCTGGCGCGCATGCTGCGCGGCGCCGCCGCGAGTGACTTGCCCGAGCCCGCGCGCCTGCGCGAGCTGTCGCTGCCGGCGCTGGTGATCGCCACGCGCGGCGATCCGGGTCACCCGCTCTCCACGGCCGAGCAGCTCGAGCAGCTGTTGCGCGCGGAGCTCGTGGTGCTCGACGACCTGACCCAGCTTTCGCGGGCGCGCGAGCCGCTAGTCCGCTTCCTCTCCGGGCTCCGCTGAGCTGGGCGCGCCGTAGTCGGCATAGAAGGCGCGCTGCCACTCCGTGAAGCCGTTCGCCAGGATCGCGGCGCGCATCTCGGCCATCAGCTTCTGGTAGAAGCGCACGTTGTGGATTGCGCCCAGGATCGCGGCCAGGATCTCGTTCGCGGCGTACAGGTGGTGGAGATAGGCGCGCGTGAAGGTCTTGCACGCGTAGCAGTCACAGCTCGTGTCGATCGGGTAGAAGTCGCGCCGGTAGCGGCGGTGATTCATGCGGATCCGGCCGCGGCGGGTGAACAGCGTGGCGGAGCGCGCGTAGCGCGTGGGAATCACGCAGTCGAACATGTCCATGCCGCGCGCGACCGACTCGACCAGGTCCTCGGGCAGGCCGACGCCCATCAGATAGCGCGGCTTGTCGGCGGGCAGGAGCGGCGCGGTGAAGCCGACGATGCGCTTCAGCTCCTCGAGCCCCTCGCCCACCGAGACTCCGCCGATCGCGTAGCCCGGCGCGGGAATCTTCACCGTTTCGCGCGCCGAGCGCTCGCGCTCGGGCAGATACACCGAGCCCTGCACGATCGGGAACAGCGCCTGCGCCGAGCCCTCGTGTGCGCGCATGCAGCGCTCGAGCCAGCGCAGCGAGTGATCGACGCCGCGCCGCGCCAGCTCGGGCGTGGCCGGATAGGGCGTGCACTCATCGAACGCCATGATGATGTCGGCGCCCAGTGAGTGCTGGATCTCGATCGAGCGCTCGGGAGTCAGCAAGAGCTCCGAGCCGTCGATCTCGTTCTTGAAGCGCACGCCCTCGGCGGTGATCTCCTTGTGCTTCAGGCTGAACACCTGGAAGCCGCCCGAGTCGGTGAGGATCGGCCCGTTCCAGGCCATGAAGACGTGCAGGCCGCCGGCGCGTTTCACCAGCTCGGGGCCGGGCCGGAGCAGCAGGTGATAGGTATTCGCGAGCACGATCCGCGCACCGGTCGAGGCGACCTGCTCGGGAGTCATCGCGCGCACCGCGGCGTGAGTGCCGACGGGCATGAACACGGGTGTCTCGACCGCGCCGTGCGCCGTCTCGAGCCGGCCCGCCCGGGCCGCGCTGCCGCGATCCGTGGCCTCGAGCGCGAACCGGATCACGGCTCGCGGAAGAAGAGCTTCGACCGTCCGACCAGGCGCTCGGGCAGGATGCGGACCTTGCGCTCGGGGTCCGCGAACGCGCGGCCCATGCGCCAGGCGTCGAGGCCGGTCGCGCGCAGCGCCGCGAGCGTGCGGTCGGCGTCGCCCGGCGCCACGGTGACCGTGAAGCCGACGCCCATGTTGAAGACCGTGTACAGCTCGGCCGCGTCGAGCTCGCCGATGCGTGAGATCAGCCGCAGCACCTCGGGCACCGGCGGCAGTGAGTCGATCTCGAAGCCGACCGGCGCCTCGACCCGGCGGATGTTCAGAAAGCCGTCGCCGGTGATGTGCGCGAGCGCGTGCGGAGTGATTCCCGCCTTGGCCAGCGCCTCGACCTGCGGCACGTAGATGCGGGTCGGAGTGAGCAGCGCCTCGCCGACGGTCGTGCCCAGGTCGGCCACGTACTCGTCGAGCCGGAACTTGCGCGCCAGCACCGCGCGCGCGAGTGACAGGCCGTTCGAGTGCACGCCACTCGAGGCCACGCCGATCAGCACGTCGCCGGGCTGCACCTTCGAGCCGTCGCAGAGCCCGCCGTCGGGCACGATCCCGAGCGCCATGCCCGCGAGGTCGAGCCCGCTGCCTTCCCTGGCGCCGCGCAGCATGTCGGGAATCTGTGCGGTCTCGCCGCCGACGATCGCGACGCCGGCCTGGCGCGCGCCCTCGCACAGGCCGCGGCCGATCTGGCCGAACACTTCCGGGTCACAGCGCTCGACGGCAATGTAGTCGAGCATCGCCAGCGGCTTGGCGCCGACGCACAACAGGTCGTTCACGTTCATCGCCACGCAGTCGATGCCGACCGTGTCGTACTTCCCGAGCGCCTGCGCGACCAGGAGCTTCGAGCCTACGCCGTCGGTGGTGAGCGCCAGGTGCAGCGGCCCGACGCGGATCACCGCCGCGAAGTGACCGATGCCCAGCTCGGTGCCCGAGCCGAACGCGGCGGTGGGGGCGATCTCGAGCAGGAGACGCGCGAGGGCGCGATCGGCCTCGGTGGTGTCGACGCCGCTACGCGCGTACTCGCTCGTGAGCTCGCGACTCACGTGTAGGGAGACTCGCCCCGGCTCCGGCGCAGGCGCGCTCGCCGGTTCTTCGCGCGCAGCTTCGCGCGGTGGCGGACGCTCCGGCCTCGCTTGCGGTGGCTGAGTTTCGTGCGTTTCTTCATGGCGGGCGCAGCTTACCGACCCCGCCACCCACGCACAACCGGCGCGCGCTCGCGCGCCTCCACGCGCGCCCGCAAAACTCTCCGCCGTTCCGCGAGCTTGTGAGCGAGCCACTGGGGGTCGCGCGCGCCGCGACTGCGGCGCAACGAGTCGCGAAAGCGGGCGAAATCCCGGAACGCGGCGCGCTCGTGCGCGAGCTCGCGGCGCTGCAGCTCGATCACGATCGCGTCGTCGAGGAAGCCGAGCCCGGGGATCGAGTCGGCGATCAGGTCGTCCGGCTCGGTGAAGTAGGCCAGCGCCGCGCGCACGCGGCCGCGCACCCGTTCGGGCGGATTCCAGTCGGCGTCGGTGAAGAGCGCGATCAGCTCCTCGAGGCCGGCCACGCGCTCCAGCACGTAGGCGGGGGGCTCGAACTTGCGCAGCTCGGCGGCGCGGGCGCGGGCGGCGCCGGCGAGCGCGGCCTCGGGCAGAGCCGCCGAGCGGGCGGCCGCGCGCTCCGCGACCCGGCGCAGGTGCTGGACGTCGCGCGCACCGAGCGTGAAGGTGACCGTGAGACGGTCGAGCGGGGGCACGAGCTCCGAGTAGCATGGAGTCGGTGGAGCGTGCCAGAGACTCCCGGGGACCGAAGACCGGACGCGTGCGCGTGCGCAGTGGCGTGCCGGAGCTCGCGGTGCGGCGCCTCGTCGATGCCGGGCTCGAGGTCCGGGTCGGCCCGCTCGAGGTCGACGGCTGCGGCGCGCTCCTGTGTCTGCTCACCGACCGGATCGACGACGTGTTTCTCGCGGCGGCGCCCGAGCTGCGGGTCGTGGCCAACATGGCCGTGGGCACCGACAACATCGACCTGGCCGCCGCCCGGGCGCGCGGGGTCGTCGTCACCAACACGCCCGACGTGCTCACCGACGCGACCGCGGATCTCGCGTTCGCGCTCCTGCTCGCGACCGCGCGCCGGCTGCCCTGGAGTGACCGCTTCGTGCGCGGCGGCGGCTTTCGCGGCTGGCATCCCGAGCTGGGCCTCGGCCTCGACGTCACGGGCCGCGCGCTCGGGATCGTGGGCTACGGCCGGATCGGCCGCGCCGTGGCCGAGCGCGCCGCCGGCTTCCGCATGCGTGTCTCGTGGTGCGGTCGACGCGGGGGCACCCCGCTCGACGAGCTGCTCGCGCGGAGTGACTTCGTGTCACTGCACGCGCCGCTCCTGCCCGAGACCCGCCACCTGATCGGCGAGCGCGAGCTGCGACTCATGCAGCCGCACGCCGTCCTGATCAACACCGCGCGCGGCCCGCTCGTGGACGAAGCCGCCCTGGTGCACGCGCTGCGCGAAGGCTGGATCGCGGGGGCCGGCCTCGACGTGTTCGAGCGCGAGCCCGCGCTGACGCCAGGCCTGGCCGACCTGCCGCAGGTGGTGCTGTCGCCTCACGTCGGCAGCGCCACCCCGGGCACGCGCAGCCAGATGGCCGAGATCGCGGCCCGCAACATCGTGGCCGTGCTGCGGGGCGAGCCGATCCCGAACCGGGTGGCCTAGCGAGTCAGGTGGCTTGCAAGGCGTCAGCCGCGCAGCGAGGCGCAGCCGAGCGAAGGGGGTGGCCGCGGCCGCCCGCGGCCGGGACCACTCAGAAGAGAGGTTCCAGCTTCGCGGCGGTGCCCACCGCGTGGAGCCGGAGGCCCGTCGCGTCGGATTCAGTCGCGCGCGCGAACGGGTCGAGAGTCACTTCCAGGCCGACCACCGCGTTGGCGCCCAGCAGCCGCGCCTTGTCGCGCAGCGACTCGAGCAGCTCGCGCTCGGCCTTGGTCCAGGCCGAGGAGCGGTCCTCGACTTGGTCATCTTGTAGAAACAGCTCCGAGCTGATGGGACCGAAATACGCAGCGGCGCGCGTACCACTCACCCACGGCGACGTGTAGAGCTCCACGTCGTTCTCCGAGCTGAGCGGAATCTGCGTCTGCGCCTCACCCACGGAATCTGGTATCGGCGCTCCTGGATAGGGACTGTATGTAGATCCGAGGGCTTCCACGCGTTTGGTCGAGGCTCCAGGCTTGGGTATTCTCGCCGCGCTTTCGCAGGGAGTTGCCGGTGTGTCGGTGTCAGAGCCGAGAGTGACGTCACCCGGTACTGCATCTCTCGTGCGCACTCTCTGCCTGGCGCTGTTGGCGGCCGCTGGCTGGGCCTGCGCCGCCAAGGGCCCCACGGACGCGGAGCGTGAGGCGGCGGCAGCGGGGGTGGCTCCCATCGTCGCGCGCGCCGAGGCGGCAGCCGCCCGCGGCGACTCGGACGCTGCGATCGCCGGCTACGAGGAGGCGATCGAGCGCACGCCCTGGAACACCCGGCTCGAGAGCCAGCTCGTGGCGGCCTACACGCAGCGCGCCGAAGCCAAGCGCCGGAAGCCCGGCGGCGCGCGCGGGCTCGCGCTGGCGGAGAAGGACCTGCGCAGCGCCCACGAGCTGGCGCCGGACGATGCCAGCGTCACCCGAAGCCTGGCCTCCGTGCTGCTCGAGCGCGCGGCGTTCGAGACCGACGACGCACTGTCGGAGCAGCTCCGTGCCGAGGCGACGAAGCTCGCGCCGGACGTGGCCGCCGAGAATCCCGCCGTGCGGCTGCCGGTGGAGAGCCGGCTCGACCTGGCCTACGAGCTGATCGACAGCGGCAGCATCGACGCCGGCATCGACCAGCTCCGCGCGGTCTGCCAGGACTACCCGCAGAACGCGAAGGCCGCGCGGCTCCTGGCCCAGGCGCTGGTGCGCCTCGGCGGCCAGCAGACCGCGAGCCGCGACTACGACGGCGCGCAGGCGAGCTTCACCGACGCGGTCTCGCAGTACGCGCGCCTCCTGCCCTGCGACGGGACCCGCTGTGACTCGAGCGAGCTGGAGCTCGCCCATCGCAATCGCATCCTGTCGCTGCTCGACGGGCAGCGCCTCGACCGGGCGCGCGCCGCGCTCCAGGAGGCCGAGCAGCTGGGCCTGCGTTTCGACGACATCGTGAAGCGCTGGCCGGAGCTGCGCCAGTAGAGCTTCCCCGCCTGCTATCCTGGATCCGAGTCCAAGGGAGGACAACGGGATGGCCACTCACGGTGGAAAGCTTGCGGCGCGAGCGCTGAAGCTCGCCGGCGTCGACTGCATCTTCACGCTCTCGGGCGGGCACGTGATGCCCATCTACGACGGTGCGCTCGACGAGGGCATCCGCATCATCGACGTGCGCCACGAGCAGGCGGCCGTGCACGCGGCCGACGCCTACAGCCGGCTCAACCCGGGCAAGATCGGCTGCGCGGTCCTGACTGCCGGTCCCGGCGTCACCGACGGGGTCACCGGCATCGCCAACGCCTGGCGCGCCAACAGCCCGATCTTGGTGATCGGCGGACAGGGGCCGTTCTCGAACCTGCGCCGCGGGTCACTGCAGGAGATGGATCACGTCTCGATGATCCGGCCGATCTCGAAGTGGGCGGACTCCTGCTACGACACCGCGCGCATCCCGGAGTACATCGAGCTCGCGGTCCGGAACGCCACTTCGGGCATTCCCGGCCCCGCCTTCCTCGAAATCCCGATGGACGTGCTGATGGGACCCGGTGACTTCGAGAAGGCCTGGTTCCCCAAGTTCCGGCGCGCGCCGCGCCAGGCGCCGGACCGCGCCGACGTGGTGGCCGCGCTCGAGATCCTGTCGCAGGCCAAGCGACCGATCATGATGGCGGGCACGAGCGTGAAGTGGTCACAGGGCGGACCGGCCATGCGCCGGTTCGTCGAGGAGACCAAGCTCCCAACCTTCCTGAACGGCATGGGCCGCGGGCAGCTCCGCTTCGACGACCCGCAGTTCATGAACCGCTCGCGCAAGGACGCGATGTCGAAGTGCGACGTGTTCGTGCTGGCGGGCTCGCCGCTCGACTTCCGGCTTCGCTTCGGCAAGGCGATTCCCGCGAGCGCGAAGATCATCCAGCTCGAGATGGAGAACTCACTCGTCGGCCAGAACCGCTCGGCCGACGCGGCGATCGTCGGCAACCTCGGCGTCGCGTTCGAGCAGATGCTCCAGGTCATGAAAGAGGAGTCGGTGAAGCTCGACTTCCACGCCTGGCGCGACGAGCTGCGCGCGCTCGAGACCAAGATCGAGGCCGGCTTCCAGAGTGAGCTGACCTCGGACGAGGTGCCGATCGACCCGCTGCGCATGTGTCGCGAGATCCGCGACTTCATCGACGAGGACACGATCCTGATCGGCGACGGCGGCGACATCGTCGCGCAGGCGGCCAAGGTCGTGCCGGTGATGAAGGAGAACTGCTGGATGGATCCCGGGCCGCTCGGGACGCTGGGCGTGGGCATGCCGTTCGCGCTGGCCGCCAAGCTGTCGTTCCCCGAGAAGAAGGTGCTGATCATCTACGGCGACGGCTCGTTCGGCCTGAACGGCTTCGAGTACGACACCGCGATCCGCTTCAACCTGCCGATCGTGGGCATCGTCGGGAACGACGCGGCCTGGGGTCAGATGCTGCGGCCGCAGATCGGCATCTACGGCAAGGATCGCGCGGTGGCGACTTACTTGAGCTACACGAGATACGACAAGGTCGTGGAGGCGCTCGGTGGCTACGGCGAGCTGGTGGAGCGCCCGCAGGACATCAAGCCCGCGCTGCAGCGCGCGTTCGCGTCCGGCAAGCCCGCGCTCGTGAACGTGATCATCCGGCGCGACGAGACGGAGCCCAAGGGCAGCACCTACGTCTAGCGACGGCGGAGACCCGGCCTGGGGTCCGAGCGAGCCCGACGCGCCGCGCGCGGGTCACCCCGTGGCGAACCAGGCGGCGCGCGCGCTGGCCGACCGCGCGGGCGTCCAGTTCGCGGGCGGCCGCATCGACGCGCTGGTGCGCTGCGAAGGCGCGGTCCTGACCACGCGCGAGCCGGAGCTCGTCCGCTTTGGTGTCGCACAGGTGCGGCGCGTGCTCCGCGCGCGGGGAGTCACGGTGACTCACGTGGTGTTCGCGCCCGACTCGCCGCGGGCGCTGCTGCTGGGCCTGGCGCGGATCGAGAGCGCGAGCGACGAGCCGCTGGCGGTCGAGTACAGCGAGCTCTGGGACCTGCCGCGCGGCGAGTACCGCGAGGCGCAGAGCGCCTGCGAGCGCCGCTTCGGCGGGCACGTGTTCGCGTTGGCCGAGGCCTCGGACGTGACTCGCACGCGTCCGCCGCCGGCCGAGCCGGCGCGCGGCCTGGCGCTCGACGTCACGTTCGCGCTGCCGCCGCGCGCGCGCCGGCACCTGGCCTTCGCGTACGTGGCGCTGCCCGAAGACGAGGACGCCGGCAGCCTGGTGCGCGCCTGGCGCGGCCGCGTGGCCGAGGAGCTGCTACGGATCGGGCGCTCGGGCCTGAGCGTGGCAGCCTATCGCGAGCTCGGCCGCTACCCTGCCCCGCGATGAGAAGAGGAACGCTGCTCACCGCACTGGCTGCCCTGTCACTCCTGTCTGCGCAGGCCGCGCGCGCCGCCTCGAGCTCCGAGATCGCCGCGGAGACCGCACGCCTGGTCCAGGAGCAGGGCCACGTGGCGAACTTCTGGTGGCTGCCGCCCGAGTACTGGATTCTCGCCGCCAAGGAGCTCGAGCTCACCGACAGCGAGCAAGCCACGGTGGCCAAGGTGTTCCGCGACTACACGATCATCGCCGCGCTCGACGCCGACGTGACCGAGAAGAAGGCGGCCAACATGGCGACGATCGCCGAGGTCGTGAAGCACGCCAAATTCACGCGCGGCGGCGAGACACTCGAGGTGCTGCGCGAGGTGAACCCCGAGGTCTCGAAGCTCGTGCCCACGCTCGTGTACCTGTTGCGCTCGTCCATGGGCCAGCTCGGCGGAGGCATGCGGCTCCTGCCGCTCTCGAATCTGGACGCGAAGGGAAACCCGGTGCTGACCGCGGATAGCCACGGCGAGCTCGTGCTCGACTACCGACTGAAGGACGACGGCCCCGTGCACCAGGTGCGCTGGCACGCGCCGCTCACCTCCGTGGTCGGCTCGCACAAGTGTCCGAAGGGCGGCGAGGCGCTCGAGGCGAGCTGGAGCTACTGCCCCTGGCACGGCGTGAAGATCGAGGAGCCGGCGAAGCGCTAGTCGGAGCCGACGGGCGCGAACGACACGTCGAAGTCGACGGGCACCGCGCCCGAGAGTGACTCGTGGCCGCAGGTCGCCTTGAGCGCCGCGAGCTGCGCGTCCATGCCCAGGTCGTGCGCCGAGATCACGACCGCCTGCGCGTTGCGCACGTGCAGGTGATTCGCGAGATCGCGCGAGACCACGGCCGGGATCTTCAGCGGGAGCGCGCCGCCGTGCAGCGACAGCGTGCCGGCGAGCTCGAGCCGCGTACTGCCGCCGGGGTCGGGCAGGGTGTCCGGCGCTGGCAGGCCAACGAGCTCGAAGCGCGCCAGCGGATACTTCGCGACCTCGAAGAACTGCGCCCGTATGTTCTCGTCGCGCGCGGGATTCCCCGTGTCGGCGCCGCCCAGCTTCACCTCGACGAAGCCGCTGCGCCGGGCGGAGTCGTAGACGCCCTCCAGGCTCGTGAACGAGCCGGGCACGCCGACCGCATTGTTCTTGATGCCGAGGAAGTGGATCGACGACTCGTTGGGCACGAGTCGCCAGACGCCCGAGACCTCGTGGTGACCGAACATCGCGCACGCGGCGGCGACCAGCGCCACCGCCGCGAGCGCGGTCGGGCGGAGTGACTTCACGCGGCAGCCGCCACGCAGGCTTCCAGCACGTCCAGCCCCTGCGCCAGGTCGCGCTCGGGGATGTTGAGCGGCGGGAAGATGCGCAGCACGCGCTCGGCGGTCAGGTTCACGAGCACGCCGCGCTCGCGCATTGCCGCGTGGGCCGCCGTGGCGCTCGCCGGCGAGCGCAGCACGAGCCCGATCAGGAAGCCCAGGCCGCGCGCCTGCTCCACCTTGGCGGGCTGCTTCTGGGCGAAGGCCGCCAGCCGCGCCAGTGTCTCCTTGCCGAGCATGGCCGCGCGCTCGACCAGCTTCTCGTCCTCGATCACCTTCAGCACCGCGACGCCGGCGCGGCAGGCCAGCGGGTTTCCGGCGTACGTGCCGCCGTGGTCGCCGGGCTGGATCGCCGCCATCACCGACTCACTGGCCATGAAGCCGGCCAGCGGGAAGCCGCCGCCGACGCCCTTGCCGAAGCTCAGGATGTCGGGAGTGACTCCCGAGTGCTCGCAGGCGAACCAGCGGCCGGTGCGGCCGATGCCGGTCTGGATCTCGTCGGCGATCAAGAGCGCCCCGGCGGCGTGACACGCGTCGGCGACCCGCTTCAGGTAGTCGGTGGGCGGAACCACCACGCCGCCCTCGCCCTGCACCGGCTCGACGATGAAGGCCGCATGCTCGGGAGTCAGCGCCGCGCGCACCGCGTCGGCGTCGCCGTACTTCACGAACGTGGCCTCGCGCACGATCCCCTTCCACGGCCCCCGATACTTCTCCTGGCCGAGACACCCCATCGCGCCGAGCGTGCGGCCGTGGAAGCTGTCGAAGGTGGACAGGAAGCGGTTCCGGCCGGTCGTGCGCGCGGCCAGCTTGAGCGCGCCCTCGTTCGCCTCGGCGCCGCTCGAGGTGAAGAACGACTGGTGCAGGCCGCGCGGCGCGATGCGCGCCAGCCGCTCCGCCAGGTCGAGCTGCGGCTTGGTGTAGACGTTGTTGGTCGTCTGCATCAGCGTGCGCGCCTGGTCGGCGATCGCGTCGGCCAGCGCCGGATGGCAGTGACCGATCGAAGTGACTCCCCAGCCCGCGGTGAGGTCGATGTACTCCTTGCCGTCGACGTCCCAGACGCGCGAGCCCTGGCCGCGCTCCAGCGCGATCGGCCAGCGCCGCACGGACGGCATGAACACCTGCTTCTCTCGGCTCACCAGTCGGTCGAACTTCTCGGACATGAAAATTCCACCCTTTTGATCGCATGGGCACCCTACCCATGCTCTCAGTCTGCAATTCGCGATGGACGCGGTCTCGGGAACTCGGGTTCGGTCCCGCCAGCCGGCGTCGATCGCAAGGCGGATCTATCCGAGCCGGTGGGACCCCGTACGGGTGCGACGCACCGGGCAGGCGGCAGCAGCGGCCGCAGAGACACACTGATCGAGATCGAAGAGCATCGGTCGCGCAGAATGCGGCAGGCGAAAAGGCGTGTCAATCTCGGCGCGTGCGCATTCTCGCCCTGTGTCCGCGCCTGCCCTACCCGCCGGTCGGCGGTGACAAGCTGCGCGCCTACGAGTTCATCGCGCGGCTGGCGGCGCGCCACGAAGTTCACCTGATCTCCTTCGTCGAGGGCGAGGCGGAGCGCGAGCACGCGCGCGCCCTGTCGCTGCGCCACCCCGGTATCTCCGTCGAGACGGTCGTGCAGACGCCGCTGCGCTCGCGCCTGCACACGCTCCTGGGTGTGCCGTCGCGGTTGCCGCTGCAGGTCCACTACTACCGCTCGCGGCGCATGCGGGCATTGGTCGAGCGGCGACTGCGCGAGCGCGCCTTCGACGCCGCCTACGTCCACCTGCTGCGCATGGCGCAGTATGTCGAGGCGGCGCCGCTGCGGCGCGTTCTCGACATCACCGACGCGGTCTCGCTCCTGTACGGGCGCGCCCGCGCGATGCGCCGCGACGCCTTCCGCGCGCTGTTCGCGCTCGAGGTCGGGCGGCTGCGGCGCTACGAGACCCGGCTGGTCGCGCGCTTCGACGCCACCGCGGTGATTGCCGACGTCGACCGCGAGGTGCTGGTGCGGAACGGCGCGCCGGCGGAGCGGCTGCATCTGGTGAACAACGGCGTCGACCGCGCCTACTTCGCGCCGCGCGCGGAGAGCTACGACATCGACCGGCTGGTGTTCGTGGGGAATCTCTCGAGCTTCGCCAACACCGATGCCGCCGAGTTCCTGCTGCGCGAGATCTTTCCCGAGGTGCGGCGCCAGCACGGCAAGGCCTCGCTCTACGTGGTGGGCGTGCAGCCGCCGCCGTCGGTGCTCTCGTTCGACGGTCGCGACGGCGTGAACGTGACCGGCGCGGTCGACGACGTGCGCCCGTACGTGGAGCGGGCGGCCGCGAGTCTCTGCCCGGTGCGCGTCGCGGGCGGAGTGCAGAACAAGATCCTCGAGTCGCTCGCGCTGGGCGTCCCGGTCGTGACCAGCCCCGAGGGCTTCGAGGGCCTGGGCGCGCGGGGCGAGCAGGACGGCGTGCTGGTGGCGCGCGGGCCTGCCGAGTTCGCCGCGCGCGCGCTCGAGCTGATGCGCGACGGCGCGCGCCGCAGCGAGCTGGGCCGGCGCGGCGTGCGCTTCGTCGCCGAGCACTACGACTGGGACCGGCAGACGGCGATCCTGGAGCGCCTGCTAAGTCAGAAGTGACTCGAGCTCGGCGAGGTCCGCGATCGTGTGCGCGGGCTTCGGCCCGGCGTAGCCGGCGAGACGCTTGGCCGGGTCCGCCACGCGCCGCGTGAGCCACACGGTCCGCAGGCCGAGCGGTGCCGCGCCCGCGACGTCGGCCTCGAGGTCGTCGCCCACGTGCAGCGTCTCCTCGGGCGCCGCGCCCAGTGACTCGAGCGCGGCGCGGAAGATCTCCGGCCGCGGCTTGCGGACGCCGAGGTCCATCGAGATCACCACCGCGTCGAACAGCGGCAAGAGCCCCGCGCGCTCGAGCACCGCCCGCGCCGTCTCCGTGTGACTGAAGTTCGAGCACACCGCCAGCCGCGCGCGCCCGCGCAGCCGCTTCAAGACCTCGGCATGGTGCGAGAGGTACGTCACGTGCTTCTCGAGCTCGGCCATGTGTGTCTCGGTCAGGATCCGGGCCAGCGCGTCGTCGGCGTGGCCGAGCCGGCGGCCGAGCTCGCGGAACCGCTCCAGCGTGGCCACCTCGACGTGCCGGCGCTGCATGGCGTCGCGGAGCTCGCGGTCGACGGCGCCGAGCGTGGCCGCGAATGACTCGAAATCGAGCCCGTGCCGGTGCACACTCGCGCCATGCAGGAGCCCGTAGGTCGAAGGAATGCGCCGCCCGGCGATCTCGACCAGCGGCAGCCGGTCCATGTGGATGTCGACCAGCGTGTCGAAGAGATCCAGCGAGACGGCGCGCACGGGCACGCGCGCGAGTCTACGCGGCTGCGCTGGATCGTGCAGGGGGAGAATCTCGACGTGTTGCGCCGGCTGCCCGCGGGTCGCGTGGCGCTGTGCTACGTGGACCCGCCCTTCAACACCGGCCGCACGCAGAGACACACGCGGCTGCGCACGCGGCGCGACCCGGAGGGCGGCGACCGCACCGGCTTCGGCGGCCGGCGCTACAAGAGCGAGGTCGTGAGTGTCTCCGAGTTCGAGGACCGCTTCGACGACCTGCCCGCGTACCTGGAGCCGCGGCTGCGCGAGGCGCACCGGGTTCTGCGCGCCGACGGCTCGCTGTTCGTGCACCTCGACCCGCGTGAGTCACACTACGTGAAGCTCTTGCTCGACAAGATCTTCGGCCGTGACTCGTTCCTGAACGAGATCGTCTGGGCCTACGACTACGGCGCGCGCACGCGCAAGCGCTGGCCGGCCAAGCACGACGTGCTGCTCTGGTACGCGAAAGATCCGGCCAGATATTGCTTCGACTACGCGGCGATCGACCGCATCCCCTACGCCGCGCCCGGCCTGGTCGGGCCCGAGAAAGCCGCGCGCGGCAAGACACCCACCGACGTCTGGTGGCAGACGATCGTGCCCACGAACGGCCGCGAGCGCACCGGCTACGCCACGCAGAAGCCGCTCGCGATCCTGTCGCGGATCGTTGCCGTCCACTCCCGGCCCGGCGAGCTCGTGCTCGACTTCTTCGCCGGCAGCGGCACCACGGGCGAGGCCGCGGCGCGGCTCGACCGCGACTTTCTGCTGGTCGACCGCAATCCCGAAGCGGTGCGCGTGATGAAGAAACGCCTGGCCTTCGCGGCGCCGAAAACCCTGACGTCACGTCAGTTTGAAGGGCTGTAGAAGCGAGTGTTAGCCTGCCCGGCGTGAGCGCACCCTCCCGCGCCGAGCTCCTCGAGCAGCTGCGCAAGGCAGTCGACGGCGAGCCCCTGGCACGCGCGGCGGCCGTAGCGGCGATGGAGCGCCTGGAGCGCGCGCCGGAGACGATTTTCGAGCCCCTGCTCGAGGCGGCGCAAGAAGCGGGCCGGCGCGGCCACGGGCGCGTGGTGTCGGTCTCGCGGAACGTGTTCATTCCGCTCACCAATCTGTGCCGCGATCGCTGCAGCTACTGCACCTTCGCGGTCGAGCCGGACTCGCCGCGCGCCAAGACCTGGCTCTTGCGCGAGGTGCGAGACACTTCGCGCCGCGCCTTCGCCAACGGCTGTCTCGAGGCGCTGTTCTGCCTGGGCGACAAGCCCGAGGTCGCCTACCGCGGCTACCGCGCCTGGCTCCACGAGCGCGGCTACGCGCGCACCACCGAGTATCTCGCCGACGCCTGCCGCGAGTCACTCGCCGAGGGGCTGTTTCCGCACTCGAACGCAGGCATCCTGTCGCAAGACGAGCTGGCGGCGCTGCGGCCGTTGAACGCGAGCATGGGTCTCATGCTCGAGAGCACGAGCGCGCGCCTGCGCGAGCGCGGCCAGGCCCACTTCCACGCGCCCGACAAGGAGCCCGCCGCGCGCCTGCGCATGACGCGCGAGGCCGGCGAGCTGCGCATCCCGTTCACGAGCGGGATCCTGGTCGGGATCGGCGAGAACGCCGAGGAGCGCGTCGACACGCTGCTCGCGATCCGCGACCTGCACGCCGCCGGCGGCCACATCCAGGAAGTGATCGTGCAGAACTTCCACCCCAAGCCGGGCACCGGCATGTCGCAGCTGCCGACCCCGAGCGACGCGCTGATGGCCGGGACCACCGCGCTGGCGCGGCTGATCCTGGGGCCGAAGATGAACCTGCAGGCGCCGCCGAACCTGTCGCCGACCGCGCTCGAGCTGCTGCTGCGCGCCGGCATCAACGACTGGGGCGGTGTCTCGCCGCTCACGATCGACTTCATCAACCCCGAGATGCCGTGGCCGGAGCTCGACGAGCTGCGCGCGCGCACCGAGGCCGCGGGCTACGAGCTGCGCGACCGGCTGTGCGTGTATCCCGAGTACGTGGCCTCTCGACCCGAGTTCTTCGATTCCGAAATGCACCGGCTGCTGCGCGCAGTCACCGACGGCGGTGGCTGGCCAGTGGCGCGAAAGCCAGGAGCCGCCGATGTCCGCCCCCCGACCGTCCCTCACTGACTCCCTGCTGCGTGGAACCAGCGCGCCGGTGCGCGCCGTGCTCGAGCGCGCGCTCGAAGGCCGCGAGCTCGCGCGCGCCGACGCCGAGGTCCTGCTCGGCGCGTTGGGCCGCGATCTGCAGGCGCTGTGCGCGGTGGCCGACGCGGCGCGCTACGACGACGTGGGCGACGAGATCTCGTACGTGGTCTGCCGCAACATCAACTTCACGAACATCTGCTACGTGGGCTGCAGCTTCTGCGGCTTCGCGAGACACAAGCACGAGGAAGACGCCTACGACCGCGGGCTCGACGACATCCTGGCGCGCTGTCACGAGGCGGTGAGCCGCGGCGCCTCCGAGGTCTGCATCCAGGGCGGCATCCACCCCAACAAGGACGGCTTCTGGTACCGCGACATCGTGCGCGCGATCAAGGCCGAGCTGCCCGACCTGCACATCCACGCCTTCTCTCCCGAGGAGATTCACTTCGCCGCGCAGCGCGTGGGTGAGATGTCGCTGCGCGACTATCTGTGCATGCTGCGCGACGAGGGCCTAGGCACGATCCCGGGCACCGCCGCCGAGATCCTGGTCGACGACGTCCGCAAGATCCTGTCCCCGCGCAAGCTCATGACCGAGCGCTGGACCGAGATCGTGACCACCGCCCACGAGGTCGGGCTGCGCTCGAGCTCGACGCTCATGTACGGTCACATCGAGACGCCGGCGCACATCTCCTCGCACCTCGAGCGACTGCGCGACATCCAGAAGCGCACCGGCGGCTTCACCGAGTTCGTGCCGCTCGGCTTCATCCACCACAAGACGCGGCTGTTCAACGAGCAGGGCTCGCGCCACGGGGCCAGCATGCCCGAAGACCTGCGGCTGATCGCAGTGTCTCGCCTGTTCCTGCGCCCGCACATCAAGAACGTGCAGATCTCGTGGGTGAAGATGGGCCTGAAGCTCGGCCAGGTCGGGCTGATGTCGGGCGCGAACGACTTCGGCGGCACGCTGATGGAAGAGTCGATCTCGAAGGCCGCGGGCTCCGAGCACGGCGACCACGTCGAGGTCGAGACGATCGAGCGCCTGATCCGCGAGCTCGGCCGCGTGCCCTACGAGCGCACCACCACCTACGGCCGGCGCGAGCAGAGGCCGGAGCCGGTCGGGCTCGAATTGCCCCAGCTGCGCGCCGCGGAACGCCCGAGCTTCGGGCTGCCGAGCGGCTACTAAGGGCCTCCGGCCCACGGGTCGATGAGCGGGACATGAGGCGCATTCTCGTCACCGGCGGCTGTGGCTTCATCGGCTCTCACTTCGTGCGGCTGCTCCTGGCGGAGGAGCCGGACGCGCGCGTGGTGAACCTCGACTGTCTCACCTACGCCGGGAACCTGGCCAACCTGGCCGACGTCGCAGGCTCGCCCGACTACCGCTTCGTGCGCGGCGACATCCGCGACGAGAAGACCGCGCGCGAGCTCGTGGCCGACGCCGACTGGATCGTGAACTTCGCCGCCGAGACTCACGTCGACCGTTCGACCAAGACCAAGGCCGGTGAGTTCATCGAGACCAACGTCTACGGCGTGTACGTGCTGCTCGAGGCGATGCGCCAGGTGAATCCGCGCGCGCGCTTCCTGCAGGTCTCGACGGACGAGGTCTACGGCGACGTCGAGTTTCCGCACTTTCCGGACGAGTCGGCGCTGCTCCGCCCGTCGAGCCCGTACTCGGCGGCGAAGGCGGGCGGCGACCACATCGCGCTCGCCTTCCACCGCACGCACGAGCTCGACGTCTTGCTCTCGCGCTGCACCAACAACTACGGCCCGTACCAGTATCCCGAGAAAGTGATTCCGGTCTTCATCACGAACGCGCTCGACGACCAGCCGCTGCCGCTCTACGACGGCGGCACGCAGATCCGCGACTGGCTGCGCGTCGAGGACCATTGCCGGGCGCTCTTGCTGCTGTTGCGCCAGGGCCGCAAGGGCGAGGTCTACAACATCGGCGCGAACCAGGATCCCGAAGTCACCAACCGCGAGCTGACCGCGATGATCCTGCGCTGCCTGCGCAAGCCCGACTCACTGATCAAGCCGGTGACCGGTCTGCGGCCCGGGCACGACCAGCGCTACGCGGTCGACACCCAAAAGATCCGCGCGCTCGGCTGGCGGCCGCAGCTCGAGCTCGAGGCGGGCATCGCCCGCACCGCCGAGTGGTACGCCGCCCGCCGCGACTGGTGGGAGCCGATCAAATCGGGCGAATACCGCGAGTACTACCAGAAGCACTACGGAGCGGCGGCGAGCCGCTGATCCGCGCCGCCAGCGCCTCGAGCTCGTAGCGGAGCTGCGGCCGCTCGACGATCCGGCGCTCGACCACGTCGATCGCGTACATGACGCTGGTGTGATCGCGCCCGAACGCGCGCCCGATGTCGGCGAGCGAGGCGGCCGTGTAGCGCCGCGCCAGATACATCGCGACCTGGCGCGGCTGCACCACGATGCGCTTTCGCGACCGGCTGCGCAGCGCCTCGGGTGCCAGGCCGTAGGCGCGAGTCACCTCGGCCACGATCTCGGAAAGCGAGCGCGGACGCCCGGGCATGTCGACGGCGTCGAGCGCCTGGGCCACCAGCTCGGGCGTGATCGGCGCGCGCAGCAGCGACGCGCGCGCCACCACCTGGTTCAGCCCCGCGATCAGGTCGCGCACCGAGGCCAGCTCGCGCTCGGCCAGGAGCTCGAGACAGGCGTCGGGGACGCGCACGCCACCGCGCGCCGCGCGCTCGCGCAGGATCGCGCGGCGCGTCTGTGACTCGGGCGGCCCGATCCGCGCCACCAGCCCCGAGGCCATGCGCGAGCGCAGCTTCAAGTCGATCTCGTCGAGCTCCGACGGCTGACGATCGGCCGACAGCACCACCGTGCGCCCGTGCGAGATCAGGTGGTCGAGCGTGTGGAACAGCTCCACCTGAGTCGCGCGCTTGCCCGCGAGGAACTGGACGTCCTCGAGTATCAGCACGTTGGCCTGCCGCCGATAGCGCTGTCGGATGCGCGGCATCTGACCCGCGCGCAGCGCTTCAGTCACTTCGGTGGTGAACTCCTCGCTCGAGCGATAGAGCGCGGCCGAGCCGATCCGCCCGTGGATCGCGCGGCACAAGTGAGTCTTGCCCGAGCCGGTGCCGCCCACGAGAAACAGCGGGTTGCAGCGGCCCGCCTCGCCGCGCGCAACCGCACGCGCCGCCTCGAGCGCGAGCGCGCTGCCCGGCCCCGATACGAATCTCTCGAACAGGTGGTCCTGCACGAGCGGCCCGTCGCTCGCCGACTCGTGCGCGCTCTCGGCGCGGAGTGACTCCTCCGGAGCCTCCTCGACGGCGGCCAGCGCCGTCGGATCGACCCGGTAGTCGATCTCGCGCGCCGCCGAGGCGCACTCCTCGATCACCCGCCCGAAGCGGCTGCGCAGCCAGTCCCGCGTGAAGCGGTCCGGGCAACGCAGCACCAAGGTCTCGCCTTCCAGTCGTCCGTCCAGCGTTCGGAACCACGCATCGTATGCCGCAGCACCTACGCGTTGTCCGAGCGCAGAACGGACGACCTCCCACCCCCCAGTGGTCATTTCGCGCCGTTTCCCCCCAACCGGAGCCGATCTGGATCGACTCCGCCGCCCTTGCGAAGCGCGACTCTCCCATGAGCCCCCTGGGCGCGCAAAGCCGATTCCTCCGCGGGCCGGCTTTCGCCTCGGCCCTACACCGCCGCGGACTCCGCGCGTTCACGCGGGAAATCCGCGACGGCGCCCAAGTAATCCAATTCGCGTCGCTCTTCCCCGGGCGAGCCCGTGCAGAGACCGCGCGTTCACAGGGCGGTGCACAGCGCTACACACAGCGAAGTGCCACGGACCGGTGTCTAGTGATCTCACGAAATCGCGATCTTTTACTCTGGATCGCACGATTTCGCGAAATCTCAGTTCACGGTCACGGGCCCGCTCGGAAGCCTCGCCTCGGCGATGCGAATCGACAGCACGCGCGCCAAAAGTTCGCTTCGAGTCATGGGATCCGAACTTTCGAGCAAGCTCTGCTTCTCGAGCACCGGCCCCTCGAGCCCGAACGCGATCGCGTTGGCGAGCAGCACGGGGTCGAGCGCGCGCATGCGCTCGCGCAGCGGCTCCACGCTCTCGGGCGCAGTGAGTCGCACGAGCTCGAGCATGCGCTCTTCGAGCGCGGGCCGCGCGAGCTCGAGCGCGCGCTGCGCCGCAGGCGCGAGCTCGGCGAAGCCGGGATCGGGCAGGAGCTCGGCTTCGATCTCGCGGAAGGCCGCGCCCGCCTCGAGCTCGCGCGCGATCCGGAAGCGCCGCTCGCCGTGCAGGAGTAAGTGGAAGCGGCCGTCGGGCAGGCGCCGGTGCTCGACGATCCGCCCCGCGCAGCCAACGGAGAAGATCGGCGCGCGCTCCTGCATGGCTTCGCTCTCGCTGCGCAGCAGGATCATCCCGATCACCGGCTCGGCCAAGAGCGCGGCTTCGCACAGCGCGCGGTAGCGCGGCTCGAAGATGTGCAGCGGGAGATACGTGCCCGGAAACAGCACCACGTTCGGCAGCGGGAACAGGCCGAAGCGCGTCGGAAACTCGCCGGACGGGTCGCTCATGGCGGGAAGGCTATACTGCGCGAGCCCTCCCCGGGAGCCCGACCCTGGAGCGACGCCCGGCTGAAACGTTTGCCAGCGACGCGCACGCCCACGCGCTGGAGCGCCTGCGCAGACACGGGCTGCTCTTGGCGCGCGCCTTCGAGCTGCCACTGCGCTCGATCGACGCCGAGAGTCCGCGCGTGCGCCGGCGCTACGGCATCTGTTTCGCCGACGGCCGGATCAAGATCCGCCTGCACCAGCTGCGCGCGCCCGAGCTCTTGAAGTACTCGGTAATGGTGGACACGCTCTGTCACGAGCTGGCGCACCTGCGCCATCTGAATCACGGCCAGAGGTTCTGGCGGCTCTATCGCCGCATCCTCGCCTACGCGCGCCGCCACGGGATCTACCGGCCGGGTCCGGAAGCGGCGCGCGAGCACGCCACGCCCTTCGCCGGGCTGCCCGCGTCAGTGACTCGCGCGGTGCCGCGGCTGGCCGTGCCGAGAAGCGTGCCGACCGGTCAGCTGGAGCTGTTCTAGCCGGGCGGGACGACTCAGACGTCGCGGACTTTGTCGTACTCCTCGAGCGAGTTCGGACCGGCCTTGATCTCGGTCTCGATGTGCTCGAGGGCGATCGCCTTGTCGAGGATCTGCGTCACGAGCGCACTCACGGTCAGCTCGTCGTACTCGGCGAGCGCGTCTTCGAGCGACGACTCTTCGACCGAGAGCTTGATTTGCAGCGTGATGTCGATGGCCATGGGCGCCTTCCGCCTCCGTCGCGCGCGCGTGATCCCGGGCCGCCGGGATTCTTCGCAGGGGCCGGGACTATAACGAAGGCACTCGGTGCCGCTACGGATTTTCCGCAGATTCATTCAGAAAAATGCGCTTCTTCATGTCGCGAGAAGCCCGCGCTCGAGTACCCTGTCGCGCCATGACGCGCCCCGGCCGGACCCGCGCCGCACTGCTCTCATGTTTCGCCGCGCTGGCGCTCGCCGCGTGCGATCGCCGGGTCGAGCCCTACGTCGATCCGTCGCAGGAGCCACCCAAGCTGGATCGCCCGGTGCGCGTTCCGGGGCTCGAGACCCCGGCTCCGCGCGCCGCGATGCCGCTCGGGCCGCCGAGCGACGGTGCGCGCACCGGCGCTCCGGCTTCCGGCGACCCGATCCGCGGCACGATCCGGGTCGCGGCCGGCGCGACGGCGAAGGGCGAGGTGCTCTTTCTGATCGCGCGCATTCCGAGCCAGCCCGGACCGCCGCTCGCGGTGAAGCGCCTGCCCGTGGGTCCGTTCCCGCTCGAGTTCGAGATCGGGCCCGATGACGAGATGATCAAGGGCCGGCCCTGGGTGGGGCCGATCGCCCTTTCGGCGCGCGTCGACAGCGACGGCGACCCACTCACTCGCGATCCGAGCGATCTGTCGGGCGAGCTCGCGTCGCCGGTCGACCCGGGCGCGAGCGGCGTCGAGCTCGAGCTCGCACCGGGCTCGAGCTAGCGCGCGAGCGCCTCGTACAGCCAGTACGCGCACAGATAGTCGAGCCCGGTGTACTCGGTGTTCGGGTCGACGTCGTAACTCACTCGGTAGGGGCTCGCCTTCCACTCGAACGAGTTCGCCGGGCGCAGGTGCATCGGCACCACGTCGCGGGTCAGGTCCTCCCACTTGCGGCTGGGCATCCAGCGCCGCGGCAGGCGCGCGAGCTCGGGCGACGGCGCGACCTTGCGCTTCTCGAGCGAAAAGTCGGCCAGCTGCGCGCGCACGTCGGCGAGCAGCGCGGGGCTGCAGGCCTGCGGCTCGAGCTGGCAGAAGACGCCCGTGAGGTAGGGATTGCGGTCCGGCTCGACGCGCAGCCAGCTCCGCCACAGCCCCGCGCGCAGGTCCGCGAGCGCCGGGTCATGCGTCTCGCGCGCCAGCGGCACCAGCACGCGGAACAAGTCGAACGCCATCAGGTCGTTCGAATGACCGGTCCAGCCGAAGATGCGCACGTTGGTGAAGCGCGCGCGCGCCGGCACGCGGTAGGTGTCGCGCAGCTTGGCGCGCTCGGCGCCCCAGCGCGGATCGGAGTCGAGCGCTGCCGCCAGCGAGATCAGCGCGTAGCTCGTGAGCTGCGCGATCGCGTTCCAGCCCAGGCCGGCGTGCCACGACAGGTCGCCGTACGTGGTGGCCTTGCCGTCGACGTCGATCAGCTGGTAGTCGTGCGCCAAGAGGTGACTCGCGGCGGCGACCGCGAGCTGGCGCGACCGCTCGGGGAAGTCGCGGCGACACAGTCCGACCGCCGGCACGAGCCCGTTCGCGTACTGGTCCTGCGAGACGTCGCCCCGCCAATACCAGCCGGGGCGGGCGCTCGAGGCGTGCCAGTCCGTGGCCTGGGCCGGTGGCGGCGGCCCGCGCCGGGCGCTCCGCGCCAGGAGCCCCGGCACGCCGGTTACGTCCATCAACAGCGCGAGCCCGTCCAGCGCGCGCGCCGCATCCGAGAGCGCGCGCTCCCGTTCGGCGCCGCTGCTGGCTTCGGCGTGCGCGCAGGCGGCCGCGGCGAACAGGCCGTTGAAGGTCGGGCCGTCGGCCAGGATCGGGTACGTTCCCGCCTCGAGATCACGAGTCACCGAGCGCAGGTCGACGCGGTAGAGGAAGAGCCCCTCGCGCGACAGGTGCCGGTCGTGAATGGCCGCCAGGAAGGCGTCGGCCTTCGCGGCGAGCTCGTCCGCCGCGGCGGCGCGCGCGAGCAGCAGCAGCAGCAGCACGAGCCAGCGCATGCCCCGTCTATCGGGCGCCTTGGCTCGCGAATGTCAGCGCGGCCTCTCGCGCCGAAGCCAGCCCGGGAGACACCTCGCCGTACACGCCGCGATAGGACGGCGGAAGCAGGTCCGCGATCAGGAAGCCGAGCGCGTCCGCGATCACCGGTCGCTTGCCGCCGGCACGAGCGGACAGCTCCGCCGCGGCGAGCGGGGGGCCGATGCGCGCGCTGACCAGCGCGGGAGTCACTTGCATGCGGTCGAGCGGCACGAGTCTCTCGGTGCCCCACAGACCGATCGGAAGGATCGTGGCGCCCTCGATCTCGAAGTAGCGCGCGGTGGCGGCCAGCACGCGCTGCATCGCGCCCGTGCGGCTGCGCGTGCCCTCGATGAAGATCATGACGTGCTCGCCCGCCGCATGGCGCTCGGCCACGGCCCGGAGTGTCTGCTCCGCCAGGCGCGCGACCTCGCGCCGCGGCATCACCGCCTCTTCCGACGCGATGCTCTGACTCTGTGGAATCTTGATCGTGCCGAAGCACAGACTCGCCAGCCGGCGCGTGGGCAGTGAGAAGACCTTGGGGCCGACCAGCACCGTGAGTCGGTCGGCGACGTCCTCGTAGCCCGCGGACACGAACAGCGAATCGAGCACGTTCGCGTCGACGTACGAGAGGTGATTCGCGACCAGGAAGACGGGTCCCATGCGCGCGCGTTCCAGGACCGCCCGCTCGGCCAGCTCGGAGCCGGGCCGCAGCACGCTGCCCTGGGCGATCCGCGACAAGCGCCGCGCGATCGGATCGCGGGGGTGATAGCCCCAGGTCCCACCCGTGTTCGCGAGACGCTCGGCGAAACGCGCGACCTCGGCGTCGGAGAACGCGCCGAGCTCCTTCGCGACAGTCACCTCGAGCGGCTCGCGCTCGCCCGCGCCCCAGGCCGCGAGGTCGGCGGCGACCTCCGCGTACACCGCGGCTCGATCGAGGGTCGAGTGTCTCCGGTTCGCCGCGTCGCTCAACACGCGCGAGCATAGCGCGCGCGGCTCGCGTGGTGTCTCGGGCCTTCCACCCGTGGGCGCTCTTGTGTCGCGGATCACGGGGGTCGGTTTGCGCGGATCTTTCGCGCCGCGCAGAGTCCGGCGCGCATGCAGACCCGTCAATCCGCCGAGCGCCAGTACGCCGAGTTCCATGCCCTGTTCGCGGCCGACTTCCGCAAGGACCTGCCGCTCTACCTGGACCTGGCGGCGAAGTATCCCGGGCCTGTGCTCGAGGTCGGCTGCAACACCGGCCGCGTGCTGGCGAAACTGGGCGAGGCGGGCCACGAGGCGCTGGGCGTCGACGTCTCGCGCCCCATGCTGGAGGTCGCGCGCCGCAAGATCGAGCCGTGGCAAGACCGCGTGCGGCTGGCGGACTTCGATTTCCGCTCGAGCGCCCTGTTCGAGAAGTTCGACGTCGCCTTCGCCACGCTCTACGCCTTCAACGGGCTGATCGACGTGGAGGAGCAGCGGCTCTTCCTGCGCAACGTGAGTCGCTGCATGAACTCGCCGGGCGTGATCGCCATCGACTGCATGTGCCCGCTGCCGATGCTGCGGCCCGAGACGAACGGTCAATGGCGCGAGATCGAGCGCACCGTGAAGGGCCACGTGCTGCGCGTGCGGGACAAGCGCGAGATGCTGACGCCGCTGCTCGAGCGCCGCACCCAGCTGTTCTCGATCGACGACCAGCCGCCGGCCGAGCACGTCTCGCACCGCCGCTACGTGCCGCCGCAGC
Organism: Myxococcota bacterium; assembly: GCA_035498875.1. Classification (GTDB taxonomy): domain Bacteria; phylum Myxococcota_A; class UBA9160; order SZUA-336; family SZUA-336; genus VGRW01. The sequence goes on from DATJZP010000012.1 coordinate 52,381, forward strand.
AGGCGGAGCAGCTGCTGGCCGAGGCCGGCTTCGAGAGCGTCCGCTACCTGCTCGACTACGACCTGGCCTCTGCCCGCCCCATGGGCCAGGGCGAGCGCCAGACGGGTCCCTACCAGCTGGTGGCGGAACGCTAGACCGCCCGGAGCGCGGGTCGGGTGCCCGCGCGACCTGTTAAGATCCGTCCTCGATGGGACGGAGCCTGCTCGACAAGGTCTGGGATCTGCACACGGTGCGCGAGCTGCCGGGCGGGCAGACCCAGCTCTTCATCGGCCTGCACCTGATCCACGAGGTGACGAGCCCTCAGGGCTTTCAGATGCTCGACGACGCCGGCCTGTCGGTGCTCGTGCCCTCGCGCACGTTCGCGACCGTGGACCACATCGTCCCGACCGACAGCCACGCCCGGCCGCTGCGCGACGCGCAGGCCGAGGAGATGCTTCAGGCCATCGAGCAGAACACGAAGCGCCACGGCATCCCGTTCTTCGCGATCGGCTCGGGGCACCAGGGGATCGTGCACGTGATCGGCCCCGAGCTCGGCCTGACCCAGCCCGGGCTCACGATCGCCTGCGGCGACAGTCACACCTCGACTCACGGCGCGTTCGGTGCGATCGCGTTCGGCATCGGCACGAGCCAGGTGCGCGACGTGCTCGCGTCGCAGTGTCTGGCGCTGGCGCGCCCCAAGGTGCGGCGGATCGAGATCTCGGGTGCGACCGGCTTCGGCGTGTACGCCAAGGACGTGATCCTGCACATCATCCGCCGGCTCGGCGTGAAGGGTGGCGTCGGCTACGCGTACGAGTACGCAGGCTCCGCGATCTCCCGCATGACCATGGAAGAGCGCATGACTCTGTGCAACATGTCGATCGAGGGCGGCGCGCGCGTCGGCTACGTGAATCCCGACGACACCACCTTCGACTTCCTGCGCGGCCGCCGGTTCGCGCCCCAGGGCGACGCCTTCGAGCGCGCGGTCGGCTGGTGGCGCAGCATGGCGAGTGACTCGAACGCGGGCTTCGACGATAGGGTCGAGCTGCCGGCGAGCGAGATCGCGCCGACCGTCACCTGGGGCACCAACCCGGGCCAGGCGATCGGAGTCACCGAGAACCTGCCCAAGCTCTCCGAGCTGCCCGAAGACGATCGCGCGGCGGCCGAGGACGCGTACAAGTTCATGGATCTGGTGCCGGGCCGGCCGCTCGCGGGCACGCCGATCCAGGTCGCGTTCATCGGCTCGTGCACCAACGGGCGGCTCAGTGACTTGCGCGAGGCCGCGCGCGTGGCGAAGACCGGCAGGGTGGCGCCCGGTGTGCGCGCGCTGGTGGTGCCCGGCTCCGAAGAGGTGCGCGCGCAGGCCGAAGCCGAGGGGCTGCACGAGGTCTTCCGCTCCGCCGGCTTCCAGTGGCGCGAGGCCGGCTGCTCGATGTGTCTCGCGATGAACCCCGACAAGCTGATCGGGCGCGAGCTGTGCGCGTCGAGCTCGAACCGCAACTTCAAGGGCCGCCAGGGCAGCCCGACCGGCCGGACGCTCCTGATGAGCCCGGCGATGGTCGCGGCGGCGGCGCTCAAGGGCCGCGTGGCCGACGTCAGGGAAGTGCTGTGAGCGGCGAAGTCACTGCCGAGCGCGTCAGCGCGCGCCGCGGGCGCGGCGTGGTGGTGCGCGGCAACGACATCGACACCGACCAGATCATCCCTGCGCGCTACATGACCTCGATCCGCTTCGCGGGCCTCGAGGAGTTCGTGTTCCGCGACTCGCGCTTCACCTCGGACGGCGTGCCGAAGGGCCACCCGTTCGACGACCGGCGCTTCCGCGGGGCAGAGATTTTGGTCGTGAACCAGAACTTCGGCTGCGGCAGCTCGCGCGAGCACGCGCCGCAGGCGCTCGCGCGCTGGGGCATCCGGGCGATCGTCGGTGAGTCGTTCGCCGAGATCTTCTTCGGCAACTGCACGGCGCTCGGCATCCCGGCAGTCACCGCCGCGCGCGCCGACGTCGCCAAGCTCATGGACGCGGTCGAGCTCGACCCGGCGCAAGAGCTCGCGATCGATCTCGCCGCGCGCACGGTGATCTGGCGCGGCGGCAGCGCACCGATCCGCATGCCCGACGGCGCGCGCGGCCAGCTCCTGGACGGAAGCTGGGACGCCATGCGCACGCTGCTCGAGGCGCGCGACCAGGTCCTGGCCAAGGCCGCGGGCCTGCCGTACGTGAAGGGCTTCTAGGGCTTCTTTCCGAGGGCCGAGCGGTAGCGGCGCAGCGCCCGTTCGCGCGCTCGCGCGTGGTCGACGATGCGCGCGGGGTAGTCGCGCGCGAGTGACTGCGCTTCCCAGGGGCGGTGCGCGCGCGCCCCGCCGAGCTTGCGCAGCTCGGGCAGCCAGCGCCGCACGTATGCGCCGTCGGGATCGAAGCGCTCGCCTTGACTCACCGGGTTGAAGATCCGGAACCAGGGCTGGGCATCGCTGCCGGTCGAGGCCGACCACTGCCAGCCGCCGTTGTTGTTGGCGGGATCGCCATCCACGAGTGACTGCATGAAGAAGGCCTCGCCGCGCCGCCAGTCGATGCCGAGGTCCTTCGTCAGGAAGCTCGCCACCAGCATGCGCGCGCGGTTGTGCATCCAGCCGGTGGCGGCGAGCTCGCGCATGCCGGCGTCGATGAACGGGTAGCCGGTCCGGCCCTCGCACCAGGCCTGGAACGCCGACTCGTCGTCGCTCCACTCCAGGCGCTCGAGCGCGGGCTTCCAGGCCCGGCGCAAGACCTGGGGATGCTCGGCCAGGATCGCGTGGTAGAACTCGCGCCAGACCAGCTCGTCGCGCCACTTGCGCGCGCCCGCGCGGCGGCGTGAGTCGTCCGCCGCCGCTTCCTCCGCGCGCGCGAGACACTGGCGCACCGACAGCGTGCCCAGGCGCAGGTGTGCCGACAGCCGCGAGGTGCCGGCCACGGCCGGCAGGTCGCGCTGCCATTCGTAGTCGGCGAGCGCGCGCTCGCTGAAGGCGTCGAGCCGGCGCAGTGCGGTGCTCGAGCCCGCGGGCAGCGGCTTTGCCGCCGAGCGCGCCAGCGCCAGCGAGGCCAGGCTCGGCAAAGTTCCGCGACTCACGCGCGGAATCGCTGGCGGCAGCCGCGGCAGCGGTTCGGGCAGCGCGGGCTCGGCCGCGAAGCGTTCGAGCCAGGCGCGCTTGTACGGCGTGTACACCGAGTACGCCCGCCCGGCGCGCGTGCGCACCTGCTCGGCCTCGAACACGACCCGGTCGCGGAAGGTCTCCACCCGTGCGCCGGCGCGTTCGAGCGCATGAGTCACCGCCCGATCGCGCGCGCGTGCGAACGGCCCGTAGTCGCGGTTCCAGGTCACGAGCTCGGCGCGCGTCTGGCCGACGAGCCGCGCCAGCTCGCGCGCCGGATCGCCCCGCCGCAGCACGAGCGCCGAGCCGCGCGCCGCCAGCTCGGCCGCCAGCTGCTCCAGACACTCGAGCAGGAAGCGCACGCGCGGTGCGCCGCTCTTCGGCCCGAGCAGCAGCCGGTCGTCGAGCACGAACACGCCCGTGAGCTGCTCCGCGCGCGCCGCTACGGCGGCGAGCGCGGTGTTGTCGCGGAGTCGGAGGTCGCTGCGAAACCAATGGAGCGCGCGCACGGAACGACTCAGGTGGGAAGCGCGCCCAGGATCGGGGCCGGCCGGGCCTGCGCCTTGGCCAGCATGAGCTGCGCCGAGGCGGTGCGGCGTTCCAGGAAGCCCGCTTCGCAGTAGCAGAGATAGAGCTCCCACATGCGCTGGAACTCCGCCGAGTAGCCCAGGCGCGAGACCGCGGCGCGCTGGGCGTCGAAGCGCGCGCGCCAGGCGCGCAGGGTGCGGGCGTAGTGCGGCGTCAGGTCCTCGAAGTGAGTCAGGTGCAGGTCGCAGGCGCGTGCCAGGGACTTGCCGATCTCGGCCAGCGACGGCAGGCAGCCTCCCGGGAAGATGTAGGCCTTGATGAAATCGACGGTGCGCCGGGCGGCGTCGTACAGGTCGTCGCGAATCAGGATCGCCTGCAGCGCCATCTGGCCGTGTGGCTCGAGCCGGTCGGCGCAGGCGCGGAAGAACGCGTCGAGATACTGGTGGCCGACCGCCTCGATCATCTCGATCGACACCAGCTTGTCGAAACGACCGCGCAGCTCGCGATAGTCCTCGAGCAGCACGGTGATCCGCTCGCGCAGACCGGCCGCGGCCACGCGCTCCTGCGCCACCTCGCGCTGCGCCGGCGAGAGCGTGGTGGTGGTGACGCGGCAGCCGCGCGTGCGCGCCGCGTGCAGCGCGAAGCCACCCCAGCCGCTGCCGATCTCGAGCACGTGGTCGTTCGGGCCGAGCGCGAGCTTCCGGCAGATGCGCTCGTACTTGGCCAGCGAGGCCTCCTCCAGGCTCGACGACTCGCGTTCGAAGATGCCCGCAGAGTAGGTGAGCGTCGGGTCCAGGAACAGCGCGAAGAAATCGTTGCCGAGGTCGTAGTGGGCGCGGATGTTGCGCCGGCTGCCGGCGCGGCTGTTGCGGTGCAGCCAGTGAGTGACTCGCCGGACCGACTCACCGAGCCTGCCGAGCCTGGAGTCGAAGCCCTGCAGGACTGATTCGTTGGCGAGGATCAACCGCAGCAAGCCGGTCAGGTCGCTCGAGCGCCAATCTCCGCGCACGTACGACTCACAGCCGCCCATGCTGCCGCCCAGCAGGAGCGCCGGCCAGAACGCGGGGTCGCGCACGAACAGCCCGATCGGCCGCGGAAACGCGCCCGAGGGCGCGCCGAAGGCGCACGCGCCCTCCGGGTCTTCGACCAGGAGGGCACCCTCGCGCAGCCGCTCCAGCGCCGACAGCACGGCGCGGCGCGCCGCGCGTTGCAGCGCGCGCGAGCGCGTACCCCGGAGCTGCCGCGGCGCGATGCTCGAGGCGCTCACGCGTGACACCGGAGGATGTGGCCTTCGGTCACGATGGTGGGGGGCTCCACGTCCGTTACCGACCCGCTCAGTATACTCGCCACGGAGCAATCGCGCGGTACACTGCCCCGCTCTGCCAAGGAAAGGACCCGTCATGAGCGACCCCCGGCGTGTGGTGGGCGATCTCACGGTCGACGCCAACAATCTGTACCGCGAGGAGAGCTACACCGACCTCAAGGTGGCCTCGCTGCGCCGGCTGGTGCCGGTCACCGTGACCGGCGAGGTCGACCCGTCGCGCGAGCCGCGCTGGATCGCGCAGACCCAGCTCATGTCGCAGGTCGGCCCGGTGCCGGTCTCGACCCTGATCGAGGCCAAGACGCTGCAAGAGGCGATCGCCAAGTTCCCCGAGGCGGTCGGCCGCGCGGTCGAGGAGATGATCGAGGAGGCGCGCGAGATCCAGCGCTCCGAAGCCTCGCGCATCGTGGTTCCCGACACGGCGTCGGTGCGGAAGATCATCACCTGATTCCGATGCGGGGGGTCACGCGACTCACGGCGCTCGCGCTGCTTCTGATTCCCATGGCCTGCGGCCGATCGCGCGTGCCTCGGGACGCCGAGCTGGTGTTCGACGTCGACTTCTCGTCGCCCGAGCAGGTCGTCGGCTCGGACGTGAAGGTGACCGACCCACAGAAGCTCGAAGTCTGGCCGCAACACCAGCCCTCGACCATCTTCTTCGGTCACCCGACGGTGGTGCACGACTTCTGCGGGCTGAACAACCAGCCGCTGCGCATCTCCACTTTCACCGGCACGCAGAACAGCGAGGGCGTGAGCTTCTCGCTCGACCCGCGCTGGGGGCGCTATCACGTGGAGCTCGACCTCTGCGTCGAGTCAGTCGGGACTCCGACCCGGGCGGATCCGCGCGACTCACCGTTGGTGGTGTTCATCGACCTGATCAACGCCCACGCCATCGGCTTCAATCCCGACGGCAAGATCACGGCGCTCGCGCCCGGCGAGGACCCGACCAAGCCGCCGCAGCAGGCCCAGGTGATCGGCAGCTATGAGCTCAGGAAGCCGATGCACCTCGCGGTCGACGTCGACCTGGAGAAGAAGACCTGGCGGATCGCGCTCGACGGCAAGGTCCTGCTCCCCGACGCGCCGATCTTCGCGAACGTTCCGGGCCTGGTGCGCGTGATGGCTCGCAACAGCCAGAACGCCTCGCTGGCGATCGACAACGTGCTGATCTGGGGCCAGGACGACCGCTTCGCGGGCCAGGAAGACGAGGATTCGAACGCCGACGACACGCCGGACACTCCCGAGAACGAGGTGACTCCGAAGTGACTCGCGCGGCCGCCGCGCTGCTCGCGCTGGCGCTCTCCGGCTGTCTCACCGTGGGCCGCGAGTTCCCGACCGAGCCGGTCGCCCAGATCGCGATCGGCCACACCACGCGCGACGACGTCCAGCGCATGTTCGGCGAGCCCTGGCGCACCGGCATCGAGGACGGCCGCCGCACCTGGACCTACGGCCGCTACCGCTACAAGCTCTTCGGCCCGACCGAGACCTGCGACCTGGTGCTGCGCTTCGATTCGAACGGCACCGTCGCGTCCTACACCTTCAATGCGGCGCCCCCGCTGCCGGGAAGTCTCTGACCGAGCTGCGCTAGCCCGCGCCGAGCTTCTCGAGCGCGAGCTCGACCGAGCCGCCCGCTTCTTCGAGCGCGCGAACGGCCTCGGCGCGACTCACGCGCGCGAGCTCGCACAGGATGCGCACGCCGCGGTCCAAGAGCTTCGAGTTCACGGCGCGCAGGCCGGTCATCAGGTTGCCCTGCACGCGGCCCAGTCGGACCATGACCGCGGTCGAGAGCGTGTGCAGGATCATCTTCTGCGCCAGGCCGCCCTTGAGGCGCGTCGAGCCGGCGATCACCTCCGGCCCGACGACCGCCACGATCGCGATCTCGGCGGCCTTGGCCAGCGGTGACTCGGGCGCGCAGGTGATCGCGATCGCGCGCGCGCCGCGCCGGCGTGCGTGCTCGAGCGCCGCCAGCGCATACGGGGTACGGCCGCTGGCCGAGAGCGCGACCACGGCGTCGCCCGGGCCGAGACCCAGCTTGTCGAGCTCGCGCGGGGCTGCGGCGACGTCGTCCTCGGCGCCTTCAACAGCGCCGATCAGCGCCGGCGGGCCGCCCGCGATCAGGGCCTGCACGCGCTGCGGCTCGAGCCCGAAGGTGGGCGGGATCTCGGCCGCGTCGAGCGCGCCGATCCGCCCGCTCGTGCCCGCGCCCACGTTGAACCAGCGTCCGCCGGCGTCGAGCGCCTCCACCAGCGCCAGGCAGGCCAGCTCCAGCGCCGGCCGCGCCGCGCGCACCGCCTCGCTCACGCCCGCGTCCTCGTCGAGGATGCGCTGTACCAGGTCGCCCACCGGCAGGCGATCGAGGTCCGCGGTGCGCGGGTTCGGCGCCTCGGTGACGAGCTTCCGGCCGGTCGGTGTCTCGTCGGCCATCTACAATTCCGCCCCGTGACTTTCCGAGCCAGCGACGCCACGCTCGTGCGGCTGGAGTGGCCCCGGCTGCTCGAGCTGCTCGCCGCACAGGCCGCCACCGAGCGCGGCGCCGATGCGCTGCGCGCGCTCGACTTCCCGGCGACTCACGCCGGGGCGCGCGAGCGGCTCGACGAGACCAGCGAGGCGCGGCGCCTGCTCGACGCGGCGAGTGACCCGCCCTTCGGCGGCATCGTCGACCTGCGCGTCACCGAGGTCGAGCTGGCGCGCGGCCGTGCTCTCGCGGCGCGCGAGCTGGCCCAGCTCGCCCAGACACTCGAGGCGGCGCGGCGCGTGCGCGGAGCGCTGCGCGAGAAACGCGAGCTGGCGCCGGGGCTGGTGGCGCTGGCCGAGACCCTTCCCGACCTGCGCGCGCTCGAGAGCGCGATCGGGGCGGTCGTGACTGCCGCGGGCGAGATCCGTGACGACGCGAGCCCGGAGCTGCGGCGGGCGCGCCGGCGCGTGCGCGAGCTCGAGGGCGAGATCGAGCGCCAGATGGCGCGTCATCTGCGCGACGCGGACGTTCAGGCTCACTTGCAGGACTCCTATGCCACGTTCCGCGAGAACCGCCCGGTTCTGCCCATTCGCGCCGAGGCGCGCCAGCGCGTCCGCGGCATCGTGCACGACGTCTCATCGAGCGGGACGACCGTGTTCATTGAGCCCGAGGACGTCGTCGAGGCGGGAAACCGCTTGCGCATCGCACAGACGGAGCTTACGCGCGAGATCGAGCGCCTGCTAACCGAGCTGTCGGGTCGCGCGCGCGAGCACACGCCCGAGCTCGAGGCGCAGGGCGCCACGCTCGAGCGGCTCGACTGCGCCTTCGCGCGCGGCCGGCTCTCGCGCCGCGCGAGCGCGCGCGCGCCGCGCATCGCTCCCGACTGCGCACTCGAGCTGCGCGGGCTGCGGCATCCGCTGCTCCTGCTCGAAGCGGGCCTCGCGCCCGAGGACGTCGTGCCCAACGACCTGGTGCTGGCGGACGGGGCGCGCTGTCTCGTGATCTCGGGACCCAACGCGGGCGGCAAGACGGTCGCGGCCAAGGCGGTCGGGCTGGCGGTGCTCTCGCTGCGCGCGGGCCTGCACGTGGCCTGCGACGAAGGCAGCAGCCTGGGTCTCTTCGACGCGGTGTTCGCGGAGATCGGCGACGAGCAGGATCTGCGCGCGGGTCTCTCCACGTTCTCGGCGCGCATGGCCAACCTGGCCGAGGTGGTGGCGCAGGCCGACGCGCAGTCACTCGTGATCGCGGACGAGGTCGGCGAGGGCACGGAGCCCGGCGAGGGCGCGGCGCTCGCGCAGGCGATCCTCGAGGCGCTGGTCGCGCGCGGCGCGCGCGTGCTCGCGACCACTCACTTCAACCGGCTGAAGGAGCTGGCGGGCGACGACCCGCGCTTCGCCAACGCCAGCGCCGAGTTCGATCCCGAGACGCTCCTGCCCACCTTCCGCATCCACCTGGGCCAGCCCGGCTCGAGCGGCGCGATGTGGGTGGCGCAGCGCATGGGCCTCGACGAGTCGGTGGTGGAGCGCGCGCGCGAGCTCATGGACCGCGAGGACTCGCGGCTCGAGGCGCTGACCCGCGGGCTCTCCGAGCTGCGCCAGGAGCTCGAGGCCGAGCGGCGGCTGGCGCTGCGCATGCGCGAGGAGTCCGAGGTCGCGCGCAGCGCCTACGAGACCAGGCTCACGGCGCTGCGCGGCGCGCGCGAGCAGGCGCTCGCCGCGATGAAGAGCGATCTCGAGGCCGCCTTCGCGCGGGCGCGCGCCGAGATCGCGCACGTGGTGCGCGCGCTGCAGCGCGGTGACGCGGCGGCCGGACCGGCGGCCAACCGCGCGCAGGCCGAGCTGGCGCGGATCCGCGAGCGCACCGCGGCGGTGGAAGAGCGTCAGCGCGAGCCCGAAGTGACTCCTGCCGCGGCGCCCGCCGCGGTCGACGACTCACGGCTGGTGGCCGGCGCGCGCGTCGAGCTGGCCGGCGTGCGCTCGCCGGCGCTCGTGCTCGAGCCGCCGGACAAGCGCGGCCGGCTCGCCGTGCGCGTGGGCGCGGCGCGCACCGTGGTGGCGCGCTCACGCGTGACTCGCGTGCTGTCGGGCGAGCCCGCGAAGCCCAAGCCGTCGAGCGCGCACGTGACGCTGCGGCGCGAGCTGGCCGAGGAGCCGTCGAGCCTGCGCTGCGACCTGCGCGGCCTGCGCGTCGACGAGGCGCTCGAGCGCGCCGACTCGGCGCTGCAGCGCCTGCTCGGTCGCGGCGGCGGGCAGGTGATCTTCATCCACGGCCACGGCACGGGCGCGCTGCGCGACGCGATCCGCAGCTGGCTGCGCAGCGTGCGCGGGGTCGAGAAATTCGAGCCGGGCGGCCCGCGCGAGGGCGGGAACGGCGTGACCGTCGCGACGCTAGCAGACTGACGCCGCGAGCTCGCGCGCGGCGCGCAGTCCCGATGTCAGCTCGCCCTCGACGTGCGGCGCGGCGCACCAGTCACCCGCGCAGCCCGGCGCGGCGTGCGCCAGCGCGCGGTAGTGACCCACGGCGAAGGCCGGCAGCGCCGGGAAGCGGTGCAGGCGCGTGGTCTCGATCTCGGTCGCCAGACCCGGCAGCGCGCGCGCGGCCGCCTCGACCAGGAAGTGAGTGAGCTCGGGGTCGGGGCGGTGACCGTGGCGCGCGGCGAGCTCCGGCCGCGCCACGAGCGAGAGCAGGCGCGGGCCGCGCGCGCAGATCGCCGCCAGCTCGCCGCCGTCGCGGCGCGGGATCCAGAGCTCTTCGCGGGTCACTTCGCCGCGGGTCGCGACGGCGAGCGCGAGCGCCGACTGGGTGCGCAGCGCACCGAAGGCCGCGTCGGCCGCGGGTGCCAGCTTGCCCAGGAGCCGCTCCGCCTCGCGCAGGCCGGTCGCGACGATCACCGCGTCCGCGGTCTCGCGCCCTCCGCTCGCAAGGCGCAGCGCCCGCCGGTCGGGCTCGACCGATTCGGCGCGCGTCTCGAGCCGCAAGTCCAGACCGGCAGCCAGCGCCTGGGCCAGCCGGCCGGCGCCCTCGAGTGAGTCGAGCGCCGGTGCGCCGGAGGCGTCGCAGAGCGCGAACAGGAGCTCGCGACTGGTCTCGCGCGTGTCGATCCCGAAGGCCCGGGCGAACAGCGGCTCGAGCGCAGCTTCGTGCGCGCGCCGGCCGAGATACACCTGGCTGAAGTCCGCCACGCTGCGGTCGTCCAGCCGCGTCTCGCGCCAGGGCAGATCGGGGTCGAGCGCGCCGCCGAGCCAGCTCGCGATCAGCGCCAGCCGGCGCCGCCGCCACGGCCCGAAGGGAGAACGGCGCAGCAGCGCCGGCAGCGTGACGGGCAGGCACAACGGTGCGCGCTGGAGCAGGTCACCCGCGCCGAGCTCGTGCGACAGCTCGCAGAGCGCCGGCGCGCTCCGCGGCACGACCCCCGGCCAGGGCTCGTACTCGTGACCGCCGAGTGACTCGCGGGCGTGCTTGCCGCCCGCGCGCACGCGCGCTTCGAACACCGTGACCGACCAGCCCAGCGACTGCAGCCGGTGCGCCGCCGCGAGCCCGGCCAGGCCGGCGCCCACGACCAGCGCGCGACCGGGGCTCAAGCCGGCGTCAGCGTGACTTCGAGACCGAGCTCGGCGCCGCGCTCCTCGAGCGCCTTGGCCAGCGCGCGCGGGTCGAGGTTGTCGGGCACCTCGGCCAGCACGCTCATGCGGTAGAGCGCCGAGCCCGACGGCGACGGCACCGAGCGCGACTGCAGGTCGGCGATGTTCACGCGGTGGTCGGCCAGCGTGCGGCAGATGCGCGCCACGATGCCGGCGCGGTCCTCGCCCTGTGTCTCGACCCGGAACAGCCGCGTGCCCGGCGCGGGCACGGCCGGCCGCGGCTGACCCTCGAGCGGGCGGATGAAGACGGTGAGCCGGTTCTCCCACTCGAGCCGCCGCGCGCCCGAGGCCAGGCGCTGCTCGAGCTCGGGCGCGCTGCCCGAGCACAACAGGATCGACGCGAACTCGTTGCCGAGCAGAGTCATCCGCGAGTCTTCGAGGTTGGCCTCGCAGTCGTACACGAGCTGCGCCAGGTCGGCGACGATACCCGGCCGATCGCGCCCCACGGCCGAGACGATGAACCACTTCCGCATGAGCGCAGTCTAGCGGAGTGAGCGTCGGCGCGTGAAGTCGACTGGCCGAGCGAAGGCCGCCCTGAGCCGCAGGCGAACGAAGTCAGTCGGACGGGAGCGCGTGCCGTGAAACGGCACATGCCGACCGCAATTCGGCGTCGTGTTGCGCATGGCCCACAGGGCGTTTGCGCGTTGGTGTTCGAGATCACGTTCTCGTGACTCGCGCGGTTTCTGCGCAGTCACGCGAGTGTCTCGCGGGAGTTGCGCGCCAGACACCGCTTGGCACGTCGATTGCTCAACGAAGGAACGCCCGGGGCTCGTTGTCCCGGGCATGGGAGTGCCCGGGCCGGAAACCCCTCCCCTCGCGCAGTGCGAGGTTCCGGTCCGGGCTTTCTTGTCTTGTTGTGCAGCCGTCCTCAGTGTCTCGCGCGCGCCTGCCGACCTTCTAGAGAGTGGACGGTCCGGCAAGCGAAGGCGCGCTGCCGCTCGAGCCGCGGCGCGAAGGCGTGCGGCGCGCGATCGTGCTGTCCGGCGGGGGCGCGCGCGGCGCGTACGAAGCGGGCGTGCTGCGCTTCGTGCTGGGCGAGCTGCCCAAGCGCCTCGGCTACGTGCCGCGCTTCGACGTCTACTCGGGCACCAGCGTCGGCGCGGTGCACGCGTGTCACCTGGCGGCGCTGGCCGACGACCCCGAGTCCGCGGTGCGTGCGCTGGTCGGCGTGTGGCGCAACATGTCGTTCTCGCAGGTCTACCGTTTCGGCCTCGGCGACGCCTGGAGCTTCTCGAAGTCACTTCTGAACTCGCTGGTGGGCCGCTCGATCCAGGCGGCGCAGCAGCGCGCGCGCATCCCGGGTCTCCTGAACACCTCGCCGCTCGAGAGGCTGGTGGTCGAGGGCATCCCCTGGCGGCGGCTGCGGCGCAATCGGCGCGCCGGCCGCTTTCTCGCGGTGTGCGTCAGCGCGACCGAGATCGCGACCGGGCGCACGGTCGCCTTCATCGACCACCGCGATCGCGAGGTCCCGACTTGGACCAACGACGTGTCTCACATCGCGAGGCCCGCGCGCATGGGACCCGAGCACGCGCTGGCCTCGGCGGCGATCCCGCTGCTCTTTCCGACCGTGCGCATCGGCGACACGTTCTACTGCGACGGCAGCCTGCGCCAGCAGACGCCGCTCGCGCCCGCGCTGCGCCTGGGCTCGAACCGCGTGCTGGTGATCGGGCTGCGCCACGGCCGGCCGCCGGCGCTCTCCGATCCGCTCGCGGTCGAGCGCGTGGAGCAGATGCACTCGGCGGCGTTCCTGTTCGGCAAGATCCTCGACGCGCTCCTGATCGACCGCCTGGAGTACGACCTGGGCCAGATGCGCGTGGTGAACCGGATCCTGCGCGCCGGCCTCGAGCTGTACGGCGACGAGTATCTCGAGCGCGTGAACGTGTCGGTGAAGAAGGAGCGCGGGCTCGGCTTCCGCGTGGTCGAGGACTGTCTGATCCGGCCCAGTCACGACATCGGCGTGATCGCCGCGCGTCACGTCGCGCGCGCCAAGGCCCACCCGCAGCGCAGCCTGCTCGGCCAGCTCGCGTTCGGCGCACTCACGCGCGGCGCGCCCGAGAACGAGGCCGACCTGATGAGCTATCTCTTGTTCGACGGCGAGTACGCTTCGGAGCTGATCGAGCTTGGCTACTCGGACGCGCAGGCGATGGAGCTCGAGCTGATCCGCTTCTTCAGCAGCTGAGTTACTTGGAGTATTTGATCTCGAGCGAGGCGGTCTCGCGCCGGCGCTCGAAGGCCAGCTCGATCAGCCGCTCGCACAGCTCGGGCAGCGCGATGCCCGTGGCTTCCCAGAGCTTCGGGTACATGCTCGAGTCGGTGAAGCCGGGCAGCGTGTTCAGCTCGTTCAGGAACACCTTGCCGGTGCGCTTCTCGAGGAAGAAGTCGACGCGCGCCATGCCCCAGCACTTGAGCGCCCGGAACGCGGCCAGCGCCAGCCGGCGCATCTCCTCGGTCTGCACGGGAGTCACGTCGGCCGGGATCAGGATCTGCGTCGACTCACTGGCGTACTTCGCCTCGTAGTCGTAGAACTCGGCGGCGTAGCGCACCTCGCCCAGCTGCGACGCCTGCGGCGCGTGCCCGCCCAGCACCGCGCACTCGATCTCGCGCGCGTCGACGCCCGGCTCGACCAGCACGTCGTGGTCGTATCTCGCCGCTTCCTTGATCGCGTGGTGCAGGTGCGAGCGCGTGCGCACCTTCTGCACGCCGATCGACGAGCCGGTGTTCGTGGGCTTCACGAACAGCGGGTACGGAAAGGCGCCCTCGAGCTCGTTCTCGAACTCGCTGGTCGAGAGCAGCGCCTCGTGGCGCGAGATCTCGCGGTAGGGGATGACGGGGATGCCGGCGTCGCGCAGCAGCGCCTTGGCCAGCGCCTTGTCCATGCACAGCGCGGTCGCCAGCACGCCGCAGCCGACGTACGGGATCTCGGCCAGCTCGAGCATGCCCTGCAGCGAGCCGTCCTCGCCGCCGCGGCCGTGGATGATCGGAAAGACGACGTCGAGTTTCTCGGCCAGCGCCGGCCGGGCGTCCTCGCGCCGCAGGAGCTCGAGGCCGGCGCGCAGGCCGGCGAAGCTCTGGCGCGTGTCCGCCGCGCCGATCACCGAGCCCGGCGTGTGGCCCGAGTCCGCTTCCGCCACGTGCCAGACGCCGTCGTGAGCCACGCCGATCAGCACCGGCGCGTAGCGCTTGCGGTCGAGCGCATTCGAGATCGCGGTAGCCGACGCGACCGAGACCTCGTGCTCGGTCGAGCGACCCCCGAAGAGGATTCCCACGCGCGGCTTCGACATGCCCGCGAGAATAGCGGCGGGACCGCGCCTGTCATTGACACCCGAGGCGCGGCGTTCGTAACCTGCCCGCGTGTCGACGAACCCCCGCGACAGCGCCGCCAGCGACGACGCGCGCGCCAGACAGGCGGCGCTCCTGGCGGAGCTGTCGCGCTGTGAGTCGCTGGTCGTGGCTTACTCCGGCGGCGTCGACTCGGCCTACCTGGCCTGGGCCGCGCACCAGGCGCTCGGCAGCCGCGCGCTGGCAGTGACCGCGGTCTCGCCGTCGTACCCACGCAGTCACCGCGAGGTCGCGGCGCGCGTGGCGGCCGCGGTCGGCTTCCGCCACGAGTGGATCGACTCACACGAGCACGAGCGCAGCGAGTACGCGCGCAACGCGCCCGACCGCTGCTACTTCTGCAAGAGCGAGCTGTTCGAGCTGCTCGAGAGCCTGCGCGCCGAGCGCGGCTTCGCGGCCGTGGCGTACGGCATCAACTGCGACGACACCGCGGACTTCCGGCCCGGACACCGCGCCGCAGAGGAGCACCGCGTGCGCTCGCCACTGCTCGACGTCGGTCTCTCGAAGGCCGGGATCCGCGAGCTCTCGGCCGCCGCCGGGCTCGAGACCGCCGAGCTGCCGGCTTCGGCGTGTCTGTCGTCGCGCGTGCCCTACGGCATGGAGGTGACGCCCGAGAAGCTCGCGCAGATCGACCGCGCCGAGGACGCGCTGCGTGCGCTGGGCTACCGACAGCTGCGCGTGCGCCACCACGGCGAGCTGGCGCGGCTCGAGCTGGCGCGCGAGGAGATGCCGCGCGCGCTCGCGCCGGAGGCGCTGCGCCAGATATCGCGCGCGCTGCACGAGGCCGGCTTCCGCTGGGTGTCGCTCGATCTCGACGGCTACCGCACCGGCTCGGCGAACGAGATCCTGCAGATCGCCCCGCCGGCGCGATGACTCCGCCCGTGGAAGCCGCCGGCGCGCCGGTCGAGCAGGGCCGGGCGCAGGGTCACTCGTGCGCGCAGCCGATTCGCGCCGAGCTGGCGCGGCTGCGCGCTTCGCTGCCCTGGCTCGCGCGCCGGGCCATGCTGCGCCGGGTGCGCGCGACCAGCGCGCGCGCGCTCGAGACACAGCTGCCCTGGCAGCGCGAGCGCATCGAGGGCATCGCCCAGGCCACGCGCGTGGCCGAACCGCTGCTGCTCTGGGCCGAGGCAGTGACTCGCGTGCAAGGGGCGGCGTGGGCTGGCGCCGGTCCGCCGCTCGCCGCCGCGTTCGAGCTCCGGCCGCCGCTCGACTCACAGATCGCGCTGCGCCGCAGCGCACCCGACGCGGGCGGCTTTGCCAGCGCCGAGCTGGTGCTCGCTCCGCTGGCCGGCTGTCTCGCCGGCGTGAACAGCGAGGGCATCGCCGTGGTCTGCACCCGCGACCTGTCGCGCGACGAGCTCTCGCTGCGCTTCCTGGCCCAGGAGCTCCTGTTCCGCGCGCGCGATCTCGACGCGGGCGTCGACCACCTGCGCCGGCGCGCGGCCTACGCCGGCGGCACCGGAACGCTGGTCGCGGTGGATGCCAGCGGACGCAGGCTGGTGCTCGCCTTCCGGAGCGGCCAGCTCACGCTCGGAGATGCCCGCGTGCTCGCGCCGCGGGCCGTGGCGCCGCAGCTCGAGCTCGAGCCCGCCGCCGCGCGACTCACCTGGCGCGGCGCCGACGGTCGCGCCGAGCCGATTCGGCTCGAGGCGCGCGCGCGCTAGAATCCGCGCGATGCCGAAGAGCCCGTTCCTCGAGGGGAACTTCGCACCCGTCGAGCGCGAGCTCGCGGTCGACGCGCTCGCGGTGATCGGCGAGTTACCCTCCGAGCTCGAAGGCTCGTTCATTCGCAACGGCCCGAACCCGCAGTTCCCGCCGCTCGGCCGCTATCACTGGCACGACGGCGACGGCATGCTGCACGCCGTGCGGCTGCGCGGAGGTCGCGCCAGCTACCAGAACCGCGCGATCGAGACGCGCGCGTTCGAGCTCGAGAAGCGGCGCGGCCGCGCGCTCTGGAGCGGCGTGCTCGAGCGGCCGCAGTTCGACCACCCCGAAGGCGCGACCAAGAACACCGCCAATACGGGGCTGGTCGCGCACGCGGGCCGGCTGCTGGCGCTGTACGAGCAGGGCGAGCCGTACGAGATCCGCCCCGACGATCTCGAGACGCTCGGCACTTACAGCTTCGGGCGCCGGCTGCGCCATCCGCTCAGCCCGCACCCCAAGATCGATCCCGTGACCGGCGAGATGTTCGCCTTCGGCTACAGCCCGGTCGCGAAGCCGCACCTGCAGTACTCGGTGATCGGCCGCGAGGGCGCGCTGGCGCATACCACCGCGCTCGAGCTGCCGATCGGCGTGCTGATGCACGACTTCGGACTGAGTGAGCGCTTCGCGATCTTCATGAACCACCCGTACACGTTCGACGTGCGGCGCTGGCTGCGCGGCGAGCCGATCGCGCGCTTCGAGCCCGAGCGCGGCTCGCACCTGGGCGTGCTGCCCAGGCGCGGCTCGGGCTCCGACGTGCGCTGGCTGTCGATCGCGCCGTGCTTCGCGTATCACGTGGCGAACGCCTGGGAAGACGGCGAGCAAGTCGTGCTCGACGTGATGCAGCGCGCCTCGCTCGACCGGAACGAGGACGTCGAGCCGGGTCACTCGCCGCCGCAGCCGGCGCGCCTCTGGCGCTGGCGCATGGACCTGGCGCGCGGCTCCGTGCGCGAGCAGCAGCTCGACGACCAGAACGTGGAGCTGCCCAGCGTGAATCCCGCGCGCGTCGGTCGCCGCGCGCGCTACGTGTTCGCGTCGCGCATGCGCGACGACGTGCGCCTGCCGCTGGCCGAGGGTCTTTTGAAGTACGACCTCGCGCGCGGGGTCTCGTCGCAGCTCCACCGCTTCGGACCGAACCGGAACGGCGGCGAGGGCGTGTTCGTGCCGCGGCCGGGCGCGCACGACGAGGACGACGGCTGGCTGCTCGCGTTCGTCCACGACGAGGCCGAGGGCCGGAGCGAGTTCCTGATCATCGACGCCCGCGATCTGACCGCGCCACCCGTGGCGCGCGTCCTGCTCCCTCAGCGCGTCCCGTACGGCTTCCACGGTCGGTGGCTGCCTGAGTTTCGTGGGTGATTCGCCCCGTACTCAAGCTCCGCGGCGGCGGACCGTTGGGAGAAGCATTACCGTCCTTCCCCCGTCCAACCGAGGACCGATGAAAGCTGCCTCTGCCAGTCTCTCTGACTTCCTGACCCGCTATCGCCCCGCTCTCGTGATCCTGACCGGAGAGGCGCGTGGCTTGGAGTACCGGCTCGACCAGCCCCGCACGGCGGTCGGGCGCGGCCCGGGCGTCGACCTCGCGCTGAACGACGAGTCACTGCGCACGCGCCACGCGCTCGTCGAGTTCCACCGCGGCGGCTTCGTGCTGCGCGCGGCCGACCTCGAGACCGAGAGCCCGAACCCGCTCGAGCTGAAGGACGGCGACCGCTTCCACCTGGGCTCGCTCGAGCTGCAGTTCACACTGGAAGCTCGAGACTAGCCGGACAGCTCCGCGCGGAGTCTCGCGCGGGCCAAGCTCTCGCCTGCCAGCCAAGCGGCCGGAGGCGGCGGACGACCCGGGAGCCCGAGCCGCGACGCCTCGAGCTGGATCAAGACGCGAGTGCGCGCCAGCGACTGTGCCCAGCGCACGCGCGGGAGTGACAGCGCTGCACGCGCCGCGTAGCGCGAGAGCAGCCGCGCCGCAGCCCAGCGTCCGAACCACTCCAGCGGTGCGCGCAGCGGACGAGGCACCGACAGGCCGACCAGTGTCAGCATCTCGGCCGCGAAGCCCACGTCGAGCTCCGGGTCGGCGATGCGCGCATCGGTCCAGTCGATGAGCAGCCAGCTGCCGTCGTCGGCGAGGAGCACGTTGTTCGGGTTCGGGTCGCAGTGACACAGCACGCGCTTCTGCTCCGGCGGCCGCGTGCGCTCGAGCAGGGCGAGTGAGTCGAGAAGCTCTGTGTCGCGCACCTGGCCGGCCAGCGCGCGGACGTCGGCCAGCACAGAGTCGATCGAGAGCTCACGAGCCGCGATGCCCGAGTCCGCGAGCCGTGCGATCACCGGCTCGACGGGCAGCGCGTGGAGTCGGAGCAGCACCTCGGCGCACAGCGTGGGATAGGTCGCGGCACGGCGCAGGGCCTCGCGGCGGCTGCGCGAGCGCTCGAGACCCCGTCCGGGCGCGCGGTCCATGATCAGAAACGCGTGCTCCAGGCCTTCCTCGGGACCGCCGGCGGCGCGCAGGCGGGGTGTGGGGAAGCCGAGCTCCGCGAGCGTTCCCTGGACCGCGGCCTCGATCCGACCGCGCCGCGGATCGGGCACACAGCGCAACACGAGCTCACCCGCGAAGTCACTGGGGGGATCCGCGAGCGAGAAGCTCGAGATCTGGGCCCAGAATCCGCCCGTGAGCGGCCGCGGTGACTTGGCGAACGCAAGCGGCCGGCCGCTGCGTCTCTCGAGGACCGCCAGCAGCGGATCCACGGAGTCAGTACCGTTCGAAGTTCTTCGCGGCTTGGTAGGCGAAGTACACGCTCGCGACGTGGATCGGGAAGCCGGGCACCAGAATGGCCCAGTAGCCGAACATCGTCGCCAGGAACCAGCCCAGGCCGGCGGCGAGCCGGCCGGAGTACACGTGTCCGAGGCCCGGCACGATCACGGAGAGCACGGCCGCGAGGCCCGGATTGGGCACGCGCGGGCGCTCGATCGGGTAGTCGAAGCGTCGGTCGTCGGTCATGACGGTCCTCCTCGTGGATAGCTGAGCAACGGCCGTGCCCGGCCCGCGGCGCGCTTGCGAACGGCCGGGCGCGCGGGCTGCAGCGCCGGGGCGACACGCAGGGCCCGTCTTGCGGCGCCCGCGCCGCGGGTGTGACCCTTTGGACGATGCCCGAGCTGCCCGACGTCGAGCTGTATCGCGAGGCGCTCGCGCGCCGCGTGCTGGGCGCCAAGCTCGAGGAGCTGCGGATCGGGCAGCCGTTCCTGCTGCGCACGGTCGATCCGAAGCCCGCGGAGCTCGTGGGCAGGACCGTGCGCGAGCTGCGGCGGGTGGGCAAGCGCATCGCCTTCGGCTTCGAGGGCGAGCTCTGGCTGGTGATCCACTTGATGATCGCGGGGCGGCTCCACTGGGCGGATGCCGGGGCCAAGCCTCCGGGCCGCAAGCCGCTGGTCGCGCTGCGCTTCAGCACGGGGCTGCTCACGCTCACCGAAGCCGGCTCGAAGCGCCGCGCCTCGCTGCACGTGCTGCGAGGCGACGCCGCGCTCGCCGCGCACGATCCGGGCGGGATCGAGCCGCTGGAGACCGATCTGGCGAGCTTCGCGCGAGCGCTGCGCCAGGCCAATCACACGCTGAAGCGCTCGCTCACCGACCCGCGGCTGCTGTCGGGCATCGGCAATGCCTACTCCGACGAGATCCTGCACCGCGCCAGGCTCTCGCCGATCACCATGACGCAGAAGCTCACGGACGCCGAGATCGAGCGCCTGTTCGCGGCTACGCGCGCGGTGCTGGTCGAGTGGCTCGAGCGCTTCCGCGCGCAGACCGGCGACGCCTTTCCCGAGGGAGTCACTGCCTTCCGGCCCGAGATGGCCGTGCACGGCAAATACCGCAAGCCCTGTCCGGTGTGTGGATCGCCGGTGCAGCGCATCGTGTACGCCGAGAACGAGACGAACTACTGCGCGACCTGTCAGACGAACGGGCGGCTGCTCGCTGACCGCGCGCTCTCGCGCCTGCTCAAGTCCGACTGGCCGCGGACCCTGGAAGAGATGGAAGCACTGCGCTCCCGCTGAGCCAGAGCGCCAGCAGGATGCCGGGCAGCGCCGCCAGCGCGGCGAAGCCGAAGAACAGCGGCCAGCCCAGCTGCTCGGCCAGCCAGCCGGCGCCGGAGGCCAGCAGCGTGCGTCCCACCGCGCTGAGCGACGTGAAGAGCGCGAACTGAGTCGCGGTGAACGCCGGGTGACACAGGTTCGAGAGATACCCGACGAAGGCAGCCGAGACGAGCCCGCCCGTGAAGTTCTCGACGAAGATCGTGACCGCCAGCGCGCGCACCTCGGGCCCGATCCAGGCCTGCGCCACGAAGGCCAGGTTCCCGAGCGCGTGAATCACTCCGGCGGTCACGAGCGCGCGCGCCACGCCGAGCTTGTAGACCAGCGCGCCGCCCGCGGCGATCCCCGCCATGGTGGCCGCAATGCCGAATACTTTGGCCACGCTCGCGATCTCGAGCTTGGTGAAGCCGAGCTTCACGTAGAACGGATTCGACATGTTGCCCGAGAGGGCGTCGCCCAGTCGGTAGAGCACGATGAACAGCAGCAGCACGAGCCACTGCGGCCGCGACGCGAACTCGAGGAACGGCTCGACCACCGCGCCACGGAAGAACGAGCGCTGGCGCGGCGGGTGACTCGGCTCGGGCGAGACCAGCGCCGTGACCACCACGACCGACACCAGGGCCGCCATCACGAGATAGCTGCGCGGCCAGCCGAAGGCCTCGGCCAGCGCCAGCGCGCCGGCGCCGGAGGCGATCATGCCGACCCGGTAGCCCCATTGCGTGGCCGCGGCGCCGGCGCCCTGCTCGTCCGCGTCGAGCAGCTCGATGCGGTAGGCGTCGATCACCACGTCCTGACTCGCGGACAGGAACGCGACCAGCACCGCGAACAACGCCGTGCGGAAGGGGTCGCTCACCGGGTCGCTCTGGCCCAGCGCCGCGATCGCCCCCGCGAGCGGCAGCGCGACCGCGACCAGCCAGGCCCGGCGCTGCCCGAGCCAGGCAGAGAGGAACGGCACGGGCGCGCGATCGAGCACCGGCGCCCACAGGAACTTCAGCGAGTAGCTCGCCCCGACCAGCGCCAGCAGGCCCACGTCGGTGAGTGACACGCCCCGCTCGGTGAGCCACACCTGCAAGGTCGCGCCCGTGAGCGCCAGCGGCAGACCGCTGGCGAAGCCCATGAACAGGATCGCCAGCAGCCGCGGGTTCTTGTAGACCCCGAGCGCGGTCCGATGGGGTTCGGGAGGACGCATCTGCATCCTCATCGGCGCGTTCCTACGAGGGATGGACGAGAAAAGTGCCGAGCCGGAAGCCGCGGCTCGAGGCCAGCGCCGCCGCCGCCGTGACCGGCTTCTCGAGCCCCGCGAATGCACCGCCGTCGACCGCGAAGCGGGCGCAGGCCTCGGCGTCGGCCGCGTCGAAGTCCACCCGCTGTGACTCGCGCACGTCGTCGTGCTCGTAGGTGGAGATGTACGCCGCGCGCCCGGGCTCGAGCGGGACGGCCTCCACGATCAGCGCGTCGTGTCTCACGATCGCGAGCCAGCCCAGGTCGCCGTCCCGCGGCACGATACCGGCGATGCGCGGCGTCTGCAGGGCGTCCTTCTCGAAGTCGAGCGCGAGCAACACGCTCGCCAGCGCGTCGCGCGGCGGCACGCCGAGCGCGAGCTTCTCGGCGATCGGATCGGTCTGGCTGCCGTTCGTGGCGACGGCGAAGTCACCTGCGACGCGCACGCAGTTGTAGGCGATGTACGGGTTCTTGTGCAGATCGCCCTCGTGACCGGGCCGCGGCACGATCGCGAGCCGGCCCTCCACTTCGACGGCCATCCGGTTCGGGAACGAGCGCGACGATACGCGGTACAGCGCCGCGTTCGACCCTGCGCGCGTTCGGCCCACGGCAACGATGCGACCGACGTACATGCGCTAACCTCCAGCGGGGAGCCCGGCGATCATAGCCAAGTCTTTGGGTCGCATGGGCACCCTACCCATGCTCCGGCGAGGGTAGATGGCACAGTATCTCCACGACTCCGTCCTGCTCTATCTCGAGAAGCTGGTCGACTGGGACGACTACTACGCCCGGCGCAAGGGCGACGGCGCGGACCTCGCGGCGGAACGCGGCGCGCTGCGCAGCCTGCTCGAGACCGCCGCCGAGATCTGCACCAAGCTGGAGCCCGAGGCGCGCGCCGGCTGGTGGGAGCCCGCGCGGCTCGAGAACGGCGAGGTCGTGCAGCCGCCGCACGTGCGCCACGGCTACGAGATGCTGCGCGAGGCCGGGCTGGTCAGCGTGGGGGTGAAGGAGCGCTTCGGCGGCTTCGAGCTGCCGAACCTGATCGCCAACATGCTGATCCAGATGGTGGCGCGCGCGGACGCCGCGCTGATGACGGTGATGGGCCTGCAGGCCGGCGTGGCCGAGGACATCCAGAAATACGCGCCGGAGGAGCTCGCTCAGCGCTACCTGCCGCGCTTCGTCGCGGGCGAGGTCCAGGGCGCGATGGACCTGACCGAGCCCCAGGCCGGCTCCGACCTGGGCGGGATCGTGACTCGCGCCAGCGACGAGGGCGGCCGCTCCTATCTCGACGGCCAGAAGATCTTCATCACCAACGGCGGCGCCGAGATCCACCTGGTGCTGGCGCGCGACGCCGATAGCTTCGAACAGTCGAAGGGCACGACCAAGGGCCTGTCGCTCTTCCTCTGCCCGCGCACGCTGCCCGACGGCACGAAGAACCGGGTCAGCGTCGAGAGACTCGAGCACAAGCTCGGGCTGCACGGCTCGCCCACCGCGGTCATGCGCTACGAGCACGCCGAGGCCTGGCGCATCGGCACCAAGGGCGACGGCTTCAAGGCCATGCTCGACCTGATGAACAACGCGCGGCTGGGCGTCGCGGCGCAGGGTATCGGCATCGCCGAGGCCGCCGTCGAGGAAGCCATCCGCTACTCGCGCGAGCGCAAGCAGTTCGGCATGGCGATCGGCGACCAGCCGCTGATGAAGAACGTGCTCTCGCGCATGATCGTCGCGCTCGAGGGCAGCCGCGCGCTGCTCTACCGCGTGTCGGCGCTGATCGACCACTCGAACGCGCTGCGCGCCAGCCTCTTTCGCGAGCCCGGGCTCGAGCACGTGATCGAGCGCAACCAGATCCAGATCCGCCTGCTCACACCGCTGGCCAAGTTTCTCGCGACCGAGAGCTGCGACGAGATCACGCGCGCGGCGATCCAGGTGCACGGGGGCATCGGCTTCATGGCCGAGAGCAACGTCGGGAAGCTCCACCTGGACGGCATCATCACCACCATCTACGAGGGCACGAGCGAGATCCAGGTCAGCTTCGCGCTGAAGGAGATCGGCAAGGGCGCGCTCGGGATCGTGTTCGAAGAGCTGCGCAAGGAGCTCGGCGAGCTCCGGACGCCGGTGCTGAAGCAGTTCGCCGCGCGAGTCACGGCCGGGATCGAACGCATCGAGCAGTCGGCGCACGCGCTGCTGCGCGACTTCGGCTATGCGCTCTTGTCCGCGCGCTCGGTGGCCGAGATGGTGATCGCCGTGATCGTGGCCTCGGAGCTCCTGCGCCAGGCCGACGTTGCGCCCGAGCGCACCGAGCTCGCCGCGCGCTGGATCGCCGTGAAGACGCTCGAGCTCGAGTCCGAGGCCCGGCGCGTGATCGAAGGCGACGCCGGCCGGATCGAGCGCTGCGAGAAGATCGTGCGGCTGTGGGGGTGACGGAGGAACCTTGGTGGCAGGCTTCTTGGATCGCCACGCGAGCATGCTGATCGCTTTCACCCGAAACGGTGGAGTGCTCAGCTACTTCTACAACTCTGGCGCGGACACACTGGCGGATACCCTCTGCGCGCTCGACACACTCGAAGCACGCGAAACGACATCATCAACGGCTGGCCGAACCCCGACGGCCAGCGAGATCGCGTGCTCGACGAGGCCGACCAGGCGCTGATGCGGATGTTCGAAGTCCTGGAGCGGAAGTTCGAGAGCTTCGTTCGCAGACACTGCCCGGATTGAGATCATCGTGAGGGTTGCGCCCGAAGCGGCCTTGAAGGCGTGTCTCGCGGTGCTGGAGCGCGCCTGGGTAGACTCTCAGCGCAGAAGAGCGCTCAGCTCGCCGATCTGATGGACGCTGTGCACAACATCCCCGACCTCGTGACACGCTGGCCCGAATGCGATGAGTCTCTGCTGCTGGGGATGCTCAGGGACTACGACCGGAAGTGGCCACCGTCGGAGCTCGCCGCGCTGTACGAGCGCGTCCGAGCGGCTAGCGCGCCGTAGCGCCGGGCCACGAGCCCCCCGATCCAGACCGCCTGCAGCGGCACCATCGGCAGCAGGTAGTGGATCTGCTTGCTGGGCACGAAGGACCAGGCGGTGATCTGCGAGAGAGCGGCGACCGCGTAGAAGCGCAGGCGCGGGTCGTCGCGCCAGAAGCGGGTCTGCCAGCCTTCCCAAGCGGCCCACAGCAGGGCCACGCTGGCGGGCGCTGCGTTCAGCAGGTAGCGCGGCCAGTAGTAGCCGAACGAGCGCAAGTGAGTCGCGTCGCGGCCCGAGGCGTGCATGCCGAGCGGGCCGATCAGATACTCCTGGAAGAGCTGCTGAGCGTCGGGCACGCGGGCCAGGATCAGCGCGTACCACGAGAGGCTGATCGCGAGCGCCAGCAGCGCCCAGCCGAGCACCGCAGGGCGCAGCGCGAGCGAGAGGCGGCGCTCCCAGGCCAGCCAGACGGCGATCGGAGCGAGGATGCAGAGCAGTGCGGCGGTGGCCTTGGCCAGGAACGCGAGCCCCACGCATGTGGCCAGCGCCGGCAGGAGTCTCCGGTCGCGCGTGGCGTAGAGGCGTTCGAACGCGGCGAGCGCCAGGAACACGAACAGCGCGAGCAGCATCTCGGCGTCGCCGGTGCGGCCGCGCAGGTAGAAGAGCGCAGTCGCCCCCAGCGAGAGCAGCGAGGCGAGCGCCCCGCTGAGCTGACCCAGCGAGAAGCCGACGGCGAACACCGCAGCCGCGAGCGCGAGCGCGGCCAGGACCGACGTGGCGCGCAGCGCGATCAGCACGCGCGCGCCGCTGACTTCGGCGACGGCAGCGCCCGCCCAATAGAAGAGCGGCGGCTTCTGCAGGCGCGGAGTGCCGTCGATCCGCGGCACCAGCCAGTCACCCGAGTCGAGCATGCCGGTCACGACTTGAACGCAGCGCTCCTCGGACGAGCGCCACATCTTGTCGTGGCCGAGCTTCACGGTGAGTCCCGCCGCGATCGCGCCGAACAGCGCCAGCACGAGCCAGAGCCGGGCTCGACTCACGCGCGCCTCGCCGCTCGCACCAGTGAGTCGCCGGCCAGCACCGCGAGCCAGGGCAGCATCGGCAGCAGATAGTGTCGGCCCTTTTGCGGAATCCCCGACCAGACCACGAACAACGACAGGAAGCAGAGCGCGGCGAAACGCAGCGCGGGCAGGTCGCGCCAGAAGCGGAAGCGGACGGCATCGCGAATCACGAGCGGCAGGAGTAGCACGGCCGGCAGGGCCGCGCCGAAGAGGCGCGGCACGTACCAGTAGAACGGCCGGTAGTGGTCACTCGCCAGGTCGCTGTGGCCCGAGCCCAGTGGCACGAAGAAGAACTCGCGCAGCCGCGCCGAGGCCTCGGGCACCCAGACCAGCGCCGCCACGTACCAGGCCAGAGACCCCACGGCACACAGCGCGGCCCAGCGCAGCACACGCGGCCGCAGCGAGAGGTTGAGCTCGTGCTCGAGCGCGAGCCAGGCGACGACCGGCACCCCGACGTCGACCAGCGCCGCGGTGGCCTTGGCCAGGAAGGCCAGCGCGATCAGCGCCGCCAGCGCGGGCAGGAGCCGCGGATCGCGGCTCTGTGTGAGCCGCTGGAACAGCGCGAGCGCCGCCGTGCACAGGAACACGAGCAGCATGTCGGCGGTCCCGAGCCGTGCCGACAGCCAGAACTGGGGCATCGCGGCCAGCGCCAGGGCGCAGACCCCCGCGGTCGTCTCGTCGAGCGCCCGCACCGCCCAGGCCCAGGTCACCGCCAAGAGCCCCAGCGCGGCCAGCGCCGATACACTGCGCAGTGTCACGGCGCTCGGCCCGCCCGCGAGCTCGGCGGCTCCGGCCGCGGCCCAGTAGAAGAGCGGCGGCTTCTGCAGCCGCGCGGTCCCGTCGAGCGTGGGGAACAGCCAGTGACCGCTGGCGACGATCTCGCGCGCGATCGCGTCGCTGCGCTTCTCACCGCGATGGTGCGGCGGCGGCGTGCCCAGGTGCCAGAACAGGCCGATCGCCAGCCCGGCGAAGAGCACTGCCGCGAGCGCCCGCCGACTCACTCGCGCAGTCCGTCGCCTCGGAGCAACGCGTACAGCGCGGCGTCGACGAAGTGGTCGTACAGCCACTCGTACTCGCGCAGCTCGCCTTCGAGGCGGAAGCCCAGGCGCTCGGCCACGCCGCGGCTGCGCGCGTTCGCCGAGGCGGCGATCAGCACCAGCCGGTGGAGGCCCAGTGACTCGAAGCCGTGACGGGCGAGCGCGCGGCAGGCGCCGGTCACGATGCCCCGGCCCTGGCGGTCCGCGGCCAGCCAGTAGCCGAGCTCGCCGCTGCGATTCCCCGGGTCGAGCGCGCGGAAGCCGGCCACGCCGGCGAGCGCGCCGTCGTGCACGATCGCGAGCTCGAGCGAGCTGCCCGCGCGCTCGCGCTCGGACACTCCGCGCAGGAACTCGCGGATGTCGTCGACCGAGCGCACGTGGTCGAGCCAGGGCAGCCACTCGCGCAGATAGCTGCGGTTGGCGTCGACCAGCGCGAACAGCGCCGCGGCGTCCGCTTCCGCGAACGAGCGGAGGAACGTCCGGCCGTCGACCTCGAGCCTCAGCGAATCACGAACAGCTTCTCGAATGCCCGGAAGATACCGCGGAAGGTCATTCGAGCGCGCCGTAGAAGGCTCGCAAGAGTCGGCCCAGGCGCTTGTCACCCGTGGTGCCGGCGCTCATCCGGTTCATCACGTAGGCCAGGCTCGCTCGGGCGTCACAGTCGGCCAGGCCGAACGAGCCGCCCCAGCCGCCGTGACCGCAGGTGCGCGGGTTGGGCGAGAGCGGCAGGTCCTTGCTCACCAGCATTAGGCCCAGGCCCCAGCGCATCGGCCCCAGCACGAGGTCCCGGCCGTAGCACTGCTCGGTCAGCGCGCGGTCCACGCTCGGCTCACCCAGGAGCCGCACCCCGTCGACCGAGCCGCCGCAGGCGAACGCCGACATCACGCGCGCCACGCCGCGCGCGTTGGCCTGGCCGTTCGCGGCGGGCACCTCGGCGGCGCGCCAGGCGCGGGTGTTGGCGATCTCCTGAGTCACCCGCGGGTTGGCCAGCGCGTGCCGCAGCTCGTAGTTCGAGTCACCGGGCTGGGGCGGCTCCGACAGCGGCGCGGGCGGGTCGGGCGGAATCATCTCGGCCACCTTGGCTTCCTCGGACTCGGGCAGGCCGATCCAGAACTCCGCGCCGAGCTTCGAAGTGACCTCGTCGCGGAAGAACGCGCCGAGCGAGCGGCCGTCGATCCGGCGCACGAGCTCGCCCAACAGGTGACCGAAGGTGATCGCGTGGTAGCCGCTGCGCATGCCCGGCTCCCAGAGCGGCGCCTGCGCGGCCAGCGCGCTGGTGAAACGGTTCCAGTCCAGCACCGCTTCGGCCGGCAGCGGCTCCGAGACACCTGCCAGCCCGGCCTGGTGCGAGAACAGGTAGCGCACCGGCAGGCGCTCCTTGCCCGCCGCCGCGAACTCGGGCCAGTAGCTCGCCACCGGCCGGTCGAGCTCGAGCTGCCCGCGGTCGAGCAGCATGTGCGCGCAGATCGCGGTCATGGCCTTGGTGGTCGACCAGACGTTCGCCAGTGAGTCGCGCCGCCATGGCCGGCTGCGCGCGCGGTCCGCGTGGCCGCCCCACAGGTCGACCACCAGCTCGCCGTTCAGGGTGGCGGCGAAGGACGCGCCGTACTCGTTCTCGACCGCGAAGTTCTTCGCGAAGGCGTCCTTCACCTTCGCGAAGCGCGGCGCGCAGTGACCCTGGATTTCCACTAGGCGCGGCGCGGCGCGGAGTTGAAGTCAGCGAAGTTCGGCCGGCGCGTCCGCCACCAGTAAGTCAGCGTGAAGTGCGACCAGTTGTTGGTGACCTTGCCGGCGGCGGTCTTGTACCAGCTCTTGCAGCCGGCCGCCCAGGCGGTGTCGCGCAGCTCCTTCTGCACCGCCTCGTTGAACGTGCGCTGCGCCTCGGGCTTCACGTCGAGATACGCGAGATCCTGCTGCCACAGGCGCCGGATGCACTGCACCGCGTAGCGCACCTGGCATTCGATCATGAAGATGATCGAGTTGTGACCCAGGTTGGTGTTGGGTCCGTACATCAGGAAAAGGTTGGGGAAGCCGGCGATCGTGAGTCCCAGGTGGGCCTCGGCGCCCTCGCGCCAGACTTCCTCGAGCTTCTTGCCGCCCACGCCCTCGATCTGCATCGGCGCCAGGAACGACGTGGCCTGGAAGCCGGTGGCGAGCAGCAGCACGTCGGCCGGGTGGTGCACGCCGTCGGCGCAGAGCACGCCGTCGCGCACGATGCGCTGGATCGGCGCAGTCACCACCTCGACGTTCGGGCGCGCCAGCGCCGGGTAGAAGTCGTCGTCGATCAGGATGCGCTTGCAGCCCACGCGGTAGTCGGGGGTGAGCCGCTCGCGCAGCGCGGGATCCGGGATCGAGGCCTCGAGATAGGCGCGCGCGCCCTTCTGGAACAGCCGCGCGTAGAAGCCCTCCTTGGCGAAGGCCAGGAAGTTCTTCTCGAGCTGCCAGTAGAAGAACCAGCGGTAGATGCGCGAGAGCCGTGGGAAGGCGCGGAAGAAGCGCTTGGCGCGCTCGCTGTAGGCGTAGTCGCCGCGCGGCACCACCCAGTTCGCGGAGCGCTGCAGGATGGTGAGCTTCTTCGCCTGCGACGCGACCTTGGGAATGAACTGGATCGCGCTCGCGCCGTTCCCGATGCAGACCACGTTCTTGCCGGTGAAGTCACAGCTCGTGTCCCAGCGCGCGGAGTGGAACGACTTGCCCTCGAAGTCGGCGAGACCCGGCAGATCGGGGACGAACGGGCGGTTCAGCTGGCCGGTGCCGCTCACCAGCACGTCGGCCACGATCTCCTCGCCGTTCTTGGTGCGCACGCGCCACTGGCCGGCGCGCTCGTCGAAGCTCGCGCTCGCGACCTCGGTGCCGAAGCGGATGTGCGGCACGATTCCGTACTTCTCGGCCGTGCGCGCGAGATAGCGCTGGATCTCGGGCTGGCGCGAGAACTTGTGCGTCCAATCCGGGTTGGGCTCGAACGAGTAGCAGTAGAAGTGAGATGGCACGTCGCAGGCCGCGCCCGGATACTGGTTCTCGTTCCAGGTCCCGCCGATCCGATCCGACTTCTCGAGGATCGTGAACGACGAGATGCCTGCCTTCTTCAACTGGATCCCCATGCACAGGCCCGAGACGCCCGCACCGAGAATCGCCACCGAGGGGGTCCGACCTGTGCTTGCCACGCCACAGATATAGCACGCGGCTGCCTCTGAATTCGGCAGCCCCATCGGTGAGCGGCAGCCTGCGCGCAGCTCGCACGGTGGCACCTCACTTGCTCATCCGTGACGACATGCTCGGGCTCGTGCTGACTGCGGGCGGCGCCCGCGGCGCGTACCAGGCCGGGGTGCTGAAGCGCATCTCGGAGCTGCCGCATCTGCGCGAACGACCGCAGCCGTTCGAGATCATCGCCGGTGCCTCCGCGGGCGCGATCAACGGGACGATCCTGGCCGCGCACAGCGAGCGCTTCGCGGTGGCCGCGAGCGAGGTCGCGCGCGTCTGGTCCGAGCTCTCGGTCGACCGCGTGTTCCGCACCGACGTGGCCGCGCTGGCCTGGGGCGGGGCGTCGTTGCTCTGTGACTTCACGCTCGGGGGACTGTTCGGCTGGACGAGCACCTTCGGCCTGCTCGACACGAGCCCGCTCGAGTCATTGCTCGAGCGCGCGCTGCCGGCGAACGGCGCGCGCAGCGCGATCGAGCGCGGCGAGCTCTACGCGGTGGCCGTGTCGGCGACGAGCTATCACTCGGGGCGCTCGTATACGTTCATCCAGGGGCGGCAGGGCCACGCGATCTGGAGCAAGAGCCGGCGCGTGGTGCTGCCGGTGACGCTGACCCACAAGCACATCCTGGCGTCGGGGGCGATCCCGATCGTGTTCCCGCCGGTGCGGCTCGACTCGGGCTCGGGCGACCGCTGGTTCGGCGACGGCGGCATGCGGCTGGTGGCGCCGCTCTCACCCGCGATCCGGCTCGGCGCGTCGCGGCTGTTGGCGATCGGCGTGCGCTCGACGCGCTCGGCGCACGAGCTCGCGCAGCACGAGGCGGCGTCGGATCACCCGCTGCCCTGCCCGCCGCTGGCGCAGGTCTGCGGCGTGTTCCTGAACGCGATCTTCCTGGATCACCTCGACACCGATCTGGATCACCTGCGGCGCATGAACGAGCTGATCGGGACTCACCCAGAGGTACACGGCGCGCGCGAGCCGATGCGGCGAATCACTCCGCTCGCGATCAGCCCGTCGGAAGACCTGGCGCTGGTGGCACAGCGCTTCGCCTGGCGCATGCCGCGCGCGCTGCGCTTCGTGCTCGACGGCCTGGGCACGCCCGACGCGCAGAGCGCCGACCTGATGAGCTACCTCTTGTTCGACTCCGCGTACACCAGCACGCTGGTCGACATCGGCTACCGCGACGCCGACAAGCGCATCAGCGAGCTCGAGGCGCTGATCTCAGGGGAACTCGACCGGCAGATTTTCCGGCCGCCGGAAGTATCCGAAGCGCTGCCACCGCACTAGGTCCTCGCGGAAGCGGGCGTCGGCCGGCATCAGGTCGAGCGTGGCGTCGAGCATGAAGCCCATCTCGGCGCGCGCCAGGTGCACGCCCAGACAGTAGTGCGGCCCGCGCCCGAAGATCGTGAGCTCGGTGTTGTCGCGCGTGACGTCGAAGCGGTCGGGATCGGGGAACACCGAGGGATCGCGATGCGCGCCGCTGAACGACAGCATCAGCATCTGCCCCTTCTTGATCGGCTTGCCGCGCAGCTCGAAGTCGCGCAGCGCGTAGCGCGGCAGGCCGCCCTGGCCACCGAACGCGTAGCGCAGGATCTCGTTCACCGCGCCCGGAACGAGCGAGCGGTCGCGGCGCAGCCGCTCGGCGGCCTCGGGCTGCTCGAGCAGCGTGGTCACGGTCACCATGCCGCCGATCGCGGTGGTCTCGCTGCCCGCACCGATCAGGCCGGTCACCAGACTCACGATCTCGTCGTCGTTCATGGCGTCGCCGCGGTCGCGCGCCTTCACCAGGTCGGTGATCAGATCCTCTTTGGGTGAGTGGCGCCGCTCGTCGGCCATCTTGCGCACCCACTCCGAGAGCTCCTCGAACGCCGCGTTCCCCTTCTCGCGCATGACCGGGTCGCTGAACGAGAAGAAGCCGCGGATCGTGTCCTGCGCCAGCTGGCGGAAGCGCACCTCTTCGCCGCCCTTCGCCGGCACGCCAGTGACTCGGCTGATCACGGCGTTCGGGATCGGGTCGGTGAGCTCGCTCATCATGTCGATCACGCCGCGGCGGCCGCGCAGCGGCGCGGCGAACTGCTCGACGACGTCCTTCACCTGCTGGTCCATGCGCGCGATCGCGCGCGGCGTGAACGCGGCCGAGACCAGCCGGCGCACGCGCGCGTGCTCGTCGGGCGGCAGCGAGAACAGCCCCTGACCCTCGATCCGCGCCATGTACGTGCCCGGCTTGGGCGGCTGGTAGTGCTCGTAGGCGCGCGGATCGTTGGTGACGTTCGGGTCGGTGAAGAGATTCCGCACGTCGTCGTAGCGAGTCACGAACCAGAAGCCGAGACCCGGCACGAAGTGCACGGGATCCTCGCTGCGCAGCCGTGCAATCACCTTGTAAGGCTCGAGCATGAACTCTTCGGTCAGCATCGGCGACGAAGGAGCGGGGTTTTCACTCATGGCCCGAGATCGTAGTCGGCCAGGGGGCGCGAAAGCCAATCAGCCGGGCAGGCCCAGCCCGCGGGTGGCGATGATGTTGCGCAGGATGTTGTTGGTGCCGCCCTGGATCGTGTAGGCGGGCGCATACAGGAAGCTGCGGGCGGCGCGGCCGGCGAGCGGCGCGCGCGGGTCGGCGGGGTCGAGTGAGGCGCTCGCGCCGAAGATCTCGGTCACGGTGTCGGTGATGCGCTGCTCGAGCGAGGTGCAGAAGGTCTTCGCGACCGCCGCTTCGTAGTTGGGCACCTTGCCCTCGGACAGCATCGCGGCCACGCGGTAGATCAGGCCCCGGCCGGCGCGCCAGGCGATCTCGAGCTCGGCCAGGCGGTTGCGCAGCGCGGGGTCGCGCGCGCTGCGGCCCGTGTCTCGCGCGTGCTCCTTGGCGGCGCGCCACAGCGGGTAGTTCGAGATCAGGCGTTCGATCCCGCTCCGCTCGAAGTCGAGCTGCTGCATGATCTGATAGAAGCCGTTGTCGAGCTTCCCGATCAGCGCGCTCTTCGGCACGCGCACGTCGTCGAAGAACAGCTCCCCGAAGTGGGACTCGCCGACGATGTCGCGGATCGGGCGCACGGTGATGCCGGGCGTGCGCATCGAGATCAGGAGCTCGCTGATGCCTTTGTGGCGTGGCGCCTCCGGGTTGGTGCGCGCCACCAGATAGCAGTAGTCGGCCTGGGTCGCGAAGCTGGTCCAGATCTTCTGGCCGCGAATCACGAACGAGTCGCCGTCGACGTCGGCGCGCGTGGCCAGCGCGGCCAGGTCGCTGCCGGCGTTGGGCTCGCTCATGCCGGCGCAGAAGCTGATCTCGGCGCGCGCGATGCGCGGCACGAGCTCGGCCTTCTGTGACTCCGTGCCGTGCGCGAGCAGCGCGGGCCCGATCTGGCGGTCGCCGAACCAGTGCGCCGCGACCGGGGCGCCCGCGAGCAACAGCTCCTCGGTCACGATCAGCCGGTCGAGATAGCTGCGCTCGCTGCCGCCGTAGCGCTTGGGCCAGGTCATGCCGATCCAGCCGCGCGCCGCCACGCGCCTCGAGAACTCGGGGTCGAAGCCCGCGATCCAGCCGTCTTCAAGGAAGCGCCGCGCCGCGAGGCCGGGATCCGCCTCGGCGAACGCGCGCACCTGGGCGCGCAAGCGGGCCTGGTCGGGTGAGTCGCGGAAGTCCATCGGCTAGCCCGCGAGCGTCTTCTTCACGCGCGCGATCGCCTCTTCGACGTCGGCGCGCTTGCCGAAGGCGGAGAGCCGCAGGTAGCCCTCGCCGCAGGCGCCGAAGCCGGCGCCGGGCGTGCAGACCACGTGGGCTTCCTGCAGGAGCTTGTCGAACATGTCCCACGAGCCGACACCGTTCGGTGTTGCGATCCAGACGTAGGGCGCGTTCTCGCCGCCGAACGCCTTCAGCCCCGCGGCCGCGATCCCGGCGCGGATCAGCTTGGCGTTCTCCATGTAGTAGTCGATGTTGGCCTGCACCTCGCGCCGGCCCTCCGGCGAGTAGCAGGCCGCGGCGCCGGCCTGGATCGGGTAGCTCGCGCCGTTGAACTTGGTGGTCTGCCGGCGCAACCACAGCCGGTGCAGGCTCACGGCCTTGCCCGAAGCGTCCTTGCCCACGACCCCCTTCGGCACCACCACGTAGCCGCAGCGCAGGCCGGTGAAGCCGGCCAGCTTGGAGAAGCTGCGGAACTCGAGCGCGACCTCGGTGGCGCCCGGGATCTCGTAGATCGAGTGCGGGACCTTTGGATCGCGGATGTAGCTCTCGTAGGCCGCGTCGTAGAGCAACACCGCATCGTGTTGCTTCGCCCAGCCGACCCAGCGCTCCAGGTCGGCCTTGGTGGCCGCGGTGCCGGTGGGATTGTTGGGGAAGCAGAGATACACCACGTCGACGCCCTCGTCGGGCGGCGCGGGCCGGAAGCCGTTCTTCTCCGTGCAGGGCAGATACACGAGCCCCGCGTACTTGCCGTCCGCGCTGGCAGGGCCGGTGCGGCCGGCCATCACGTTGGTGTCGACGTACACCGGATAGACCGGGTCGGGCACGGCCATGCGGGCGCTCTGCGCGAAGATCTCCTGGATGTTGCCGCTGTCGCACTTGCTGCCGTCCGAGACGAAGATCTCGTCGGGAGACACGCCCGCGCCGCGCGCCTTGAAGTCGTGCTCGGCGATCGCCTCGCGCAGGAAGTCGTAGCCCTGCTCGGGGCCGTAGCCCTTGAAGGTGCGCTCGTCGCCGAGCTCGTCGATCGCGCGGTGCATGGCGGCGCGGATCGACTCGCCGATCGGCAGCACCACGTCGCCGATCCCCAGCCGGATCAGCTTCGCGTCGGGATGGTGTTGCTGGAACGCGCGCACGCGCCGGCCGATCTCGGGGAAGAGATAGCCCGCTGCGAGCTTCAGGTAGTTGTCGTTCACGTGCGCCATCGAGACTCCCTCACGGGTGGGGAAGCGTAGCCAGAATCAGCTCCGCGATTCCACCCGCCGTGCCGAGCGGCGCAGTCACCTGCACCCGCAGGCCGGGGTGGGCCGCCGCCGCGGCGGCCACCGCGGCGGGCAGGTCGCGCGCCGCGTGCCGGCCGGGCGCGAGAAAGAAGGGATGCACGAACAGCTCCGAGACACCGTCCGCAGCCGCTCGGTCGATCGCCTCGGCGACCGAAGGCGCCGCCAGCTCGAGATGCGCGACATACACGGCCAGGTCGGGGCGCAGCCGGCGCAGCGCGTCGGCTGTGCGCGCGAGCTGGGCGCCGGCCTCGGGCTCGCGGCTGCCGTGGTCGACGACGACGAGCCCCCGCTTCACCAGTACTCCGCGGTGACCGTGAGATCGCCCTGCACGCGAATTGCGCAGGCCAGGCGCAGGTCACGCGGTACGCGATTCCGATCCTTGGCGCGCCGCTCGACCGGCGCCTCGCGCGAGACTTCGCCTTCGAGGATGCGCACGCCGCACTTCGCACACACCAGGTCGTCGCCGCAGGCGCGCGCCATCGGCAGACCCGCCGCGGCGACGGCGTCGCTGAGACGCGTGCCCTTCGCGACCTCGTGCGTGATCCCCGAAGGCAGAAAGCGCAGCGTCGGCACGCGCGCAGGATAGTCGACCGGCGCGAGCCGCCAAAGCGCTCTGCTAGACTGCGCGCGATGTCGAGCGCCGGGATCCTCATCATCGGGAACGAGATCCTGACGGGGAAGATCCAGGACGAGAACACGCCCTATCTGCTGCGCGAGCTGCGCAAACAGGGCGTCGACGTGCCGCGCGTGCACGTGATTCCCGACGTGATCAGCGAGATCGCCCGCGACGTGCGCCACTTCAGCGGCATGTTCGACTACGTGCTGACCTCGGGCGGCGTCGGCCCGACTCACGATGACGTGACCATGGACGGCGTGGCCGCCGCGTTCGAGATCCCGCTGGTCGCGAACGAGGAGATGCTGGGCATGCTGCGCGGGGCGCTGCGCGGCAAGGAGCCCAACGCGAGTCACTTGAAGATGTGCATGCTGCCGGCGGGTGCGAGTCTGATCGCCGCCAAGGACCTGTGGTTCCCGCTGGTGCAGGTGCGCAACGTGTTCGTGTTCCCGGGCATCCCGCGGCTGTTGCAGGCGAAGTTCGAGTCGGCGCGCGAGCTGTTCAAGGGCAGCCCGATCTACCTGCACCGCGTGTATCTCAGCCTGATCGAGAGCGACATCGCGGCCGAGCTGAACGCGGTGGTGGCCGAGTTCGAGAGCGCGAGCTTCGGCAGCTACCCGCGCACCTCGGCCGATGCCGACTACATGACCCTATTGACGCTCGAGTCGCGCGACCGCGACTACGCCGAGCGTGCCGCCGCGGCGCTGGTGAAGCGCATGCCGGCGGGCAGCATCGTCCGGGTCGAGGCCGCGGGCTAGGCGATCCGCTTCAGGCGCTCGCGCACCAGGAAGATGGCGAGCCGCCGGCCCGCGATCGTGTGACTCGCGATCGTGACTTCGACCGGCACGAAGTCGCCGTTGGGCCGCGCGATCGTGAGCTGGAGCGGGCCGCTGTCTTCGCCGGCGTCGAGTCGCGACTCGAGCTCGCTCCAGGCGAGCTGATCCTGGGGCGCGATGTAGCTCGACAGCGCGCTGCCGACGAGGCGCGCCGAGTCACTGGCGAACAGCGCCTCGGCGGCGGGGTTCACGTCGAAGATGGTGTTGGTGTCGAGGTTCACCGCCACGTAGGTGTCGGAGATGCGGTCGATCGCCCCGCGCACGCGCTTGCCGGCGTTCGGCGTGGGCCGGTTGCGGCTGCGCTCGCGCTTGGGCTCGGCCTCCTCGGGCGCGAGGATGCGGCGCACGCCGGCGCGAAAGCGCGCCTCCATGTCGCCGAGCGCGCCGGCGATCTCGGGCGGCGGGGCGAAGTCGTTCGCGACCTCGACCGCGGCCCGGACCGTGGCCTCGAGCGCCAGCGCGCTGTTGCCGCCCAGGCCGTCGAGTGACACGCGCGCGGTGTCGAGCGAGAGACTCGCCAGCCGGCAGTAAGTGCGGAAGCGGCGAATCACTTCCGCGCGGACCTCGGGCGCGGGCTCGGCGCGGCCGAGGCGGCGGTTCACCTCGGCCTCGATCGCGCCACG
Organism: Myxococcota bacterium; assembly: GCA_035498875.1. Lineage (GTDB taxonomy): Bacteria > Myxococcota_A > UBA9160 > SZUA-336 > SZUA-336 > VGRW01. Next base: position 89,022 of record DATJZP010000012.1, read on the forward strand.
GTAGCGCTCCAAATGAGCGACCGCCGACCGCAGCACGGCTCCCTCGTCCATCCCCATCGTCGAACCAGATAACATTTTCCCATGGCTGGACCAGTCACCGGCACGCCGGTAGGCTCGCAGCCGTGCGACTCGCGTATCTGCATCCGATCGCCATGGCGGGCGTGCTCGCGCTGTGCATCTTCGTGCTGCGCGACGGGCTCGACATCCGCAACGGGCGGCTCCTGCGCCGGCCGGTGAGCTCCGTGCGCCACCGGCGCCGCGCGAAGCTCGCGCTGCCGCTGGTGATCGCCGGCTTCGGCTCGGGCCTCTACTCGATGGGCTTCCTGCGCGACAAGACGCTGTTCAACTCGGTCCACGCCTGGCTCGCCCTGGGGGCGCTGGTCGGCTTCTGCGGCGGCGGCGCCCTGGGCCTCTGGCTGGAACGCCACCTGGACCAGCCGATCCGCGAGCTGCACGCACTCACTGCCAGCGCGGGGCTCTTGTGCGGCCTGGCCGCGGCGATCGCCGGGCTCGCAATCCTTCCTTAGGACGCTCGCTGCGACGGCGAGGCCGAGCGAAGGCCGCCCTGAGCAAGGCCGCCCGCGCAGGACAGCGACGAACTACGGAATGGTGGTCGGGTCTCGTTCGAAGTCGCGGACCAGGCGGTCGATCAGGGCGCGCACCTGGGGCTTGGCGAGCAGGGTCGTGCTGTTGCCGGCCTCGATCGCGCTCTGCACCTCGGGGTCGGCGGCGATCTGGGCGATCTCGGGGTCGTCGCGGATCGCGCGGATGCGGGGGGCCACCGTTTCGAGCGTCTGGCGCATGGACGCGCGGAAGGCCTGGGGGTCGCTGCGCGCCTCCTCGGGCACCACGCCCAGATCGGCCAGGCCGCCGCGCGTGGCGTCGTCGCGCAAGAGCGCGGCGAAGCTGTCGCGAGTCATCGCGCGGTCGATCTGGCCGTCGCCGACCAGCTCCCAGAACAGGTGATCGGACTGCAGCGCAGCGAAGCGCGGGCCGGACAAGAGCTGCTGCGCCGAGCTCAGCGCGTGGCCGGGATCGGAGATCAGGCTCTGCGCGAGCTTCGAGCCCGGTGAGTCACCCAGCGCCCGGCCGACGCCCGCTGCCACGATCTGGCGCGTGCTGCCGACCAGGAACGAGTGACTCTGGTCCATGCCCTGCGGCAGGCCCGCGCGGTAGGCCGCGTCGAGCACGCTGCCCATGACCGCGAGCAGGAGCAGGGCGACTCCCGCCTGCACCAGGCCGAAGAAGGCGCCGCCCAGGCGATCGTAGGTGCCGCGTGGCGCCTCCGAGCGGCGCTCGCGCTCGCTCCGGATCAGCAGCGCCGAGATCACCGCGCCCACCACGTAGACAGCGAAGAACACGCCCGAGCCGATCAGCACCGCCGAGCCCAGGCGCGACATGCCCGTTAGCAGCGCCAATAGCTTCGAGAAGTGGGTCGCCAAAAGAAAGGCGCTCAGGTAGGCGGCGACCACGGTGGCCACGCGCAGGAAGCCCGCGAGCGTGCCGCGATAGGCGCCCAGGGCGATGAACACGAGCGCCAGGAAGAGTCCGATGGCGTCGAAGAGCACGCCTGGAAATCGGCGGCCGGAAGGGGTCCCTTAAGGTGCGATCGCGCGCTGGAGCAAGAGGTGGTCGCAGAGCACCAGCGCCACCATCGCCTCGACCATCGGCACGGCGCGCGGCAGCACGCACGGATCGTGTCTGCCCTGCGCCTCGAGCTTCACGGCAGAGCCGTCGCGATTCACCGTGTCCTGCTCCTTGCGGATGGTGGCGGTCGGCTTGAACGCGGCGCGCACCAGGATCGGCTCGCCGTTCGAGATTCCGCCCTGCACGCCGCCCGAGCGGTTGGTGCGCGTGTGCACGCGCCCTTTCTCGATCACGAACGCGTCGTTGTGCTCGCTGCCGTGCATGCGCGTGCCCGCGAAGCCCGAGCCGATCTCGAAGCCCTTGCAGGCGGGTAGTGACAAGAGCGCCGCCGCCAGCTCCGCCTCGAGCTTGTGGAAGACCGGCTCACCCAGGCCGGCGGGCACGCCGTGCGCGACGCAGGTCACGATCCCGCCCAGTGAGTCACCGGCTCTGCGCGCGTCGTCGATGCGCCGGGCCATCTCCTCGGCCGCGACCGAGTCGGGGCAGCGCGTGATCTGGGCCTCGACCTGCGCGCGGGTCACTTCCACCGGGTCGGCCTTGGCCTCGATCGTGTGCACCGCGGACACGTAGCCGACGATCTCGCCCACGCCGAAGTGTCTCAGCACCGCGCGCGCCACCGCGCCCGCCGCCACGCGCCCGATCGTCTCGCGCGCGCTCGCGCGCCCCCCGCCCTGCCAGTTGCGGATGCCGTACTTCGCCTCGTAGGTGAAGTCCGCGTGCGAGGGGCGGTACACGTCGCGCAAGTCGGCGTAGGCCTCGGGCCGGGCATCCTCGTTGCGCACCAGCACCAGGATCGGCGTGCCGAGCGTCTGGCCCTCGAAGGTGCCGGAGAGGATCTCCGCCCGGTCGGCTTCTTGGCGCGGCGTGGTGAGTCGGCTCTGGCCGGGCCGGCGGCGGTCGAGCTCGACCTGCACGTCGGACACGTCGAGCGGGATCTGCGGCGGGCAGCCGTCGATCACCACGCCCACGGCGCCACCGTGGGACTCACCCCAGGTGTGAATCCGGAACAGGTGTCCGAAGCTCGAGCTCACGGGTGCATCATAGGCCGGACGCGGGGTTAGCGCCGCGCGCCGCTTCCGCGCCGCAACAGCACGTAGGTCGCGCCGGCGCCGCCGTCGGTCTGCGGGGCGCTGGAATAGGCCAGCACGATCAGGCGCGCCGGACCGCGCCCGAGCCAGCGCGGCAGCGACGGCTTCAGCACCGCCTCGCCGTTGGGCGAGCGCCGGCCCCGCCCGTGGACGATGCGCACGCAGCGCAGGCCGCGCGCATGGGCGTCGACCACGAAGCTCTCGACCTGCCCGCGCGCCGACTCGGCGTCGCTGCCGTGCAGGTCCAGGTCCGCCTGGGGCGTGAACTCGCCCTTGCGCAGCTGGCGCAGCACGCGCGGGTCGAGACCGGGCACGCAGCCGCTCATGAACTCGTCGGAGTGACGCACGTCGAAGGGCGCTTCGCCACTCAGCAGCGCGTCGAGCTCGCGAATTACTTCGCGCTCGCGCTCCGACAGCGGCACCGGCTCGCGGTAGACGGGCGCCGGGGCGCGGCGGGTCTGCGGCAGCCGCGAGACACCAGCCACCGCCTCCGCGAACAGCGCTTCGTCTTCGTCGCGATCCCGTGCCATGGCACCCCGCGCCGCCTCCGCTCCAGCCCTTCCCCTACATCGGACGCTGCAAGGCCAGGGCTTTCTTCGCCAGCGCCGAGAGTGGCAGGCGCGCTCGCTCGGCCGGGCTGCAGAAGCGGGCCTCCGCGCGCCGCCCGCGAGCCAGACGTCCGCCTGAATCCCCGAGCGCCACGACCTCGAGCGTCCAGTCGCGGTGAGTGAACTTGTGGCGCACGCGGCCCAGCGAAGCGCCGGGGACGGTCGAGATTCCCGTGCGCTCGCGCAGCGCCCGGGACAGCTCCTGCGCATCGCCTGACTCCGCGAACGGCAGCTCCCACAGGCCCGCCAGCAGGCCCGTGCCCGGCCGCCGCACCAGGAGCACGCGCCCGCGCCGCGAGAGCAGCCCCGCGACTGCCCGCACGACTCGCACCGCCGCGCGCTTGCGCGGCGCCGGGAAAGACTCGGGGTCGCCGAGCCGGCGCGCGGCGCAGGACGCCTCGACCGGACACGAGGGACACGCCGGCTTGCGCGGCGTGCAGAGCGTCGCGCCCAGCTCCATCAGCGCCTGGTTCCAGTCGCCCGGCGCCCGCTCCGGCACGAGTGACTCGGCCAGCGCCCAGAGCTCGGCGTCGCTGGGCGCGCGCCTGCCGGAGACTCGCGCCAGCACGCGCTTCACGTTGCCGTCGACCACCGCCGCGCGCTGGTCCCAGGCGATGCTGCGCAGCGCGCCGACCGTGTAGCGGCCCACGCCGGGCAGCGCCGCCAGTGACTCGGCGCTCGCGGGCAGCGCCCCGCCGTGCTCTCTCACCACCGCCGCGGCGGCGCGGTGCAGGTTGCGGGCGCGGGCATAGTAGCCGAGCCCGGCCCACTCGCGCAGCACGTTCTCCTCGTCGGCCAGCGCCAGTGACTCGACCGTGGGGAAGCGCGCCAGGAAGCGCTCGTAGTAGGGGATGACCGTCTCGACGCGCGTCTGCTGCAGCATCGTCTCGGACAGCCAGATGCGGTACGGGTCGCGCGTGCGCCGCCAGGGCAGGTCGCGGCGCGCGCCCCGGTACCAGTCCGCTAGCCGCCGATGGAAGGCCGCTTCGAGAGCTTCGCCTCGATGTGCTCGTCGATCCATTTCTTGTCGAACCATTCCAGCGGATCCACGAACACCCCGTCCAGCAGCATCGCGAAGTGGAGGTGGTCGCCGCCGGCCAGGCCGGTGGTGCCGGTCTTGCCGAGACTCTCGCCCTTCACCACCGCGCTGTGATTCTTGACGCCGATCTCGGACAGGTGGCCGTACAGGCTGAACAGGCCGAGCCCGTGGTCGACCACGACGGCGTTGCCGTAGATGCCGAGCGGGCCGGCGAACACCACCACGCCGTCGTTCGCGACGGGCACCTCGGCGTGCGAGGTCGAGGCCAGGTCGTAGCCCATGTGAGTCTGCTGGTCGACGACCTTGCCCTGGTACACGTAGCTGCGGCGCTGCGCGAAGCTCGCGCCCGCGTGCGTGTTCGGCATCTGCTCGAACGGGCCCGACCAGATCCGGTCCACGCTCGACTTCTGACACAGCTCGACCAGCGCCGCGTCGTTCTCCTTGCGCACCTCGCGGTTGATCTTGAGATAGCCGTCGAGCGGCGAGCCGGTCCAGCCCGAGAGGATCTCCGCGATCTTCGCCGACATGAACTCGTCGCTGAGCGGAATCGTGTCGGCGGGGAAGGCGCGGTCCTGCAGCGAAGTCACCAGCTCGATCCTGGTCGAGTTACCGGCGCGGTCGTTCACCACCAACGTCGGCTTCACGCCGGCCGGGGCATCGGTCGGGATCGCGTAGAACGCCAGCCGGCGCGCGGGATCGCCGGGGTCGACGAAGCCCGGGAAGAACTTGTCGCCCACCTGGATGCCGTGCTTCTCGACCTTGTCTTCGACCGTGTAGACCGCGAGCTCCGAGCCGCCACGGCGCACGTAGGTGAGTCCGGTGAGCAGCGAGGCGCGCGGCGGCGTGGTGTCGATCGAGAGCGGCACCTCCACGTTGGCCTTGTTCGCGAGCCAGCCGTAGTCGGTGGCCTCCGCCTCGAGCGTGGCGGCGCCGTCGCCGACGCCGAGCTCCTTCGGCTTGACGGTCACTTCGACCTCGCGCTCGAGCGCGAGCTCGGCGCCGGTCAGCACGCTGCCGGGATACTCCTGCTCCGCCAGCGGGTAGCTCTTGCCGTTCGACTCGAGCCAGACGCGCACGTGGCGGATGCCCGAGCCGGGATCCTTGAAGCGGAACAGGTGGTGATACTCGGCGCCGACGAACGCCTGCGTGGTCATCGTCGACACCACCGGCGGCTCGTGCTCGAGCCGCGTGTAGGCGTAGTAGGCCGCTCCACAGACCAGGAAGAGCAGGATCAACCAAACGATGCGCATAACACCCCCCTCGGCATGCGCCCGCGAGAACCGGAGTCAGAAACGTGAGCGGGAGACAGGACTAATCTTCGTCCGAGGCTCGCAGCTTCGCCAAGACGGAGAAGTCCTCCAACGTGGTCGTGTCTCCTGCGGACTCGCGGCCGGCAGCCACGTCGCGCAACAATCGCCGCATGATCTTCCCGGAGCGCGTCTTCGGCAGCGCTTCGGCGAAACGCACGTCGTCGGGTCGAGCGATCGGTCCGATTTCCTTCGCCACCCAATTCTTCAGCTCCTGGGCGAGACTCGGATCGAACGGAATGCCGGCCTTCAGCGTGACGAAGCACACCACGGCCGTGCCCTTGATCTCGTCGGCGCGGCCCACGACCGCCGCCTCCGCCACCTTGGAATTGGAGACCAGCGCGCTCTCGACCTCCATCGTCGACAGCCGGTGACCGGCGACGTTCATCACGTCGTCGACGCGCCCCACGACCCAGAAGTTGCCGCGCGGGTCGCGGCGCGAGCCGTCGCCCGTGAAGTAGGTGTTCTTGAACTTCGAGAAGTACTGCTCGGCGTAGCGCTGCGGGTCCCCCCACACGCCGCGCAGCATGCCCGGCCAGGGCTTGGTGAGCACGAGATACCCGCCCTCGTTGGGCTGGCACAGCTCGCCCTGCTCGTTCCAGACCTCGGGGAAGATGCCCGGGAAGGGCAGCGTGGCCGAGCCGGGCGTGCCCGGCACGGCGCCGGGCAGCGGCGTGATCAGGATCCCGCCGGTCTCGGTCTGCCACCAGGTGTCGACGATCGGGCAGCGGTTCTTCCCGATCGTGCGCCGGTACCACATCCAGGCCTCGGGGTTGATCGGCTCGCCGACCGTGCCGAGCAGCCGCAGTGAGTCGAGCGAGTGATTCTTCACGTGCTCGTCGCCCCAGCGCATGAACGTGCGGATGGCGGTGGGCGCGGTGTAGAAGATGGTGACCTTGTACTTGTCGATGATGCGCCAGAAGCGTTCGACGTCGGGGAAGTTCGGCGCGCCCTCGTACATGACCGAGGTCGCGCCGTTCGACAGGATCCCGTACACGACGTACGAGTGACCGGTGATCCAGCCGATGTCCGCCGTACACCAGTAGGTGTCGGTCTCCTTCAGGTCGAACACGTACTTCGAAGTCGCCGTGACGTGCGTGAGATAGCCGCCGGTGGTGTGCAGCACGCCCTTGGGCTTGCCCGTCGAGCCGCTCGTGTACAGGATGAACAGCGGCGCCTCGGCGTCCATCTTCTCGGCCTTGCACTCGTCGGAGGCGCCGGCCATCAGGTCGTGCCACCAGTGGTCGCGGCCTTCCTTGATCAGGACGTCGTGGCCGGTGCGCTTGAACACGATCACGTCGCGCACGCTCGGCGTCTGCCCGAGCGCCTCGTCGACGATCTGCTTCAGCTGCACCACGTGACCGCGGCGCCAGCCGCCGTCGGCGGTCACCACCAGCTTGGCCTGCGCGTCGTTCACGCGGTCGCGCACCGAGTCGGAGGAGAAGCCGCCGAAGATGATCGAGTGGATCGCGCCGATGCGCGCGCAGGCCAGCATCGCGATCGCGAGCTCGGGCACGAGCGGCATGTACAGCACCACGCGGTCGCCCTTCTGGATCCCGCGCCCGCGCAGCACGTTCGCGAACTTGCAGACCTCGCGGTGCAGGTCGCCGTAGGTCAGGACGCGCGAGTCACCCGGCTCGCCTTCCCAGACGATCGCCGCCTTGTTCTTGCGCCAGGCGTTCGGACCCTCGAGGTGCCGGTCGAGACAGTTGTAGCTGACGTTGGTCTTGCCGCCGATGAACCACTTGGCGAAGGGCGGCTTCCACTCGAGTGTCTTCTTCCAGGGCGCGAACCAGTGCACGTGCTCCTTGGCCAGGCGCGCCCAGAACTTCTCGGGGCTCCTGGCCGCCTCTTTCACCCAGGCCTTGTATTTCGCCGGCGGCAGGTTCGCCTGCTTCGCGAACTTCGGATCGGGCGCGAAGCGCCGCTTCTCCTTGAGCGTGGACTCGATCGAGTTCGCGTCGGCCATCGGGGGCTCAGCTCCTCATCCAGGCTTCGACGTCGGCGATCTCCTTGGGGATCGCGGCCGTCAGGTTCTCGTAGCCGCCGGGCGTGATCACGACGTCGTCCTCGATGCGCACGCCGATGCCGCGCAGCTGCGGCGGCGACTTCGGCTCGGTCGAGCTGAAGTACAGCCCCGGCTCGATCGTGAAGCACATGCCCGGCTCGAGCGGCCGCGGCTTGCCGTCGACGTAGTAGCTGCCGACGTCGTGCACGTCCAAGCCCAAGAGGTGTCCCGTCGAGTGCATGTAGAACGGGCGGTAGGCCTCGGTCTTGATCAGCTCGTCGACGTCGCCGGAGAGCGCGCCCAGCGCAATCAGACCCAGCACCAGCTGGCGCAGCGCCGCGGCGTGGATGTCGGGCAGCGTGACTCCCGGAGTCACCGCGCGGAACGCGGCGCTCTGCGCGTCGAGCACCGCCTGGTAGACGTCGCGCGCCGCGCCCTGGAAGCGGCCACCCACGGGGTAGGTGCGAGTCACGTCCGAGGCGTAGCCCTGCAGCTCGACGCCGGCGTCGATCAGCACGAGCTGGTCGGGCGCGAGCGGGTCGCGGTTCTCCACGTAGTGCAGGATGGTGGCGTTGTCGCCCGCGCCCACGATCGGATTGTAGGCGGGGCCCGAGCCGCCGCCGCGGCGGAACACGCGCAGCAGCTCGGCCTCGAGCTCGTACTCGCGCACGCCGGGCCGGCACAGGTGCGCCGCGCGGTGATGCGCCTCGGCCGAGATCGCCGACGCCCCGCGCATGAGCTCGAGCTCGCCCGGCGACTTGCGCAGGCGCAGCTCGTGGATCGCGTCGTGCGGAGACAGCACCTCGCCGGGCGCAGTGACTCCGCGGCGCGCGCGCCCGCGCACGTCGGAGAGCGCGGCCACGATCCGGTCGTCGAGCTCGCGGTCGCGGCCGAAGCTGTGCCAGAGCCGGGGCTTGTTCTCGACCAGGCCCGGCAGCCGGCTGGCGAGCTCGGCGATCGGGTAGGCCTCGTCGGCGCCGAACTGACTCACCGCGCCCTCGGTGCCCGGGCGCCGGCCGTTCCAGGTCTCGAGCAGCGGATCGCGCGGCTGCACGAAGAAGGTGAAGCGGCGCTGCGTGAGCACCGCCACTGCCTCGGGCTGCTCCCAGCCGGTGAGGTACCAGAGGTCCGAGTCCTGGCGGAACGGGTAGTCGGTGTCGTGAGAGCGCGTGCGCGAGCGCGCGCCGCCCACGATCGCGACGCCCTCCCCGAGCTGACTCTGGAAGCGGCGGCGGCGCTCGGCGAGCTCTGCGCGCGGGATCGGGTCGAAGCTGGGCACGAAACCTCCCGGACGGTCGCGCGAGGTTACCAAGGCGGCGCGACCAGTTCACCTTTCCGATCGTCGCTGCCGGCGCCTGACTTGCGCGTTTCTTGACCCGAGCTGCGTGTTCGAGGATCACAAGCCAGGGCCCACCGGGCGCCGATGTGTTCCCGAATGGGAATTCCCGTCGCCCGTGCTGTGCTCAGTGCGGCCGTGCTGGCCACGGCTTCGCCGGCCCTCGCTTCGAGCCGCGATGCGATCCCGGTCCCCGCCACGGCGGTCGCCGTCGCGGCTCCCGACGCGGTGAAGCCGCGCGTCGAGGTGCGGCTCTTGATCGACGCCACGCCCGCGCCCGGGCGCGTGGCGCGCGTGGGCGCGCTGTTCCGGCTGGACCCCGGCTGGCACCTCTACTGGCGCAATCCGGGCGAGTCGGGTCTGCCCACCAACGTGTCCTGGCAGGTCGACGGCGGCGAGGTCGGCCCGCTGGCCTGGCCGGCGCCCGAAGTGTTTCGCGACGAACAGCTCGGCGAGAGCAGCTACGGCTACTCCGGACAGGTGCTGCTGGCGAGTGACCTGGTGCGGCTGGGTCCGCCCCAGGGGCCGCGCGCGGTGCGCGTCGACGCCGACTTTCTCGTCTGTCACGACCAATGCATTCCCGGCAAGGTCTCGCTCTCGCGCGACCTCGACCGCGCGCTGGCCGGCGGCGCCTCGGCGGAGCTGGCGACGCGCACGCACGAGCTGTTCGAGCGCTTCGCGGCCCGTGTGCCCGTGCCGGCGGCGAAGGGCGGCGTCGAGCTGGCCGCGCGCGCGCTCGAGCTCGGCGCGAAGCCCGGCGACCCGATCCGGGCGCAGCTCACGGTGCGGCCGTGCGCGCGCGCGGGTGACTCGGCCGACTCCGAGTGCGGCGTCGAATCCGCCGCCTTCATTCCCGACCAGAGCGCGCTGGTCGCGCTCTCGGACGCGCGCAGCGACGCGCCGAGCCCGGCCACGGGCGCGTTCACGCTGGCGCTGGCGGGACACTCGCTCGGCGAGCCCGCGGCCGCACGGCTGGCGGGCGTGCTCGAGCTGCGCCAGAGCGGCGGCGGCGTGCGCTTCGTCGAGCTGGACCTGCCGCTCGCCGGCGAGTCCGGCGCCGTCGCCCCGTCGGGTGCGAGTGACTCGCCGTCGTTCGGCTACGCGCTCCTGCTCGCGCTGGTCGGCGGCCTGATCCTGAATGCGATGCCGTGCGTGCTGCCGGTGCTGGCGCTCAAGGTGTTCGCGCTGGCCGACCTCGGCCGGCAGAGTCGCCAGGAGACCACGGCGCACGCGCTCGGCTACTTCGTGGGCATCGAAGTCACCATGCTCGCGCTCGCGAGCGGCGTGGTCGCGCTGCGCGCCGCGGGCACCTACGTGGGCTGGGGCTTCCAGTTCCAGGAGCCGCGCTTCGCGCTGGCGATCACGCTCTTGCTCGTCGGCTTCGCGCTGAACCTGTTCGGCGTGTTCGAGATCGGCTCGCCGACCGCGCTGGCCAGCGTGGGTCAGGACGCCACGGGCATCGGGCGGAGCTTCTTCGACGGCCTGCTGGCGGTGGTGCTGGCCACGCCCTGCTCGGCGCCGTTCCTGGGCACCGCCGTGGGCTTCGCGTTCGCGGGCTCGGCGGCAGCCATCGTGGCGATCTTCGCGGCGATCGGCCTCGGCCTGGCGGCGCCCGTGTGTCTGGTGGCGCTCGCCCCGGTGACTGCGCGCTACATGCCACGCTCGGGCGCGTGGATGGGCAAGCTGCGCGTGGGCCTCGGCTTCGCGCTGCTCGCGAGCGCGATCTGGACGCTCTGGATCTTCGGGCGCACGGCGGGTGCGGACGCGCTGGCGGGCGCACTGGCGCTGTGTCTCGCGCTGGGTCTCTGCGCCTGGCTGTACGGGCTCTTCCAGCTCGCGGATCGACCGGGCCGAGGGCTCGTGCTGGCGGCCGGAGTCGCCGCGCTGGCGCTGACCGCGCTGCGCCCGCTGTGGAGCGCGCCGCCCGCCGCGGCCGCGCTGAGTCACTCGCCGGCGGCGCACGCAGGCTGGCGGCCGTTCGACCGCGGCGCGATCGCCGCCGAGCTCTCCGGCGGCCGGCCCGTGTTCGTCGATTTCACCGCGGCCTGGTGTCTCACCTGCGCCGTGAACGAGCGCGCCGTGATCGCCGATGCGCGCGTGCAGGCGGAGCTCTCGCGCGCCGACTTCGCGCTGTTCAAGGCCGACTGGACGCTGCGCGACGACGACATCCGGCGCGAGCTGGCGCACTTCGGCCGCGCCGGCGTGCCGCTCTACGTGGTCTACCACCCCGACGCACCGGGCGCGCCGCGCGTGCTGTCCGAGCTGCTCACGATCGAGAGCCTGCTCGACGCGCTGCGCGCGGGAGAATCCCATGGCGCGTGACTGGCCCGATGATCGCGTGGGTCCGCGCGCGTGGCTGGCCGCGCTGCTCTTGTGTCTCGCCGCGGGCGACGCCCGCGCGCTCGAGAGCCGGAACGTGCGGCTGCTCGGCACGATCGTCTCGTCCGACCCGGCCAGCTCGCAGGCCGTGGTCGAGGTGGGCGGCAAGCAGAGCGTGGTGCGCGCCGGCATGGACGTGGGCGGCGCCCAGGTGGTCGAGATCCAGAGCGAGCTCGTGATGTTGCGCCGCGGCGGCCAGCTCGAGAAGCTGACGCTGGGGAGTATCTCGGTCGCGTCTCTCGGGAAGAGCGGCGCCGCCGTGCCCGCCAGTCCCGCCCCCGCGAGCGCCGACTCCGACGCGCCTCCGCCGCCGCCGGCTCCGGCGCCCGCGCGCGTGGCGCGCCGCTCCGGGAGCGCCTCGCAGAGCGCGGCGCTGCGCCGCGGCGTGACTCGCGGGGGCAAGATGGGCGAAGGCGAGGCCACGCGCACCAACGACCAGGTGATGGCCGATCTGGCCGCGCAGGCGCGCTTCGCGCCGGTGATGGACAACGACGGCAAGCTGCGCGGCGTGGCCGTCATGAACATCATGTCCGACAGCCTGATCGAGCGGCTCGGGCTGCGCAGCGACGACGTGATCGTGGCAATCCAGGGCACGCCGATCGACTCGAGCGGTCGCGCCATGAACGTGGCGCGCAGCTTGAACCTGTCTCAGCCCGTGCGGCTCGACATCGAGCGCCAGGGCGCACCTACCACGCTGATGGTGGATCCGTCCGCGGTTTACCACCGCTGAGCTTCGCCGATACGCAACGGTGTAGGGGGTGAGCGCCGATGTGGAGGGGAATTGCGCCGCAGCTGCCCGTGGCGGACGTGGCCCGCTCACAGGCCTGGTACCGCGACGTGCTGGGGCTCGAGATCGCGTGGACGCGCGGCCAGAGCTTCGGCGCCATGCGCGGCCGCGGCGTCGAGCTGTTTCTCGCCAGGAGCGACGAGCGCTCCCCCGCAACCTGCTGCGTGCTGGTCGACGACGCCGACTTCGCCTATGCGCTCTGCCGCGAGCGCAACGCGCCGATCGAGGAGCCGATCGCCTCCACGCCCTGGGGCACGCGCGAGTTCTCGCTGCGCGACCCCGACGGGCACCTGCTCCGAATCGGTCACTCAGAGCGAAGGTGACTAAGATGTGCGCGTGATGCGACGCGCACCGTTCGCCCTGTTGGCGCTGGTCGCGGCCTGCGCGCCGCCCAAACCCGGCTACTTCCAGTTTGCCGAGATCGAGGCGGCGCCCGAACAGGCGTGCGTGCGCCAGACCATCGAGTCACTGGCCGATCCGGGCTCGGTCTCCGTGCAGGAGGGCAAGGGCGGCGACTGGATCGTCGAGTACACGCGAGACTTTGGGAGATTCGGCGTGCAGGTCTCGCCCAAGGCCACGCCGCCGTTCTTCGCGCACTACGCCTGGGCGGATCCCGAGACCCCGGCCACGGCCCTGCGCCAGATGCGCGAGCGGCTGCGCGAGGTCACTCGAGCGGTGCAGGATCGCTGTGGCCTGGCGGGTCTCGTGGCGCGGGTGAAGGAGCAGTGCGTGGGAGCGCACTGCGCCGAGCTCGAGGCTCACTGAGCGAGCCCGCGAGGCGGCCGTCGGCGTGCACGCGCAGGTTGGGCAGGCCCAGCCGATCGAGAAAGCGCGCGCCGTCGTCGTCGCCCTTGAGCAGCGCGATCGTGGTCGCGCTGCCCGCGACGAGACACTGCGTTGCCAGCGCGGTGGCGCTGCGCAGGCCGCGCACCGGCCAGCCGGTGCGCGGGTCCAGGATGTGCGTGTAGCGCACGCCGTCGACCACCATGCAGCGCTCGTAGTCGCCGCTGGTGGCCAGGCCCTCGGCGAACACCGCCACGCTGGCGATCGCGTGCTCGGGCGCGCGCGGGTCGCGCACCCCCACGATCCAGGGCCGGCCGTCGGGGTGCGGGCCGAGCGCGCGCAGGTCGCCGCCCAGGTCGATCATGCCGTGGCGCACGCCGCGCGCGCGACACAGATCGCTGACGCAGTCGACCGCCCACTCCTTGCCGAAGCCGCCGAAGTCGAGCTCCATGCCGGCGACCGTGAGCACGATGCGCGGGCGCTGCCAGCGCACCTTGCGCCAGCCGACGCGCGCCAGCGCGGCAGTCACTTCCGCGCGCGAGGGCACGCGGCCGGAGCGCAGGTTCCAGACCTGGCGCAGGCTCCCCGAGGTCACGTCGAAGAGCCCGTCCGAGTGCTGCCAGGCAGTGGCCGCGTAGTCGAGCAGATTCGCGGTCTCGTCGTCGACCCGAACGCCGCGCGGGTCGCCGGCGCTGCGGTTGATCTCGGTCACGACCGAGTCGTCGCGGTAGCGCGAGTACTTGCGCTCGATGCGCAGCACCAGCGCCTTCGCCTCCTCGGCCACGGCATCGATCGCGCCGCGTGACTCGCCGTAGAGGCGCAGCTCGCACGGGCTGCCGAGCGCTCGGAACGGGTAGTGACCGAGCAGCATCCGCGCCTAGAAGGCGACGTCGACGCCGAGGCTGAAGACCGTGAAGCTCACCAGGCCCGGCGAAGCCACCGACACGCTCGACAGCGACAGGTCGCCGCTCGACAGGTAGCGCTCGACCGACAGGTGCGTGCGCCACTCGATGTCGCGGAACCAGGGCGTGTGGAACACGTACTCGGCCTTCGCGCCGAACGACAGCGCGCCGAAGGCCGAGAGCCGGAAGTCGCTCGACATGTCCTCGAGCTTCGGCTGTCCGAACTGCAGATAGGGCACGTAGAAGTCGGCCTTGCTCTGCGAGTAGTAGCGCACGTGCGGCGCGATCTGGAACGAGTCACCAAAGCTCTGGTACCAGCCGAGCTCGGCCGTGTGCGAGCTGATGCCCCAGGTGTCGATGTAGTACTGGTAGGAGAGGTGGATCGTGGACTCCGTCTCCTCCAGGTGGCGGTTGAAGCGCGCCAGGAACGCGAACTGGTGCCGGCTGTTCGGGCGGAAGTCACCGTAGTTCTGGACGCCGCCGACCTGGAAGACCTCCTTGTACGGGTCGGACAGGTAGCCGCGATCCCAGCTGTAGGTGAAGCTGCCCTCCAGGATCGAGCGCCGGTCCCAGACTTGGGAGAGTCCGACGAAGCCCGAGTAGCTCTGCTTGGTCTTGTGATCGGGCCGGGTCGGGTACTTGTCGGCGTCGGTCGGGTCGATGTCGTCGAACGAGCTGCCCAGCCCGCCCGAGAGAGTGGTGTTCTTCTCGTTGAAGTGCAGCTCGCCGTCGGTGGAGAAGCTCAGCGCGCTGAAGTCGTTCTCTTTCGAGTAGCCGCCGCCGAAGCCGAGCCGGCCCGAATCGGTGTAGTAGTTGCCGTGCACGCGCATGTCGTTGCGCGTGTCCTGGATCGTGGCGCCCGACATGATCTGGATCGGCGTGCCCGCCGCGTCCGGCGTGGTGTACCAGGGGCTGGCGCCGGTCATGTGCTCGTGAGTCACCAGGAGCGAGAGGTCGAGCCACTCGGTGACCGGCGCGGCCAGCGACAGCTGCTGGGTGTTGATCTCGTAGCGCTTGGTCTCGCCGCCCGGGATCGTGTCCGACTTCTTCAGGTCGTCTTCCGAGTAGGTCGAGAAGCTGTACGAGGACTCGTAGTGGTCGATCGCCGTGTCGGCCGCGGCCTTGCCCGCGGTGCCGAGCAGCGCCAGGGCGCTCGACGTGAGCGCGCGCAGCGCCGCGCGTTCCCGCCGGCTCTCCCTCCGAGAGCGTCTCATCTCACTACCCCCCCCTAGCTACCCAGTCACGACACGGCTAGTTGCAGCCGCAGCCTCCGCCGCCGGCGCTGCCGCCGGGCATCGTGGCTTCCTTGCTGAAAAACGTGTGCTCGCGGCGCGCCGCTTCGAGCGCGTCGGGATCCCAGGCCATGTCGTGGCGGGCCAGCACCGCGCGCTCCCAGGGCTTCACGCGCACCAGGAAGTCGTGCTCGAGCGCGATCTCGACGTAGCTCTTCGGGCTCTCGGTGTACTCGTCGAAGGCCGGGAAGTCGGGAAGCTTCACGTCGGACCACCACTTGTCCCACTGCCAGCCCAGACTCGCGCAGCCCGTCGTCGACAGGCCCGGCAGAGACACGAGCGCCCACAGCAAGAGCGCACGGCCCGCGCGAGTCACCGGCTTCATCGCTTGCTCTCCGGCGAGGCGGGCACGCCCGAGGCGCCGAGCAGGGCGCGGATCTCGCTGCGCAGGCCCTCGGCGTCGCTGGGCTTGAAGCCCGCGTGCACGGAGTGCACCACGCCGTTCCTGTCGATCAGGTACGAGGTGGGCATGGTCTTCAGCCCGTAGGTCGCCGGCAGCCGGCCCTCGGGGTCCGAGACGCTCGGGTAGCCGACCTTGCGCCGCTCGAGGAAGGCCTTGGCCTTCGCCGGGTCCTGGTCGACGTTGACCGCGAGCACCTGGAACTGGTCCGCGGGGAACTCGTTCCGGAGTGACTCGATCACCGGCATCGCGGCCTGGCAGGGCCCGCACCACGACGCCCAGAAGTCGAGATAGACGACCTTGCCCTTGTAGTTCGAGAGACTGAGCGTGGATTCGCCGTCCAGCGCGTGCGCCGAGAAGGCGGGCGCGGGCTGGCCTGCGTCGACGGCGCGCGCGGGGCCTGCAGCGAGCCCCAGGAGCGCCGCCGCGGCGGCGGATAGAAGCGCGCGGAAGCCCGCGCGGACGGGTCTACGGATCTTGCGCATGGGTTGCCTGGCCTCATCGCGGGGTGCGATTCCGTGTTCATCGACCAAAAACGCCCCTGCCTTGTGACTCACCTCACCGCAGCTGCGCGGCGTCTTCCGGGCAGAGCACGTGCAACTCCCGCATCTCCCCCGGCGCCGTTACTGGCTGTCGCGCGTTTGGTGACCTGTCTCACGAAGGTCGTATGTCCCGTGCGCCGATGAAGGTGTTCGAGCGCAACCGGTGCACAGACACCGACACGTGCGTCAGGAGCAACGATGGATCGCCTTTGCAGATTCAGCCGGGCAGCCGGCGCGGTAGTGGCTTTGGGCCTGATCGCGCTGACCGCTCAGTCCGCGCTGGCCGGCCCGACCGAGCGAGACCAGGCCAAACGCATCTACGACCGGCTCGTGGGCACGCCGCCCACGGACGCGGTCCTCGGCACCATGGAGTCACAGATCGTGGGCGGGGACCCCGTGGCCGCGGGTTACACCGCGATGCAGGACCCCGTCTTCTACACGTCGGTGCTGAAGAACTTCGCGGCGCCTTGGACGAACGTATCGCAAGACGTCTTCGTGGACTTGAACGACTACACCGCCACGGTGATCGGCATGATCCGCGACGACGTCCCGTTCAACACGGTGCTGTCCGCGGACCTGGTCTACGTGGCGCCGAACGGCGTGGTGTCTTCGCCTTACTCGCAGACCGACAACAACCACTACCTGCAGCTGCAGCAGAACGGCGTCGACCTGTCGAACCCCGCGAACCTCGCGGGCGTGCCGCAGTCGACGCTGCCCGGCTCGCAGATCATGTCGACCGAAGCCGCGGGCGTGATCACCACGCGCGCCGGCGCGGAAGCCTACTTCTCGGCGGGCACCAACCGCCGCATGTGGCGCTTCACCGCGATCAACTTCCTGTGCCGCGACATGGAGCAGCTGAACGACATCACGCGCCCGGCGGACTACGTGCGCCAGGACGTGTCGCGCAGCCCCGGCGGTGACTCGCGCATCTTCCACAACACCTGCGTGGGCTGTCACTCCGGCATGGACGCGCTCGCGGGCGCGTTCGCCTACTACCAGTGGGATCCGGACGCCATGCGCATGGTCTTCACGCGCGGCCAGGTCCAGCCCAAGTTCCTGATCAACTCCACCAACTTTCCCGGCGGTCACGTCACGACCGACGACACATGGTGGAACCTGTGGCGGGTCGGGCCGAACTCGAACCTCGGCTGGCGCGGGCCCAATGCCACCGCGCACGGCGCGCAGACGCTCGGCCAGGAGGTCGGCGCGAGCCGCGCCTTCTCCGAGTGCCAGGTGCAGAAGGTGTTCACCCGCGTGTGTCAGCACGCGCCGAATTCGGCTGCCGACTTCACGGAAGTCTCTCACGTCGCAGACGTGTTCGAGGCCAACAACTACAGCATGAAACGGGTCTTCGCGGAGACTGCCGTCTATTGCATGGGGAACTAAGCCGATGACGACGCGACATGCAGTGATTCTCACGGCGCTCGTTGCCTTCGCGGCGGCGGGCTGCGGCGGCGGCGGCGGTGGCGGCGACGGCCGCGACATCGGCTCCGCGCCCACGAACGCCAGCAACGGCAACAGCAGCAGCGGCGGCGGCAACATCGGCATCGGTGTGCCCGGCGGCGGTGGCGCCGCGGGCGAGGCCGTGTTCGAGCAGGGCGTCTACGTCCTGACCCGCAAGTACTGCGTGCAGTGTCACGCGGGCTCGGGCCCGGGCTTCCCGGCCATCGCCAATCCCGACCCGCAGACGGCATTCCGCGCGGTGGTCGACAACCAGAAGGTGAATCTGCTCGACCCGAGCCGCTCGCGCCTCGTGCGCCGGCTCGCGGACGACAAACACTTCTGCTGGAGTGACTGCAATCAGAACGCGGCCGACATGCAGGCCGCGATCAAGATGTGGGCCGACGCGGTGGTCACCAACGTGCCGCCCGATCCCAACGATCCGAACGCGCCGGCCATGATCGTGCCGCAGGGCGTGGTCACCAGCGAAGGGCGCACCTTCCTGAACGCCCAGGTCGAGGACAGCGGCCGGTTCCAGGGCGGCATGATCGCGCACTGGAAGTTCGAGGAAGGCACGGGCACGATCGCGGCAGACACTGCCACGGTGGGCCCGACCATGAACCTGACTCTGTCGGGTGACTACGCCTGGCAGTCCGGCGGCGGCGTCGCGTTCAACAACGGCATCGCTCTGGCCGACCCGAACGATGCCAAGAAGATCTACAACGAGATCGCCAGCGGCAGCGGCTCGCAGGAGTACTCGCTCGAGGCCTGGGTGATTCCCGCGAACACGACCCAGGGCTCGGTCGACAACCCGGCGCGCATCCTGAGCTACGGCGACGGCACGAACAAGCACAACTTCATGCTGGGTCAGGCGCTCTACCAGTACGTCGAGCGCAACCGCTCGTCGTCGCTGAAGGTGGACGCCGACGGTCTGCCGGCGTTCGCGACCAACGCGGACGACCAGGATCTGCAGGCCAACCTGCAGCACGCCGTGCTGACCTACGACCAGACCCACGGCCGGCGCATGTACGTGAACGGCGTGTCCACCGACGACCAGGACATGACCGCCCCGGCGCTCTTGGTCAACTGGAATCCGAACTCCAACTTCGCGATCGGCAAGGAGACGTCGAACAACCGCAAGTGGGTCGGCGTGGTGAAGTCGGTGGCGATCTTCAAGGCCGCACTGACTCCCGCGCAGATCATGCAGAACTTCCTCGCGGGCGCGTCGCAGAAGTTCACGCTGCGCTTCAGCCTCGACACGGCGCTGGGCAACGGCGCCTGGATCCAGTTCGAGGTGAGTGAGTTCGACGCGTACAGCTACCTGTTCTGCGCGCCGCTGCTCAACGCGGGCGGCAAGTCGAACTTCACGCTGCAGACGATCCGGATCGCGGTGAACGGCGTGGCGCCGATCGCGAGCCAGAGCTTCCGCACCCTGAACATGCCGATCACCAGCGGCTCGCAGACCCAGCTGTCGAACCAGTGTCAGGTCGTGCCCAAGGATCTGGGCGCCGACCAGGACCAGTTCAACATCTTCTTCGACACCCTGGGCTCGAACAGCCTGCCGATCGCGGACATCGGTCCCAACCCGCTGCCCGCGCCGGGTCCGGCCAAGGCCTTCCCGGGCATCGGCATCCGCGACTTCGCGGAGATCAACGACACGATGGGCAAGCTGACCAGCGTCGGAGTCAACAACACCACGGTGAAGTCGACTTACGGCGAGCTGGTGCAGCAGCTGCCGGTCAACAACGACCCGTACAGCTTCGTGTCTGCACAGCAGGTGGGCATCGCGCGCCTCTCGCTCGAGTACTGCGACCAGATGGTCGAAAACGCGAGCATGCGGAGCGCGTTCTTCCCGGGCTTCGACTTCACGGCTACGGCGGACGTCGCCTTCAACACCCCGGCGAAGCGCGACCTGATCATCAATCCGCTGGTGGACAAGATGATCGGAACGGCCGTTCCCAATCAGCCCACTCAGGCGGACGTCGGTCCGGTGCTGAACACGCTGTTCGATCAGCTCACTTCGGGCTGCACGGCGGCGACCTGCCCGGCCACGACCACCCGCAACTTCGTCAAGGCTGCATGCTCGGCGGTGCTCTCCAGCGGCGCCGTGCAGATCCAGTAAGAGACTCGAGAGGACACTGGAATGAAGACGCGTAAGGACCCGAACTCGCCGCTCTACCTGTGCGACCACCCGCGGCCGGTCACTCGCCGGCAGCTGTTGGGGCAGGGCTTCATCGGCGGGCTCGGAATGGTCATGGCGCCGACCCTGCTCGGCATGCTCGGCAACCGCACCGCGAACGCGCAGACGTTCGTGTGTCAGATCCGCGCCGGCGCGGGCCTGGTGCCGTTCATCTGTCTCGACCTGGCGGGCGGCGCGAACATTGCCGGCTCGAACGTGCTGGTGGGCGGCCCGGGCGGGCAGCTCGACCTGCTCACCGCCGAGGGTTACTCGAAGCTGGGCCTGCCCTCGAGCATGACTCCGGGGAACGTGAACCAGGTGAACACCGAGTTCGGCCTGGCGTTCCACGCCGACAGCGCGTTCCTGCGCGGCATGCAGTCGAAGACCTCGACCACCACGCGCGCGAACGTGAACGGCACGATCTTCTGCGCACGCTCGGACAACGACACGGGCAACAACCCGCACAACCCGATGTACGGCATCGCCAAGTGCGGCGCGAACGGATCGCTGGTGACCCTGGTCGGCACCGATCCGTCGGACTCGGGCGGTAACTCCGCCGCGCCGATGGCGCAGATCGATCCGACGGTGCGACCGACCAAGGTCGACTCCGCGAGCGACGCCACGGGCCTGGTCGACACCGGCAAGCTGGTGTCACTCTTGAACCAGACCCAGGCGGGTCAGGTCGCGAAGGCGGCCGAGGACATCACCGCGCTGAAGCTGCAGAAGATCGCCGAGGATCCGAACCTCGAGGAGCTCGTGCACTGCGGTTACGTGCAGACCACCGACCTGATCTCGAAGTTCGGCAACCCCGACGTGGTGAATCCGAACCTCGACACCGACATCGTCGGCACCGGCACGTCGATCTTCACGGCGGCGGACATGAACCAGAGCCGCATCCAGAAGACGGCGGCCGTGATGAAGCTCGTGATCAACGGCTATGCCGGCGCGGGCACGGTCGAGAACGGCGGCTACGACTATCACGACAGCACGCGCGCCACCGGTGAGGACCGCGACTTCCAGGCGGGCCAGATGATGGGCGCGATGCTCGAGTACGCCGCGCGCAAGGCGACGCCGCTCATGCTGTACGTGATCACCGACGGCGCGCTGTCGTCGAACGGCATGATCGACAACTCGGCGGGCGGCCGCGGCAAGGGTCAGTGGACCGGTGACAACTCGGACACCGCCGCGACCTTCGTCCTGGTCTACAGCCCGACCGGGCGCCCAGCCATGACCACGGCCACGGCGCACCAGATCGGCTACTACCGCCCGACGGCGGCGGTCGAGACCGCGGCCACGCCGATCGCGAACAACGTGACGCTGCTGGCCGAGGCGGTGATCCTGAACTACCTGGCGCTGCACAACCGCGTGGGTGACTTCGCGAGTGTGCTGCCGATGAACGGCCTGGGCTCCACGCTCGACCCGCTGGTGGCGTTCGCTCCGATCGTCTGACGGGCGTCCAGCGACCGGCGCGTAGCGCGGGCAGCGATATCCTCTGGCGCCGATGCGCCTGTGGATCGCTGCCGCCGTTGGCCTGCTGCTGTCACTCGGCCTCGCGCCGGGGACACGCGCGCAGGAAGCACTCGGGCTCGCGGCGGACGAGCAGCTGCAGCTCAACTTCCGCGACGCGCAGCCCAACACGGTGATCGAGTCGATCGGCCGCGCGACTCACACGAGCTTCATCGTCGAGCCCGGCCTGCGCGGCCAGCTGACGATCGCGCTCGAGGACAAGGTCAGCCGGGACGAGGCGCTCGAGATCCTGAACGCCGCGCTGTTGTCGATCGGCTACGCGCCGGTCCCGAATCCCGGCGGCGGCTTCACGGTGCTGCCGATCGAGTCCGCCAAGGGTGCCGCACCCTGGGCACACCGCTCGGTCTCGGAAGCCTCCGAGCGCGTCGTCACCACGCTGGTCCGGCTCTCCGCCGCCGACGCCGCCGACGTCGCGAAGCTGCTCGTGCCGCCGCAGAGCCGCAGCGCGCTCGTGATTCCGTACGCGCCGACCAACAGCTTGATCATCGCCGCGGCCGAGGATCGGATCGCCTATCTGCTGGACCTGATGCGCGCGCTCGACCAGTCCGCCGCGACGCGCGTCGACGTGATCCCGCTGCGCTACGCCGACGCGGCGCAGGTGGGCGCGCAGCTCGGCACGCTCTTCCCGAGCAACGACAAAGACGACACCCGGCCCGCGGTGCCGTTCAAAGTCGTGGTCGACCCGCGCTCGAACTCACTCGTGGTGCAGTCGCGGGCCGAGCGCCTGGCCGAGGTGCGCAAGTACGTCGCGCTCGTCGACGTGCCCAGGCGCTCGCGCACCAAGATCCACGTGGTGCGGATCAAGAACGTCGACGCCACCGACCTGGCGCAGAAGCTCCAGAACGTCTCGTTCGACGAGCCCGTGCTCGGCGGCAGCGGGCTCGGCCGCAGCGCTTCGGGCGTGCCGACGCAGATCGCCTCCGTGCCCGCTTCGCTCACCAACGCGGCGTCGGGCCTGCGCAGCAAGTCCTTCACGGTGACTGCCGACGAGCCCACGAACTCACTCCTGATCTCCGCCGACGCCGCCACGTTCGCGCTGCTGGCCGACGTGATCGGCGAGCTCGACCGCATCCCGGCACAGATCGGGCTCGAGGTGCAGGTCTGGGACGTCGACACCACGCACGCGCTCGACCTCGGCTTCGACGCGCTCCTGCCGTTGATCATCCCCGACGACGCCGACGACGTGATCGCGTTCGCCGCCTTCGGAAACCCCGCGCCGCTGATCGAGCAGGAAGTCACCAAGGTCGGCCCGTTCCTGGCGCGCTTCACCCGGCCGCCGCTGTTGCTTCCCGTGATCGGCCCGGACGGAAAGCCGACCACGATCGTGGCGCCCAGCTCGGGCGGTCAGCTCACTGCCGCCGAGGGCGACGTGACACTGACTTCGCTCTCGAGCCCTTATCTGCTCGCCGCGAGCGGCGAGGAGCAGCACATCTTCGCCGGCAGCAACGTGCCGGTGCCGGTCAGCAACGCGCCGAGCACCACGGCGAGCGGCACGCCGATCGGCACCACCAGCACGACCACGCCGGGCAGCGTCTCGAGCGCGTTCACGATCAATCTGAACATCGCGCGCCAGGACGTGGGCATCGACCTGCGGATCAAGCCGATCTCGCTCTCGGATCACATGACGATCGTCGAGCTGGCGGTCGAGGTGTCGTCGGTCTCGCCCACGGCGACGACCGCGGGCCAGGTCGGCCCGACGATCCTGCAGTTCAAGGTCGAGGCCACCATCCGGCTCACCGACGGCTCGGTGGCGCTGCTGGCGTCGGCGCCGCAGGACAAGATCGAGAAGCTGGACCAGACCACGCCCTGGCTCGGCAAGATCCCGTTCCTGGGCTGGCTGTTCAAATCGGTGAGTGACCGCGCCGAGCGCCATCGGATCGTGGTGACCGTGCAGTCCACGCAGCTGCACTCGCCGTCGGAGGAGCGCGCCGAGCAGATGGAGCGCACGCTGGCCTTCGAGCGCCGCAACCTGCGCATCCAGCCGCTGCGCGCGCTGGTGACCGAGCCGTACGCGCTCCTGGTCGCGACGCGAGACACGCGCGAGGCCGCCGAGCAGCTCGTGCCCCAGATCGCGGACCTGCCCGGCTCGCCGCTCGTGGTGCCGTGGAGCGACCTGGGCGAGCCGCGCTGGGACGTCTATCTCACCGGCTTCCGCGAGATCGCCTCACTCGGCAACGAAGCCGTGAAGCTGCGCGAACGCGGCTTCTCGCCGAAGCTCGAGATCGCCGGAGAGCCAGGTAACTAGAGACCGGGGGCTCCGGCTCTTCGCGAGCGAGATCTCGCAACGAGTAAGGGCGAAGCGAAGGCCGCCCTGAGCGAGCCCCGCAAGCGGCGGAGCCGCGCGCAGTGAGCCGCAGGCGAACGAAGCCAGTCAGGCGGGTTGGGGCACGGGCCGCGAGCCGGCGTTCTCTATCTCAGTGGCTTCGGCGCCTCACTCGGCAACGAAGCCGTGAAGCGACCGCGGGACTCCGGCTCTTCGCGAGCGAGATCTCGCAACGAGTAAGGGCGAAGCGAAGGCCGCCCTGAGCGAGCCCCGCAAGCGGCGGAGCCGCGCGCAGTGAGCCGCAGGCGAACGAAGCCCAATCAGGCGGGTTGGGGCACGGGCCGCGAGCCGGCGTTCGACTCCTGGCGCTCCTCGAAGGCGCGGTGCAGGCCGACGACCTCGTCGAGACAGCGCAGGAGCCGGCCGTAGATGCGCAGGCGCAGCGCCTCGAGCACCGCGTAGCCGAGCAGCGCGCAGATCGTGGAGATCAGCGCCAGGCCGAGCGCGCCGAGCTCGAGCGGCGTGCCCTGGATGTGCTTCGAGACCATGAGCACCAGCATGCCGACGGCGTTGCCGGTGAGCCCCACCGGTGGCAGCAGGTTCGCGTACATGCCGATCGGGCGCGCGTAGTTCGACTCGTACTCGTGCACCACGTACTGCTTGGTCGCGTCGACCACGAAGTCACTGGAGACCTCGCGAGCCTCCTTCGAGCGCAGCGACTTGGTCAGCACGCGCAGCATGAGCAGCGCCAACGAGTCACCGGGGTCCTTCGGACCGTACTGCAGCACCTTCTCGAGACCCGCCTTCGAGAAGTATCTCGTGGCGCGGCGGGCGCGGAACGCGAGCGCGAGGCCGCGCCAGAACGGAATGCAGATCGCCATGAGCGACAGAACGCTCATGAACGCAACCATCGTGATCTGACTCGAGGGAAGTGCCATGGAAGTCGGTCCTTATACCCTGTCGCGCAGGAGCTTCAGCGCCTTGCCCAGCGGGCTCTCGGAGCCCAGGGGGTAGTGCACCAGCATGTCGTCGCGGCCCTTGTAGCGCGCCGCGATCTCGTCGAGCGTCTTCGAGGCCTTGCTCGTGTCCTTCATGCGGATCAGCACGTCGCACTTGGCCAGGCGCAGGTCCGCGTCCAGGCCCCAGAGCTCGGGATGGCGGCTCTGCCACTCACCGTCGAGCAGCGGGTCGAGGTGCATGTTCATGTACGAGCCGATGAAGAAGGCCAGCGCGTTGGTGGTGGTGCGGTCGCCGCGCTCCTGTGAGTCGCGCAGCGAGGTCTGGAAGTTCACCAGGTCGCGGTACATGCGGGCCATGTTCTCGCGGCGCTGGTCGAGCGAGGGGCCGCCGAGCGGCGCGGCTTCCTCGGCCGACTTCTCGGGCTGGCCGAAGCTCTTCGGCAGGTAGGTCTTCGAGCCGCAGCCCAGCGTGGCGACGAGCGCGGCACAGAGCGCGAGGCGCACGAGTGAGCGAGTCATCTCACTGCTTCTCCTTGGCTTCGGCCGCCGAGCGCAGCTCGTGGTACATGCGGCGCAAGAGCGTGTGCACGGGGTGATCGCGGCGCAGGCGCAGCTCTTCGGCGAGGCCGTCCGTCGCGAGCGTCTCCTTGTAGAGCGGCAGCGCCCGGGTGCGCGCCGAGATCTGCTGGTCGAGGCGAGTCACCTGCGCCTGGGCGTCGGCGAGCTGCTGCGCCACGTCGGCCAGGTCCTGGTTGCCGCTGGCGGCCTCGCCGTCGTCGGCCGAGGCCGGCACGTCGGCCTTGGCGGTCTTGCGCAGCTCGTCGCGCTTGCGAGTGAGTCGGTCGACCTCGCGCGTGGCGTCGGAGCGCTTGCTCGACAGCGTCGACAGCTCGTGCTCGAGGTCGGGGATCTTCGTGCTCTCGGCGAAGCCCATGTACAAGACGACTTCGCTGTCGGCGAGCGCGCGGCGCACGCGATTGATGCGATCGGCCTCGGGCTCCTTCTGGTCGATCCAGGCCTGGATCGCGCGCGAGTGCACCACGTGCTCGGCGATCGGGCGCGCCAGCGCCGCGTACTCGCTCTGCTGGCCGTGGCGCGCGAGCGCCGCGGTGATCGCCGGCCAGAGCTCGCGGTCGAACGGGAACAGCATCAGCGCCGCGCGATAGCGCTCGGTGCCCAGCCGCACCTCGGCGGGCGTCGGCTTCTGCGCGTACGAGAGCAACGCCGAGCCCACGCCCTTGGCCGCTTCGAAGGCCGCGAAGTAGGCGGAGTCGGGTAGTGACTCCTTGCCGTCCTCGGTGGCGTACTGGTGGAAGAAGCTGAGATAGCGGCCGTAGACGCGCGCGCCGTTGCGCGCCATCTCGTCGGCGCGCCCGGGCTCCTTCACGCTGCGCGAGACGTAGTAGTCGCCCACGTTCAGGCTGGTCTCCTGGATCTCCTCCCAGAGCCGCTGCATCGAGTCGACGTACTGCTCGCGGGTCGAGTTCTCGAAGCCCTGCTTCTTCCACTCGTCGCCGGTGAACGAGCCGCGCAGCGTGGCGTACACGCCGATCGCGCCCTCGATCGAGAACGGCATCTCGATCTCGGCGTCGACGCCGAGTCTCTGGCGCGCCGCGTACAGCTCGCCGATCTCGCGCAGCACGCGCGTGTAGACCGCGCACTGGCCGCCCACCGTGCTGGCGCGCTTGAACGCCACCTCGTAGGCGCCGGTCGCGGTGCGCAGCGCGCGCTGCGTCTCGGCCGAGAGACCCTGCTTGGCCAGCATGCCGCGCGCCTCTTCGTGGCGCTTGCTGGCTTCGAGCAGCGCCAGCGTGAACGTCAGGCTGCCCTCGTCCGACTCCGAGCCGTTCAGGCGCTCGACGATGCGCTCGAGATAGCCGCGCGACGAAGCCGCGGCGGGAATCACATCGGGATACGCGCCGACGCGGTTGTCGTAGAGCATGCGCACGATCGCGCCCAGCGGATCGAGCTCGCGGTCGACACCCTTCTCCTGGCTGCGCAGCACGACCAGGCGCGCGATGTTCTCGTACACGTAGGGCAGCGCGGCCACGAAGCCGGAGTTCGGCGAGTCACTCAGCGAGAGCGTGTCGAGAGTGGCGTAGGTGGCCTCGATCGGCACCACGACCGTGAGCCACAGGTCGAAGACCTCGGACACGAAGTCACCGGCGTTGCCGCGCTCGAGCGCGCGGTGGGCCAGGATGTAGTGGTACCAGTAGCTGTTCTCGTGCCGGTCGAGCCGGTGCGCCAGCTCGCGGATGGTCTTGGCGCTGACTTCGAGCTGGTCGGCGTTGCCGCTCTGCAGATACAGGAGCAGGTACGCGATCGCCTTGCGCCGGGTCTGGTTCTCGGCGTCGTTGCCCTCGGCCTCGGCCGGGGCCAGCGTGTTGAAGTACTCGGCCACGTAGCGGTCGAGCGAGATGCCCGCCTCGTTCCCGTAGCCCTTGAGCCGCTCGGACAGCGACTTGGCGTCGGCGGACGAGTACACGTAGGCGTAGTCGAGATAGCCCGACCACACCTGTGACTCGTTGGCCGCGCGCGCCGCGCCCGACTGGAGCGCGAGCGCGAAGACGAGCCCGACGGCGATTCGAGTGATTCTTTTCATCGGGCCCCCCCGCGAAGACACGACAGCGCGTACGACAGCTCTGCGCAGCGATCGCCTTCCGCGCGCCCCGGTGCGCGTTCGATCCACATCAGGAAAGCGTTCAGATTCTTGGTCTCGACGAAGCGGTAGCGCCCGGCGGCGCTCTCACACTCCTCACGATTCCGAACGGCTGCGAGCACCTTTTGCTTGAGATCGTCTTCGAGCCGATCGCTGCGGCAGGCCGCCAGTGACCCCAGCGGCACGCCGCGCAGCTTGGCGTTCGGCTCGCTGCGCGCGGTCGGCGCCGGCGGCGCAGTCACTCCCGGACGCTGGTAGTCACGCGCGTCGCCGGTGACGGCGGCGGACTCGCTCGCCGAGGCGTTGCCGATGCCCGGCATCGCCAGCGCCCCCTTGGGCGGCGGGCGCTTGGTCACGACCGGCGCGCTGGGCGCCGCCGGCACCGCGTTCCGCGCGTAGCTCGACGGCGCGGCGTCGGCGTTGAGATCGGGTGCGGCGGCGGCGGGCACCACGGGCCGCAGGTTCGGCGGCGGCGCGCGCAGCGTGGTCTTGGGCGCGGCCGGCACGCCCGGCGGCAGCGTCACCGAGCGCGACGGCAGCTCCGCGGGGGCGCTCGGCGCGCTGGCCACGGCGTCGATGGTCACGTGCGGCGCCGGGGCCTTGGCCGCGGGTGCCGGCGCCTTGGCCAGCGCCACGGGCTTCCACGCCGGCGCGGACTCGGCCATTTCCTTCGGTGGCTCGACCGGCGCGGGCGCCGGCATCACCACCGGCGGCTTGCGCAGCTGCGGCGGTGGAGTCACCGGCTTGGGCTCGGGCGGCGGCGGAGTCAGCGCCGCGCGCTTCCACTCCGGCGCCGGCTCGGGCGCCACGTGGATGGGCTCGGGCTTGGGCATCGGTGGCGGCTCGCGCCGCTTGGCCGGCGCGGGCTTGGGCGCGATCGGCTTGGGCTTGGGAGCCACTTGCGCCACGACCACCGGCTCGGGCGGCGGCGCGGGCTTCTCCTCGGGCACGGGCTCCGGCTCGGGCGGAGGTGGCTCTACCATCGGCTCGGGCTCGGGCGGCGGCGGAGTCTCTTCCGCCAGCTGCACGATCTGGATCTCGCTCGGCTTCTCCTCGGGCGGCTGGATCGCGCGCAAGAGCGCGAACACGGCCAGGCCCCCGATCAACACGGTGGCGGCGCCGCTGGTCGCGTTGGGCAGGAGCGGCGGTGTCTCCTCGTGGCGCACCGGCTGTGCCTCGATGCACAGCCGTGCCGCGCCCCAGCCGTACTGGCGGCGGATGGCGCTGGTGGTCACTGCGGAGCCGCGACCCGCTCGACCGTGGCGCGCCGGTTGCTCGGCCACAGGTCTTCGATCATGCCGACCGCGTACAACAGGTCCTCGCTGCGCGAGTCGGCGTGGGGCGCGAGCAGCGGCCGCTCCATGCCGGCGCTGCGGAAGCGAGTCAGTCGCGGGCGCAGCTCGTCCTTCACGAAGCGCTGCGGATTCGTGCCCGGCGCCACCAGCTCGAACGGCGGCTGGCCGTCACCGGCGGGATACACGCGCAGCTGCAGCCCCGTGTAGCTCTCGGCCATCGGCTGCGCGCCGCCGTCCGACCCGATCTTCGGCACGACGATCTCGCCCAGGTCGATGCTCTTCTGGGCGTCGGGAGTGCCCAGCTGAGTCATGGCCAACAGGATCAGGAAGGCCAGGTCGACGAACGAGAACAGCCACGCAGGAGTGTCGCTATGTGAGCCCGCCACGGGTCTCTACAGCGACCGCCTGCCGCCAATTCCGCGTGACTCAGATCACGAAATCTTTGCGCTGGCGCGCAGCGGGCCGCTCCCTCACTCGTCGGGCATCCGCGGCCGCGCGGCCGCGAACGGGAGCAAGTCACTTCCTGGGGCGGAGGCGCTCGCTTCGAGTCCCAGGCTTTGGTGAGTGGAAGAGCGCTCTGGGCGGCTGGCGCTCAGCCCCGGCGCCGGCCGCCTCGGCTGCCCCGGCGGCGGCCGCGGGAGCGGCGGCGGTGACTCGGGCCGTGCGGATCGGCGGAGCCGGGAGTTGCGCTCGGAGCTGCCGGCGCCTGCGCGTGCGGCGGGGCGGCAAGTCGCGCCTCGGCGCTGTCGACGCGTGACTCGGCCTCCTGCAGCACGCCCAGGAGCTCACCGCCGAAGTGCTCGGCCCACCAGGGC